>NZ_CP017774.1:3209345-3851214 GCF_001857965.1 Flavobacterium commune | reverse complement strand
GGGGAATGGCGCTCGGAATTCCCCTCCTTTGGAGGGGTGCCCAACGGGCAGGGTGGTTATAAAGACATTTATATAATGCGCTACGGATATAAATAAAATTTACATATATGAAATAGCCATGATTTAATTATCACAAACATGAATAATGGCTATACCATATTCCTTTAAAAAATAAATATTATCTAAATATGAAAAAAATACGTTCCAAATTAAGTGTTATTCTAGGCAGTTTTTTTGTTCTGGGATATGCGTCAGGTTGTTCTGTAAAAAACAAATTTAAGGGAATTAATATTGAGGTGAAAAATAATCTGGATTTCAACCGTAAGGAAATTGTGGGTATTCCAAGCGGTAAATTAGCGGGTTTATTAAAAAATACTTCAGAGAAAAATGTTCGTATTAAAATTCAGGGAGCTAAAGACTATTTAAGAACCCAATGGATTGATTATAATAACGATGGAGTAGGAGATGAATTGCTTTTTGAAGTAGACATTAAAGCCAATAGTGTAGTAAATTATTCGATAGTTTCTGATACCGCGAAAGTTCCTGAAAGTAAGGCAACAACTTATTCCCGTTTTGTTCCGGAGCGTATTGATGATTATGCCTGGGAGAACAACAAAGTAGCTTTTAGGGCTTATGGTCCTACAGCGCAGCAATTGGTAGAGCAACACAAAGAAGGTGGTACACTTTCCAGTGGTATTGATCTTTGGCTTAAAAAAGTAGACTATTCTATTATTGATAGTTGGTATAAAAAAAATGTAGAAAGTTCGGGATACTACCACATCGAACACGGTGAGGGCTATGATCCCTATCATGTAGGAGCCAGCCGGGGTACCGGTGGAGCAGGAATTTGGGAAAATGACAGTTTACAGGTAGCTAAAAATTATATCAGTTATAAAACAATTGCAACAGGACCACTACGTACGGTTTTTGAATTGACTTATGCACCCTGGAGTAGTTATGGAGTTCAGGAAACCAAAAGGATTTCATTGGATTTGGATTCCAATTTTTCAAAATTTGAAATTAGCCTTCGTTCAGATAAAAAGATACCAAATTATACGCTGGGGATTACGCTGCATGAAAAGAAAGGCGAAGTCAATATCAACAAAATTAACGGATGGTTTCGTCATTGGGAACCCATAGATAGTTCTTTGTAGGCGAAGGTATCGTTGTTAATCCTGAAGTGGTAAACAAAGCTTTTTGCTAATGATTCTAAAACGCCAGACCAAAGTAATTTGTTGATAGTCACTAATCCTGCAGCTAAACTGACTTATTATGCCGGTTTTGCATGGACAGGAAGCGGACAGCTTTCAGATGTTACCCAATGGGATGAAATCCTTGCCAAGCAGGCAAAAATTATTGCGAATCCTTTAGAAGTGATTGTTAAATAATATCAATTCCAATTTAAGAACGTAATCTAATGATCTCTAGAATTCAAAATGTAATTTATATTGTAATGGCTTTTTTTGCTTTATATTCTTGTAAGTCAGGAAGTGAAAAACAGTCTGGGAATCAATATAATTCTCAAAACTATATTTCCAAAGTTTGGCAGTCAGACCGTGGTGATGGGACTTATACAAATCCTATTTTGTATGCCGATTATTCCGATCCCGATGTGATTCACGTAGGGAATGACTATTATATGACCGCCAGTAGTTTCAATTGTACTCCGGGGTTACCCATTTTGCATTCTAAATTTGGTGAATTGGCAGATTATCAATTATGCTTTGGACAAACAAATTCCTGAAGCAGTGTTTGATATTCCGCAACACAGTAAAGGAGTTTGGGCGCCGGCTATACGTTTTCATAAAGGTGAATTTTATATTTATTGGGGCGATCCTGATTTTGGGGTTTACATGATTAAAACCAAAGCTATTTATGGTAAATGGTCAAAACCAGTATTGGTAATGGCTGGAAAGGGAATCATTGATCCCTGCCCGTTTTGGGAGGGAGAAAATGCCTATTTGGTTCATGCCTGGGCTGGAAGCCGGGCAGGGATTAACAGCGTGCTTACCATCAATAAAATGAATCCTGAAGGGACAGCAGTGCTGGATGAAGGGCAAAATGTTTTTGATGCACACGATAAGCATCATACCATGGAAGGACCTAAATTGTATAAAAAAGATGGCTATTATTACATTTTTGCTCCTGCTGGCGGAGTGGAAACAGGATGGCAGGTAGTTATGCGTTCCAAAAATATATACGGCCCGTATGAAGATAAAGTTGTTTTGGAACAAGGCAGTACTGTTATCAATGGTCCACATCAGGGAGCCTGGATCGAGACTTCGGATAATAATTCATGGTTTATTCATTTTCAGGATCAAGGAGTTTACGGTCGGGTATTGCTTTTGCAGCCTGTGCAGTGGAAAGATAATTGGCCTCTAATAGGGAAAGATTTAGACGGTAATGGAGTAGGTGAGCCAATACTTTCTGGTGCAAAACCCGTAATAGGGAAAAATTTACCGATAATGCATCCGGTGGAAAGTGACGAATTTACAAACGGAAAACCGGGTTTACAATGGCAATGGTATGCTAATTCTTCTGTAAAATGGAGTGCCCAAATCCCGGGAACAGATTATTTGAGACTTTTTGCCATCAGTCAGAAAGAAGAACCTAATCTTTGGAATGTTCCCAATTTATTATTGCAAAAATTACCGGCACCAAATTTTACCGCTACAACTAAAGTAAAATTGACAACCGAATGGCAAACTTCAGACAAGAAAGCAGGCTTGTTGTTAATGGGAAAAACCTATACTTATTTGGCAATTGCTTTTCATGACAGCCAATATTGGGTACAACAAATAAGTTGTGCCAATGCTAATGAAGGAACAGCGGAAAAAATAATAGCTGAAAAAGCTTTGGTTTCAAACGAAGTGCAGCTGAGTATGAAAATTATGGCTCCTAATGCCAGTTGCCGATTCAGTTACAGTGAAAACGGAACTGATTTTTTCGAAATAGGAGAAGAAGCTAAAGCCGAAAAAGATTTATGGATTTCGGCCAAAATAGGAATTTTTGCCATCAGTGAGCCCAATGTTAGAATGGGAGGTTATGCTGATTTTGACTGGTTTAGAATAACGAAATAAAAAACAAAAATGAAGACAAACAAATTTTATCACTTACTGGGATTATTCCTTTGTACGTTAGCTACTCAGGCGCAATTTATTCTTGAGGAAACTGTTCAAAAATTGAAGTCTCCGGATGGGGCTTACGAGTTTACTTTTTATCAAAAAAAGGATAATTCTAATGATAAACAAATGTACTATACGCTTTCTTACAAAGGAAAATCGGTTGTATTGGAATCAGAATTGGGTGTTTTGATAGAAAATCAGACTTTCGAATCAGCTCTGGCAATCCCTAATGATAGCTGTAAGGTTTGGGGAGAGAATTTGAATTTTATCGATGCTAAACGAAATACTATTAATGAAAGCTGGAAGCCGGTTTATGGTGAAAATTCGACTATTCGAAATAATTACAATGAGATGACCATCTCGTTTCGAAAAGGAGAAACTGTAAAGCAAGTTTCAACAGATGGCTACGACAAGAATAAAAGTTATTTTATGAACGTGATTGTTTGTGCTTACAATGAAGGAGTTGCTGTTCGATACCATTTTCCGGAACCAACGAATGGTTTGTTTCTTCATATTATAGGGGAACAAACGCAGTTTACCATGCCCGAAGGGACTTTGGCTTATTATGAACCTTGGGCACAGGGACCAATTTCATTACTTCCTTTAAAAGATTGGAAAGGGCAAAGTGAGCGTCCACTAACAATGAAATTAACCAATGGTTTGACAGTAGCTATTGCTGAAGCACAAATGACCGACTATGCCCGTATGAAATTCAGTCTCAATGCTGTAAAACCCAATACACTTCAGGCAACGCTTTACGGTAGTGTAGATGTGATTCCGGCTTATTTTACGCCTTGGCGTGTGATTATGGCTGCTGATAAAGGAACTGATTTAATCCTAAATAAAGATATTATTCTGAATTTGAATCCCGAAAATCAAATGAAGGATGTTTCGTGGATTAAGCCGGGAAAAGCAATTCGGGTGGCCAAATTGACGCAGGCAGATGCCAAAAAATGTGTTGATTTTGCTGCTGAACGCGGTTTGCAATACATTCATCTTGATGCAGGCTGGTATGGACCTGAAATGAAAATGAGTTCTGATGCTACTAAGGTTTCAGAAACAAAAGATATCAATATAGCTGAACTATCGGCTTATGCGGCTTCAAAAGGCATTGGGCTTTGGGTGTATGTAAACCAACGTGCTTTGATACAACAATTGGATTCCATTTTGCCTTTGTATAAAAAATGGGAGATTAAAGGAATTAAATTTGGTTTTGTGCAGGTAGGAAATCAACGCTGGTCGACCTGGTTGCATGAGGCGGTTAAAAAATGTGCAGAATATAATTTGATGGTGGATATTCATGATGAGTATCGCCCAACTGGTTTTAGCCGTACTTATCCTAATTTGATGACGCAGGAAGGAATTCGTGGCAACGAAGAAATGCCTGATGCCGATCATAATGCTATTTTACCTTTTACGCGTTTTTTGGCCGGAGCTGCCGATTATACCATTGCTTATTATAATAATCGTATTCAAAATACGCATGCGCATCAATTGGCTTTGTCGGTGGTTTATTATAGTCCAATTCAGTTTTTGTATTGGTACGACCAACCGTCAGCTTATCAGGGAGAACCGGAAATCGAATTTTTTGATAAGGTTAAAACAGTTTGGGATGAAACAAAAGTACTTAATGGAGAAGTGGGAGAATATGCAACTGTAGCACGTAGAAGTGGTGCCGATTGGTTTGTGGGAGCGATTACCAATAAGCAAGCCCGAAAAGTAAGTATCCCAACCGCTTTTCTTGTAAAAGGGGAAGAAATATATTGTGAAGTCTTTTCAAGATAATGATGCGATTCAAACCCGTACTAAGGTAGTGGCTTCAGAACAGAAAATAAAAGGAGGGGAAACATTGACTTTTGATTTAAAAGCCAGTGGTGGTGTAGCATTAATCATTTCTGAAGTCTCTAAAAAGTAGCTTAGTTTAAGATGAAAAAGATAAATTATATACTTCTTTGTTGTAGTTTTTTTTGTCTCAGCAGTTATGCTCAGGTTTGGCAATGGAGCGTAAAGTTGAATAATACGATTTCTCCGGAAACCAATGATAATCCGCAAGCTTTTTTGTGGGTGCCGGAAAATTGTAAGCAAATTAAAGGGGTAGTGTTTGGACAACACAACATGATAGAAGAAGGGATGCTAGAAAATTCCTATTTCAGAAAAGTAATGACTGAACTTGGTTTTGCTGAGGTTTGGGTAACTCCTGTAGTTAGTTGGACTTATGATACCAGCAAAAATGAAGAAAAGATCATTGATGCAATGTTCAAATCATTGGCTGAGGTTTCGGGTTATCAGGAGTTGGCTTACGCACCGGTTGTTCCTATTGGGCATTCGGCAATGGCGAGTTTTCCTTGGAATTTTGCGGCTTTTAATCCGGATAGAACCCTTGCCTTGGTTTCTGTACACGGAGATGCACCCCAAAGTAATTTGACAGGAAGTGGTAAACCCAATCCTGATTGGGGCAATCGAAATATTGACGGAATTCCGTCGTTGTTTGTAATGGGAGAGTACGAATGGTGGGAGAAAAGGATACAGCCTGCTTATGCTTATATTGCAAAACATCCTGAGAGTGTAATTACCCTATTTGCCGATGCAGGACATGGTCATTTTGATTATTCGGATGGAATGGTTAAATATGTTGCAGATTACATTCGTGAAGCTGCTAAAGGCGACTTCCTGCTAAAATGCCTTTGGCAAATTATCCAAATCTTAAAAAAGTAAAACCGGATTCGGGTTGGTTAATGGATAAATGGAGAAAGGATTCGGTTCCAAAATTCAAGCCTGCCCCTTTTAACCAATTTGTTGGTGATAGAATACAGCTTCCCTGGGTTTTTGATGAAAAAACAGCAAATGCAACCGAAGTTTTTTATGCTCAGGCCCGTGGAAAGAAAAACAACATTTTGGTTTTAAACAAAATGGAGAAATAGTAAAACCAGATAAAGTCATGCTAATTTTCAGTTAGATTTTCAGCCATTAAGTGACGGAATAAGTTTTGTAGTAACGCCTTTTTCCTCGGATAGTTTAAGATTAAAACCAGTTAGTGATTTTGCCCAAACTAAACTTCTGATTGACCGGATTTGTGGTCCGGTGAAAAAAATAAACGATACCACTTTTCAAATTAGATTTGATAAACTGGGTTTCAATAATACAAACGCAGTAATGATATTTGGCTTTTGGCTCACAATAATGGCGATGTCATTTATAAAAGCGCTGTCCAACAACTGCATTTGCGATTTCCTATCGTTAATAAAGAAGGAAAACCACAAACGATTGATTTTTCTCCAATAGCTAATGTAAAAGTAGGTGTAGAAACAATTGCATTGAATGCCCATCGAGTGCAGGAACTAAAGTAAGCTATTATGTAAAAGAAGGTCCTGCTTATGTGGAAGACAATAAACTGCATTTTACTAAAATTCCACCGAAGGCAAAGTTTCCAATTAAAGTTACTGTCGTGGCATGGCAATATGGAATAGCGGGAACATTACAGTCAGCTCAGTCAGTCGAACAAAGTTTTTTTATTGTAAAATAACCCGATTCGAAATGATTTAAAGGAGCAGTTAATCTTAGTTAGATTAGCTGCTTTTTTTGTTTTTAGGGACAATATTCGTTCTGTTTTAAAAAGTCAATTAACGGTGTTATGAGTTCATTTTAAATGGAACTTTTATTTAAAATTTCGATTCTGTTTTTCAGAATAAAAGGAGCTATAAAATAGGAGTGAAAATAATAGTTTTTACTCATGTATTTGATAGCCAAAAGATAAAAAATCTGTTAAGAGTAGCATTCCTTAGTTTTTGTCTCATAAGAACTATAATTTATAGTGTTTGCATCATAATTTATCTATTAAGTTTTTAATTCTGACTAACATTGAATGTTTTTATGATGCTAATAAAACAGCGTATAAATCAAGGGAGAAAATCATTCGGCTGAATGAATTTTAGAGGGAGAAAATTTCGAATCAAAAATTAATAAATGTTACTATTTAGAGCTTAAAATTAGAACTAAAATAATTTAAAAAATATATGAAATACGGTACAATTAAATGTTTAGTTCTTGTTGTTGGATTGTCAATAAATATGAATGGGCAATCGCACTATCCCGGACAACACGAGGGGAAATTAAAACTGGATGATACCAAAAATGCAAAGGTTTTGGGATTTAACCTCCAAGATGTAAAATTACTGGACAGCCCATTTAAGGATAATATGCTGCGCGAAAGTAAATGGATTTTGAGTATTGATGCCAAGCGATTGTTACACAGTTTTAAAACCAATGCAGGTGTATTTAGTGATTTGGAAGGAGGTTATTTTAAGGTTGATAAATTAGGCGGTTGGGAATCTTTGGATTGTGATCTTAGGGGCATAGTACCGGGCATATCCTTTCCGGTTTGGCTTTATTATATGCTGCTACGGGAGAGAACAAGTATAAAATTAAGAGTGACAGCTTAGTTACAGGATTAGTTGAGGTACAAAAAGTGTTGAATCAAAAAGGTTATTTAAGTGCGTTTCCTCAAAACTTAATAGATCGAGCTATTGCAGGAAAAAGTGTTTGGGCGCCATGGTACACCCAGCACAAACTTTTTTCGGGTTTAATGGATCAATATCTTTATTGTGATAGTAAACCAGCATTGGAAATCGTTAAAGGAATGGCTGATTGGGCTTATGAAAAGCTGAAGCCTTTGACTGATGAAGAGCGTAAAAGAATGCTTAAAAATGAGTTTGGCGGAATGAATGACTCTTTTTATACTCTATATGAAATTACGGGAGACAATAAATATAAATTTCTTGCCGAATTTTTTTATCATGAAGAAGCACTGGATCCGCTTTTGAGTAAAGTAGACAATCTCAATAAAAAACACGCCAATACTTACATTCCTAAATTGATAGGGCTTTCCCGTAACTATGAACTAGAAGGGGGTGACAAAAATCGTGAGATTCCTGAATTCTTCTGGAATACGGTTGTTAATCATCACTCATTTATTACGGGTAGCAATAGTGATAAGGAGAAATTTTTTGAACCGGATCATCTTTCTGAACATCTAAGCGGTTATACGGGAGAGTCTTGTAATGTGTATAATATGTTAAAACTTACCCGCCATTTATATGGCTATAACCCACAAATAAAATATGTGGATTATTATGAAAAAGCACTTTACAATCACATCTTAGGGCAACAGGATCCTAAACGGGAATGATTGCTTATTTCCTGCCTATGAAACCCGGTGCACATAAAGTTTACAGTACGCCCGAAAATTCATTTTGGTGTTGTGTGGGAAGTGGTTTTGAAAATCAGGCAAAATATGGGGAATTTATCTATTACCATGATAACAAAGGTTTGTATGTAAATCTTTTTATTCCGTCAGAATTGAACTGGAAGGAAAAAGGAATTGTCGTAAAACAGCAAACCAATTTTCCAAATTTAGGCAATACCCAACTCACTCTTAGTACTGCTAATCCGGTTAGTATGCCAATTAGTATTAGATATCCATCATGGGCAGCTAATGCTGAAGTGAAAATAAACGGAAAAAAAGCAAACCATTAAAGCTAAGCCAGGGAATTATATAGTATTAGACCGTAAATGGGATAATGGAGATACAATTGAAATTTCATTTGATATGCAAATCAAAGTCAATCCAACATCTGATAATCCCAAAGTTGCGGCTGTAACCTATGGACCTATAGTGTTGGCTGGTGCAATGGGAACAGAAGGCATGCTTGAACCAGGACCTTATAGTAATCCAAAGCTATATAATGATTATTATACCTATGATTACCATGTTCCTGGAAGTGTTTCTAATCAGTTGAATCTGGATGGAAAAAAATTAGAAAAAAGCATTGTTAAGGAGA
The DNA here is from genome assembly GCF_001857965.1 of Flavobacterium commune. Classification (NCBI taxonomy): domain Bacteria; kingdom Pseudomonadati; phylum Bacteroidota; class Flavobacteriia; order Flavobacteriales; family Flavobacteriaceae; genus Flavobacterium; species Flavobacterium commune. Next base: position 3,842,252 of record NZ_CP017774.1, on the reverse strand, counting down.
ATGATAATGTTCTAAAGTTTAAAATAAAAGGAACAGCGAATACTTTGAAACCAATTTATGATATACACCGTGAAAGGTACATCGTTTATTGGAATTTAAATAAATAAGGATTTATATATAATTTACTATGAATATTAAACAACAAATTTTAGGTTCCATTGTTGCAACTTTAATGCTGGTGGGCTGTGGAAGTACTATTACTAATACTAAATTGGATGATAAATTGGATGTGGATGCACAATTAGCTTATTGTGTGAAACAATCGTCGAATGCCTTAAAATTAATACCCAATGATGGTTCGATTCCAAGGAGTATTCCATTTGAAAGTAAGCAATGGAAATTTGTAGATTATAAGGATTGGACAAGTGGTTTTTGGCCGGGTCAACTTTGGTATTTATATGAATCTACGGCGGACCATAAATGGGAAACCGCTGCAGATAAATTCACCAATTATTTAGCACCACTTGCTGTCACTCCTGCATTAGATCACGATTTAGGTTTTCAGGTTTTCAATAGTTATGGGAATGGTTATCGTTTGACAAAAAATCCGGAATACAAAAAAGTGATTTTAAAAACAGCCGATACTCTGGCTACACTTTTCAATCTAAAAGTGGGTACAATCTTGTCCTGGCCTCGTGAAGTCCCTAATATGGAATGGCCACAACATAATACGATCATGGACAACATGATTAATCTGGAACTATTGTTTTGGGCATCTAAAAATGGAGGTAGTAAATCATTGTATGATATGGCTGTTAGTCATGCTACAGTCACGATGAAGAATCATTTCAGACCTGATTATACTTCGTACCATGTAGTAGTTTATGATAAAGAAACAGGCAAAAAAATAAAGGGGGTAACACATCAGGGCTATAGTGATAGCAGTATGTGGGCTCGCGGTCAATCCTGGGCTATATACGGTTATACGATGGTTTACAGAGAAACAAAAGATCCTAAATTTTTAGATTTTGCGCATAAGGTTAGCCGTGTTTATTTAGACCGATTGCCAAAGGATTTGATTCCGTATTGGGATTTTGATGATCCAGCGATACCAAATGCGCCCAGAGATGCTTCGGCAGCTGCAGTTGTAGCTTCGGCTCTTTTGGAATTGTCAACTTATACCCAGGATAGCGTGTTGGCCAAAGAATATTTGGATAAGGCCGAAGGAATGTTAAAAGAGCTTTCGGATAATTATCAAAGTAAAATACGAATACCGCACTTTTACTACATTCAACAGGACACAAACCTGCCGGTTCAGAAATTGATGCTTCCATCATTTATGGCGATTACTATTATGTAGAAGCTTTGTTAAGGTATAAAAACTGAAAGCAGGTGAGAAACCATTATTGACTTATAAATTCAATTAGAAAGAATAAAAATTAACCAAACAAAAATTAAAATGAAAAACAAAAAAATAATATACTGGTCTATAGTTGTAGCATTGGCCGGATTTCTATTTGGTTTTGATACCGTAGTCATTTCGGGAGCCGACAAACAATTGCAGCAATTATGGGGATCTTCAGATTTGTACCATGGATTGGTGGTTATGTCTTCGGCACTTTGGGGAACAGTAATTGGAGCTGTTTTTGGAGCTATTCCTACCAATATTTTAGGAAGAAAGAAAACATTAGTATTAATAGGTGTTTTGTTCTTTCTTTCGGCTGTAGGAACTGCTTTTGCAAATGATGCTGTTGTTTTTTCAATTTTCCGATTTTTAGGAGGACTTGGAATTGGAGCTTCAACTATTGCAGCACCAACTTATGTTTCTGAGATTGCTCCGGCAAAAGACAGAGGGAAATTAGTTGCATTGTATCAGTTCAATATCGTATTTGGTATTTTGATAGCTTTTCTATCGAATTATTTATTACAGGATATTGGCGAGAATTCCTGGCGATGGATGTTAGGAGTACAATCTGCTCCGGCTTTAATATATACTTTATTGGTTTTCGGAATTCCGGAAAGTCCGCGTTGGATTTTTGAGTATAAAAAAGACCGTGAAAAAGCGATTGCTATTTTAAAACAAGTCAATTCAGATGAAGAAGTAGCATCAGAAATTGCAGCAATGGAAAATGAAAAACAGCATGAAGTACTCGATGAGTCTATTTTTATGAAAAAATATAGAAAGCCATTGTTATTAGCTTTCTTTATTGCCTTATTCAATCAGTTTTCAGGAATTAATGCTTTCTTATACTATGCGCCGCGTATTTTTGAATTGGCGGGTCTTGAAAAATCGGCTTCTTTTTTCAGTAGCATCGGGATTGGCGTAGTAAACCTAATTTTTACGCTGATTGGAATTTCATTGATTGACAAATATGGAAGAAAGACCCTGATGTATTTAGGTTCTGTTGGATATGTGATTTCTTTAGGATTAGTAACTATGGCTTTTTATTTTGAATGGAAAGGGATGGCTGTACCGTTATTTTTCTTTTTATTCATAGCATCACATGCTGTAGGTCAGGGGTCAGTAATTTGGGTATTTATTTCCGAATTATTTCCTAACAAACTCAGAGCAGCAGGAACTTCTTTTGGAACATCCGTTCATTGGGTTTTGGCAGCCTTGATTCCTTCTTTTATTCCGTTTTTGTTTAAAGAAATTGGAGCAACAACCGTTTTTAGTATTTTTTGTCTGATGATGGTTTGGCAATTGCTTTGGGTTTTCTTTAAAATGCCGGAAACCAAAGGAAGAACCCTGGAAGAATTATCAGAAAGTCTTTCGACACAAAGTGAATTAAATCGTAATCAAAATAATTTTAAAGTAGAACAAAATGAATTTATTTAACCTTGAAGGTAAAACAGCGTTAATAACAGGAGGAATTCACGGATTAGGAATGGCAATGGCTGAAGGATTAGCCAAAGCCGGAGCAGAATTAATCATTACCAATAATGTTCAGGAACCTTTGGATGTGGCTATTGAGCACTATAGAAAATCAGGTTTTACAGCTACAGGCTATGTTTTTGATGTAACTGATGAGGTAGAAGCCGAAAAGCAAGTGGCTGCCATGGTAGCCAATCATGGTAAAATTGATATTTTGGTTAACAATGCCGGAATTATTTTACGTGTTTTAGCTATCGATATGCCGGTTTCTGATTTCCGTAAAGTAATTGACGTAGATTTAGTGGGACCATTTATCATGTCTAAATTGGTTGCCAAAGGAATGATTGCGCGTCAGTCGGGTAAGATAATCAATATCTGTTCAATGATGAGTGAATTAGGTCGTGATAATGTGAGTGCTTATGCTTCGGCCAAAGGAGGATTAAAAATGCTAACCAGAAATTTAGCTACTGAATGGGCAAAACATAATATTCAGATAAATGCTATTGGACCAGGCTATTTTGCTACGTCACAAACAGCGCCAATTCGCGTGGATGGTCATCCGTTTAACGATTTTATCATTAGCAGGACACCAGCAGGACGTTGGGGAAATCCGGAAGATTTAGCCGGAACAGCAGTTTTCTTAGCATCTGAAGCCAGCAATTTTGTGAACGGTCAGGTAATTTATGTAGATGGAGGAATTTTGGCTACTATTGGAAAACCCTCTAACGAATAATAGTTGTTTTAAAGAAATTAAAAATGAATTTGAATATATCTAATACTATTGATAAAAAAGTAATTTTCGAACAGATTGCAGCAGAATTAAAGAAGCAGAATTTTACTATTGTTCAACAAGATGCAACAAGACCCTGGGGCGGTTTTTTCGTAATTGATGAAAATCAGGCAGCTGTTTTTGCCGCAAAATTTTTTCCTCATCTTGAAATGGATAAAATAAAGATAACAAATAAGCTAAGCCCTAAAATATTAGTTGTTGCTCCAGATAAGCGATTGTCATGGCAATATCATTTTCGCAGGGCTGAAATCTGGAAAATTGTAGCCGGTATTGTGGGTGTAAAAACAAGTTCAACAGATGAAGAAGGAGAAATTCAACAGCTTACCCCCGGAGATTTTATTCAAATGAATAAAGGAGAACGCCATCGTCTAATTGGTTTGGATTCATGGGGAGTTGTTGCTGAAATCTGGCAGCACACCGATCGAGAAAATCCTTCCGATGAAGAGGATATCGTTCGTTTACAGGATGATTTTGGGAGGTAGTAAATGGTGAAATAAGTTTAATTGAAATCAAATAAATGTCTAATCATTATTATAAGAGATCGTGAGTTATTAAATTTATAAAAAAGAATACAAGTTTTTTAATGAGCTTTGGTACGGCTTTTCCAATATTAATAAGACTTGCGTAAAAACCACCTTCGATAGGGTAGATTTAAGTCCAGTAGCTTGTTAGATATATATCTTTTAGTTTTGGAAAAGGAAAGTCTAATTCATCGTCTAAATAATCTTTATCGTAAAGAAAATCAATGATAGGTTGGTATTCTTTCTTGTCTTTAAACAAGTCTTTTAATTGATTTTTAAGGTAAATGAAATCAATAACTATATGTTTTACGGATACTTGAGTTTTCATAATTACTGTTTTAATGTAAAATTAGTAATTATTTTTCATGAAAATTGTGGGGATAATGTGAGGATATATTGTAAATAAAAAACCCTAACCAACTGATTTGTAGTTGTTAGGGTTTGATTCCGCGGAGAAAGAGGGATTCGAACAAAACAGTTACATCCCACTTTTATACTGCATTTCTAATATTTTTTTAATTGCTGTGCCACGGATGTGCCATAAAGATTTTCGCTATTTTTATAAATATTGAAAGTTCTAGGCTGGTTTAAATCCGCTTAAATTTAAGTTATAATTCTTAATTAATTCAAAGACAAAGGTATGCTTTTTTATGACAAACTAGTACAAAAAATGTTGAAAACAAATTTTGAAAATTGGATTAAGGAATTTATTATTTTTAGTTGATTACGGTGGATATGCAAATAAAAATTACAGTTTAAGTTAAGCTACATTTTTGTAAATATCGTTTTGATAATTGAACTCCTCTATTGTTTTATAATTCAAAGCACGATGTCTTCTTTTTCTGTTGTACCATATTTCAATATATTCAAATATTTCAAGTTTCATTTGTTCTTTTGATAGTAACTTATTTCCGTAGATAAGTTCTGTTTTGAGAGATTTAAAGAAACTTTCAGCCACTGCATTATCCCAGCAATTCCCTTTTCTACTCATACTCCGGATTACTCCATAAGACTTAATAGTATTAGCAAATCTCTTAGTAGCATATTGTACACCTTGATCGGAATGAAATATTAATCCTTTTTTGATAGCTCTGTTTTTTATTGCCATTCGCCAAGCAGCTAGTGATGTGTCATTCGTGCTCATTGTATTGCTCAAACTCCAGCCAATTAATTTTCGGTCATATAAATCAATTACAGTTGTTAAATACAAAAAACCTTCTTTTGTTTGAATATAGGTAATATCGGACACCCATACTTCTGAAGGTTTAGTTACCATAAAGTTTCTATTGAGCACATTATCAACAATTAGATAATTATGTTTTGAATTGGTTGTAACTTTAAATTTCTTACTTACTTTACTCCGTAAGCCAAGTTGTCTCATGTATTTTGCGACAGTAAATCGTGATATTCGATATCCTAAAGCATGTAGCTCAGATGTTATTCTTGGACTACCATAACGTTGCTTAAATTCAAAATAAAGAGCTTTTATTTTTTCTTTCAGCATATTCTTTTTTAGTAGTCTTTCTGAAACAACCCTGCTTTTCCATTTATAATAGCCACTTGAACTGATTTTTAAAATCAAACACATTTTCTCAATCGTAAACTGGCTTTCATGGTTCTTAATGAACCTGTATTTCATCGACCGCTCTTGGAGAAAATGCTGATTGCTTTTTTTAATATATCACGTTCCATTTCTGCATCTTTCAATTTTTTCTCCAATTCGTGAATACGTTCCTGTTCAGGTGTCAATTTTAAATTTCCTTTTCCAGGGAAACTGCCTTCACCATATTCTTGGTAATCTTTGCGCCATTTATAAAGTAAAGAAACTTTTATTCCAAGTTCTCTGGCTAACTCTGACAAATTGCTTCTTTCGTTACTTAATTCTACAGCTTTAACCTTAAAGGCTGCATCGTAAATTTTTCTTTCTTGTTTCATGTGTTAAAATTAAGATTTTAGTCTTAACTAACACTGTAAGCTAAATTAGTACATCCACTTTTGCGATAATTAGCTTTCGGATAGTTTGATAAAAGACGTAATTTTTGATATATACTTTGAAGAAAATTTGATTAATTGGGGCGTATTACTGCGATCATAGATATTTAATAGACTTGAATTATAGTACTTTTGGTTTTGATTTTGAAGTACGCTAAATGAAATTTTGTAGTTTTAGTATATTTTTATTCTCTAAATGATTTCAAAAATGAAAAAACAATCTTTAAATATAGACCAATTATCGTGTTTTACAATTAGTAATGTACAAAAAGTGATTCCACTTTATGATGAAAAAATACCTAATTCTAAAGATGTAGATACCACCGACATTTTTTCGACAGAAACAGAAGAATTTTCATTTGTTACAAGAGTTCATACTCCAGATTTAACAGTTTTTTTACCCGATAAAAGTAAATCTACAGGAATAGGAGTTATTATTTGTCCTGGTGGGGCTTATTTGGGTTTAGCAATTAATCACGAAGGTTATGATATAGCTAAAAAATTAAATGAAAAAGGTATTGCAGCTTTTGTTTTAAAGTATCGTTTACCCAATACTGAGTATGTTATCAATAAACAAATTGTTCCTTTACAAGATGCTCAACGTGCTATTCAGATAGTAAGGAGAAATTTTAAAATGTTTGGTATCAATCCCAATAAAATTGGAATTGCTGGAAGTTCTGCCGGAGGTCATTTGGCTTCTACCGCAGGCACACATTTTAATAAAGAATTTATTGACAATCCTTTAAAAATAAGTTTGCGTCCTGATTTTATGATTTTAAATTATCCAGTTATCAGCATGGCAGATAGTTTAACTGATTTTGTTTCAAGATACAATTTGATTGGAGAAGGGTTATCCCCAAAAGAATTAAATCTAATTCTGATGGATAAGAAAACCTCGAGACAAAAATTAGCAAATTTATCTATAGATCCTCAAAAGATTAATGAATATTCGAATGAACTTCAAGTAACTTCGGAAACTCCTCCGACATTTATTACCCATTCTGTTGATGATAATACAGTCAAAGTACAGAATTCAATTTTATTTATTGCTGCATTACAAAAAAATAGAGTTCCTGTCGAATCTTTCTTCTATGCTAATGGGGGACATGGTTATGGTATAGTTAATCCAACAAGTGATATCAATTGGATTGATTCGTGTATTAATTGGATTTTGAAAATATTTGTAGGATAATTAGAATTATAAATAAAATATAGTTTTCAATACTTCATTCTTTTGATGAATATACCTGATATTGGTATTTAAAGATTATAATCTTATTTTCTATAATTTTCTTGCTCGTTTGGAAAAGTATTTAGTTTATTTAACCACTTACAATTTGAGAAGTTTTTTTGAATACTGAAAATGGTTGAATAATCATTGTAAAAAATCAAAAGGTTTTATAATACTAATTTCTAATTTATTTTGTTGACATATGTCTTAATTTTAGAAAGAAATTACATATTTTTTTATTTTTTCTGATTTTTTTTTAGCTCTTTAAGCCCTGAATTTATTGAAATGTGCTCGAAAACATAATTATGTGCTCGATAACATTTTGTTTTTTTTCTTGTTCTTATAAAAGCGTTTTCATAATATTGTATAGCTTAAGCCTTTATAATTAATCTGATTAGCATTTTGATTTGAATAGATTCTTTTGTTTTCTTAATTACAAGATTAAAAAAATGATAAAATGGTTTGTACAACATTTTAGAACTCGAATTTAAATGTTGAAATGATTTTGAAGAAACATTTACTAAAAAATAACCAAAAATCACAAAATGAAAATTTCTCATCTCACAATTTGTTTGTTTTTGATAACAACTTTTACTAAAGCACAAATTACTATTGACAAAGTCGGATATAATTGGTCTAGAATTGAAAATAGAACCCCAGTTATTATTGTTAATAATGATGCCAACAATGGAGACGGTCTTAATGATGGTGCAATTGTTATTAAAGGGACTGCAAACACGCCAGAGTTCCAAGGGATACAATATTCTTTATCGGGAAGTCCGCATAATAGTGAAAAGATTAGCCTTGAAGCGAAATATTACCAAAATGCAGCATCATATGTGAAATTTAAAATGCAGCTTTATGATCTAACTAAGAATCTTGTATTGGCTGAGACAGATGTAATCACCACCTCTACTGGAGTAGTAGGTACGGCTTCTTTGGATTATAAGTTTACTGATACTAGCGTAGGAGATAAAATTGTTATTCGATTTGTCCGAGCTGATGATCTAAATATAGTACGAGTAGTAGCTTTAGATTATTTAAAGATAAATGATCAGTTTATTGAACTCAAAAAAAGCAAGAAATGAAAATTAAAATTACTCATTTAATCATTTGCTTGATTTTAATTTCAAGCGTTATGCAAGGACAAATTACAATTGACATTACTCATTTTAATTGGTCTAAAATTGAAAATACTACTCCCGTAACTGTGGTTAATACTGATGCCGATAATGGCGATGGTTTTAACGATGGGGCAATGTTGCTAAAAAGTGCTGCAAATACACCTGCGTTACAAGGAGTTCAATATCAACTGGCTGGAAGTCCTGTTGTTGGTGAACAAATTAATCTTGAGCTAAATTATTATCAGATAGGGAGTTCGTTTTTGAAATTTAAAATGCAGGTCTATAATGTAACCGATAATGTTGTTTTGGCAGAATCAGCAGTGATTACTACAACAACTGGAGGTATAGGCACAACTCCATTATCTTATGCTTTTACGTCTTCAAGTGTTGGTGACCAAATTATAATTCGATTTGTCCGTGCCGATGACTTAAATTCTGTTCGTCAGGCAGGTATAGACTATTTAAAAGTAAATGGACAATTTATTAGTATGCAGGCACCGCAGATTAACTTCGATGTAAGTGATTTTTCCTGGTCCAAAATTGAAGATACTACTCCTGTTTCTACCGTTAAAACTGATGCTGATAATGGAGATGGTCTTAATGATGGGGCTGTACTTATTAAAGGAACTTCCAATACACCTGCTTTACAGGGAATTCAATATTTGTTGACTGGAAGCCCTTTTGCAAATGGTCAAATTACAATTGAAACTAAATATTGGCAAACCGCAGTTTCTTACTGCAAATTCAAGTTGCAGATTTATAATGTAACTGATAATGTTGTTTTAGCAGAAACTGCTGCAGTTACTACCTCGTCAGGTAGTGTGGGAACACTTACATTAAATCATATTTTTACTGCATCAAGTGATGGAGATCAAATTAGGATACAATTTGTTCGTGCCGATGATTTGAATCCTGTTCGTCAGGCTGGTTTAGATTATGTAAAAGTGAATGGACAATTCATAAATATGCTTCCGGTATGTAAGCCTGTCTTTAATTTCGATTTACCACTTACAGCTGCTACCACTTCAGAAATAGATGATTTAGCAGCTATCCGTGCGAGTTTGTCTAATCAGATTTTAGGAACATCTGCTCCAACAATGGCTCAATTAAATACTGCAATTAGTGATTATAACGCGTTGAATATTACAGCTTCAGGGAATGTTATAACAGGAAATCCTATAACAAGTGCTGCACAGATTGGTTTCTTGAAAATTTTTGCCAGATATTTAAAATTCAATCCAAGCGATACCAATATTAGCGATAAGGCAGTTAAAACTGTTTGGTATATATCAAGCTTGTTTTGTAATAACGGAACGAGTGCTTATTCTGCAGTTGATTTTTATGATTATCCCACATTTACCCGTCCTGCAATTTTTCTGAATAATTTTCTTCCCGACAATGTGAAAGATTTGTTTGGGAATACTCTTTCTATAGAGACTGATTCATTTAAATATCTTTTTGATTCAAGTTATGATTTTAGTACTACACAAAGTAACGGAGCTATTCTTACTGATATAATGTATTTGGATATTGATGTCTTGTTTGCTTATGCTGATTGGTTTAAAACTAATGATGAAAAAATACGCTATTTAAAAACGGTAAAAAGATTTTTAGATCGTTTTTTAATATATACTTATGGTCAGGAAGATGGTTTGAAAAAAGATGGTTTATCATATCATCATGGGGTTGGTTATGACGGTTATATGTATGCCTTTAATACAATTTCCGTTGCATTGAAATCTTTAGAAGGAACTAATTTTCAAATAGATCAACCTACTTATCAGAGATTTAGGGATGCCGTTTATGCACAAGCGATGTATAGCAATGACACAGGTGTTAAACCTTTTGCTTTGGCAGGAAGAAATCCACAAATTAAAACTACTTCCTTATCCTCACAAACATTATCCAATGTAGCAATAACTGGAGGTAAAATTTTAGGATTAGGTGGTGCAGATCCGGTTTTGGTAGGAATTTACAATAGAAAGTATGGTGTTAACAGCCAATTCAACAACAATACAATTACTCCTTTTGAAGAAGGTTACATTCAGTTTAACTCGGGTAATTTAGGAGTGTATAGAAAAAATAACTGGATTGCTTCCATGAAAGGACAGTCTGATGTTTTATGGGGGTCTGAGGTTTATGCCGGTCAAAATAGATTTGGAAGATATCAAAGCTACGGTGCTTTAGAAATTATATATCCAGGAAATAGTACAACCGGAAATGGATATAGTGATATAGGATGGGACTGGAATTATAATCCGGGTACAACAACGATTGTTTTACCTTGGAATAAGTTACATGCCGAAAGAGAACGTGTAGATGAATATAATACCTATGGCTTTGCAGGTTCATTAGCTTTAAATCAGATCAATAATGATGTTTTGTCTAATACTGTTGGACAATCAGGTTTGTTTGCTATGAAATTTAAAGAGCGTAATAATTTAGGGTTTGGAATTTCTTATGGAACTATAACTCATAATGCTACATTTGAGTTTACAAAAACCTATTTTGCAATTGATAATTACATTATTTGTCTGGCAAATGGTATTAAAAATAATGATGATGTTAATTCGACTGTAACAACCTTGTTTCAAAGACTCAATAATAATTCAGCTGATATTTTGGTTAATGGAGCGGTAAAAACCAACCAAAGTGCTGAATCATTTGGAGAGACTTCGGCTAACTGGATAATTGATAATTATAACACGGGTTATTACATCTTACCTAATTCCGGAACTTTAAAAATTAGAAATTCTAACCAAATTACTCCTTATCAAAATCAAGTTAATCCATCGGATGAGACTATCGCAAGTAATAGTGGAAATAATTACCATCTGGCTTATCTTGATCATGGAAATGCTCCTGCAAATGACTCGTATGAGTTTGTTTGTGTACCTGCTACAAATTCATCTCAAATGACCAACTTTGCACAGCAAATGCAATCAGCAGAGGACAAACCTTATAAAGTTTATCAGAATAACACTAACCAACAAATAATCGAACATATAACTTCTAAGACCTGGGCTTATGCTTTGCCAGCTGCAAATACAGACATAACAAATGGTTTTGTTAACGCAAATGATACTCCTTGTTTGGTTATGTATCGGTCTTTAAATCAAAACTATTCTCAAATTGTTTTGTCAGTAAGTAATCCTGATTTAGGTGCCTCACCTTCTTCTCCTAAAGTAATCACACTAACATTAAATAATAAATGGAATTTACTGGAAACTAATCCTAATGCCAATATTGTTTCGGCAACTGAAACAGCTACAACAATTGCATTTACTACTTCTGATGGACTTCCGGTAGAAATAAAATTGGCTTTAGAAAATCCATGTGCACTGTTAAACGGAACGCCTGAAGCCCCCATTTTAGATATTACACAGCCAACGTATACTGAAGCAGGAAGTATTCAGGTTAGCAGTACAATTGTTAATTTGAGTTTTAGTTTGGATGAAATCACATTTGATAATACTACAGGTCTTTTTGAGAATCTGTCACCGGGTAATTATACGGTATATGCTAAAAATGCCGATGGATGTATTTCTTCAGGAACTAATGCCGTGATTGATCCGCAGCCTGTCGCACCACTGGTAACAATAGATTCGTCTTTGTCAAATAAAAGTTTTTATGCTCCTGCAAAAATTATTCTTACTGCAGATGCATCAGATGCAGATGGAACAATTACAAAGGTTGAATTTTTTAATGAAGCGAATAAGTTAGGAGAAGTTGTAACTGGACCGTATAGTTTTGAATGGGATAATGTTTTGGCAGGAAATTATTCGATAACCGCTAAAGCTACTGATAATGATAATGCGGTTAGTACATCAGAAATAGTTAATGTAAATGTAGCATGTCCTCCTGTACAATTGTTAATTCCAGATGTTTATGCAATGGATCCAAGTGTAGATTTGAAAAACACACTCTATATCGGTTATGGCCCATCATCATTGACACTAACAGCCTTGGTTTTAGATAATCAGGCTGAGGCATATAGCTGGAATACGGGAGCGAAAACAGCTACTATTGAAGTTTCAGAAGCAGGAACTTATACCGTAACAATAACTTATGCAGGGGGGGGCCATGCATCGGCTTCCATTACTATTAATACTTTGGATGTATCCTGTGGTAATAATACAGATAAAGTACAAATTTGTCATAACGGAAAAATCATTTGTGTAGCCAAATCAGCAGTTCAATCACATCTGGATCATGGTGATCATTTGGGGACTTGTTCGGGTAATGGTTTAGATGGATCAACACCAGTTGTTGTTTATCCAAATCCGGTTCAGGATTTTCTAAATGTTAGTGTAACTGAATTAGCGGTAAATGCAAAAATAAGTTTGTATAATTTTTACGGAAATAAAATGAGGGAAATAGCATTTACTACTATACCTCAAAATTTATATGTTGGCGATCTGGTTGTTGGAACTTATTTTGTAGTGATTCAAAATGGAAATCAAATAGCGCAGTACACCATTATAAAAAAATAAGTGATTAGAAAACATGAAAATTCCTAATCAAAATAAGTTTTAAATTTTGATTAGGAATTTTAAACATATAGATTTTAAGTTTTAGTTTAGGTAATAAAAATAGAACCAGCTTAGTATTGAAATTAATAGTAAAAAAAATGAAAAGAATCAAAATGACTAAAAAGTTTATTACAGCCATAACTCTTATAACAGGGGTTTTGTCTTTTGCGCAGCTAAAAGAAAGTAATCCGGCTAAAGAATCCTTTGAGAGTGAATCTTCGATAATCAATTTCAAAAAAAATAAGTCGAGTAGTTTATCAATTAGTAATAAACACCATCAATTTGGGAAATCATCATTACAATGGGAATGGTCAGGAGTGAGTTTTTTTAAAACTTCTAATTTTGGAATATTGAGTAAAAAGGATAGCCCTTTGAAATATGGAGATCATTTTCCTGCGAGCCCAACTTTGGTAATGTCTTTGTATAATGAAAAATCTCAGGATGAAATCATTAAAATTTCTTATGAAAAAGAAGGTAAAGAAGAAGTTTGGTTTTCTATCAAATTAAATTTTACTGGATGGCGTACTATTTGGGTTCCTTTTTATGAGATGAATGGTAATCCGCCCAAAAAAGGAGATGCTATAGCTTATGATACTTTTAAAGTAAGTTGTAGTTCTATTAGGAGCAAAGGGAAATTGTTTTTTGATGATATTGTGTTTTCTCAATATCAAGATGATCGTCACTCTTATCCAGATGTGATGGTACCTTTTATTAAAAAAGATATAGAAGAAGGAAAAGATCATTGGATGCCTTTGATTCGAGATATGAAACGCATTCAGGAAATGCTTGTAAAACCAGTTTCAAATCTACAAAAAGAAGAAATACGGATTATTAAACAACGTATTGATGATACTTTTGATAAAAGTACTGAAAAGAGTGATAATTTATTAAAAGCGAAAAAAGAATATGCTAAATTAAATCTGGTGAAAAATGAGACTGTTTTAGGAGCTCCTTTGACATTTAAAATTGAACAGGTTTACTTTGATAGAGAAGATGTAAATCAGAAAAATTTTTTAGAAATTCAAGATTTTGGTAAAGTTTTAAAGAAAATAGCTAGTTATTACCTTCAAAGCACTGATGAAAATAAGGCTCAAATAGAAGAAATGTTTATTACTGCATCCCAATATTTTTTAGATCAAGGTTGGCAGGAAGGAGCGTCAGGAGGTACCAGACATCATATAGGGTATAATGTTCGAGAGCTTACAGATGCTTTTTATATGATGAAAGAACCATTAAAGAATGCAGGTTTACTAAATGAGGTGGGGAATAGTCTACAATGGATTTTTAATTTGGGTAAGATTTTGGGACCAGAAGAAGAATTTGAAGCTAATATTGATTATTTTAATACTCAATCTTTTTATCATTTGATGCTAATTTTTATGTCGGATAATGTTGAAAAACAAACAGCATTATTAGAGGCTTATTCTAATTATATATCAAAAACTCTGGCTCAGGACAACGAAATAGGTGTGTTTAAGATAGATGGTACTTCATGGCATCACAATGGGCATTATCCAGCTTATGGATTAGGAGCTTTTACTAGTATACCTCCTGTGATTTTTACACTTTCCGGAACTCAATTTAGAATTAACGAGGCCGGGCACAAAAACTTTAAGAAAGCATTAATGACAACAAGGTTGTACAGTCAATTGTTGGATTTTGGTTTTGGAAATGCAGGGCGCCATCCGTTAAAAGACTATTCTATTAAGTCCTTGAAAAATTCATTTTTGTTAATGGCTCGTTCAGGAAATCCTGAAGGTACTTCCAAAATAGATAATGAAGTGGCAGCTGCTTATTTAAGATTGTGGGGCGAAAGCGATAAATTAAATACTACTTTATTTGCAGATATAGATAATGTTGGAAAGGATACTTTGCCGGGGTATCATGTACTCACTTATGCAGCAACTGCTATTCATAGGAGAAATGATTGGGCCGCATTTATCAAAGGATACAGTAAATATGTTTGGGCCTCAGAGATATATGTTGATGCCAATAGATATGGAAGATATCCTGCAAATGGGAGTATTCAGATAAATAATATTGGAGGAGATGAAGCGAGTGGTTTTAAGCAAGAAGGTTGGGATTGGAATCGTTATCCGGGAACAACAGTTGTAAATCTTCCGTTTAAAGAATTAGAGCCTAATACACCATTGTTAATGTTTAGGTCTGAGGAGACTTTTGCAGGAGCAGTAATTTTAGATAATAATGGTGTTTTTGGAATGAAATTAAATGAATCAAAAGGTTCTAATGCAGATGGACCAGAAAAAAATATAGGATTTCCAGGAAAACTTAAGGCTAATAAATCTGTTTTTTCTTTTGGAGATAAATTAATTTGTATTGGAACAGGAATTTCAAGCGTTGACACTGTAAATCCAATACAAACAAACTTATTTCAAAATTTCCTGAGTAGTACTTCGATGCCTATTTATTTATCTGAAAAGAAAGACATTTCGACGTTTCCTTATCAATCGAAGATAGAAGTAGTTGGTAATTCCCGAAAATGGTTAATTGATGCTTATCAAAATGGATACTATATTTTATCCCCCAATACAATTGAAATTAGAAGACAAACTCAAGAATCTTATATTAATAGTTATTCTATAAGAACAAAAGAGATTAATTCAATAAACAAAGGAATTAGCGTTACTAGAGGCAATTTTACTTCTTCATGGATTGAACACGGTAAAGCTCCTAAAGACGCCTCTTATCAGTATGTTATTTATCCCGGTCTTCAAAAGGAAGATATTAATTCTTTTGAAAATAAAATTGAAAAAGATAAATCCTATCAGATTTTGAGAGCTGATAACACGGCTCATATTGTAAGAGATAATGAGAGTTCAACAACAGGCTTCGTAATATTTGATTCGAGTAAAGAGTTGGATAATTCTATTTTGAAAGGTGTTTCAGTCCCTTCGCTTTTGATGATTAAAAACAAAGGAGAAAATGTTACCATAAGTGCGGTTCAGCCAGATCTTAATTTTTCTGAAGTAAAAGATAAGACAATTAGTGGCTATAGCTTGCCTGTTGAATTGAGTATTACTTTAAAAGGGCAATGGAAACTTGCAGCTAATTCAGTAGTCAAATCTATTGTGATTGCGGGTAACAATACACTAATAACTATAGAGTGTAGACATGGATTTTCTAATAAAATTAATTTGACCAAATAAATTTATTATGATTACTAAATTTAAAATATTATTTTTTGTAATGTTTGTTGGAGCTTTTATTGGAGTTAATGCCCAAAAAAAAGAAAAACCGAACATTATATTAATAATGACGGATCAACATCAGGCAGAAGCATTGAGTGTTGCAGGTAATGCAGATGTAAAAACTCCTAATTTAGACAGGTTAGCAAGAAGTGGTATGCGATTTGAAAAAACGTATGTAACTTTTCCTTTGTGTACTCCGTCAAGGTCAAGCATTTTTACAGGTAAAATGCCTCATAATTTAGGCGTAAATTCGAATGAAGTTGGAGATAATATTATAAAATCATCTGAAAAAGAATTGATGCTTGCTAAAGCACTACAGCTTGCAGGTTATGATTGTGCATACGGAGGAAAGTGGCACGCACATGAATCAAGTATGGTTGCCGGTAATGGTTTTGATATGATAGCTCCTATGGGAGACATTGGTTTAGCTGAAAAAAGTATTGATTATTTAAAAGCAAAAAAAGAATCAAAAAAGCCATTTTTTTTGACGGTGTCTTTTGATAATCCTCATAATATATGCGAATGGGCAAGAAATGAGCCATTACCTTATGGAAATATTTTGAGTGTACCATTATATGAGACACCACAGTTACCTAAAAATTATCAGCAAGGGAACTCATTTCCAGAAGTTCTTAAAATGGAACAAGATGCTAACAAAAAAGTTTATCCAACTGCTAATTATACAGAAGAAGACTGGCGTCAATATAGATATACTTATTATAAATTGATTGAAAAAGTAGATTTGGAAATTGGAAAAATTCTAGATGCTATTTATAAACTTAATCTTAGAGAAAATACTTTAATACTATTTACAAGTGACCACGGTGATGGTAATGCTTCACACAGATGGAATCAAAAAACGGCACTTATTGAAGAGTCTGTTAAAGTGCCTTTTATCGCTAGTTATAAAGGAAAAATTAAAACCAATCAAGTCAATACTACTTTGATTTCGAATGGACTTGACTTGTATCCTACCATTTGTGAATATGCTGGTGTTGAAGTACCAAGACAATTAAGCGGAAAAAGTTTAAAAACGGTTTTTGAAATATCAAATAGTACTTTAGATAGAGATTTTATTGTTGTTGAGACTAAATTTGAAGGTAAGAATGCTTTTGGTTCAAGTGGTAGAGCGGTTGTTGGGAAACGTTTTAAATATGTTTTATACAGTTGGGGTAAAAATAGAGAACAGTTATTTGATCTTGAAAATGACCCTTTAGAAATGAATAATTTAACTGATTCTAAATCCCATTCAAAAATTTTAGATCAATACCGAGAGTATTTATTAGATTGGTGTAAATCTACAGGTGACGCCTCTTTTCTAAAAAAAGTAATCTTACCAAGTAACAGTAAATTGTCTTCTAGTGCTCTTTTTGACAAGCCATATTAATAATAACTTTAAATAAATTTTAAAAATGATAAAATCAATTATTACTGGCTGTTTAACTTTAATAACTTTTAGTTTTTATTCCCAAGAGTCTCAAAATAAACAAATTTCAGCCAAACCCAATGTGATTTTTATTTACGCAGATGATCTTGGATATGGTGATTTAAGCTGCTATGGAGCAACTAAGCTTAAAACTCCAAATTTGGATAAACTGGCTAATCAAGGGGTACGTTTTACCAATGCTCATTGTACTTCGGCAACATGTACTCCTTCCAGATACGCATTGCTTACGGGGCAATATCCATGGAGAAAATCAGGAACGGGGATTTTACCGGGAGATGCAGCTTTAATTATTCCAACAATAAAATGACTTTGCCAAAATTATTTCAGCAGGCAGGTTATAGAACAGCCAATGTAGGTAAATGGCATTTAGGTTTAGGAGATCAGGTAGCTAAAAATTGGAATGGAGAAATAAAGCCAGGCCCAAATGAAGTTGGTTTTGATTATTCCTTTATTTTCCCTGCAACGGCTGATAGGGTACCATCCGTTTTTATGGAAAATCACAAGGTTGTTGCCTTAGATACTAATGATCCAATTCAAGTAGATTACAGTAGTAAAGTAGGTAATGATCCTACGGGGAAAGAGCATCCTGAATTATTAAAAATGAAATCTTCTCCAGGACAAGGACATGACAATACAATTGTTAATGGTATTGGACGTATCGGTTACATGAGTGGTGGTAATAAAGCAAGATGGGTTGATGAGGAAGTTTCTACAACTTTTTTAGAAAAAGCAAAAGAATTTATAGAGGAGAATCATAAGAAAACATTCTTTCTGTATTTTGCTCTTACTGAACCTCATGTTCCGCGTATGCCTGCCACGATGTTTAAGGGAAAAAGTGGTCTGGGTTATCGTGGAGATGCAATTTTGCAGTTAGATTGGACGGTAGGTCAAATCATGAAACAGCTAGAAACATTGGGAATTAACCAAAATACGATGGTTATTTTTACAAGTGATAATGGTGCAGTTTTGGATGATGGCTATCAAGATGAAGCAGTAAGTCAACTAAATGGACATACCCCAAATGGAATTTTAAGAGGTGGAAAGTATAGTGTTCTGGAAGCGGGAACAAGAGTGCCATTTATTTTAAGTTGGCCGGATGTTGTAAAACCAAAAGTATCTTCTGGAATGGTTTGTCAAATGGATTTATTAGCATCTTTTTCTAATTTATTGGAACAACCTATTCTAAAAGAAGATGCGCCAGACAGTGAAAATACATTAGAAACTTTTCTTGGTAAATCAGAAAAAGGAAGAACTATTTTAATAGAACAAGGAGGAAACACATTAGGTAAAGGTGGAACTCTTGCTATAGTAAAAGACAATTGGAAATTTATCCCTGCTAATGATGGAATTTCTTATGATCAATTAGTGGGTATTGAAACAGGTAATGCGAATGAACCCCAATTGTATGATTTAAACGAAGATTTAGGTGAAAAAAATAATTTAGCTAAAAATTTCCAAATAAAGTTAATGAGTTAGCCAAGTTGTTAAAAGAAAAGACTCAGATAAAAGAGTAAATTAGAAAATAATTTTAAAAAAAATTGCATTCATTTTCCAATTCGAAATTGGCTTTATGAATGCAATTTTTTATTTATTAAATTAATTCTTTTTTAGTTTTTAAGATTTTACATTGTTGGTTTTCTTTAAGTTAATTTCAGCAACTTTTTAGTTCTTATTTCCACAATAAAATTTAAAAATAATAATTCTAACTAAATGACTTTTTTATAGTTAATAATATGGTTTTTTTTAAGCTAATAAAAAAAATAAAATTAAAACAAGGGTCATTTTATTACATTTTAGTTAATTTTTTGTGCTCGAGCACATTTTTTCATGCTTTATCTTGTTTATATAATAACGTTTGCATAATATTGTAGTATAAACTAACATATTAACCATATAAATAGAGGCTTATGAAAAATTACCAATTGAAATTCCCAATATTTAATATTGCTTTAAAGCAGTTTTTAATGGGCGTTTTTTTGTATGATTGCTCCAGCATTTATACATGCACAAAACAGAATAATATCAGGTTCAGTAAATGATAATCTAAATGAACCTCTTCCTGGGGTTACAGTTTCTGTAAAAGGGACTAAAGTAGCTACTTTAACAGATGGAAATGGTCAATTTAAAATAACCGCTGCATCAAAAGATCAATTGATTTTTACTTACATCGGTTTTGAAACCAGTACTCTTGCTGTTCAAGATAAAACAACTGTAGCTGTTACTTTAAAATCGACAACCAGTGCTTTGGAGGAAGTTGTTGTAATTGGATATGGAACAGTTAAAAAGAAAGATTTGACAGGGGCAGTTTCTAGCGTAGCTATGAGTGATTTAAATAAAGCGCCTGTTCGCTCTTTTGATGAGGCATTGGCTGGTAGAGTAGCGGGAGTTCAGGTCACATCTTCAGATGGTAGACCTGGAGCAGGTATTAATATAGTAATTAGAGGGAATAACTCAGTTACACAGGCTAATAGTCCGTTATATGTTGTGGATGGTTTTTTGATTGAAGATCCTGATAATAATGTTGTGAATCCAAGTGATATTGAATCGATTGATATTTTGAAAGACGCATCGGCTACTGCTATTTATGGTGCTAGAGGAGCTAATGGGGTTGTTGTGATTACTACAAAACAAGGTAAGGCTGGCAAAGCGGTATTTAGTTTCTCAAGTTCAGTAGGGGTTCAAAATAATATAAGTAAAATGGAATTGATGAGTCCTTATGAATTTGTGAAATATCAACTAGAGCTTAATCCTGCTGAAACGTCAATACCGCGTTCACCGACAGAGATTTATCTTTCTGATGGAAAAACCCTAGATTATTATAAAACGCAGAAAGGTATCGATTGGCAAGACTTGACTACTCGAACTGCTTTGTTTAAAAATAATGATTTTTCTGTAAGAGGTGGGACTAAAAATTAAAATACGCATTTTCTGGTTCGACAAGTGATCAAGATGGTATTTTATTGAATTCCAATTATAAAAGATATCAAGGTCGTGCAGTTTTGGATTATAAAATTACCGATAAATTGAAAATAGGAATTAATACTAATTATAGCCATTTAGAACAATCAGGAATTAATCCAGCCATGTCAACAGGAAGTGCTACTACAAATATTATGGTTTCGGTATGGGGATACAGACCAATTGCAACTGATTCTTCAGTACTTGATTTACTTCAGGATCCGGATGTTAATTCAGCAAATGATTATAGAGTGAATCCACTTTTAAATTTACAAAATTTGTATCGTTTGAACACTACTAAAAATATTAATGCTAATGGATATTTAGAATATTTGTTTACAAAAGACCTTAAACTCAGAACTTCGTTTGGAATTATTGAAAATAGGTTAAGACAAGATCAATTTAATAATTCAAAGACTCAATATGGATTTCCAGGAAATACAAATGGAGTAAACGGAAGAATTTTACACAGTAATTCTAGCAATTGGTTAAATGAGAATACATTAACCTGGGATAAAAAGTTTCTAAAAAATCAAAAATTAATGTTTTAGGAGGATTTACAATCCAAAAACGAGATTCATGGTCTTATGGTCGTTCGGCTACTCAATTACCAAATGAAGATTTGGGATTAGCAGGATTAGATCAAGGAGTAGCCCAACGTGTAGATTCTTTGGCATCAGTTTGGACAATGTCATCTTTCTTAGGTAGGATTAACTATAATTATGATTCTAAATATCTCTTAACAGCATCGTTCAGAGCAGATGGTTCATCAAAGTTTCCTTCTAAAAACCATTGGGGTTACTTTCCTTCAGCTGCTGCTTCTTGGAGATTTGATAAAGAAAAATTTCTTAAAAATAATAAAACTTTATCTGAGGGTAAATTAAGAGTAAGTTATGGTGTGACAGGAAATAATAGAGTAGGAGACTTTGATTACCTTTCGACTTATTTTAACCCAATAGGGAATAGTTACGTTTTTAATAATGAATATGTACCCGGAGTTGTTGCTACAAATCTTGGAAATTCTGATTTAAAATGGGAATCAACTGAGCAAGTTGATGCAGGTATTGATTTAGGTTTTTTCAATCAACGAATTACTTTGACTGCTGACATATATAGGAAGATAACAAAAGATTTATTATTAAATACTCAACTCCCTCCTTCTTCTGGATTTGGTTCAGCAATAAAAAATATTGGAAGTGTTGAAAATAAAGGATTGGAGTTAACTTTAACTACTAAAAATATTAATACAAAAGATTTTACATGGACTACTAGTGCTAATATAGCTTTTAATAAAAATAAGTTAATTGCTTTAGGTGAGGATCAAGAATCTCTTGAGAGTACTGTAAATTGGGATAATCAATGGAATACTACAAGTGCTTACATAGCTAAAATAGGACAACCTTTGGGTTTGATGTATGGTTATGAGTCATTGGGAACTTACAAATATGAAGATTTTAATTTAGATACAACTACAGGTATTTATACATTAAAGCCAGATGTTACAACTAACGGTAATACAAGAGCTAATATTAAACCAGGAGATATAAAATACAAAGATCAAAATGGTGATTTAGTAGTTAATTCTAATGATTATACTGTAATTGGGAAAGGATTACCTGTTCATACAGGTGGATTTTCTAATAACTTTACTTATAAAGGTTTTGATTTGAATATCTTTTTTCAGTGGTCTTATGGAAATGACATTTTGAATGCTAATCGTGTTTTATTTGAAGGGAATACAAAAAACCAAGGTTATTTAAATCAATTTGCCAGCTATGAAAATAGATGGACACCAGAGAATTCAGATTCAGATATTTTTCGTACCAGAGGTTACTTTGGTGGAGGTTACTCATCTAATTTTGTAGAAGATGGTTCTTATTTAAGATTAAAAACAGTTTCTTTAGGTTATAATTTTGATGCTAGTTTTCTTAAAAAATTACGTTTAAAATCATTAAGATTTTATGTGTCAGGACAAAATCTAATTACTTGGACTGATTATTCCGGTCCAGATCCGGAGGTAAATACCTATAGTTCAGCATTAACACCAGGATTCGATTTCTCATCCTATCCTCGTGCACGAACTATAGTTTTTGGTACAAATATTTCATTTTAATAACATTAATTCTTTTCAGATGAAAAATATATATATAGGATTATTACTGGTCTCAATTTTCACTAGTTCATGCGAGGATTTTTTAAATACCGAACCAAAGAATAAAATTGCTTTAGAACAATATTATACAGATGAAGAAGGATTAACACAGGCTCTAGCTGGAGTGTATGATCCTTTAGGTTCAGATAAATTGTATGGAAATGCAATGTATACAACTTTAGAGGCTTGTACTGATGAAGGTTATTATGCTCGTTCTGCTCAAGTAACAGGTACACAGGTGTATAATTTTGATCCTACTGCAGCTGATGTGGCTGGATTATGGAGTGAACTCTACAATGGAATAAATAGGGCTAATGATTTAATCGCAAATATAAATGTTCCTAAGATGGATGAAAATAAACGTGAGGTTATTTTAGGCGAAGCTTTATTTTTGAGAGGCTATTATTACTTTATGCTAGTAACTAGATTTGGAGAAGTACCTTTAAAAACTACACCTACAACTAGTCCTAATGGGGTTCAAATTGCTAAATCTTCAATTGCTGAAGTGTATGCTCAAATATTAAAAGATATGACAGAAGCTGAAGCAAAAGTTGGAACTGTTACCTCTTATGGATACTCTAGTCGAATTTCTAAAACAGCAGTACAGGGTATTCTTGCTAGGGTTTGTTTGCAAATGGCTGGCTATCCTTTAATGGATAGTTCAAAGTATGCAGATGCTTTAGCTTGGTCTAAAAAAGTAATAGATTCAGGAGAACATTCTTTGAATGTTAGTTTTGATACTAATCCTGCTTTAGCACCTTTTAACCCAACTATAACAGCTAATACCTCTAATAATGGATACCGTCAAATATTTATCAACCAAGCACAGGATATCTATGATGTAAAAGAATGTATTTGGGAAATTGATTTCAAAGGAAATCGTACTGACTCCTATACTGAAACTGGTCGTGTGGGAAACACCAATGGAATTACTATGACTGGAGTTAATTTTGAATCAACAATAGGATATAGTTATGGTTTTATTAAAGGTACAGGTCGATTATTTAATAAATATGGCACTGGCGATTTACGTCGTGATTGGGTCTTAACAACTTATACTTTTAATAATAATACTGGAGCCAAAACTGCTATTGCAAAAACAATGGCTTATGGTAGAGATTGTGGAAAATGGAGAAGAGAGTATGAAATTCTAACACCTAAAAATAAAAATCATACTCCTATTAATTTTCCTGTTTTGAGATATGCGGATGTTCTTTTAATGTATGCGGAAGCTGAAAATCAAGTAAATGGGCCAACTGAAGAAGCTGTTGAAGCAGTTAATAAAGTACGTCGTAGAGGATATGGACAAACTAATTTGACACTAGCTTATCCAACATCTGATGTAGCAACAGCAACGGCAGCAGCGTCTAAAAGTGCTTTTCAACTATTTATTGAAGATGAACGTATGCGTGAATTGTGTTTTGAGGGTACACGTCGTTCTGATTTAATTCGTTGGAATAAATTTGTTAGCACAATGAATGCTGTAGGTGCTGAAATGAGTGCAGCCCCAACTCCAGCAAACCAACAGTATGGAGGTTTAGGAGGGAGAAATGTTACTGCAAGAAACGTATTATTCCCTATCCCTTCAGTAGAAATATTGTCAAATAAAGCATTAACACAAAGTGAGCCTTGGTTAAATTAATAAATTATCAAATTGCCATGATTCATTGTATATAATGAATCATGGTGATATTATATTTCTTTAAAAAAAACAATAAATAACAACTTATGAAAATACTTAAATATCTTTTATTACTGCTATCTTTTTATAGCTTGTCAGTTTCTGCACAAAAAGCTAATAAGAAAGAAAAGACAGTAATGAAAAAAATGATTCAGGATAATTTTGTATTTGCAGCAAAGCAATATAAATATTTGGAGAAAGCGACTCCTTTGGATTCAATGCCAAGAACATTTAGTAATAACAAGCATATTAATTCTGATGTGTACTGGTGGTGTAGTGGTTTCTATCCGGGAACGCTTCTATATATTTATGAATATACTAAAAAACCATGGGTATTTGAAGATGCTAAAAAAAGATTAGCGATTTTAGATACAGTAAAGTATTTCACTAAAAACCATGATTTAGGTTTTATGATGTTTTGCAGTTATGGGAATGCGTTTCGATTAACTAAAAATGAAGAGTATAAAAAAGTAATTCTGGAATCGGCTAAATCATTGGCAACAAGATACCGTCCTAATGCCAAAGTGATCCAATCTTGGGAAATTACCGATGGAGGCTTGAGACAAAAAGGATTTGTAGGTCCGGTTATTATTGATAATATGATGAATATTGAAATGCTGGAATGGGCAAGCCAAAATAGTACTGATAAAAGTTTTGCCGATATAGCAAGAAATCATGCTAATACCACAATTAAAAATCATTTTAGACCTGATTATAGTAGCTACCATGTACTAGATTATGATTTAAATACTGGAGAAGTTCGTAAAAAAGTTACCGCTCAAGGGTATTCAGATTCTAGTTCATGGAGTAGAGGTCAAGGTTGGGCACTTTACGGTTATACTATGATGTACCGTTTTACAAAAGATCCTGTTTACTTAAATCAGGCACAAGGAATTGCAAAATTTATATTGAACCATCCTAATTTACCCGCCGATAAAATTCCGTATTGGGATTTTGATGACCCTAAAATCCCTGATGCGCTAAGAGATGTATCAGCGGCATCCGTGTTTGCCTCAGCCTTGCTGGAATTAGGACAATATACTTCAGGAAAAGAAAAACAAAATTATGTTGATGTTGCTAAAATTATTTTAAAGTCATTATCTAGTCCTAAATATCGAGCACAATTAGGTTCTAATGGTGGTTTTCTTTTGAAGCATAGTGTAGGATCAATTCCTCATAAAAGTGAAATTGATGTACCTCTTACTTATGCCGATTATTATTTCCTAGAAGCATTATTACGTTACAAAGATTGGTATTTGTAGAAAAGAATATTCATTAATGAATTAAATAAAATCTATTAAAATGTATAATTGTAATAAAAGCCCTATTCAAAATATATTAATTGTCTGTCTGAATTTATTAGCTTTAACAGATGTTTTTGCTCAAGATAAATCTAAAATATTTGAAGATTATAAGAAAGATAGAAATCTTTTACCTGATTTCTCTTATGTAGGTTATCATCAGGGAGAAAAAGAAATTCCCAATGTTACTAATTATAAGATTTTTGATGTCACCACTTTTGGAGCAAAGCCTAATGATGATATTTCAGATAAAATTGCCATACAAAAAGCAATAGATGCGGCTAATAAAAATGGTTCTGGAATTGTTTTTTTCCCTAAAGGAAGATTTTTAGTGAATGAAGAAAGTGATGCAACAAATTCTATTATATCAAAGAAAGGCAATATCATTTTTAGAGGAAGTGGTTCTGGTTTGAATGGTACTGAATTGTATATGAAAAATACACTTCCGCCAGCAGATCCATCAAAAATGTGGACCGTTCCACCATTATTTCTTTTTACTAGCGGAGGTGCTGATAAAAAAATAGGATTTATTACTAAAGCAGCAGCAGTTGGAGATTGTACTATTGAGTTAAATACGATTGAAGGTTTAGAGTCAGGAGATTGGATTGTTTTAAAATTATTAGATAATAATAAAGATTTAATTGTAGCGGAATTGAAGACTCAACAAGTTGAACCAACATGGAGTTATCTGGTTAATAAAGGAATTGATGTTAAGGTTTATTATCAAATCAAAAGTATTAAAAACAATAAGCTCATTCTTAAAGCACCTGTTTCGTATACTATTGATCCAAAATACAAATGGGAAGTTTCTAAATTTGCTAATAGTGAAGAGATTGGTATAGAGGATGTTGCATTTGTGGGCAATTGGAAAGAAAAATTTGTTCATCATCGTTCATGGCAAGATGATAGTGGCTATACGATGTTGCGAATCAATAGAACAACAAATTCATGGATGAAAAATTGTCGTTTTAACCGATTGTAGTGTTGCAGCAATAGTTTTACAAAGTGCTAATATTTCTGTATTAAATTGTAAAATTGACGGCAACAGTGGTCATGAAGCCATTACTTCTAATGGTTCTACCAATGTATTAATTGCGAATTGTGTTGATGAAGCATCCCAATGGCATTCCTTTGGTTCATCACATGGATCAATGAATACTGTAATTTTAAATTGTACTTATCCTTCGACAACTTGTTTTGAATCTCACGCAAGCCAGCCAAGAAATACATTATTAGATGGTGTTGAAGGCGGTTTGATGAAAAATAGAGGAGGAGGTGCATTAGAAAATATGCCTAATCATATGCAAGGTTTAGTTCTATGGAATTATAAACAAACTAATGAACCGGTAAAAGATTTTGAGTTTTGGCCATCATCTAAAGTATATGAATATTGGAAAATTCCTAAACCTGTTATTGTTGGATTTACCAGTAAGGGAACAACTTTTAGAATGGATCAACTAGGACAATCAGAATCAATAGGAAAAGCTGTAGAGCCTGCTTCTTTGTATTTAGCTCAATTAAAATTAAGATTGGATAAGTTACCAAAATGGATTAAGGAACTTGAATAAAAAAAAACTAATTATGAAATATATAAGATATAGTATTTGTACAAAATTTTTCCTTTTACTCTCAATAGTTTTTGGAATTTCTTGTGATGCTCAAAATAATGTTAAATATAAAAAAGCACCAAATTTACTTATTATTCTTGCTGATCAGTGGAGAGCTCAAGCAGTAGGTTTTGAAGGGAGAGAGCCAGTTATGACTCCTTATTTAGATCAATACGTTAAGGAAAGTTTAGTGTTGGAACAGATGGTCAGTAATTATCCTGTTTGTTCGCCAGCCAGGGCTATGCTCATGACTGGTCAATATCCTATTAAAAATAAGGTTTACAGTAATGTAAATTCTGCATCTGCTCCTTTTGGAATTGAATTGCAGGAGAATGCTATATGTTGGTCTGATATTTTAAAAGAAAATGGATATTCTAATGGATATATTGGGAAATGGCATTTGGATTCACCATATAAACCTTATGTGCCAACATCTAATAATGTAGGATCAGTGGCATGGAACGAATGGACTTCACCTGATAAAAGACACGGTTTTGATTATTGGTATGCTTATGGAACTTATGATGAGCACGATAGACCAATGTATTGGGATACCTATGATAAAAGAGATGAATTTAAATATGTAAATGAATGGGGACCAATACATGAAGCTGATAAAGCATTGGCATATATGAAAAATGAAGAAGGTAAAATCAGAAATTCGGATGCGCCATTTTCTTTAGTAGTATCTATGAATCCACCCCATTCAGAATACCAAAGAGTTCCTGAAAAATATTATCAGCTTTATAAAGATGTTCCATTAGAAGACCTTATTAAAGATCCCAATATTCCTGCTGCAGGGACAAAAATGGGAGATACTTATCGAAAAGATATTCGTTATTATTATGCAAATATTACGGGAGTTGATGAACAAATTGGACGTATTTTGAATGGTCTTAAAGATATGAAATTAGACGACAATACTATCGTAGTGATTATGGCTGACCATGGTAATTGTTTAGGTAAACATTCGGAAATATCAAAAAATAACATCTTTGAGGAATCATTAAGAATACCATTCATAGTTCGTTGGAAAAACCATATTGTTCCAAGAAAAGACAGTACTTTTTTAGGAAGTTTGCCTGATATTTATCCAACACTATTAGAACTTATGGGGTTGAAAAATAAAATACCTAAAAATTTAGATGGTAAAAGTTATGCTCAATATTATCTGAACGGTAAAGGGAAAAAGCCAACCGAGCAATATATTTTAGGTGCTATTATTAGTGACAATGTTGATATGAATACTGGTTTTAGGGGAATCCGAACTAAAGATTATAAACTTTCGTTTGTAAAGAAAAAAAAGAAAGGGGAATATGTATTATATGATTTAAAAGCAGATCCTTTTGAATTGACTAATATTTATAAACCAGATTTACCAATTGTAAAAAAATTACAGCCCGTTTTAAAGCAATGGCTTGAAAAAACTAAAGATGGCTTTATTTTAGAATAATTAAGTATTTAATAAAAAAAATGACAATGAATTTATTTGATTTAACAGGGAAAACAGCACTAATTACAGGAGGAGTTCACGGTTTAGGAATGGCTATGGCAAAAGGATTAGGATATGCCGGAGCAAAAATTGTAGTAAACGATCTTTCGCAAGAAAACATAGACAAAGCTATCGCAGAATACAAATCGGAAGGAATAGAAGCTTATGGATATGTATTTGATGTAACTGATGAAGCAGCAGTAATTGCCAGCATCAGTAAAATAGAATCTGAAGTGGCTCCAATTGATATTTTAATTAATAATGCAGGTATTATCAAAAGAACTCCTATTATCGAAATGGAGGTTAAGGATTTCGCTGCGGTAATAAATGTAGATTTAATAAGTCCCTTTATTGTTTCAAAAAATGTTGCCAAAGGGATGATTCAACGCGGAGGAGGTAAAATCATTAACATTTGTTCAATGATGAGCGAATTAGGAAGAGACTCTGTAAGTGCTTACGCTGCAGCTAAAGGAGGTTTGAAAATGTTAACTAAAAATATGGCAACTGAATGGGCCAAATTTAATATTCAAACTAATGGTATTGGTCCAGGTTATTTTGCAACCAGCCAAACAGCTCCAATCAGAGTTGACGGACATCCATTTAATGAATTTATCATCAGTAGAACTCCTGCTAATAGATGGGGAGATCCAGAAGATTTACAGGG
The DNA here is from genome assembly GCF_001857965.1 of Flavobacterium commune. Lineage (NCBI taxonomy): Bacteria > Pseudomonadati > Bacteroidota > Flavobacteriia > Flavobacteriales > Flavobacteriaceae > Flavobacterium > Flavobacterium commune. The sequence goes on along the minus strand of NZ_CP017774.1, from coordinate 3,812,736 downwards.
TGCGGCAATATTTTTAAGCTCAAAAGCGAGTGATTTTGTAAACGGACACATCCTTTATGTAGATGGAGGAATTCTTGCTACCATTGGAAAACCTTCTAATGAATAATAAATATTTTAAGCTATTTCCACTAATACTGTTTCAAAAAGCAGTGTTAGTGGAAATAAATATCAGAACAAAATCTAAAATACTATCATGAAATACATTAAGAGTGCTTGCTTATTATTTCTTTTTTTTCCATTACTACTTTTGTCCCAAACAAAAAGAATTATTGAAATACAGAATAATTCGAATTTAGAAAGAAACGAAGTTGTTATAGCAATCAAATGGGAAACCATCTTATCTCATTATCCTCAAATAGATACGTTAAATTTTGTTGTGATTAATGCTAAGACTAAAAAGCAGATTCCCTATCAATTGGAACACAAAGGACTTCCGGGAATTCAAAATTTACTTGTGCAAGTAAGTATCAAAGCCAAAACAACAGTTGGTCTATCTATACAAAAAGGAAAACCAATGGTATTGCAAACCAAAACCTTTGCCCGTTATGTTCCTGAGAGACTGGATGATTTTGCTTGGGAAAATGACCGTATTGCATTTAGAGCTTATGGTAGAGCATTGGAAGGCAAAAGAGATGATGCTTATGGTTTAGATGTTTGGGTAAAGCGAACGGATAAAATGGTTATAAATGAACGCTACAAGGTAGGAGAGTATCATGTTGATCACGGGAATGGATTAGATTACTACAAAGTCGGTTTTACTTTAGGAGCAGGCAGTATGGCACCTTATATTAAAGATACTGTGCGTTATTCCGGAAATTACAATCGATGGAAATTACTGGATAATGGTCCTTTACGTTCTACTTTTCAATTGGAGTACGATACTTGGGATGCAGTTGGTATCAAAGTTAGATGTACTCGAATAATTTCATTAGATGCAGGTTTACAACTGAATCGAATAGAAAATAGTTACACTTATGTGGATAGTAAAGTATTACCAGTTGCAGTTGGTATAAGTAAAAGACCTGAAAGTGGAGTACTTTTGTTAAATGAGCAACAAGGAATTATAGGGTATTGGGAACCTACTCATGGTAATGATGGTACGACTGGGGTTGGTGCTGTTTTAACTACTGAAGTCAAGAATATGTTGGTAGGAAATAATCAATTATTAGCTCTAACCGAGGCAAAAAATAGTGAGCCAATAGTTTATTATGCAGGAGCTGTTTGGGATAAGGCAGGGAAAATTACAAATTCAGCGCAATGGTTTGAGTATCTCAATCATTTTTCTCAGGGATTAAAGAATCCATTGTTGGTAATTTTAAAATAAAATTCAATTATAGTTAATGAAATCTAATGTTGCCATTTTTGGATTATTATCTTTTTTCTTTTTTGCTTGTAAAAATAAGCAGGATGATAAAAAAGCTATTAATGAAACAATGAGTTGTGAAGCTTCTTTACCAGCTCGTTTTTCTGTTGGAAAAACTTCAGATACAGTTAATAAATCAAAAAAAGTTTCTTACGAAGGGATGGTGAAGATTTCCGGAGGTGAATTTCTGATGGGGGCTTCGGATAAAGAAGGAAGATCCGATGAGTATCCTCAACATAAGGTTATTGTCAAAAGTTTTTGGATGGATGCTACCGAAGTAACTAATGCCCAATTTGAGAAATTTGTAAAGGCAACAGGCTATATCACAACTGCTGAAATAAAACCCAATTGGGAAGAAATAAAAAAACAATTACCTCCAGGTACTCCAAAACCTGATGAAAGTTTATTAGTTGCGGCATCATTGGTTTTTACGCCTACTACTACTGCAGTTAATTTAAATGATGCATCCCAATGGTGGACATGGACTAAAGGGGCTAGCTGGAAACATCCGCACGGACCTGAAAGTACTATTAATGGAAAAGAAAATTATCCTGTAGTACACATTTCATGGGACGATGCAAATGCATATGCAAAATGGGCTGGCAAAAGATTACCTACCGAAGCTGAATGGGAGTTTGCAGCTCGAGGAGGATTGATTGATAAAAAATATTTTTGGGGAAATGAAGAGCCCGAAAAAGCGAAACCCAAGGCAAATATTTGGCAGGGAAAATTTCCCTATTTGAATACTGCTGTTGATAAATTTACAGTAGCAGCTCCTGTAAAATCATTTTCGCCTAATGGTTATGGTTTGTATGATATGGCAGGAAATGTTTGGGAATGGTGTAGTGATTGGTACACGCCTGAGTATTATAAAGAATTAACACAATCTGTCTCAGAAAATCCCAAAGGACCTTCAAAGAGTCATGACCCAATGGAGCCTACTATTCCTAAAAAAGTGGTTAGAGGAGGATCGTTTCTTTGTAATGCTTCTTACTGTAAAGGATACCGCGTTACGGCAAGAATGAAGTCATCACCCGATACTGGTTTGCAACACACTGGTTTTAGATGTGTGGCAGATGTCAAGTAATTGTACAATAGAATATAGAAAAAGAGTATCGCTTTAACAGTTTTAAATTATTATTTATGCTTTTAGTGTAGATAATATTCTTGTATAGTAAGTAAAGTATTAATCCATTAACCAAACAAATAATCATGAGTTCTAAATTATTTCATATAGTTTTTATTAGCTGTTGTATCTTAATTTTTAATTGCTCCCTTGCGCAGCAAAAGCCTAATATTGTCTTTATCCTTTCTGATGATGCTGGTTATGCCGATTTTAGTTTTCAATCTTCACGATTAATACCTACTCCAAACATTGATCGTGTAGCGAAGGAAGGTGTAAAATTTACTAATGGATATGTTACGGGTGCTGTTTGTAGTCCATCGAGGGCAGGTTTGCTTACAGGAGTGTATCAGGCAAAATTTGGTCACACTACAAACTTTATTCAAGGGGTAAAATATAACCTTCCGCTTGATAGCCTTGGTTTACCAACAAAACAAAAATTAGTTGGTGATTATCTAAAACCTTTGGGATATACTACAGGTATTGTTGGTAAATGGCATTTGGGATTGTCTGCTCCTTTTCATCCCAATAAAAGAGGTTTTGATTATTTCTGGGGATTTCTCTGGGGTAGCAGTGCTTATGATGTAACCAAAAAACGGTTTATTGAAGAAAACGGGAATCAACTGGATGCTTCAACCATTCCATATACGACAGATGCAATTGGAGATAAATCGGTAGAGTTCATTAAAGCGAATAAGGATAAACCCTTTTATCTTTATGTGTCATTCAATGCACCGCATACACCTATGCAAGCTAAACCGGAATTGTTGGAGAGGTTTACTAAAGAATTAAACAATCGTAACCGCGCATTAAATGCCGCTCTCACTTACAATATGGATGAAAACGTGGGTAAAATATATAGAGCACTTGAACAATTGAATTTATTAGAAAATACTATTATTGTTTTTACGAATGATAACGGTGGACAGGTAGAACATAGTTTTGCTGATAATTATCCATTGCGTGGAATGAAAAGTGATGTGTATGAAGGAGGTATTCGAGTGCCAATGGCTATGAGCTGGAAGGGTAAAATACAGCCGGGGACTGTATTCGAAATACCAGTTACCACACTTGATTTTTTACCTACCTTTTTAACTGCCGCAGGAGCCAAATTGAAAGATAGTGTTTACGCTAGGCTTGAAGGTAGGAATCTCATAAGAATGATTAATTCACCTACGGATAAGGATTATAATCGTTCCCTTTTCTGGTATGTAAATACCAATAGAGGATGTATGCGTAAAGGAGATTTTAAAATGGTTTTTCTTCCAAATCAGCAGCCTCAATTGTATAATTTGAAAAATGATATTTCTGAAACTAAAGATTTACTTGGCACTGAAATAATAATTTCTGATGCCATGACCAAAGAATACATGCGTTGGAAAAAACAGTTACCTCCGTTCAAATGGTATCCAATTAGAAAAACAGATAAACAGGAAGAGTAAATCATAATTTTCATAAAAATGAACAAAAAGGATATTAGGTCATTAAATCCAGAATCATTTTTATATTTCAACTCCAAATTAAAGGCATATAACATCCAAAGTAGAATAACCATGCGCATTAAATGTTTTTTATCTTTCGTTGTATTAATTGGTATTAACACTAACATTTTTGCCAAAAAAATCTATGTTGATAATGTTGCTCAAACATATAAAGTCTTAAATAATTTGAGACCCGGAGACAGCCTGGTATTTAAAAAGGGAGAATATAAGGATATTCAATTATTGCTTAAACAAAATGGAAGCAGCAGTAAACCAATTGTTTTAATTGCGGAAACACCAGGTAGTGTAATTTTCTGTGGAGACGTGAAAGTGGCTATGTATGGTACATACACAGAGCTTAACGGCATTTATTTTACCAATGGAAACCGTAATCCAAATCAATGGAAGTCACATGGACCCGGACTTATTGCTATGTATGCCAGCTATTGCAGGGTTTCCAATTGTGCATTTAACAATTTCGATGAAGCTAATTCAGCATACATTACTACATCATTGGACGAAAACGGAAATGTCCCCACACATTGTCGCATTGACCATTGTAGTTTTACGAATAAACTTACCTTCGATCAGGTTATTAACTTAAACAATCAAAAAGCTCCAGACAAAACAAGCCAGGTAATTGCACCACCAATGTACCATCGTGTGGATCATTGCTTTTTCTCGAATCCCAAAAAGAAAGGTAATGCCGGAGGTGCTATCCGTGTAGGGTATTACCGAAATGCACTTGGTCGTTGTTTAGTTGATTCAAATCTTTTTATTCGTCAGGATTCGGAATCAGAAATAGTAACCAGCAAGTCAATGGAAAATGTATATTATGCCAATACAGTTTTAAATTGCCAAGGAACTCTTAATTTTCGTCATGGTGACAAACAAGTAGCGATTAATAATTTCTTTTTATCAGATGATGAAAAATATAAAGGCTATGGAGGCATGTATATATGGGGTAGCAAACACATTATAGCCGGGAATTATTTTAGTTTGTCAAAAACAATTGAATCTAGGGGTAATGCCGCTATTTATCTTAATACTGGCGCTGAGGGAACGGAACATGCGCTTGCATTTGGAAGCATTATTGCTAAAAATATGTTTGTTAATAACAATGGTTACACCATCCATTTTAATCCTTTAGAAGAGCTTAGAAAGAATTTTTCAAAAGAGAAAAACCTTCCCTACAATGTGCCTCACCATATTACGCTTAGTGATAACACCTTTTTTGACAATAAAAAGTATGGTTACACTTTTTTTAAAGATGATTATAAAGATTTGAATAGGAATAATCAGTGGAATAAAAATATTTATTGGGGTAAACAAACAGGTCTTACTCCATTGTTAGGTCTTGAAGAAAAGCAATTTGAAATGGTTTTACAAAATGGTTTTTATTTTTTGAAAAACAAAAATGCTCAAAGTAGTCTTGCAGGATTGCCTAACTTTTATAATAATATTGAAGGTATTGAGCTGAATTTTGATGAGGCTGTAAGTAATTCTACTATGCAAAAACCGCTTAGTATTGAACAAGTGATTCCTAAATGGATGTTAAATACTTTGGGGGATTATTATAAAACAGGAAAGTTATCTCCTGAGTTAGAAGTAAGGTTGAAACGAATTTCAGCTACAAGAGAAGAATGATATATTTACAACCAAGTTAATGAATTTATTTTGGTTTTCACGATAATTATTTGTATTAGTTTACAATATTATTAAGCTCTTATTTTGATAATGATATTAGATGTATAAACAATAAAACAATTTATTCTAAAAAATCTATCTGAATAATATTTTTTGTAAGCTGTTTTTTTATGACACTATCCCAAAAAGTGTGTAAGTTGAAAAGTTAAGGCTTCGTTTTTATAATCGGAGCCTTTTTTCAAATATAAGGGTAAATTGGTTTAAAACAATTCCCCAATTTTGAATAGGCATTGACCATTTTTTGGTCGCTTCTCTTAAAGCCAAAAATACCGATTTTAATACAGCATCATCTGTTGGGAACGACATTTTATTTTTAGTGTATTTTCTAATTTTTCCGTTTAAGTTCTCGATTAAATTTGTTGTATAAATGATTTTTCTAATTTCAATTGGAAAATCAAAAAATACGGTCAATTCATCCCAGTTATCTCGCCAGGATTTAATTGCATAAGAATATTTGGATTCCCATTTGTCTGCAAAATCGTTTAAAGCCAACTCTGCTGCTTGTTTTGTTGGAGCGTTATAAATATGTTTCATATCGGCAGTAAATTGTTTTCGGTCCTTCCAAACGACATATTTACAAGCATTTCTAATTTGATGAACCACGCAGATTTGTGTTTGAGATTCAGGGAAAACACTTCGGATTGTTTGAGTAAATCCATTTAAATTATCGGTAGCTGTAATAAGTATATCTTCAACGCCACGGGCTTTTAAATCAGTCAAGACACTCATCCAAAAGCTACTGCTTTCATTCTTACCAAGCCACATTCCTAAAACATCTTTTTTACCATCTCTGTTAAGCCCTACAGCTAAATAAATAGTTTTATTGATAACTTTCGAACCTTCTCTAACCTTAAAAACAATACCATCCATCCAAACAATTAAATAAAGCTCTTCTAGTGGCCTGTTTTGCCAAGTAACTACTTCATTTGTAATTGTGTTGGTAATACGTGATATAGTCGAAGAAGACACTTCAAAATTATATACCTCCTTGATCTGTTCTTCAATATCACTAACACTCATGCCTTTAGCATAAAGTGAGATGATGACATTTTCAATACCTTGGGCTATATTTTCTCTTTTAGGAACAAGCAGGGGATTAAAGGAAGAATCTCTGTCACGAGGAACTTTGATTTCTTGTTGACCAAAAGAGGTCTTTATTTTTTTAGTTCCGTGTCCGTTGCGATAATTACCCTTAGTGGTTTTATCGTGTTTTTCATTGTCTAAATGAGCATCAAGTTCGGCTTCGAGCATATGTTCAACAGCTCGTTTGTGCATCGTTTGAAAGAATGAGGTTAAATCTTCTGCATTCTTGAAGGATTTATAGAAATCCTTGTTGTTTAATAAGTCGTCTTTGTCAATCATAATTATGTAAGGTTAAAAATAACAAAAAGTTATTTCCGAAAAATATTTTTGAGCTTTTTAAAGGAGCTCAAATATTTTTCAGAATAACTTTTCAACTTACACAGTTAGTGAGACACTACCTTTTTTATGTAAATAGAATACAAAAAACGATATGTAACCAATTTATTTTTGTCAAATCTCTTTAAATTGAAACCGTAAATTCAAAGATTGTATTCTTAATCTTTGAGTTTACGGTTTCTTTTATCGGGTTTGTAAGTAATGTTTAAAGAACTAAATCGCTAATTTCTAACGCAATTCCCTTAGCTTTTTCATAGGTGTTGGCTTCTGAATAGATACGTAAAATAGCCTCGGTATTTGATTTTCTTAGGTGAACCCAACTGTTATCCATTTCAATTTTGATTCCGTCGATAGTAATTATAGGATAATTGGAAAATTTTGCTTTTATTTTTTCCAAAATTCTATCCATTGATAAGTTGTCAGGAAGATCTATTTTGTGTTTGTACATAGCATATAATGGGAATCTTTCTTTTAATACAGATAATGATAGACCAGATTCAGCCATATAACTTAGTAAAAAACCAATTCCAACCAAGGCATCTCTTCCATAATGCAATTCAGGATAGATTACTCCGCCGTTTCCTTCTCCGCCAATTATGGCATTGACTTCTTTCATTTTTTCAACCACATTTACTTCTCCCACAGCAGCTGAATAATATTTTCCTCCTCTTGTTTCCGTAATATCTTTTAGGGCACGGGTAGAGGATAAATTTGAAACTGTATTTCCTTTTTGGTGCGATAATATATAATCCGATACGGCTACCAGCGTATATTCCTCATTGAATGGCTCACCATTTTCGCAAATAATAACCAATCTGTCGACATCTGGATCTACTGCAATACCAATATCAAAATTACCCTCTTTCATTCTTGCGATTAATTCGGTTAAGTTTTCTGTGAGTGGTTCCGGGTTATGTGCAAATTGGCCTGTGGGATCGCAATTCAATAGTTCAATCTGATCTACTCCCAAACTATTCAATAATAAAGGAACAGCAATTCCTCCGGTAGAATTCACCGCATCAATGACTACTTTGAATTTCCTTTTCTGAATAGCTTCCGTATTAATTAAAGGCAAAGCTTTAATGGCTTCGATATGGAAGTTAAAATAATCGGTATTAATAGTATAATTACCTAAATGGTCTACATCAGCATATTCATAATTTTCAGACTCAATACTTTTTAAAATAGTTGTTATGTCTTTGGCCGAAATAAATTCTCCTTTTTCATTTAGTAATTTTAAGGCATTCCATTCCTTAGGATTATGACTGGCTGTCAGGATGATACCTCCTAAAGCTTTTTCGGCAACTACTGCCATTTCTACAGTTGGTGTTGTAGATAATCCTAAATCAACAACGTCTAACCCCATTGATTGTAGCGTGCCACTTACAATCCTAGAAACTATTTCTCCTGAAAGGCGGGCATCTCTACCAATTACTATTTTTTTTCTTGTAGTGTCTTTAGATTTTAGCCAAAAACCAAAAGCTGCTGTAAAAGTGACAATATCATTTGGGGTAAAAGCATTTCCTGTAGTTCCTCCAATGGTTCCTCTTATTCCTGAGATGGATTTTATTAAAGTCATAATTATTGATTTTTATTAAAATTACTTGTGTTTATTTTATACATAAAATTATTTTGATGATGGAGTTTTTCAAAAGAAAATGTAGATTGAAGAGGTGAATTGATTTTTTACTTTTTGAGAAATATAAAAGTATTAGACCAAAAAGATTTAAGAGAATGATTTTCTTTATTTTTGTTTAAAATCAGCTTGTTGTTTTTTGTTGCTCTGGTGTTCTTACTCTTTTGAAGGCCAAAAGTAGCTATATGATAATAAAATTCCAAGAAAATGTATTGAAAATGTTCTCGAGCACACTATATTTGTGTTTAAAAGAAATAAGAGTTCTATTAGCATTAAAATAAAAAATAGTATGAAAAGAGAGAGCAATATTTACAGGGTTAATTTGATAGAGAAATTGGAGTTGGAAATTACAGGAAAAGGGGAGGGGGGTGTCTGGGATAAAGCAGAAGTATTGACTCAGTTTCTTTCTCCTTGGGATATAAAGGAGCCTTCAAAAATAGAATTTAGAGCCTTATGGGATGGAGTGTATTTCTTTTTTTGTTTTAGAGTTTTTGATTCTAAAATCCATATCGTAGCCAAAGACGACAGTTTTGTCAGTATCAATGATTCTGACAGAGTTGAACTTTTTTTTAGACCTGATACTTCGTTAAATCCTTATTACTGTTTAGAAATCGATACTGCTGCAAGAATAATGGATTTTATAGCTTATCCTGATAAAAAATTTGATTTTAACTGGAACTGGCCAAAAAATGATATCAAAGTAAAATCATCAAAAAATGATAAGAGTTTTACAGTAGAAGGAGCTATTAGTATCGATTCTTTTAATAAGTTTAATTTGATTAAAGATAATAAGATTGAAGCTGGAATTTTTAGAGCAAAATATAATTCTGAAGATGGAATTAATTTTGAGCCAACTTGGATTTCCTGGGTAAATCCTAATACTGAGACTCCTGATTTTCATATTCCATCTTCTTTTGGAGTATTGCATTTAATGTTTTAAATTTTTATTCCATGTAATAACTGGCGTTTTCAGAGTTAACTATGTCTATAGGTAAGAGTGTTTCGGGAGTGATGTTTTTTCCAAATATAAAATGATCTACCAATGAACAGATTCCTAGGTATACTTGTTGTTTTGGATTTTGATTAATTAGAAAATCTATTGTTCCTTTGTTTAAATAATTGATGTTGTCTTCTAGTAGGTCATAACCAATAATTGAGATCTTGTTATTGTTAGTTTCATTAATAATTCTAGCAACTTGATAAGCCTTAGAAGTAGTTATGAAAATACCAGATAGATTTGGATTTTCTTTTAAAAAAGCAGTAAATTTTATTTCGTAAGTTGATTTTTTTAATTTTAAAGTTGTTATATCCTGATCTGATTTTTTATTTTCAAGAAAATAATTTCTAAAACCTTTTTCTTTTTCCTGCATGTGTATAGCATTTTTGAATTTTTCATCAATATGAATAATTGCAATTTGTCCATTTTGAGTTATAACTTCCATTAATTTAGCTGCGACTCTACCGCTTTGATAAAGATTTTGTCCTACAAAATTTCTGATTTCTTCAGATGGTACTTGGTTGTTGAATGCATTAACTAGCGTTCCCTGTTTATTATAGTTTTCAATTGCAGTCAAGGCTTCATGGAAAAATAAAGGCGCTAATAGTACGGCATCTGGTTTTAATTGCAATACGTTTTCATTTATATCTATAAAGGAATTTGTGTCTTCGGGATTAAAATAATGTGCTTTAATCGATAAGTTAAAAGCTTTAAATTCCTTTATGGCATCTTGAATCCCTTTGATACAAGGCTTCCAGTATGAATCGTATGCCGGATCAGGGAGTACTACACTTATAGTGTATATTTTATTGTTTTTTAGATTTCGGGCAATTAGATTAGGTTCATAATCTATTTCGTTTAAAACAGCATTTATACTATCAAGCGCCTTTGGAGAAACTTTTCCTCGGTTATGTAAAACTCTATCGACTGTGCCTTTAGACACTCCTGCTAATTGTGCAATGTCTTTTATAGTATATTTTTTATTCATAGATGCTAATATATCAGGTTTAATCTGTTTTATGCTTCAATTTATTTTTTTTAGCAGTTCTTATAGTAAAGTTATTTTTAATATTAAGTGTAAATTTATTAATGGATTTTTAATATCAAAATCGGTTTTTGCTTTTAAGAGTTCTACTTTTTTAATAAAATTTGTTTTAGCATCCAATTATACACTTTTTTTTTGTTTTATAGAAATTTAGTAGTAAAAAACGTATTTTTTGTGCTCGAGAACATTGTTTTGGTGTGTTCGAGCACATTTTTATTGTTTTTTCTTGTTTTACTTAAATTAAATCTATAGTTTCGCATTATAAAACTTAAAAAATGGGGTTGATGTTTTGAGTTTTAAGTTGTTTAATGTATTGTTTATTAGTTATTTAATTTGTTAAAATGAAAAATATTGTATCGTTAGCGCCAGGGAGAACTTGCCTTTTTGGAGATCATCAGGATTATCTTGGATTGCCTGTTATTGCTTGTGCAATAAGTAGAAATATAAAGCTTTCTGCAGTACAAAATAAAACAGGTGTATTCAAGTTGGATATGGTCGATATTAATCAGCTTAGAGTGATAGATATCAATGAGGTTTTTTCGGAGTTAGAACCTCGTGATTATTTTGCTTCTTCGTTAAGGGTTTTAAGAAGGTATGGTTGTGTACCTAATGTAGGATATGATATTACTATAACTGGTAATATTCCAATCAATTCTGGGACATCAAGTTCATCAGCTTTATTGTTGGCGTGGATTAATTTTTTGGTCGAAGCTTTTGGTGTTAATGAAGAAGTAACACCGGAATTTATTTCTAAAATAGGTTATTTGTCTGAAGTTGTGGAGCACGGTGAGCCTGGAGGTATGATGGATCATTTTAGTATCGGTGTTGGCAATGTGGTACATATAAATACTGTAAATCCATTTTCGGTTACGGTCATAGGAAAAGGCTTAGATGGTCTGGTAACGGGGGTTTCAGGAGTTCCAAAAGAGACCATTGGTTTAATAGGGGAATTAAAAGCAAATGCATTATTGGCAATAGAAATTGTAAAAAGTCATTTTGAAAACTTCGATTTGAATAAGACTGAAATTGAGGATTTAAAGCAGTACTGCAACTTTTTGCCAGACCGATTGATTCCTTATTTTGAAGCAGCAATCAAGAATCACCATTATACTAAAATGGCTTTAATTGAATTTCAAAAACCTTCTCTTGATTTAAAAAAGATTGGCGAATTAATGAACTGTCATCATGCTGTTTTGAGAGATTTACTAAAAATAACAGTTCCAAGAATTGATGCTATGATTAATGCTGCACTAGAGGCAGGCGCTTATGGAGCTAAAATTGTTGGTTCAGGAGGTGGAGGCAGTATTGTAGCGATAGCTGAACCAGGAAAAGAATCTAAGGTGGTAGAAGCAATGTTGGCTGCTGGAGCAGTTGCTGCTTATGCTGTAAATGTAGATCCAGGAGCAAGAATAGTAAAAACATTGTAAATTTTTTAATAAAAATGAATATGCATACTAATTTAATAATTTTAGCAGGGGGAGCTTCTTCAAGAATGAAAAAAGAAGCGATAGTTGAAAATTTGACAGAAGAGGAAATCGCACAAGCAAACGAAAGAAGTAAAGGTTTGATAGGAGTTGGTCCTAATGGAAGACCTTTAATGGATTATCTTTTAGTAAATGCAAAAAAAGCGGGATATAAAAACATCTATATCATTATAGGGGAACAGGGAGAGTTGTTTAAATCGTTTTATGGTAATAAGGATAAGAACAATGATTTTCACGGATTGAATATTTCTTTTGCTGTTCAATACGTTCCAGAAGGAAGAGTCAAACCATTTGGAACTGCCGACGCTTTATTTCAGGCAGTTGAGCAATATCCTGAATTAAATACCCAATTTTATTCGGTTTGTAATAGTGATAATTTATATTCAGCTGAGGCATTGTATGCACTTCGTGAAACCAATAGTCCTAATGCGTTTATTAGCTATGATCGTGATGCAATGGAATTTCCTGCTGAGCGTATTTCCCGTTTTGCAGTTGCAAAATTGAATCAAAACAGCTGTCTTCTTGATATTATTGAAAAGCCAGAGGCTGACGTTGTAGAATCCTTTAAGGATGCTGATGGAAAAATTAGGGTAAGTATGAATGCCTTTAAGTTCAAAGGTGAAACTTTATATCCTTATCTTAAAAATTGTCCGGTTCACCCTGAAAGGGACGAAAAAGAATTACCAACAGTGCTTTTAAACTTATTACAGGATTTCCCTAATACTGCTTTAGGAATTCCTTTTTCAGAACATGTGCCTGATTTAACTGCAAAAGAAGATATTGTAGAAGTAAAGGCTTATTTGAAAAAACATTTTCCTGTATTGGATTGGAATTAAATAACTTAATAAACAATTTTAAAAAAAAACAGAAAGAAATGAAAAAATATGTAATTACAGGAGGATCGGGATTTATAGGAAGTCATATTGCTGAACATTTATCTGGAGAAGGACACCAAGTTATTGTGTTAGATAGTCTAAGAACTGGATTCGAAAAAAATCTCGACGGATTAAATGTTCAGTTTGTTAAAGGAGATATTAGAGACAAGGGGCTTGTTGATGAGTTAGTTCAAGGAGCAAGTAGTATTTTTCATTTGGCAGCTTTAGTTAGTGTTCCTGAATCATTATTGCGTTTGGATGAATGTATTGATATCAACACCATCGGAACAATTAATATCCTGGAGGCAGCAAGAAAAAACAATGGCTGCAAAGTGGTGCTTTCTTCATCAGCTGCTAATTATGGAAATAATCCTGTTTTGCCTAAAGTAGAAACTATGATTCCTGAGCCAATGACTCCTTATGCAATTACAAAATTAGATGGAGAATTCTATTTAAAGATGTATCAGGATCAATGGAATGTTCCGACAGCTTCATTGCGATATTTTAATGTCTTTGGACCAAGGCAAAATCCTCAATCAGCTTATGCGGCAGCAGTGCCTATTTTTATTAATAAAGCCCTTCAAAACCAGCCGATAACTATTTATGGAGACGGTTCACAAACTAGAGATTTTATTTATGTGAAAGATGTTGTGAAAGCCAATATTTTGGCATCTCAAATTGGTAATGAAACCTATAATGTAGCTTTGGGGTATAGTACTTCTATCTTAGAATTGGCAGAAAAAATAATTAAAATAACAAATTCTAAATCCCAAATACAATTCTTAGAAGAACGTTCAGGTGATATTAAGCATTCGAAAGCAGATCCATCAAAATTCAATAATTTAGGTTTTAAGCCAGCTCATTCTATTGAAACAGCTTTAGAAGAAACCATTGCTTTTTATCATCAGGAATTGCTAAAATAAAAGAAGGGTTTGGGATTCCAGACGAATTGGTTATTATTTAAAGCATGATAAATTAATTTAACGATAAGCAAAATGACACAAATTAAAAACACATTAGAAAAAAGTCAAAGTAAAGTTTTAATACCGATGGCTATTTTAACTCTGTTATTTTTTATATTAGGGTTTGTTACCTGGTTAAATGGACCTTTGATTCCATTTTTTGAAATAGCCTGTGAATTATCACCATCAGAGGCTTATTTTGTAGCTTTTGCTTTTTATATTGCTTATTTTGTAATGGCTATTCCGTCTTCTTGGATTATAGAAAAAGTTGGGTATAAAAATGGTATTTCACTCGGTTTAATAGTAATTGCTATTGGGGCATTCATGTTTTATCCAGCTGCTGAAATGAGAACTTTTCTTTTGTTCTTAGTAGCTTTGTTCATAATGGGAACAGGATTAGCCATTTTACAGACTGCGGCAAATCCTTATGTCGTTGTAATTGGTCCAAGGGAGAGTGCAGCGGCAAGAATTAGTGTTTTAGGAATTGCCAACAAATTAGCCGGATTTATAGCACCTTTAGTATTAACTGCTTTGGTATTGTCTAACATGAAGGATTATACTAAAGAAAAAATAGCTATGCTTGGCACTGTGTCTAGATCAGAAGCATTGGATACGCTGGCACTTCAATTGCAAACACCGTATATTTATATGGGAATCGTAATTTTAATTTTAGCAATCTTAGCGAAGTTATCCCCTCTTCCTGAAATTGATTTAGATGAAGATGGCCATGTAGCTCATTTGAGTATCTATAAACAAATTAGTAATGCATTCAAGTATCCACAACTTGTTTTGGGGGCAATAACTCTGATGTTGTATGTTGCAGCAGAGGTAATAGCGGGAGATACAATAGGAACTTTTGGAAAACAGCTCGGAGTTTATGGTGAAAATGGGGATTTTTATCTTAAGTTGACCTCGTTTACCATGACAGCAATGTTGATAGGTTATATTGTTGGAATCGCATTAATACCTAAATACTTATCTCAGGTTAATGCATTAAAAATTTCAGGTATTTTGGGAGTGATTTTAGTGATTTCCATTGTGTTGCTGTCTCCGAGTATTATGATTCAATTACCTTTTATTCCCGCTTTGCCTTTGGTAATTATTTTAGTAGCACTATTCGGTTTGGTCAATGCACTTTGTTGGCCGGCAATTTGGCCATTGGCTCTTCAGAATTTAGGAGGATACACAAAAATTGGTGGAGCAATACTAATTATGTCTATCATAGGTGGAGCAATTTTTCCTTTATTATATGGGCTTTTAGCCGAAAGTATCAATATGTCTAATCAAGCTACAGCAGCTTTATCCACAGCAAAAACAGGAAATCAAATAGCATATTTAATGCTTTTACCTGCTTATTTAATGATTTTCTTCTTTGCACATAAAGGGCATAAATACACCAGCTGGTCAAGAAAATAAGCGAATAAATACAATATAAAATTTAAAAATAAACTAACAATGTTAAAAAGTAATATAGACAAAGCGACAGGTTTTGAAAAAAGATTTGAAAATATTGATACAGTAGTTTTTGAAAATTCAACGGAGGCTTCTAAGGCTGTTGCTCAACAAATAGCTTCATTGATCAAATCAAAACAGGTAAGTAATGAATTATGTATTTTAGGTTTGGCAACAGGTTCTTCACCAAAGGGGTTATATGCTGAATTAGTACGCTTGCACAAAGAAGAAGGTTTGAGTTTTAAAAATGTGGTTTCCTTCAATCTGGATGAATATTACCCAATGGAACCGGATTCGATAAACAGTTACGTGCGATTCATGAAAGAATTATTTTTTAACCATGTTGACATTCTGCCTGAAAACGTAAATATTCCAGATGGAACTTTATCAAAAGAAGCTATAGCCGATTATTGTGCTAATTATGAAGCTAAAATTGAATCTTTGGGAGGAATTGATTTGCAGATTCTTGGAATTGGAGGTAACGGTCATATCGGTTTTAACGAATCAGGTTCTTTACAGAATTCAAAAACCAGATTAGTAGCCTTAGATCATATTACCAGAGTTGCGGCAAGTGGAGATTTTTCAGGGTTGAGTAATACGCCAAGAACAGCAATTACTTTGGGAGTAAAAAAAATAATGGAAGCTAAACAGGTTATTTTGATGGCTTGGGGCGAAGGAAAATCGAATATTATCAAAGCCTCTGTAGAAGGAGAGGTAACAAATCAGGTACCGGCTTCCTTTTTACAGGAACATGATAATGCGGTTTTTGTTTTAGACAAAGAAGCTTCTTCAAAACTAACAAGAATCAATACTCCTTGGTTAGTTGAAAAAATTGTCTGGACTGATAAATTAATCCGAAAAGCAGTTTTAGGTTTAGCATTAAAATTAAAGAAACCTATTTTGATGTTGACTGATGCTGATTATATCGAAAACGGTATGAGTGATTTATTAGCCGATTCAGGACCTGCTTACGAAATCAATATTAAAATTTTCAATAAACTTCAAAATACCATTACTGGATGGCCAGGGGGGAAACCTAATGCAAATGACGAGAACAGACCTGAAAGAGCTTTACCTTCAAGAAAAAAGGTATTGATTTTTAGTCCGCATCCTGACGATGATATCATTAGTATGGGAGGTACTTTTATGCGTTTACAAGAACAAGGACATGAAGTACATGTTGCTTATCAAACTTCAGGAAATATTGCTGTAGCCGATGATGAGGCATTACGTTTTGCCAATTTTGTTTGCGATTATAATGAGAAATTTGGTATAAAAAGTCTTGAAGCTGAAACTATTTTTAAAAAATCAATTACTTTTCTTAAAAATAAAAAAAGCAGTGAAATCGACATTCCAGAAGTTCGTTATATCAAAGGTTTAATTCGAAAAGGAGAAGCGCGTGCAACTAGTCATTATGTTGGTTTAGCTGATGACCAAATCCATTTTATGGAGTTGCCGTTTTATGAAACAGGTACGATTAAAAAGAATCCTATTGGTCAGGATGATATCCAAATTACGATGGATTTGATTGAGAAAATTAAACCACATCAGATTTATGCAGCTGGTGATTTAGCCGATCCACACGGTACCCATAAAGTTTGTTTGGATGCTATTTTTGAAGCTGTGAAAAATTTAAAATCTAAGGATTTTATGAAAGATTGTTGGTTGTGGTTGTACAGAGGAGCCTGGCAGGAATGGGGAATTGATGAGATTGAAATGGCAGTACCAATGAGTCCGGATCAGGTTTTAGCTAAAAGACATGGTATTTTTAAACACCAATCTCAAAAAGACGGGGTTGTTTTCCAGGGATCGGATGCCAGAGAATTTTGGCAAAGAGCTGAAGACCGAAATAGTGAAACAGCAGCCTTATATGATAAATTAGGGCTTTCCAGTTACGCTGCTATGGAGGCTTTTGTAAGATGGGAGTATTAATTTGGTATTTTCTTAATAATCGATAAACAAGCTGCTGCATATAAGAAATTGGGACGTCTGATTATGCAGTTCTGTAAGCATTTTTTAAGTTGAATGTATTAGGTTTGTTTTGAAAAAAAAAAAATGGTTTTATTTTTTTTTTTAACCTCAAGAGTATCAATCCTTGAGGCTTTTTTATTGGTCTCAGTTTAGGGTCTAAAACCCTGCAATTTATTGCAGTACTTTAGTAATGTGAAAAAATCTTTACCTTTAGATTATGAGTAAAGATTTAAGAAAAGGTTCGCACACAGTCAGCAGATTAATATGTCATGTTGTTTGGGTTACTAAGTATAGGTTTAAAGTTTTCAAAGGAGATGTTCAAAAGCGTTGCCGTGAGATTTTGATACAGATCTGTGAAGCTGAAGGAATTGAAATTTTAAAAGGAGTTGTTAGTTCAGATCATGTTCACACGCATATAGAATACGCTCCAAAGCATAACGTCAGCTCAATTTTAAAAAGTTTCAAAGGAAGAACTTCAAGAAAATTGCAGATGGAATTTCCCGAATTGAAAGAACGTTATTTGGGGCAACTTTTTTGGGCAAGTGGTTATGGTGTTTGGAGTACTGGAAATATAACCGATAAAATGGTAAATGAATATTTGGAACATCATAGAAGAAAAGAGAGTGATGATAATTCAAATTTCATTCTCGAATGAAATAAATGAGGGACTTTCAGTCCCTCGTAAAACAAACCTCTGCACTTTCAGTGCAGAGTGGTTTAGTAACAGGTTTTTTTACTTTTTGTAAATAAATTTAACATTTAAGAAGGCTAGTTTATTAAATGTATCAAAATTAGGACGAATTAGATGACTAAGTACACTAATTTCAGACGATAAAAAACAGTCAAAGCATTTTTTTAAAATGCTCTTACTGTTGAGGGGGGTGCATTTAAATAGAATTTAGGATAAAACCAATCAAACTATATTATTCATAATTTTTATTTTTGACACTATCCCAAAAAGTGTGTAAGTTGAAAAGTTAAGGCTTCGTTTTTATAATCGGAGCCTTTTTTCAAATATAAGGGTAAATTGGTTTAAAACAATTCCCCAATTTTGAATAGGCATTGACCATTTTTTGGTCGCTTCTCTTAAAGCCAAAAATACCGATTTTAATACAGCATCATCTGTTGGGAACGACATTTTATTTTTAGTGTATTTTCTAATTTTTCCGTTTAAGTTCTCGATTAAATTTGTTGTATAAATGATTTTTCTAATTTCAATTGGAAAATCAAAAAATACGGTCAATTCATCCCAGTTATCTCGCCAGGATTTAATTGCATAAGAATATTTGGATTCCCATTTGTCTGCAAAATCGTTTAAAGCCAACTCTACTGCTTGTTTTGTTGGAGCGTTATAAATATGTTTCATATCGGCAGTAAATTGTTTTCGATCCTTCCAAACGACATATTTACAAGCATTTCTAATTTGATGAACCACGCAGATTTGTGTTTGAGATTCAGGGAAAACACTTCGGATTGTTTGAGTAAATCCATTTAAATTATCGGTAGCTGTAATAAGTATATCTTCAACGCCACGGGCTTTTAAATCAGTCAAAACACTCATCCAAAAGCTACTGCTTTCATTCTTACCAAGCCACATTCCTAAAACATCTTTTTTACCATCTCTGTTAAGCCCTACAGCTAAATAAATAGTTTTATTGATAACTTTCGAACCTTCTCTAACCTTAAAAACAATACCATCCATCCAAACAATTAAATAAAGCTCTTCTAGTGGCCTGTTTTGCCAAGTAACTACTTCATTTGTAATTGTGTTGGTAATACGTGATATAGTCGAAGAAGACACTTCAAAATCATATACCTCCTTGATCTGTTCTTCAATATCACTAACACTCATGCCTTTAGCATAAAGTGAGATGATGACATTTTCAATACCTTGGGCTATATTTTCTCTTTTAGGAACAAGCAGGGGATTAAAGGAAGAATCTCTGTCACGAGGAACTTTGATTTCTTGTTGACCAAAAGAGGTCTTTATTTTTTTAGTTCCGTGTCCGTTGCGATAATTACCCTTAGTGGTTTTATCGTGTTTTTCATTGTCTAAATGAGCATCAAGTTCGGCTTCGAGCATATGTTCAACAGCTCGTTTGTGCATCGTTTGAAAGAATGAGGTTAAATCTTCTGCATTCTTGAAGGATTTATAGAAATCCTTGTTGTTTAATAAGTCGTCTTTGTCAATCATAATTATGTAAGGTTAAAAATAACAAAAAGTTATTTCCGAAAAATATTTTTGAGCTTTTTAAAGGAGCTCAAATATTTTTCAGAATAACTTTTCAACTTACACAGTTAGTGAGACACTACCTTAGTTTTTAAGATTAGTTAATTCAAGTTGCTAGTTAATCGATTTATTTAATTGTAATCCGAAGACAAACAAAGTTAGCTTTATTAGAAAACCTTCCAAAGTCACCGCGTGTATCGTTCTTGGGAAAAGTTTTTTAATATCGCTAATAGTTGTTTCTATTCTTTTCCTCATTTTTAATTTTTCTTTTTTTTGTTCCAAAGTGTCTATTCTTTTAGAATTTGATTTCTTTTGAATCTTCAAGAAAATACATTTTTGTTCGCGCGCAAAATCTTTCAAACCATAATCCAAATAGGCACTATCTCCATAAATTGATGCTTCTGCAGGCAATTTATTTATCATTTTTCCCAATGCTTTTGCATCAGCCGTTTTTCCCGGAGTAAAATGAAAGGCTATTGGGATACCATCTTTTGTTGTAACTAATTGTACTTTGACTCCATAAAAATAGTTTCTCATGCTTGCCGTGTAACCTCTCCACTTTTTATCTTTAACAATTTTACAATTAAGAATCCTTATATTGTTACATATTGCAACTGGAAAAGAATCTATAATGTATTGCATTTCGCAACAAAAGCGTTTAAAATAAGAACTTACAATTTCAAATAACTCACAAAGAAGTTTTCCGACTTTATGAATTCGTCTGTTAAATCGGCTCTTATCGAGCGTATTGGGAATAAATCCGTATTGTTTCATAAACCGAATAGCAGAGGAATGATTCCCGTAAAAACTCGTTGATGATACAATAGCGGTCAATATAATTTCACTATCGCTTACTTGTCGTCTTTTGTCTTCTTTGTGTTCAATTCCTTGTAAAATATCATCGATTAAACAAAAAATTGAGATAATTTTGTCTTTGCAAAGCATTGGTAAAGTTTTTATGTCGGCAAGACAAATTTACTTATCCTTTGCTTTGTTTTTTATACTACTTAAACTAGCAACTTGAATTAGTTAGTAAAAAATTATAATTGTAAAACAAAAGCAATTTATTTTTTTACAGAAATATTGTGTTTCTGAAATTCTTCTATTGTCAAATTGCCGAGTGCAGAATGTCTCCTGTGTCTGTTGTAGAAATTTTCTATATAGCCTGAAATAGATTCATTTGCTTTTTCTTTTGTGGCATATGTGTTATGGTAGACCAGTTCGGTTTTCAGCGTTTTGAAAAAACTTTCCGCCACGGCATTGTCATAGCAGTTCCCTCTTCTGCTCATGCTCCGGGTTATCTGTCCGGTTTCTTAAAGTAAAGACGCAAACCACAGGCAGGCGTATTGCGTTCCCCTGTCTGAGTGGAACAGCAGTTTTTGGTTACTCTCTAGAGGACGATTCCGTATTGCATTTTTAAAAGCCCTTATGCTTGTTTCTTTTGCTTTAAGTGTTTCGCTGAGCGACCATCCGATTACCTTACGGTCAAAAAGGTCTATTACCACAGTGAGATACAGCCAGCCCTCGTCAGTCTCTATATAGGTTATATCCGAAACCCATATTTCATTGCAGTGGGATGTTTTAAAATGCTGCTCCAGTATGTTCTGAGCCGTGAAATGTTTATGAGAGGAGCTTGTCGTTTTTCTGAATTTTGATTTTGCGATGCTGCGCAGATGGTTTTCCATCATTATTTTAGCAACAAATGCTCTGGAGACTTTAATACCGATTGCGGAGAGTTCTTTGGCAATTCGCGGACTTCCGTATCTGCACTGGCTCCAGTGATAGATTCTGGTAATTTCAGAGGTGATCAATGCTTTATGTGCAGCTCTTCCGGAAGACAGCTTTTTCAGCCATTTATAATAGCAGCTGGGAGTCGCCTGAAAAACCTGGCACATCTTCCCAATGGGAAATCATCAGTATTTACTCTTATCAACTTGTAAACAGCTCTTCTGTCCCTGTGAAGAATTCCTGCAGCTTCCTGTAAAATATCCCGCTCCATCCGAATGTTTTTAATTTCCTTCCGAAGTCCGGTTGTTTCCTTTCTGTCTGAATCCGGGCCGCTTCTCTGGTACAGGGTGAGCTTTCCGTCTCTGAACAGATTTTTCCAGTGCTGTAGGCTGTTTTTGTTGATCCGCAGCTTATCGGCAGCGAGCCGAACGCTTTTGTGCTCGATGCAGGTCTTGACGGCCCAGATTTTAAAATCAATAAAGTCAATGCTGTATTTTTTTCTGCTGTTTCCCATCCTGATAAAAGTTAGGTGCGTTATTCTGCCCAGGGGGCAGTAAGAATTATAACGTAGATTTTTCCAATTTTTAAGCTGGTCTAAACAGAATTCGCCTTAACTTTTTGTAGCACTTTTGGAGGCAACTCCACTCACGCTGTGCCACGAATGCGCCATGAAGATTTTGCGTGATTTTATAAATATTGAAAAGTGGTATAAAAGAAAAAACCCTGCAAATCGTTTGATTTTCAGGGTTTACCGCTTTTTTAGCGCTTTTTTGAAAACTTTGAAAAGTCTCTTTTTTAGCCTTCAGCGGAGAAAGAGGGATTCGAACCCCCGGACCTGTTACAGTCAACAGTTTTCAAGACTGCCGCATTCGACCGCTCTGCCATTTCTCCAGTATGTTGCTATCATTTTGTGATTGCGAGTGCAAATATAGGAGGTTTTTATTGATAAAAAAATATATTTGAACAAAAAAATCAGCTATTTTTTATAGCTGATTTAACTGTTTTATTCTGTGGGAGTTAATTTTTTAGTTTTTTGAAATAATTCTTTAGTAGTGTACATATTCTGTGATTTCTAAACCATAACCAATCATTCCTACACGTTTGGTTTGTGTACTATTAGATACCAATCGTATTTTTGAAATATCGATATCGTGTAATATTTGGGCTCCAATTCCGTAATCTTTAATGTCAATGACTACTTTAGGAGCTTTCATTGTTCCTTCGGCCTGAAGTGTTTTTAATTCTGTAATACGATTAAGGAGATTTACTGCCGACATATCCTGATTGATAAAAATTACTGCACCACGCCCG
Organism: Flavobacterium commune; assembly: GCF_001857965.1. NCBI lineage: Bacteria > Pseudomonadati > Bacteroidota > Flavobacteriia > Flavobacteriales > Flavobacteriaceae > Flavobacterium > Flavobacterium commune. Next base: position 3,789,952 of record NZ_CP017774.1, on the reverse strand, counting down.
TTTTCGTTGATTATTTTAAACATATCGTCTAATTGCTGGTCAACGTTATTAGTTAAAGTACCTAATAAATCATTATTTACCTGAGAGGAGTGAATACGTGTCAAAATAGGTTCTCCGGTATTCCAGGTTCCTTTTGTTAAAGCAATATGAATTTGTTTATTAGTAATTTGCTCGTAAGCTCTTAGGCGGAAAGTTCCAAAGCGGGTATTGATATCAAAATCTTCTTTTTTGACAATAATACTATCGTGTTGCATTCTGTAAGCAACAAGCGCTTCGATAGAAACTACTTTGATATCGAATTTTTTTGCAATTTTCACCAATTGAGGTAAACGAGCCATAGTACCGTCTTCGTTCATTACTTCGACAATAACTCCTGCCGGTTTAAAGCCTGCTAATCTGGCAAAATCTATCGCAGCTTCAGTATGCCCCGTTCTTCTTAAAACACCACCTTCTTTAGCAATTAAAGGGAAGATATGTCCAGGTCGGGCTAAATCCTGTGGTTTTGTTTTAGAATCGATTAAAGAAAGTACGGTTCTTGCTCTATCTGCAGCAGAAATACCTGTGGTAACTCCGTTTCCTTTTAAATCGACTGATACGGTGAAAGCTGTTTCCATGTGGTCAGTATTATTTGTGACCATTGGTTTTAAGTCTAATTCTTTACAACGTTTTTCGGTCAGTGGAGTACAAATTAATCCACGACCATGTGTTGCCATAAAGTTGATCATTTCAGGTGTTACTTTTTCAGCCGCAGCTAAAAAATCCCCTTCGTTTTCTCGGTCTTCATCATCAACAACTAAGATTATTTTTCCCTGACGAATATCCTCGATTGCTTCTTCAATCGTGTGGAGTTGTATTTTATCTGTGACCATTTTAGGTTGTTGTTTTTTTGTTAGTGGTAAATTTTTGTGCTATTTTTTGTAGTGTTTTTTGAAATGGAGCCAGTATAACATCCATATTGATTAAACCAATATCATTTGTAGCTCTATAGGTTAATAATATAGCAAGAGGGGATAGGATAAATGAAGACATCCAGGCTCCTAAGAATGGACTTATTCCGTTTTCTTGCGCAAATCTTTTTCCAAAAGTATTGATAAAATGGAAGCTAATAAATATTAGTACAGCAAAAATAATTGGTAGTCCAAGTCCTCCTTTTCTAATAATTGCTCCCAGTGGTGCTCCTATAAAAAACATCATAATACAAGCAAAAGCGATTACAAATTTATCATAAAATGCCAATAGGTGATTATTGATGTTTTTTTGTTTCGCCTGCAAATTGATTTTGCTACCGTCAATGCTGTATCCGATACTGCTGAGATTACTGCTGGCTGTTCGCAAAATTTCCGATTTTTTCTTGTTGTCATACAAAGAAAGTATGTCCGAAGGAAGCGGTTTTCTCTTTTTGACCATTTCTTTGTTAGCTATATCATTGAAAGTTTTGTTTTCAATAACAGTTCTTAAATTAATGTTTTCAGAATAAGAGGCGACTTCAGTTTTGAAGTTTTTGTTTAAAGAATCTAAGGTGTAATTTAATTCGTTTACCGTTAACATGGTATTTGTATTGGCTACTTTTTCTTTATCTACATCAACTTCGTTTAGTTGTGATAAGTCAATGTTAATAGTATATTTTTTAAAGGAACTTTTGGCAAAAGGAATTTTGTTTCGGTCAGAGAATTTTTTAGGAGTAATATCTTCATAGTAATTTCCGTCATTTAAAATCATTTGAAGAACACTTGAACTTTCGCTACTTATTAGTTCTCCTTTTTTAGCTTTTATGACTGTTTTGCTACCGTCGCCGTTCATTGATTTTTTGTGAATGGTAATTCCAGTTAGTTTATTACCATTTTCTCCCGACTTTTTATTGACTTTGATGTTATAGTATCCTACATCGCTAAATTGTCCCTCAGTTATAGCCATTGCAGGTTTTAATTGGGCAATACTTTTTCTGAAATTAATGAATTTGTATTCGGCAAACGGAATTACGTTATTGGCAAAAAAGAAAGCTACAATACTCAATAACAGAATGAATAAGGTAAGGCTTCTCATGGCTCTTTGCAAAGAAATTCCTGAGGATTTCATGGCGGCAAATTCATAGTTTTCAGCCAAATTACCAAAAGTCATAATCGATGCTAACAAGATGGATAATGGCAATACCAATGGTATGATACGTGGCATTGAAAAGAGTAAGAATTTGATAATTAACCCAAAGTCTAAATCTTTTCCTGCCAGTTCAGCTATAAAAAGCCAGATAGTTTGGAGTATGAATATAAAAAACAAGATTACAAATACCGTAGTAAATGTAATCAGGAATGTTTTTAATAAGTATTTGTCAAGGATTTTCACGAAATGGATTAATCTAATTTATTGATGTAGTAATTTGGATATTTGCTAGCTACAAAGGTAAATTGATTTTTTGACAAAGGTTGATTGGTTTTAAAAGAATTAACGGTTAAAGTTGTTTTTGTCCCTTTTTTACCTGTTTCAATCAAGTTGTAAATGTGTTTGGTTTGCACATCAATTCCTAACAGGATTTCTTTTCTTTGATCCTTAGGGTTTGTTGGAATTAATTTTACATACTGTATTTTTCGACCTCTTACATTTTGTAAAATATCCATCGAATATTTGTAACCACTATTGAAAAAAGTTAGCATTTTTGATGGTGTAACAGCACTGTCATCTTTTTCGTTAACTGTTGAAATGTTTATTTCTTCATCTTCAGGAACAATGGTATAAGTTTTTTTTCCGTCAAATATTTTAGTCATTCCCATGAAATTCAAAACATACTGATTGCCTTTTAAGGTAACATTGCCTTTACTATCCTGATTGATATTTTCTTTACTGTTGTTAAGGGAGTATTTAAAATCGATTACAATGTTATTATAGCTTTTTACTTTAGCGGTAACTTGGTCTAAAAGGGTTTTTGCTTTTTTGTCTTGTGCTTGTACAGAAAAACAAATTAGTAAGATAAATGCAATTTGGATAAACTTTTTCATTGTAATTAATTATTTTCTTCATTATTAAAAAATTGATCGAGAGCGTGCATGTCCAGAATGTTTACGCTGCGGGCTTTACTGCCTTCAAAAGGACCTACAATTCCTGCGGCCTCTAATTGATCAATTAATCGTCCGGCTCTGTTATAACCTAGTTTTAGTTTTCGTTGTAATAAGGATGCCGAACCTTGTTGTGCGTTAACAATAATTTCAGCAGCTTCTCTAAACAGACTGTCTCTTTCGGAAATATCCATATCAAGATTAATGCCATTTTCTTCTCCACCGGTGTATTCAGGTAGTAAGTATGCAGTTGCGTAGGCTTTTTGTGAACCAACAAAATCAGTAATTTTTTCTACTTCAGGAGTATCGATAAAAGCACATTGTACACGCACTACATCATTTCCGTTTGTATATAATAAATCTCCTCGTCCAATTAATTGGTCAGCTCCCTGAGTGTCTAAAATCGTTCTGGAATCAATTTTAGATGTTACCCTAAAAGCAATTCTTGCAGGGAAATTAGCCTTGATCAAACCTGTAATTACATTTACCGAAGGTCTTTGGGTTGCAATAATCAAATGAATACCAATAGCACGAGCTAATTGAGCCAAACGCGCAATAGGAACTTCTACTTCTTTTCCTGCAGTCATAATTAAGTCGGCAAATTCATCGACTACTAATACGATATAGGGTAAAAAGCGGTGTCCGTTTTCAGGATTTAATTTTCGGGATTTAAATTTTTCATTGTATTCTTTGATGTTACGTACCATGGCATCTTTTAACAAAGAATAACGGTTGTCCATTTCCACACAAAGTGAATTCAGAGTATTCACAACCTTGGCATTATCAGTAATGATAGCATCTTCAACATCAGGTAGTTTTGCCAGATAATGTCTCTCAATTTTATTAAAAAGAGTCAATTCTACTTTTTTAGGGTCAACCAAAACAAATTTTACTTCGGCCGGGTATTTTTTGTACAAAAGCGAAGTTAAAACAGCATTTAATCCAACCGATTTTCCTTGTCCGGTAGCACCTGCCATTAATAAGTGAGGCATTTTGGCTAAATCAACAACAAAAGTTTCGTTTGAAATGGTTTTTCCAAGAGCAATTGGCAATTCCATTTCAGCTTCTTGAAATTTGGTAGAACCAATAACACTTTTCATTGAAACCATAGTAGGATTCTTGTTTGGAACTTCAATACCAATGGTTCCTTTTCCTGGAATAGGAGCGATGATACGGATTCCAAGTGCCGAAAGTGATAAGGCAATGTCGTCTTCTAAGCTTTTAATTTTTGATATTCTGATTCCGGCTTCCGGAACTATTTCGTATAAGGTTACTGATGGACCTACGGTTGCTTTAATTTGGGCAATTTCAATTTTATAATTGCGAAGTGTATCAACAATTTTATTTTTGTTTTCCTCTAATTCTTCCTGATTAATGGTAATTCCTCCTGTTGAATATTCTTTTAGTAAATCAAGGGTTGGGAATTTATAATTAGATAAATCCAGTGTTGGGTCAAATAATCCAAAATCAGCAACTAAGCGGGCAGCCAGATTTTCTTCGATTACTTCCTCTTCAGGGGAAGCTTCGATTACAAAATCATCATTAGCAACAGCCATTGCTACTGCTGCAGTTTTTTCAACAGCAAGTGGCTTCGAAATAGGATCTAAATTGATTTCGGATGGATTATTAATTGTTGGTTTTAAAGCTTCTTTATTGATTTCGAATTGAGAAGGTTTAAATTCAGGGATTTTTTCAGTTTCAGGCTCTTCTTCAGTTACTGCAAATTCCTCTAAGTTATAAGCACTATCGATTTTTGGGGCAAAAGTAGCGTTGGTGTCTGAGATGCTTTCTTTTTTGCTGTTTTCAAAAAAGGACTGTACTTTTTCAGTAGATAATCTTAGTTTGAAAATAACATAAATTAGAATCCCAAAGATAAGCAACAATAAGGCACCTGTTTTTCCGATGTAATCCTGTAGAAATAAATTTAATTCGTAGCCTATTGTTCCGCCTAATTCAGGTAGTGAAGTGGCAAAAAATCCAAATAATACTGATAAATTAATCATGGCAAATAAATCCCAAAACCAGATGTTTTTGAGTTTTCGGCTGGAAAGACCAAGTATTAAAAAGATTCCTGTTAAGAAAAATAATCGAACAAATAGGAAAGAAGCCAATCCGAAACCTTGATAAACAATTAAATCAGCCAGGAAAGCACCAAACTTTCCCAGCCAATTTTTTACAGTTTCTGTTCTGTTAGCTAATTCTAAAACAGCACTTTGATCTTCTTGTCCATATACATAGAAAGAAACAAAAGCAACTAATAAAGCAACAGAAAATAATATTAAAAGACAGCCTAAAATGGTTTTATGCTGCTTTGATATTTCCCATGATTTTAAGACTTTAGGGTTAGAATTATTTTTCGGGTCTAAAGGTTCTTTTTTTGTTGTTTTTGCCATTCTATAATGTAGCTAAACCTCTAAATAAAATGAGGTACGTATATGATTAAACCAATAATTATTGCCGTAATTGCTGCAAAAAACACAGATCCGGCAGCAATATCTTTTATAAAACCAATTCTTTCGTGGTAATCCGGATGAATAAAATCGGCTACTTTTTCAATAGCGGTATTGAGTCCTTCGATGCTTAATACTAAACCGATAGCAAAAGTTTGGAAAAGCCATTCAGTGGCTGTTATTCCTATAAAAAAACCAGCTATACTTAATAGTATCCCAATGGAGAACTGAACCATTATGCTATGTTCAGTAGTGATAAGTTTAACAGCACCTTTTAAGGCGTAGTTAACACTTTTTAATCGTCCGCTTAAAAAAGAATTGTCTTTTTGAAAAGCCATATTAAAGCACTGCTAAAGCAGCTTCGTAATTTGGTTCGTTTGCAATTTCAGCCACTTGTTCTGTGTGCAAAATGGTTCCGTCAGCATCAGTAACAATTAAAACTCTGGAGTGTAATCCTGCTAAAGGACCATCAATAATTTCTAATCCGTTTGTTTTTCCAAAGCTTCCTTCCTGAAAGTCTGATAAATTAACTACATTTTCGATTCCTTCAGCTCCACAAAAACGTTTTTGAGCAAATGGTAAATCTCTTGAGATACATAAAACAGCAGTGTTTTCTAATTTGGCAGCAGCCTCATTGAATTTTCTAACTGATGTAGCACAAGTTCCGGTATCGATACTTGGAAAAATATTTAAAACTAATTTCTTTCCGTTAAAATCGCTTAAAGAAGCAACCGAAAGATCGTTTTTTACTAATTTAAAATCGGCAAGTTTTGAACCTACTTTTGGTAATTCTCCCGCAGTGTTTATTGGATTTCCTCCTAATGTAATTGAAGCCATAATTGATTTTTTTAATGAGCTTCAAAAGTATGAAAATTATTTAAGATTTAGGATTTCTGATTTAAGATTTTAAATCTTTGCGGAATCATTTTTTAACATAATGTCTATTTGAGGAATAGCCGTAAATGCAAAAAAAATGCAACTTTAAAAGGTGCATTTTATTTTTATAAAATCAAAGTTTTATTTGTCGATAGAGCCTAATACTCTTTTCATAAAAGTATTCAATGCTTCTTTTTTATCGGTTCCGTTTTTGATTAGTTTATGAACTTCAAGAGCACCATACATATTCGAAATTAATTCGCCAATAACATCTAATTCTTCATCTTTAAGTGAAGAAATCTCAGTCATTGCTTCCAGAACTTCTATAGTTTCAATGATGTAATCCTGGTCGTTTTCTTCGATAAACTGAGTCAGTTGTTTTATTACGGGTAGTTTCATAAAGTTAGAAATTAGAGGTTGGAAGTCAGAAGTGTTTTGTCGCTATTTTTATACGATTTCGTTAACCAATTCGATTAAGACTTCTTGTTTGTTCGTTTGGGTTTCGTTTACCAATTTTCCATTTACAAAAGTAGCAAAGGTTGGTAAATTGCTCACATTCGCTAATTTTCTGGATTCCGGAAAATTTTCAGCGTCAACTAGAGCAAAAGTGATCGATTCATTTTCGGTAGCCAGTTTTTTGAATTTTGGTTTCATAATACGGCAATTACCACACCATGATGCCGAAAACTGAACTACTACTTTTTCGTTTTCATTAACTAAATTGGCTAATGTATCTTCGTTTAATTCTATTAACATTTTTTTAGAGGTTCTAAGTCGCTAAGGTTCTAAGTTTTGATTCTTAGAACCTTATGACTTGTTATTAAATATTTAATTTAAAAGTTTTTATTTATTCTGGTATAAATCTTAGAGACTTTGTAACTCGGAATCTTAGCAATTTTAAAAAATTAGTTAGCGCTTAAGTAAGCAGCAGTACTGATTCTGTCAGCAGACATTGCTTCTTTACCTTCTTCCCAGTTAGCTGGACAAACTTCACCTTTAGTTTGTACGTGAGTGTAAGCATCTACTAAACGTAAATATTCGTTTACGTTACGACCTAATGGCATATCGTTTACACTTTCGTGGAAAATTTTTCCAGTTTCGTCTACTAAATAAGTAGCTCTGTAAGTTACGTTTGAACCTTCTACTAAATAAGTATCAGCATCTTCGTTGTAAGCACCAGCTTCAGCATCTAAGATTCCTAAAGCAGCAGATAAATTTCTTGTAGTATCAGCCAAAAGTGGGTAAGTTACACCTTCAATTCCACCATTGTTTTTTGCAGTGTTTAACCAGGCAAAGTGTACTTCGTTAGTATCACAAGAAGCACCAATTACAATAGTATTTCTTTTTTCAAATTCCGGTAAAGCAGCTTGAAAAGCGTGTAATTCAGTTGGGCAAACAAAAGTAAAATCTTTTGGATACCAAAACAAAAGTACTTTTTTGTTGTTGTTTACTGCTTCTTCAAAGATGTTGATTTTTAAATTATCACCCATTTCAGAAATGGCGTCAACTGTAATGCTTGGGAATTTTTTTCCTACTAAAGACATATTATTTATTTTTAAAGTTATTATTTGTTGGTGCAAAAATAAGTTATAAAAAAGGTTTGTAGTAATAGTAGTTGATTATTAATGTTTATTTAATAATAAGTTTTAGTTATGTTAAGGTTGTTTTTGGTTTTAAATTATTGAATATCAATAAAAACCGGAAGTTTTCCTGTGCATTTCGAATCAGATAAAAATTGTTCTGCTGCGTTAATTTGGAATTCTTCAAAATCCTGATATACCTGAATAAGTCTGGAAGCCTTGCTTAAATTAGGAATTAAAGACAAGACATAAGGATTTCCGAAAACGTAAATCAGGCATTTTTTTGTGGTCAATAATTTTTCTAATAATTTAAAAATAGCATCGTCAATTTCAAATTGATTTAAAGGTTTTGCTTTGGGAACAAACAACGAAATAATGAGGTAATTAAATGATGCTGCTATTTTTTCGAAAGCTTCAAAATCAAAATCTACAATAGACTCAATTGCAAATTGAGGACAATGTAATTTGGAATTAATGGTTTTTGAAAATTTATTTTCCGCATTTTTATAAATTGACAATTGTGCTGTTTTTTTCTCGCTATTCGCTTTTTGAATGCTTTCAAAATCAATAGTATCAATGATTTTTGTAATGCTGAATTGAGCAATTTCAGCGTTTAACGCTGCGGCTTTTTCAAAATCTAAATTTCCTTTTGGTTGGTTATCAGTAATAATACCTACTTTTTCCTTGCATTTTAGAATTCTATTATAGCTTTCCTCAATGCGCTCTTCAGAGGCATTTTCTAAAATGGCTTGGATTCCTTCGGGAACATTTTCGGCAAAACACAACACATCATTTCCGGCATTAAAAGCTTCCCATTCGAGTTGCCCTTTAATATCGTATAATTTCGAAACACTGTGCATATTCAAGGCATCAGAAATTACTAAACCATCATAACCCAATTGCTCTCTTAAAAGTGTTTGGATAATATTTTTAGACAAGGTTGCCGAAGTGTTTTTTCCTTCATTCAAAGCCGGAACAGCCAAATGGCCAATCATAATTGAATCGACATCATTCTCGATTCCTTTGATAAACGGATACAATTCGTTTGCCAATAATTGTTCCAGGTTTTCTTCTAAAACAGGCAACCCCAAATGTGAATCGACATTGGTATTTCCATGACCAGGAAAATGTTTCAAACAGCCTAAAACACCAGCGTCACTCATTCCTCGTAAATATTCTAGAGCAAAATTGGCAACTTTGTTTTTGTCTTCTCCAAAAGAACGATAACCAATTACCGGATTATTTGGATTATTATTGATATCGGCCAAAGGAGCCAGATTATAATGAATCCCCGCCGATTTTAAGTCGAATGCAATTTGTTTTCCAACTTCGTACACCAAGTCTTTTTGTTCTTCCGGTAAAGCACCTAAAGTAATAGCATAAGGATATTGCGGTGTTTTTTCGACACGCATCGCTAAACCCCATTCAGCATCAATACTCATCAAAAGTGGAGTGGAAGCACATTTTTGATAACGGACAATTAATTCTTTTAATCGAATGTAACTATCGTCATTGAATTCAATTTTTTTCTTGGATTCGTAGTTTGTAGCTGCACTGGCACGACTGTGAAAAAAAGTCAATCCACCAATATTGTATTTTCTTATTAGTTCTTCGGTTGCCTGGATATTTTCTTCGCTGTCATTGATAAAAACAGCCGGAAAAAAGAATTGTCCTATTTTTTGTGCTTGTGTCATTATTGAGAATTTTATGCTTTTTTGGTATACGGATAAAACGGATTTACTTCGTAAAGACGCGGATGAAAACAGATTTTTTAAAATCCGTTAGTATCTGTGTTTTCGCTTTGCGAATCCGTGAAATCCGTGTGCTATTGGTTGATTGCTTCTTCGGTTTTCTTCCCAAAATCCTTCGGAAAAACTAAAAATCGGGATAAAATGATTCCAGGAATTGTAGCTAAGAAAACCCAGATAAAGAAATTTCCATAACCTAAATATTCCTGAATGTATCCGCTAAGCATTCCCGGAAGCATCATGCCTAATGCCATAAAACCAGTAGCAATAGCGTAGTGGGATGTTTTTGATTCGCCTTCGGCAACATAAATTAAGTACATCATAAAAGCGGCAAAACCAAAGCCGTAACCAAATTGCTCCAAAATAACTACCACATAGATGTAATAAACCGAAGCGGGATGAAAATGTGCTAGCAATACAAATCCAATAATGGGCAAGTGCATAATTAAAATCATAGGTAACATCCATTTTCCTAACCCTTGTTTAGAAATTGCGATTCCGCCTAATATTCCTCCAATAGTAAGTGCTATTAATCCGAATGTTCCATATATTAATCCAACATCTTCGGTTGCTAATCCCATTCCTCCTACATCTGTTTTATCGACTAAAAAAGGAGTCAGCATCTTGAGTAATTGTGATTCTCCTAAACGGAATAAAAGGATGAAAGCAAGGATTAATCTAATTTGTTTCTTTTTGAAAAAACTTGCAAAAACAGTGGCAAAATTTTTCTCTTCGGTTTCTCCTGCTTTAATTGGCAATTCTGCTTTTGGAGTAGCAAAATAGTTGTAGATAGTTAAAAAAGTCATTACCAATCCAACGAAAATCATGGTGTACGACCAGGCTTTTTGATTGTCACCATACAAATGTTCCAAATAACCGGCTAATAAAATAATTAATCCATTTCCTGTTAGCATTGATGCTCTGTAAAAAGTGCTTCGGATTCCTAAAAAGAAGGATTGTTGGTCTTTGGTTAACGCTAATAAATAAAATCCGTCACTGGCTACATCATTGGAAGCAGAAGCAAAGGCGGCTACCCAAAAAATAGCCAAACTCATCATGAAAAACTGAGTTGTTGGAATAATAAATCCCACAAGCAAGAAGGCAATCGAAATGAATAATTGCATGGCTAAAAACCATTTTCGTTTGGTACCATGTAAGTCAATAAATGGACTCCATAAGGGTTTAATTACCCATGGTAAGTATAATAAACTGGTGTATAATCCAATGTCTTCATTGCTGATTCCAAGGTTTTTGTACATTAATACCGAAACGGAAATGATTATTACATACGGAAAACCCGAAGCAAAATTTAATAATGGAATCCAATACCAAGGGTTATTATCTGTCTTCATTTGTTTTTAGGTTTTTATTGTTTGCTTTTAATAAAGTGGCCTGACTTTCATTTCCAAAATAATCGATAAAAGTCAATGCGCAGTTATTGTGTTTTTCCAGATATAATTTTGGTATTTTGATGCTGATGCTGCCATTGGTTTCTTTAAAAGCTATTTTGTCAATAATCTGACTTGGATCATTAACATTAATCAGGTTTTTATTGGTAACTCCATAAACCACAACATAACGTATCTTACTTTGGGTTGGAAAACTCAGGCTAATTACAGTATTATCGCTTTGATGGTTGATGTTCATTACATTTGGCACATCTTTAACTTCTTGTCTCGAATTAGGAACTACATAAGGCAAGGCAGGATATTGGTATTGATTGTCTTGCAGTAATTGGGTTACAGCTTTGTTTTTGTTCACAAACCATTTGGCACTAAAAAAAGCATTTCCGTTAACGTTAGGGTAGCTGCGGGTCAAATCAATTTGGTTTGGAATTTCGTTAGGATTGAACCATTTTTTATCCGAATCGTTATTGATTTTGTATGTTCCGTTTCCAATGTAAAGAGCAGTATTTGTATTAGTGTTTTCAGACCACCATTTTAATAATTTAGCATATGAAGCAGTTTTGTGCTCAATGCTCCAGTACAATTGAGGTAAAAGGTAATCAATATAATTACCTTCCATCCAGGCCATTGGGTCGGCATACAAATCGTCATAATTCGTTTGTCCGGCCTGTGTGTCAGAACCTTTTGGATCAACTGATTTGTTTCTCCAGACCCCAAAAGGACTGATGCCAAATTGCACCCAAGGTTTTAGTTTTTTGATAGCATCATAAGTGTTTTTTAGATAATTGTTCACATTGTCTCTGCGCCAATCTTCCACACTCATGCCTTTTCCGTATTTTCTATAGGAAGCGGTATCGTTAAATGCTTCTCCTTGTATTCTGTAAGGGTAAAAATAATCATCAAAATGAATGGCATCCACATCATATTTAGTAACTACTTCGTTAACTACATTAATTAAATGTGCCTGAACTTCAGGTAATGCCGGATTGTAATAATATTTTCCGCCATATTTAATCATCCATTCAGGGTGTTTGATTACATCATGATTTCTGCTTAATTCGGATGTGTTCAAATCCATAGTCGCTCTGTAAGGATTGAGCCAGGCATGAAATTCAAATCCACGATTGTGCGCTTCCGTAATCATCCAGTCCAAAGGATCGTAAAAAGGATAAGGTGCTAATCCTTGCTTGCTGGTTAAGTATTTAGACCAGGGCGCTAAATTAGTGGGATACATAGCATCACCGGCGCTGCGTATTTGTACTATAACTACATTGTAATTCAGTTTTTTATAAGTATCTAGAATCTCAATAAAATCGGCTTTTTGTTTGGCTACCGAATCGGTGTTTTTTACAGGCCAGTCAATATTGGCAACCGTTGCAATCCACACGGCTCTGAATTCATTTTTGGGATTAGCGGTTTTATTTTGTGCCTGGCTGTAGCCAAAAGACAGCAACAAAACGGAGATAAATAAGCAGATTTGGTTTTTATGATTCATTGAATGCGATGTTTTAACAGTTACCAAAAATAGTTTTTTTAGCGAAGTTTATCAGATAATTTAGGATTAATTTTCCTTATGTTTTTTAGTCATACAATTTTTTTGCCAAAACAAAAAAACTTGGTGTTTTCGAGATTTCACTGTCCTTAGCTTCCGCAGTCGAGTGTCAAATGTTTGAAGAATGCGTAAAAAGAAAAGCTGTTTGATCCGCCGCGGCGGAGAGTTCTTTTCTTTTAGCATTCGAAAACTAATTTGACCGACGAGGAAGCGTAAGACTTGATTTTTTTGTTTCTTTTTTAATCAAGCAAAAAAGAAAAAAAATAATTAAAAAACACTTTCAACCAACAGGTATATTATATTTGTCAAATAATTTTTAGAACTGTATTAAATACACAAAAGATATTCTATTTATGTCTCATTCACACTCGTTAAAGCAATTGTCAGATTCTTTAGAAGGAAGCCTTTTATATGATGATCTTCATAAAACTTTATATGCCACTGATGCTTCGGCGTACCGAATTGTTCCTTTGGCAGTAGCTTTGCCAAAAAGTACTGAGGATATTGTAAAATTAGTGCGTTATGCCATTGAAAATAAAACGACATTAATCCCAAGAACTGCCGGAACGTCTTTAGCAGGACAGACTATTGGTGACGGAATTGTGGTAGATGTATCGAAATATTTTACAAAAATTGTCGCTTTCGATGCTCAAAAAAAGACCGTTACGGTACAACCGGGTGTTATTAGAGATGAATTGAATTTGTATTTAAAACCACACGGAGTATTTTTTGGACCTAATACCTCTACTTCTAATCGTTGTATGGTAGGAGGTATGGTGGGGAACAACTCTTCTGGGACAACTTCTATTCGTTATGGAGTTACCCGTGATAAGATTGTTGAAATCAAAACGGTGTTGGCCGATGGTTCTATAGCTATTTTTAATACCATTACTTCGGCTGAATTTGTAGAAAAAACCAAAGGCGATTCTTTAGAAAGTGCCATTTACAGAAAGCTTTATGAAGAATTGTCCAATGAAGCCAATCAGCAAGAGATAAAAAGCGAATTTCCAAAACCGGAAATCCACAGACGAAATACCGGTTATGCGGTGGATGTGTTGTTGAAATCGGATTTGTTTGGAGGTACTGAACCAACAATAAATGTAGGTAAACTACTTTGTGGTAGCGAAGGAACTTTGGCTTTTACAACTGAAGTTACTTTGCAATTAGACGATTTACCGCCAACGAATAACATCATGGTGGTGACTCATTTTACCAGTATTCAGGAAAGTTTAGAGGCGGTAATGATTGCCATGAAGCATCATTTGTACACCTGCGAAATGATTGACGATACTATCTTAGATTGTACGAAACACAATAAAGAACAAAGTAAAAACCGCTTTTTTATTCAGGGCGAACCCAAAGCGATTATGATGTTTGAGGTAGGTTCGTACATCAGTATGGAAGAAGCCGAAAAGCAGGCCGATGTTCTGATTAAAGAATTAGAAGACAATAATTTTGGTTATGCTTCGGTAAAATTATACGGTGTCGATATTGAAAAAGTAAACGAACTCCGCAAAGCAGGACTTGGACTTTTAGGAAGTATTGTGGGCGATGATAAAGCCGCCGATTCTATTGAAGATACTGCGGTGGAATTGAGTGATTTGCCTAATTATATTGCCGATTTTTCGGCTATGATGAAACGTCACGGACAGGAAGCTATTTATTATGCTCATGCGGGTGCGGGAGAATTGCACTTGCGTCCGGTGTTGAATTTAAAGACCAAAGAAGGCGTTTACCAATTTAGAAATATAGCTACCGAAGTGGCTATTTTGGTCAAAAAATACCGTGGTTCCTTGAGTGGAGAACATGGAGACGGAATTGTAAGAGGTGAATTTTTACCTTTTATGATTGGTGAAAAGAATTACGAATTACTAAAGCGTATCAAATTAGCATTCGACCCGAATTCAGTTTTGAATATGGGCAAAATTGTTAATGCCTTAAAAATGGATGAGAATTTCCGTTTTGAAACCGATAGGGTAGAACCGGATATTCAAACCATTCAGGATTTCTCAGACAGTATGGGGATTTTGAGAGCTGCCGAAAAATGCAATGGTTCGGGAGATTGTAGAAAAATGCCTTCGGCTGGAGGGACTTTATGCCCGAGTTATCGCGCTACCCGCAATGAAAAAGATACCACCCGTGCCCGTGCAAATGCTTTACGCGAATATTTAACGCATTCTGAAAAAGACAATAAATTTGATCATAAGGAATTGTATGAGGTTTTTGAATTGTGTGTGAGTTGTAAAGCCTGTGCCAGCGAATGCCCGTCTAATGTGGATGTGGCGACTTTAAAAGCAGAGTTTTTGTACCAATACCAAAAAGCAAATGGTTTTTCGTTTCGAAATAAAATCTTTGCTAATAATGCCAAGATGAATAAGATGGGAAGTCTTTTTCCTGCCCTGACTAATTTTGTTTCCAATCTTTCCATTGTGAAAAAAGGAATGGGAGTCGCGCAGAAACGTGAGGTTCCGCTGTTAGCCAAAATGACTTTTAGAAAATGGCTTAGCAATAACAATGTCAATAGCAATAAGGAATATCCAAATGGTAAAGTGGTGTTGTTTTGCGATGAATTCACTAATTATTATGATGTAAATGTAGGGATTGATGCTTTCGAATTGTTGACAAAATTAGGCTACGAAGTGGTAGTTGTGGAGCATGAAGAAAGTGGAAGAGCTTATATTTCGAAAGGATTCCTGGAAGAAGCTAAAATGATTGCGATAAAAAACGTTGCTACTTTTGCGCCTATTATTTCAGATGATTGTCAGTTAATAGGAATTGAACCTTCGGCAATATTGACTTTCAGGGATGAATATTTAAGATTGGCAGAAGATAAAACTGCTGCCGAAAAATTAGCTAAAAACGTTTTGACTATCGAAGAGTTTTTCAAGAAAGAAATTGGAGCAGGGAAAATTCATTCAGGACAATTTTCGACCAGCGAAAAGCAGATTAAAATTCACGGACATTGCCACCAAAAATCATTGAGTGCTGTCGAAGCTACTTTTGCGATGTTGAATGTGCCTAAAAACAATTCGGTTACTATTTACAACTCCGGTTGTTGTGGAATGGCGGGTTCTTTTGGTTATGAAGAAGAGCACTACGAAATAAGCATGCAAATGGGTGAAGATACCTTGTTCCCAAAAATCAGGGCTACCGATGAAAATGTGTCTATTGCCGCAGCAGGAACTTCTTGCCGTCATCAAATTTATGATGGTACCAGCCGAAAAGCCCAGCATCCGGTTTCAATACTAAAAAGTTGTTTGATTAATTAAATTGCAATAGCAATAACAATTTCAAAAATCAATAGGAAAAAGAGCTATTCTTCGATAAGGAGGGTAGCTCTTTTTTTGTTTTGCTTTAAAAATAAATAATACTTTGTATGTAAGAAATATTTTTAAATTTGTGTTTGTGTATTAAAAAAAATATGTAATAATGTAAGTTGAAAATTTACGGATATTATATATGATTTGAAGAAAATAGGATGGAGTTATATGTTTATAAACTAGTTACCTGCAACTGTAAAGATGGGCCAAATGATGTCAAAAGACTATAAAAAAGTAATCTTAGATAAACTGACAAGAGAACTTAAAGAACAACATTTTAAGAAAAAGGGAAATTTATTTAGCTTTTCAAATGGGGACTTGACCTATTTCATTGGAGTACAAAGTAGTCAAAGCTCGACAGCTAGCATTCTTAAATTGACAGTAAATACTGAAATCGCCAGTGTATCTATTTCAAAACTTGACGATACAAGTTTACCGATAGAACATCAACGTCATTATAATCGAAGAATTGGTTTTTACCTTGATGATAAACAAGACAAGTGGTGGACCGTGGAAAGTATTGATTCAGCTATAAAAGCAGCAAATGAAATTGCTGAAATTATTGGAGAAAAAGTAATACCGAATTTTGAGACTATTAGGAGTACAAGTGACTTAGTGACACTTTGGAGAAATGGAGGTTGGTTAGGAATTACTGAAGGACAACGAAAACACTATCTTTCTTTATTAGAAAATTTTGAAAAGTAGAAACCCTACTGCGCTGATTTACCACAATAGTTAGCGCAGAATTATATTCTGTGCCCGCAAAGATTTTCAAAACAACCTTTAACAAGCAATGAAAAAGCTATTCCCCCAGCTAGCGCGAGCGCAATGTCATTAAGTTAAGCCGAAATCAAATAGTATCCTTTTGATTCTTAGTTGTTTTAGGTTTTATTCTAGATCTGTATTTACCTGATTTTCTCTCAAATGACCGATTTGGTCTTATTGGAACGAGATGTGATTTGAATAATTCTTTTAATTCATCTAATATAGTTTCTTGACACGAATCTTGATTTAAAAAAAGCTCAACAATTCGATTTTTTAAAAAACCATAGGATAAGTTATTGTTTACTTTATAAGTGTATATTTTAGTGCTTTTCTCATTGATTTCATCTTCTAATTCACTCACAATCAAAGTTTGTACATTACTAATAAATAAAGCGGCATAAAAATCTTGTTGTATGGTTTGATTCGAATAACCCGAAAAGTGTTCAATTTTTAATTTATTCTTTAGTTCGTCGTAAAACGTTTCGATTTTCCATCGTTTGGCGTACAATTTTTTAAAGAGATTTGAAGGAAATTCTTGAGAGTCTAACAATGAAGTAATAAGGATTTCAACTTTATCATTAGGTAATTCTACACGAACCAATCGTACTTCAATTGGAGTGTTTTTACCATAAGGTTTATCGGAGAGTTTTGTGTTTTTGCCCGGAAAAATTTCTACTATTTGTGACGCTTTTTTACTTTCAACAAAATCCATTACCGTTTGGCTAAAAGTAGTTTTTACACGCATTAAAAAGTTGATATTCTTTTCAATATGTTGGTGTATAAAATTGTATGAAGGATAACCCCTATCATAAATGAGTAAATCTTTTGGATTGCAACAATGTAGATGCACAAGGGCTAAATCTCTTTCGCCAATTTCTGGAGTAGCCAAAACTCCATCTAAAACATATTTATTTAAAACATCAAATAAAACGGAACAACGAGCTTGTACAATATGCGAATCTGTTTGATTTTTAGTAACGCCGTATATCGCTTTTAGTTCTGTTGTTATGGGCAAGGTAATTCGGGTGCTATCAACCGCTAATAGTCGAAAACCTTTCCATAGATGTATTGCATCATCGTTATCGGTATAAAACTCTTCCAATAGCATAGAAGACAAGTGTTTAAAAACTTCAGGTTTAATTTTTCTTCTAGCTTGAACAAAGGCACTTTTGGTAAATTTAGGAAAAGACTGCTGTTTAAAAAACGAAACAAAATTTTCGATTTCAAGTGATAAACTTTTTCTCAGAAGGTTTAACATAAAGAGTAAAATGATTGGAAAATGTTGCTTTCTGTTTCTAATGAAATACTTATCAGATATTCTAAAATGCGACTTAAACTCTTCTGAAAAAATTTCATTTTTAATTTTATTGAAGATAAAAGTACTCGTTTTTTTTCAAAATTCAGGTGTTATTATTTGATAATAAAAATACGAAAAATAGTATTAAAAAACAATTAAAAACACTTGCTAATTCAGCAAAAAACTCTTAACTTAATGACATTGAGCGCGAGCATCTTGCTCGTGCCCATATCGAAATTTCAAAAGAGATTTTACAAAATTTAAATAAATTGACTGTGTTTATTTACCACAATCGTTAGCATAGAATTGTATTCTGTGCCTGTAAAGATTTTCAAAACAAACTTTAGAGTAATGAAAAACCTATTTATATTAAAAAACGTGCTAATCGGAATAGGATTAATTGTCTTTGATTTGTTTGTCTATATTTTTCTAGGGTTGATGTTAATGGGATACGACGATTTTTATGAGGAAAGCAAAGGAGAATATTGGAGTTTAGAAAGTATGACTTTCTCGCAAAAAGTAAATTACGTTAGTTTACATTTATGGTATTTGATTAATATCATTTTCATTGTCTTTTTAATTTATAGAGTAGTAATTGGGGTAAAGAAAAAGCAATCCTGTTAATTTTAAAAATGAATTTAGAATCAGTTATGAAGGAATGATACTGATTGTTTAGATATTTTTAAAGCTTGATACTATTAAAACCTTGGAAATTAAAACCAGCTGTTTTATTTAAGATGAGCTTCTGAGCAATAAATAATGAGCTTTTAAATAAAGTTTAGCCAAAACTTAATCCTTAATTTTGTTAGATTATAATCTTTATCAAAACAGTAAAATATGACTCCAGAAGAAACAGATAAGTTGAAAACCATAGGTTATTCAGGTATATTTTTGTCTTGCTACTCCGATTATAGCGAAAAATGTATTCATGCGACTCCGGAACACGTATTGGTGTATTTGTACTCGGGTGAGCAAGTGATTGAAGACCGAAATGAAAAAATAGTTCTTCAGTCTGGTGAATGTGCTTTTGTCAGAAGAGATCATCGTTTGAAAATGTACAAAAACAGCAAGGGCGAAGAGTTGTACAAAGGCATTTCGTTGACTTTTAAAAGGAATGTTTTACGTGAGTTCTACAGTAAAATGGATAAGGCTGAAATCCCGAAGAATATTGTTCTTACAGATGAAAATGTTTTCAAACTAAAGCAAACTCCTGCAATAGAAAGTTTGTTTCAATCACTGAATCCTTATTTTGATAGCAATGTAAAACCAACCGAGGGCATAACGCATTTGAAATTGTTAGAAGGAATTTACGCCTTGTTAAACAGTAACGAGTTATTATATCCAATCCTTTTTGATTTTGCCGAACCATGGAAAGTAGATATTTTGGAATTTCTAAATGAAAATTATCAGGACGAACTAACAATGGAACAAATTGCATCCTTCACGGGAAGAAGTTTAGCAACCTTTAAAAGAGATTTTAAGAAAATAAGCAATCTTACTCCGCAAAAATGGCTAATCAAAAAACGTCTTGAAGTGGCCTATTTTAAACTAAAAGAAGAAGGTAAAAAAGTGCAGGATGTGTATGTGGAAGTGGGTTTTAAAAATCCGTCGCATTTTTCTACAGCCTTTAAAAAACAATATGGAATTTCGCCTACGGAAGTTTGATATTGAGCTTTTCAGAAAGATTCTTTGAGCCTCGCAGTAAAGTCACTGCGAGGCTTTGTCTTTAACTTTGCATTGTAAATCTTAACAGACATGCAAGCAAAAACAATATTTGAGCGATTAAAAAATGGAGAAATTATTTCGCCAACCGATAATGAAGCCTATAAAATGCGGGAAGCTTCTTTTGTTACCAAGAAATTATTGGTTAAGATGAATAACGCATCCAATCCGGTTGAAATCAGAAAATTTTTAAGCCAAATAACAGAGACTGAAATTGACGAAAGTGTAACCGTATTTACACCATTGCATATCAATTACGGAAAGCACACCAAAATTGGTAAAAATGTATTTATAAATTTTGATTCCGTTTTTCTGGATTTGGGCGGAATTACCATAGAAGATAATGTGTTGATAGCACCGAAAGTAAGTTTGCTAACCGAAGGACATCCAACCTCAATTGAAGACCGCCATTCTCTAATTCCAAAACCCATTTATATTAAAAAAAATGCTTGGATTGGTGCTAATTCGACCATTTTATCAGGTGTAACGATTGGCGAAAATGCCGTTGTAGCAGCGGGAGCTGTTGTCTCTGAAGATGTTCCCGATAATACTATAGTTGGTGGCATTCCAGCAAAATTTATTAAAAATATTAAACCTTAAAATAGATAATTATGAAACTGAAATCTTTAATAACTGTTATCGTTGTTCTTTTCGCTTTTTCTTTTTGTACCGCAAGTTGCAGTAATGATGATGCAGCATCATCAGCCCAAAACGATGAAAATAACACAACTGAAAATAATGTGCCAATGCCATCACAAAACAATGGGAACGATACAACTGGTGGTGAAAACACTAACCTTTCAACAATTAAAATTAAAATTAGAATCGGAACCGCAATTTTTACAGCAACATTGTATGATAATGCGAGTGCAAATGAATTTAAGGCAAGGCTTCCGCTTACCATAAACATGATCGAACTAAATGGAAATGAAAAATACTATAATTTTTCTAGTCCACTTCCAACAAATGCTTCGGTTGGTGGTGATATAAAAGTAGGTGATTTAACACTTTATGGAAATAATGTGTTGGTGCTTTTTTATAAAAGTTTCAACACGGCATACAGCTATACAAAACTTGGATATGTTGATAATCCTACCGGACTTGCTACTGCATTGGGTAACGGGAATGTGGTCGTAAAATTTGAAAATAATTAAAAACTTAACGAAACGAAAAGTAATTAAAAAATAAATATGGAAAATAACATCAAAAACAAAGTAGTTGTAATAACAGGAGCAAGCAGTGGTCTTGGTGAAGCTGCAGCGAAGCATTTGGCAGAACTTGGAGCAACTGTGGTACTTGGCGCAAGAAGATTCAATAAAATTGAAAAGCTGGCAAAAGATATTCAGGAAGTTGGAGGGAAATCTCTTGCTATTTCAGTGGATGTAACAAATTTGGAGCAGGTAAAAAAAATGGTTGATACGGCTGTTCAACAATTTGGACGTGTAGATGTCATAATTAACAATGCAGGTATAATGCCTTTGTCCCCAATGGACCGAATTAATGTTGCCGAGTGGAATACGATGATAGATGTTAACATAAAAGGTGTACTTAATGGAATTGCCGCAGTTCTCCCTTATATGAAAGAGCAAAAGTCAGGTCAGATTATCAACACTTCTTCTGTTGCAGGTCATAAAATATTTAACGGTTCTGCAGTCTATTCTGCTACAAAATATGCCGTTCGGGCATTGACGGAAGGTTTGCGTATGGAGGTCAAGCAGTATAATATACGTACAACGATTGTGTGTCCAGGTGCTGTTAAAACAGAGTTGCTCGAACATATTACCGAAGCAGACATTCAGCAAGCTAACAAAGATTATGTGGGAGAAGTAGGGATTAGTCCGGACAGTTTTGCACGTGTAGTTGCTTTCGCAATCAGCCAACCTGAAGATGTAGATATTAATGAAATCATATTTCGTCCAACAGCGCAGGAGCTTTAATTGATTCTTCGTTCTAAATATTAAAAAAGATATGGTGAATTAGAACGAAACGGTAATCGATAAGTAGTGTTTAATTAAAAAAGCAAAATAAAATGAAAAAAGCATTCGCAACCGCAATACTGTTTCTGGTAGCAGGACAATTATTTGCACAAAAAGTAAAATCAATTTCAGAAAAAATGAATACATCAAAAGAACATTATACTTTTCAATTAAGTGATAAAGTAAGCCGTCAAAAAGTATCATTCAAAAACCGTTACGGCATTATCTTAAGTGGAGATTTATACCTTCCTAAAAATGCAGAAAACCAAAAATTAGCAGCACTTGTTATCAGCGGAGCTTTTGGAGCAGTGAAGCAGCAATCGTCCGGATTGTATGCTAACCAAATGGCAGAACGTGGTTTTATAGCATTGGCTTTCGATCCATCTTATACAGGAGAAAGTAGCGGCGAACCAAGAAATGTAGCTTCACCAGACATCAATACCGAAGATTTTAGTGCTGCGGTCGATTTTTTGGGATTACAGAAAAATGTGGACAGAAACAAAATCGGAATCATCGGAATTTGTGGTTTTGGCGGTTTTGCTTTAAATGCAACAGCTATTGACAAAAGAGTGAAAGCCGTTGCTACGACAAGTTTGTATGATATGACCAGAGTAATGTCAAAAGGGTATAATGATTCGGTAACATTAGAACAGCGCACAAAAACATTGGAAGGATTGGGTGAGCAACGTTGGAAAGATGCCGAAAACGTAAAACCAGCCTACGGTACAAGAAATTTACCAGAAACCTTGAATGGTGATGAACCTCAATTTGTAAAAGAATATTTTGACTATTACAGAACTCCTCGTGGTTTTCATCCGAATTCTGTAAATTCAAATGGAGCTTGGTTAATTACAAATGCGATTTCATTTATGAATATGCCTATTTTAAGTTATGTAAAAGAAATTTCGCCAAGACCGATGCTTTTGATTGTAGGCGAAAATGCACATTCAAGATATTTTAGCGAAGACATTTTTAAAGTAGCAAATGAGCCAAAAGAACTACTAATTATTCCAAATGCAGTTCATGTTGATTTGTATGATAAAGTAGATGTGATTCCGTTTGATAAATTAGAGCAGTTTTTCAATGAGAATTTGAAATAAGTTTAAGTAAAAAACAAATCATAAGGTTTATTTGAAAAACGCGTTCAGATAATTTTACGTAGAAGTTTAAATAAAAACGCAAAGTTTGCAAAGTGCTGCGAACTTTGCGTTTTTTTTCAATTATCAAAAAAAAAGCCTTTCGAACTTTGCGGTAAATTATAAGAAGCCGTACTGTGTAAGCTTATAACAATTGTTAACAGATAAAATTGTACCCAATCGGACTGATTTACCAAGGAATAGTCTTTTAAAAAGGCTGGTGAAAACCAATTTTTTGAGTTTTAATTTTGGATTTTAATTAACAATTGCCCGACTTTAGAACTCAACATTTTTAAGTACTTTTGTGGCACTTTTACAAAACACAATTCCTTACAAATGGATAAAAAAATATACGCTTTTTTATTTTCTACCCGCTTAATGGCTTTTCTTTTTCTGGCTTTTGCAGTAGCAATGGCAGCAGGAACTTTCATCGAAAGTAAATACAATACCGATACAGCCCGAATTTGGGTTTATAACACCTGGTGGTTTGAAGGGATTATGGTGTTTTTTATGATTAATTTCATTGGAAACATCAAACGGTATCAGTTGTTAAAAAAGGAAAAATGGGCTACTTTATTGCTGCATTTGGCTTTTATATTTATTCTTTTAGGCGCTTTTATTACTCGTTACATCAGCTATGAAGGTATGATGCCTATTCGTGAAAATGCTACCGAAAACCAGTTTTATTCGGACAAAACATTTCTAACTGTTTTTGTCGATGGTGAGTACAAAGGCGAAATGAAACGTCGTGTTTTTGAAAAGTCTGTTTTGTTATCACCGGTTACCAATAATGATTTTGCTGTAGCAGGGCAATTCGCCGATACGCCATTTGAAGTAAAATACAAAAACTTCATCATGGGAGCAAAAGAATATGTGAAACCTGATGCCAACGGAACTTTGTACATGAAATTAGTCGAAGCCGGTTCGGGCGGACGTGAGGAACATTTCCTGAAAGAAGGCGAAGTACAAAATATTCACAATGTGCTTTTTGCTTTGAACAAACCTACTGATGGAGCTATCAATATTAACTTTGACGGTGAGAATTATACAATTCAAACGCCTTTTGAAGGAAACTTTATGCGTATGGCTGATAAGTTGCAAGGAGGAGTTGCTAAGGATAAAGTACAGCCGCTAATGATGCGTTCGTTGTACAGCATAGGCGATATTCGAATTGTTTTTCCGGATCCTGCTGTAAGAGGTGTGATTGACTACGAATCCAATAATGATTTTAAAGCTAAAACTCATGAAGATGCTTTGGTCTTGACTGTTAAAGCCGAAGGACAGGAAAAAGAAGTAACAGTTTTAGGTTCAAAAGGAAAACAGGGTGAGCCTAAAACAGTGAAAATTGGGAATATTGAATATTCATTATTCTACGGAAGTAAGGCTTATATTTTGCCTTTTAAAATTAAATTGAACGATTTTATTGCTCAAAAATACCCGGGAACGGAGAAAAGTTATTCTTCTTTTGAAAGTAAGGTAACGGTTTTGGATTCGGCAGAAAAACCATTTGATGCCCAAATTTATATGAATCATGTTTTAGACCATAAAGGCTATCGTTTTTTCCAGTCTTCTTTTGACCCGGATGAAAAAGGAACGGTACTTTCGGTAAACCACGATTTCTGGGGAACTAATATTACTTATGCGGGTTATTTCCTTTTGTTCTTTTCGTTAATGGCAATTATGTTTACTAAACATTCCCGTTTTGCTGATTTGAAACGAAAATTAGAAGTGGTTAAGGAGAAAAAAGAAAAATTGATTCCGATTTTAGTTTTGTTCTTAAGTTTTAATGGTTTTGCCCAAATGCAGGATCACGATCATGACCATGAAGGACACGACCACAATCACGATCATACAGAGCAGGAACACAATCACGCACATACCGAACCTGCAAAAGCTGGAAAAATGCCTGTGCGAGTGGCTCCAACTGAAAAACAACTGGATTCCTTAATCACAAAATACAAGGTTTCTGAAAAACACGCGGCTCAATTTGGTCGATTGATTATTCAGGATGCAGGTGGAAGAATGAAACCGATTAATACTTTTTCATCTGAATTGTTGCGAAAAGTAAGTCATGCTAACGAATACAAAGGCATGAACTCTGATCAGGTATTTTTGTCGATGTCACAATATGCGCAATTATGGATTGAAGTTCCTTTGATTTACATTAAAAGTGGCAATGACAGTATTCGAAAAATTATTGGTATTGATGCTAAAGCAAAATATGCGCCTTTTATTGCTTTTTTTGACGGACAGGGAAATTATAAATTATCCCCTTATTTGGAAGCGGCTTATAAGGCAGCAAATCCGAATCAGTTTGAAAAAGATTTTGTGGAAACAGATAAGAAAGTGAACTTAATGGAATCGGCATTGAGCGGGACTATTTTGAAAATTTTTCCAATTCCGAATGACCCGAATAATAAATGGATTTCTATTAATGAACTTTCAACAGCAGGCTTGAAAGGTATGGATTCTACATACACCAAAAGTGTTTTGCCATTGTATTTTGGTTCTTTAACCAATGCTGCTGTTTCAGGAGATTATAAAAATTCGGATGAATTATTAGAAAGTTTACATGGATTCCAAAAGAAATTTGGAGAAAAAGTATTGCCTTCGGAAGACAAAGTCACTTTAGAAATTTTATATAACAAATACGATGTTTTTCAAAAATTACCGTATTGGTATTTATCAGCGGCAATTTTGATGCTTTTATTCACCATTTTAAAAATATTTAAGGAAAGAAAAGCATTGAATTATTTGGTAAATGGTATGCATATTTTCATTGGATTGTTGTTTGCATTACATACCGCAGGATTAATTGCGCGTTGGTACATTTCAGGTCATGCGCCTTGGAGTAATGCTTACGAGTCGATTGTATATGTTTCCTGGGCAACCATGTTCTTTGGTTTGGCTTTTGACATTAAATCAAAATTAACCGTGGCTTCCTCTGCCTTTGTGACCGCTATGATTTTAATGGCTGCTTATATGAACTGGATTGACCCGGAAATTGCTAATCTGCAACCGGTGCTGAATTCGTATTGGTTAATGATTCACGTTGCGGTAATTGTGGCCAGTTATGGACCGTTTGCACTGGGAATGATTTTAGGATTTGTCTCGTTGTTGTTAATCTTTTTTACCAACGAAAAGAACAAAGTTAAGATGGATTTGAACATCAAGGAGATTAGTTATATTAACGAAATGGCATTAACCATAGGATTAATTATGTTGACTATTGGAAACTTCCTTGGTGGACAATGGGCTAATGAAAGTTGGGGACGTTACTGGGGTTGGGATCCAAAAGAAACCTGGGCATTAATTAGTATTATGGTCTATGCTTTTGTAATTCACGCTCGTTTTGTTCCTAGTTTAAGAGGAAAATGGATTTTCAATCTGATGAGTATGTTTGCTTTTATTTCGATTTTGTTTACCTATTATGGAGTGAATTTCCACTTAGTAGGATTGCATTCTTACGCAAGTGGAGAAGCGCATTCGCTCAACTGGATTTACTATTCAATGGGAGGAATTGCTTTAATAGGAGCGATTACTTATCCAAAATACAGAAAGTATTATAAGAAATAAGTTTTTGTTGTAAATAATAAACCTGACAGGTTTGAATGAAAAATTAAAAGGTTCAACTTTGCAGTTGGGCCTTTTTTTATGAAAAAAAAGATTACCCCTCCTTTATAATCTCCCTAACCGCCTGCTCATAATTTCGAATGCTTTTAGCCTTTTTTATCTTTTTATGTACTTTGTGAGGATTGGAAAAAATCACCGAAAAATACTCCCATAAATGGTGCATTTTTAATAAAATATGAGTTGCTCCCGATAGCGATTCGCTATAACCGGCGTATAAGGTATCGTGAAAATCGCTGAACAATTCCATTTTGTTAGATGGATATTCACTGCTGTTATTTTTAATCATACTCGGTAAAAAAGGATCGGCTATCAAACCACGACCTATCATCCAATGGTCTATGGTAGGAAAGCGTTTCTGCATTTTGTGAAATTGTGCTACCGAGGTAATATCGCCATTGTAATACAGTTTGAGTTTGGTATTGTCAACACATTGCTGGAAACCGTCTAAATTCACTCCTCCATTGTACAATTGTTTTCCAATGCGGGCATGAATAGCGATGTTTTTAATGGGATATTTTTCTAAAAGCGGCAAAACATCAAGAATTTCTTCGGCATTATCATATCCCAAACGCATTTTCATCGATACAATAATATCCGATTCGGCGTGTACTTTTTCTAAAATACTATTGATTTTTTCGGTTTGGCAAATCAATCCGGAACCCATTCCAGATTTGGTAACCATAGGATAGGGGCAACCTAAATTCCAATTCAATTCCTTATAGCCTAATTCCTGAACATATTTAGATACAAATAAAAATTCGTCAGCATCATTGGTAATTATTTGCGGAATCACTTCTAGGTCTGTATTATTTTCAGGAAGTAAATCACGTTGATAAGAAGATTTAACAACGAGTTTTCCGTTTAAACGAATGTAAGGAGAATAAAATGTATCAATCCCTCCAAAGTATTTATTTTGGGCATTTCTAAAACGATAATCGGTAAATCCTTGAAGAGGAGAGGAAAGAAGTGTGTAGCTCATGAAAAAAATAATTGTGCAAATATAATCAATGCAAACTACAACTGTACAAAACGAAAAAAGACTTTCTTGCGAAAGCCTTTTTACTATTTTAAAATTTTATTTTTTGGAACCATTAAGTAATTTAGGTTCATTAAGATCTTAATATTCTTAACCTCTTAATGGTAAATAAAGAATAAATGTTTAATAATTATACTTTTCCTAAAGTATACAATTGTTCCATTGTAGGTGTTATACTTCCGCCGGCTGGTTCTAAAGTGATACCAAATGCCTGAGCATCTCCTGTATTGTTGACAGCAAAAAAGCGTTGGTCATTTTTGTCAAAGTTATCCAGCAATCCGATACTTGTAGGAGTCAAAGGATTTAATGTTAAAGCCCAAACCTGATATACCATGCCTTTAGGTGGTTCCGGTAATCCGGAAGCATCCACATAAACCACTTGAGTTTCTTTGTTCCAATACACTTTAGCCGAAGATTCCGGAGCAACGGTTTGACCTGCAAGAGCAACTACAGTATTTTTTTCGTCTTTTATAACGGCTAAATTAGTTTCGATGGCTGCTTTTTTAAGAGCTAACTCATTGCGTTCTTTTTCAATTTTTGCCTTTTCAATTTTAGCGTTTACCACTTCATTATTGGTTTGTTCCAATTGGTTGTATTGAAAACCAATTCCCACTAAAAATAGTATTGCAGCGGCCCAACCAATATATGCCGCCCAATTTTTCTTAGAAGTTATTGGTATTACTTCGGCTTCATTTAAACCTAGTTTTTCTTTTATTTTAGCGTAATTTTCTGCTGATTGGAATGGCGAAAAACTCGATGATAATGCCAGAACTGATTTTTCAATTGCTATAATTTCGGCATTAATTTCGGGGTATTTTTTAGCCATTGCTGCTACTTCTGCGCTTTCGGCTTCGGTTAATGAGCCGTAAACATAAAGTTCTAATATGCCTGATTCTATATATTCTCTTGCGTCCATTGTACTATACTTTCAAATAGTTTCTTAAATCATTAATACAGTTTCGGTTGTGCGTTTTTACTGTCCCCAATGGGATTTCCAATTCCTCCGCAGCTTCTTGTTGAGTGTAACCTTTAAAAAACAGTAAATCTATTATTTGGATACATTTTGGTTTTAACCTTTTAATGAATTCCTGTATTCCAATTCCATCCACTTTATTTACCAGTTTGTTACTGTCTTCTAATAGATTTACGAAATTATCAGCAGATAAGTTTTTTTGACTGTTGTTAAAGTTTTTAGAACGTAATTTATCAATAGCTGTATTACGAGCAATATTGAGTATCCAGGTGTAAAAACGGCCTTTACTTTCGTTATAGCTCTCGATGTTTTTCCAAATTTTGATAAAAACTTCCTGTAATACATCTTCTGCTTCTTCTGTATTCTTTACAAGAACACTAATTACCGAAAAGAGACTTTTAGCATACATATCATAAAGATAGGTAAAGGCTTTTTCGTCCTTTTTGTAGATTAAAACTAATAATTCGTCCTGGCTCATAGTTTTTAAATTTTCAATACAAACATAATACAAACTTATTTAGGAATGAATAGCTTTTATTAGATTGAGGTATAAAAATCTTATTTTTCTTTTCTTTTAGTGAAAAGAAGTTTTTCAAAAGAAAATTATTAGGTTTAATTTAACCTTTGTTCATCTAAAATTAGTTGTCGAAAAAGAGTTTGAAGTAGTGAATTTGATTAATTTTAGCAAAAAAAACAGGGATATGAAAAAAATAGTATTGATGGCTTGTAGTGCCATATTTCTTTTTAGCACCTTAGCTCAGGCGCAAAACAAAAAAACAAAAAAAGTGGATACCCAAAGTATCTATCAATTTAAAGTTGAAAAATTGGATGGTGAAACTTTTGATTTTTCATCTTTAAAAGGAAAGAAAGTGTTGATTGTAAACACGGCTTCCAAATGTGGTTATACTTCACAATACGAGCAGCTAGAGGCGATTTATAAACAATACAAAGACAAAGGTTTTACAATTATTGGTTTTCCGGCGAATAATTTTAACGGACAAGAACCTGGAACCAATAAAGACATTGAGACTTTTTGTAAATTAAACTACGGAGTAACTTTCCCAATGATGTCTAAAATATCAGTAAAAGGAGCTGATATGAGTCCGATTTATCAGTTTTTAACCCAAAAAGAGAAAAACGGAGTTAAAGATTCGGAAGTGAAATGGAATTTCCAAAAGTATTTGATTGACGAAAAAGGACATTTGGTAGAAGTGTATTTTTCTAAAACCAAACCTGATGCTCCGGAAATTGTAAACTGGATCAAACAATAAACAGTTTTGTTTTTATAGAAAAAGCGATTTTTAACGTAGTTTAGAAATCGCTTTTTTTGTGCTCCTTTTTCAAAATTAGGCTTTTTTTAAATTTCACCATTAAGAAATTAAGAGAGATTAAGTAAATGCTATCGCTACTTAGTCCTCTATAGCTTATATGGTCTTATTAACAAAACATTTAAACCATATAAGTTTTTGAGCTTATATGACTTATATGGTTTGAAAAATGGATAATACTTTCATTACTTAAATCTAAAATCTCTTAATTTCTTAATGGTTTATTATAACTATAAATTTTTACATTAAAGTAAGGGCATCTTTGTATCTTTGTTTTCTTTTGAAATAAAAACAATGATTTACCCCAAAATACCTTTAGCGCAAAGCATTCTTCAGATTTGTCAAGCCAAAGGAATCACTGATATCGTAATTTCTCCAGGTTCCAGAAATGCCCCATTAACAATTGGTTTTGCCAATAATCCTAATTTTAAATGCTATAGTATTGCTGACGAACGATGTGCCGCTTTTTTTGCTTTGGGAATAGCCCAACAAATCAAGCGTCCGGTAGCGGTAGTTTGTACTTCAGGTTCGGCATTGTTGAATTATTATCCGGCCATTGCCGAAGCTTTTTACAGTCAGATTCCTTTGATTGTAATTTCGGCTGACAGGCCACAAAGCAAGATTGATATTGGAGACGGACAAACCATTCGTCAGGAAAATGTTTTTGCCAATCATTCTCTGTACAATGCTAATTTAACCGAAGAAGCATCCAAAGAAAACGATCATAAAATCAACGAAGCCATAGATGCCGCTTTCCATAAAAAAGGACCGGTACATATTAATGCACCTTTTGAAGAACCTTTGTATGAAACGGTTACGGAGCTTTCTGTAGATGCGATGGTGCATCATTTTGCCGCTTTGAATCCAATAACTCCGCTGGAAGATTTGACTGCTTTTGCGGATATTTGGAATAAATCCACTAAGAAATTAGTATTGTTAGGGGTGAATAATCCTAATGCTATTTCGAATGCAACTATTGAAGCTTTAGCCAAAGACGAATCGGTTGTTGTGATGACTGAAACGACTTCTAACTTGTATCATCCTGATTTTATTTCGAATATAGACACTATAATTACGCCATTTGACAATGGTGATTTTGAAGATTTCTGCCCGGAAATTTTGGTCACTTTTGGCGGAATGATTGTTTCTAAACGCATCAAGGCATTTTTACGAAAACACAAACCCAAACAGCATTGGCATATTGATTCTTTGCGTGCTTATGATACTTTTGGAATTTTGACAAAACATTTTGAAGTCAGTCCGAATACTTTTTTTGAGGGCTTTTTGCCTTTAACTGTTACTGTAAAAAGTGATTATTTCGAAAAAACAAATCGTATCAAAGAAATTCGAAAAGAGAAACAGCAAGTTTATTTAGCTAAAACACCTTTTTCTGATTTTGCTGTTTTTGATACCGTAATTAAAAGTTTACCTAAAAATAGCCAATTGCAGATTAGTAACAGCGCAGCTATCCGTTATGCACAGTTAATAAATATAGATTCTTCTATAGAAGTGTATTGTAATCGCGGAACCAGCGGAATTGATGGCAGTACTTCAACGGCTATTGGAGCGGCATTAGCAAGTAAAAAACAAACGGTTTTTATTACGGGTGATGTAAGTTTTCTGTATGATAGCAATGCGCTGTGGAATAATTATATCCCAAATAATTTTAAAATTATTATCATAAACAATGGTGGCGGTGGTATTTTTAGGATTTTACCCGGACATGAAGAAAGTGCGGTTTTTAATACTTTTTTCGAAACTTCACATAGTTTAACAGCCGAACATTTGGCTAAAATGTATGGTTTGGATTATTTTACAGCCACTGATGTACCCAGTTTAGAAGGTAGTTTGAAGCAATTCTACGCACAAAATTCTAAGGCGGTTATTTTAGAGATTTTTACACCTACAGTAGAAAATGATGCTGTTTTAAAGCAGTTCTTTAAGGAGTTAAGCTAAAATAGTACTAGATTTTATCTTTTAAATTTGGTATTGACTGTCAAATGTTTGAAAAATATAAGAACTCCTCTGAAAGTTTTCGGGGGAGTTTTTTTATTTTATGTCCCGTCCTGAAATAAACAAGGAAGACTGATTTGATTGATGAAGATTTTTTTTATTTTTTGTTTGAAATACAGGACAGTACAGGTTAGTTAATTAGTTTTATGTATATATTTTAGTAAAATTTAACTTACCTGTATTTTTGGTCCAGGATTACTTCTCAATGTTTATATAACATTGAGAAGTAATCAAAGTAAAGTTTTATAAACTAGTTTAATATAAATTCAAATTTTGTATGGTTACAGATTTTATTGTAAATAAAAAGTTCAGCTTAGTTTTCTTATTTTGGGTGGTAGTATCATTTGGTTTTTTACAGGCACAAGACAATAAATCAGTTGCTGATGTTGAAAAAGTCTATCTTCATACCGATAGAACAAGGTATTTTGTTGGTGAAGATTTATGGTACAAAGCCTATAATGTTCGTGCTTACAACAATATTCTTTTTGATAACAGTAACATTTTGTATGTAGAATTAATTTCACCGGAGTCTAAAATTATTGCCCGAAATAAGACCAATTTGGAATTGGGTTTAGGAAAAGGCGATTTTAAATTGCTTGATTCTTTAGGGGTAAAACCGGGAGTCTATCAAATACGGGCTTATACTAACTGGAATCGAAATTTTGGTGAAGATTTTGTTTTTAAAAAAAATATCGAAATTATTGATGCTTTCGAAAGTCATTCTAATGCTACTGAAAAGCAAAATACAGCAGTCGAAAGTAAAGCAATAGGTACTGTTAAAAACAATGATTTTAAGCTTGAATTTTTTCCTGAAGGTGGTTCTCTTATTGAAAATGTGGCTAGTGTAGTTGGTTTTAAAGCTGTTGATAGTGGTGGAAATCCAATAAATGTTAAAGGTGAAATTTATGATTCCGGTAACGAATTAGTTACAGCTTTTGAGAGTCCGCATGATGGCATGGGAAAATTTCAGTTGGTACCCATTGAAGGGAAAAAATATTTTGCTAAAATTAAATCACTATCCGGGGATGAACTAAAATTAGAACTTCCCAATGTGCTTAAACAAGGTTATGTAGTCAGTTTTAGAGGTTTTAAAGGTCGAAATATTGTGAGTGTTACTACTAATGAAGCTACATTGGTACAAAATCCGAATGCTGTATTGGCTGTGGTTTG
The DNA here is from genome assembly GCF_001857965.1 of Flavobacterium commune. Lineage (NCBI taxonomy): Bacteria > Pseudomonadati > Bacteroidota > Flavobacteriia > Flavobacteriales > Flavobacteriaceae > Flavobacterium > Flavobacterium commune. The sequence continues at coordinate 3,756,924 of NZ_CP017774.1, read as the reverse complement.
TAAAGCCAGAGGAATTTCCTATTTTGAAAGCGAATTTACACTAACTCAAGCAGCAGTTTCTTTTGAATTACCTAAAGAGAAAATCCCTGACGGTATTAGTCAGATTACCTTGTACGACAAGAATAATAAACCCCAAAGTGAGCGATTGGTTTATATTGAAAAAGAAGCCGATTTAGATGTGCAATTAGTTGCAGACAAAGCAAGTTATAAGCCCAATGAAAAAACAGCAATCACTATTTCGTCAAAAACGAAGGCTGGTATGCCAAAATCAGCCAGTTTTTCATTGAGTGTTACCGATATGAATGGGGAAGTTCAAGATCAAGATTTGGGAACAAGTATTAGTTCTTATTTTCTGATGGAATCAGATATTAGAGGCAAAGTGCATCATCCTGCTTATTACTTTGATATAGCTAATCCAAAACGCTTAGATCATTTAGAAAATTTATTATTAACTCAGGGATGGCGTGATTTTGCATGGAAAACAATACCAAAGGCAAACGATACTATTAATTATAAGGCAGAAAAAGGAATTAGTATAACAGGTAGAGTCAAGCAACTTTTAGGTGAAAAACCACTGGTGAATATTAATTTGACATTGGCTTTAATCAATAAAAAACACATGAATATTTTTAATACAGCAACAGATGCTAATGGTGTTTTTAAATTTGAAGATATTATGTTTTCTGAAAAAACCAACATGTTTTTGAATTCCAGAAATGAAAAAGGAAAATTTAGAGGCGAAATAATAGTAAATCCTATCGAGCAGACTCCAATCTCTGTTTTGTTTCAAAAAGAAGAGATTGACTGGACTGATGCTACCCAAAAAATAGTTGACAATGTATTTAAGAAAAATGTAGCTTTTGGAATAAAACCTGAAAATATTTTGGAGGAAGTACAAATTACAGCTAAAAAGAAAAGCCAGACCATTTCTTTTTATGGCATTGCTGATAATACTTATGTTCCGGATGAAACAGCAACCACATTTACCGATATTTACGATATGATGGTGCAAAAAGTTCCGGGACTTGTTTCGGAAGACGACTCTGTTCGTTTTCAGCGTTTTGACGGAGCACCACTTTTTTTATTAAATGGTATAGAAGTTTTCAAGACTGAAATTGACTTTATTTTACCTAGTGATGTTCAAAAAATAGAAATAGTCAGAGGTTCTCAGGCAACTATGTATTATGGTAATGCTGCTGCTAATGGTATTGTTGCCGTTTATACTAAACCGGGAACAAAACCTGCCGAAAAAGGTGGTTTTCATGCTATTAAAAAAGAAATAGATGGTTTTTATACGGCTCGTGTTTTTTATATGCCAAATCCGGAAAAACCCAATCCCGAATTGGATAATATAGCTTCGGTGAGAAATACAATCTACTGGAATCCTTATGTGCATCCTGATAAAACAGGGAATGTAACTGTGAGTTTTGATAATACTAAGGTAGAGACTAAAGTGAAAGTAGATTTAGAAGGAATTACAGCTTCAGGTATTCCGGTAGTTAAAAAGTTTTATTATACGATAAAAAAATAAGTTTATTCTTTTTTAAGATTAACTAAACCGCTGAAAAGAGCAAAGATTTCGTTTTGCCTTTTCAGCATTTTTTTAACCCGAAAATTAATCATTAATGATGTTTCTTGTAAAGGAAATCATCGTTAAAACTAAAATTAATATTTTTTTTGTAATTATTGGCTTAATAATTGTTATGTGATTTATTAAGAATTTTATGTGTTTTTAATGGTTTTATTGTGGGATATAAATTTAGATTCTATATGGTTGAAGCTTTTATCAGAAATAAAAATTACAGCTTAGTTTGTGTTTTTTGGTTTGTATTATCATTTGGCTTTTTACAGGCACAAGAGCAAAAATCCATTCAGAATATTGAAAAAGTCTATCTTCATACCGATAGAAGTACTTATTTTATGGGCGAAGATTTATGGTACAAAGCCTATAATGTGAGAGCTTCGAATAATCAGCTTTTTGACAATAGCAATATTTTGTATGTCGAATTAATTTCTTCAGATTCAAAAATGATTGCCCGAAATAAAACCAATTTAGAAATGGGTTTAGGTCATGGTGATTTTCAATTAGTAGATTCTATTAAAGTAAAACCCGGAAAATACCAATTACGGGCTTATACAAATTGGAATCGAAATTTTGGAGATGATTTTGTGTTCAAAAAAGAGATTGAAGTTATTGATGTTTTTGAGTCACATGATAAATCGAAAACAACAAAGAATATTTCTGTAGTTACTACAAACTCAAAAAAAGAAGCAATAAAACAAAACACTTTTAAAGTTGACTTTTTCCCTGAAGGAGGTTCACTGTTAGAAAATGTATCTAGTGTTGTCGGTTTTAAAGCGGTCGATGTAAACGGAAACCCCATTGAAATTAAAGGCGAAATTTATGATTCTAGTAACGAATTTGTTACCGCTTTCGAAAGTGTTCACGATGGTATGGGAAAATTCCAAATGCTACCAATGGAGGGGAAAACTTATTATGCAAAAATTAAATCACTATTTAGAAAAGAACTAGATATAAAACTTCCTAAAATTCTCAAACAAGGTTATTTAATAAGTTTTAAAACAGTGAAAGGTCGAAATATTGTAAGTATCAATACCAATCAAGCTACTTTGGCACAGAATCCTAATCCATCGCTTACGCTAGTTTGTAAAGCCAAAAGAATTCAGTACTTAGAAACAACGCAAACCTTAACCGAAACCACTTTATCATTTGAGTTACCAAAAGACAAGGCTCCCGAAGGAATCAGCCAAATCACCTTATTCGACAATAACAATAAACCACAAAGCGAGCGATTAATTTACATTGGAAAGGAACATGATTTAGAGGTTGAACTTGAAACTGATAAAGAAACTTATGAACCCAATGAAAAAGCAATAATAAATGTTTCCTCTAAATCGAAAGAAGGAATTGCCAAATCAGCCAGTTTTTCTTTGAGTGTAACTGATGCAAACGGAGTAGAAGACAAAGATTTTGACACCAACATTTGTTCTTATTACCTTATGGAATCAGATATCAGAGGAAAAGTGTATCATCCGGGCTATTATTTTGATACAACTAATCCAAAGCGTTTGGAACATTTAGACAATTTATTGTTGACTCAGGGCTGGCGTGATTTTGTATGGAAAATAACTCCAAAAGCTAATGAAACCATTAATTACAAAGCAGAAAAAGGCATCACTATTTCAGGAAGAGTAAAACAGCTTTTTGCGGATAAGCCATTGGTAGGTAATAATTTGACCTTGGCTTTGATGAGTAAAAAGAATCGGAATATTTTTAATACTGTGACTGATTCTATTGGTCGATTTCAATTTGAAAACCTACTGTTTTCCGGAAAAACGAATATGTATTTGAATACCAGGGATGAAAAAGGGAAGTTCAGAGGAGAAATTGTTTTGGATTCTATTGAGGAGTCTCCAATTCCTGTTGTGTTAAAAAAAGAATCCATAGATGTAATTCCAACAAAAAATCTTGTAACTGAAAATGTGTTGAAGAAATTTACTGCTTTTGCAGTGAAACCAGAAAATGTTTTGAAAGAAGTTACCATTACAGCTTCCAGTAAAATTAAAAATGATATGGTGGCTAATTATGGAAATTATGGGATTGCCGATAATAGTTTTGTTGCCGATGAATATACACATCTATTCACGACAATTTATGAACTTATTCAACAAAAAATCCCTGGTGTTATAAACCTTAGTGATAATTCAGTTCGTTTTACACGTTATGATGAGCCACCTATTTTTATAGTAAATGACCGTGTAATTCAGTCTTACGAAATATCATCTTGGATTGATATTATTCAGCCGAGTGATGTGTTAAAAATAGATGCAATAACTGGAGCTCAAGCAACATTGTTTTTTGGTGAAGAAGGAGGAGGTGGTATTATTGCAATTTATACCAAACCCAATACGGGTAATAAGGCTAAAAAAGATCCTCTGCAATCCATTAGAAAAGAAATTGATGGTTTTTATAATGCCCGCGTGTTCTATTCCCCGGATCCACAAAAACCTGATGTGGAGTTGGGTAATAAAACCGCTGTAAGAAATACTATTTATTGGAATCCTTATGTGCATCCTGATAAAACCGGAAATGTAACGGTTAATTATTATAATACCAAGGTCGAAACCAAAGTAAAAGTAGCTTTAGAAGGGATTACTGGTAGTGGAATTCCTGTTGTTAAAACAATGTATTACACTATTAAAAACAATCAATAAAAAGAGTTTTATGCTTGAACATTTTTATAAAAATTGCCGTATTCTTGTTTTTTTGTGCGTGATTTTAATGTCTGTTTTTTTACAAGCACAAGAGCAAAAAAACATTCAGGATATTGAGAAAATCTATCTTCACACCGATAGAAGCACTTATTTTATGGGCGAAGATTTATGGTACAAAGCCTATAATGTGAGAGCTTCTAATAATCTGCTTTTTGATAACAGCAACATTTTGTATGTCGAATTAATCTCGGCTGATTCTAAAATAATTGCCCGAAACAAAACCAATTTAGAAATGGGATTGGGTCATGGCGATTTTCAATTGCAGGATTCTCTGGGTGTAAAACCGGGGACTTATCAATTAAGGGCTTATACCAATTGGAATAGAAATTTCGGAGAAGACTTTGTGTTCAAAAAAGATATTGAAATTATTGATGTTTTCGAATCACATGACAAATTAAAAACATTACAAAAGTCCACTTTAGAAACTAAAGCGGTTAAAAAAGAAGCAACTACACCAAATACATTGCGCGTTGACTTTTTCCCGGAAGGCGGTTCGTTTTTAGAAAATGTAGCTAGTGTGGTTGGTTTTAAAGCAGTTGATAGCAACGGAAAACCAATAGAGATTAAAGGTGAAATTTATGATTCTGATAATGAATTTGTCATTGCTTTTGAAAGTGTTCATGATGGTATGGGAAAATTACAAATTCTGCCGATGGAGGGGAAAACTTATTATGCAAAAATTAAATCACTATTTGGAGAAGAACTAGATATAAAACTTCCTAAAATTCTCAAAAAAGGTTATTTACTCAATTTTAAAACAGTGAAAGGTCGAAATATTGTAAGTATCAATACCAATCAAGCTACTTTGGCACAGAATCCTAATCCATCGCTTACGCTAGTTTGTAAAGCCAAAGGAATTCAGTACTTAGAAACAACGCAAACCTTAACCGAAACCACTTTATCATTTGAGTTACCAAAAGACAAAACCCCAGAAGGTATCAGCCAAATCACCTTATTCGACAACAATAATAAACCACAAAGCGAGCGATTAATTTACATTGGAAAGGAACATGATTTAGAGGTTGAACTTGAAACTGATAAAGCAACTTATGAACCCAATGAAAAAGCAATAATAAATGTTTCCTCGAAATCGAAGGTTGGTGTGCCAAAATCAGCCAGTTTCTCGCTAAGCGTTACTGATATGAATGGAGTAGAAGACAAAGATTTTGGCACTAACATCTGTTCTTATTTTCTGATGGAGTCTGATATTAGAGGTGAAGTACATCATCCGGGCTATTATTTTGATGTAACTAATCCAAAGCGTTTGGAACATTTAGACAATTTATTGTTGACTCAGGGCTGGCGTGATTTTGTATGGAAAATAACCCCAAAAGCTAATGAAACCATTAATTACAAAGCAGAAAAAGGCATCACTATTTCAGGAAGAGTAAAACAGCTTTTTGCGGATAAGCCATTGGTAGGTAATAATTTGACCTTGGCTTTGATGAGTAAAAAGAATCGGAATATTTTTAATACTGTGACTGATTCTATTGGTCGATTTCAATTTGAAAACCTACTGTTTTCCGGAAAAACGAATATGTATTTGAATACCAGGGATGAAAAAGGGAAGTTCAGAGGAGAAATTGTTTTGGATTCTATTGAGGAGTCTCCAATTCCTGTTGTGTTAAAAAAAGAATCCATAGATGTAATTCCAACAAAAAATCTTGTAACTGAAAATGTGTTGAAGAAATTTACTGCTTTTGGAGTGAAACCAGAAAATGTATTAAAAGAAGTTGTAGTTACAGCTCCGAAAAAAAATAGCGCAGTTGTTCTTTATGGAGTTCCTGACTATAGTTATGTACCTGATGAAAAGGCAAAAGAATTTATTAGTATTTATGATGTATTAGATAAAGTTCCGGGACTTTTAGTTATTGATACTACAGTAAGTATTCCGGGTGAAGGAGATAAGGAAAATGCATCTCCACTTATTTTAATAGACGGTTATCCAATTTTAGAAATCAGTCAATTACTTATGGTTTCACCTTATGAAATTGAAAAGATAGATGTAATAAGAGGAGGGGAACTTGCAATGCTTTATATTTTAAATTCAGAGGTAAATGGAAGTGCTGGTGCTATTTCAATTTTTACAAATCGATACAAAAATCTCGGTAAACCTAATAAGAATCCTCTTCATTCTATTAAAAAAGAAGTAGAAGGCTTTTACACCACACGCATTTTTTACTCTCCAGATCCGGAAAAGCCAAATCCCGAATTAGATAAAATAGCAGCGGTAAGAAATACGATTTACTGGAACCCTTATGTGCATCCTGATAAAACCGGAAATGTAACGGTTAATTATTATAATACAAAGGTCGAAACAAAAATAAAAGTAGCTTTAGAAGGGATTACTGGTAGTGGAATTCCTGTTGTAAAAAATGCTTTTTATACGGTTAAAAAACAAGAGAGTTTAAAATAGTATTTTTAGTTGATAAAAGCATTTTTTATTCAGCACAGTACAGGACAATTTTTTCTTATTGAGCTTTTATTTTAGCCATTTAAACTCATATTATGATAAAGAATAATACTATTAGGTTGAAGAACTCATTTTTATGGATTGGAATACTGTTTTTGTGTTCTACAATAAATACGTTGGCACAAAATCAAAATATTAAGAACGACGTTTTTTGGGATACCAAAGACGGTCTCCCTATTTATAGTCAGGGTGGTGGAATTTTTAAGTTTAAAGATTCTCAAACCGGGATTGAAAAATACTATTGGTATGGTGTGCATTATGAAGAAGCCGAGAAATACCGCAAAGAACCAACGGTAACCTATCCACATTGTACTTTTAAATCAGTAACTTGCTATAGTTCTACTGATTTGGTGAATTGGACTTTTGAAAGGGATGTTTTTAGTGAAGCCACAGCTTTTCCTGATGGAAAAAAAACATGGATAGGGCGTTTGGGGGTGGCTTTTGTAAAAGAAATGAATAAATATGCGCTGTTTGTTCAACATGGCAGTCAGGTTTTGGTGGCATTGGCTGATTCTCCTACAGGAGATTTTGTTTGGCATCAAAAAATAAACATGCAACCCTGGATTGGTACAACAAATACAGGGGATCAAACCGTTTTTACGGATGATGATGGAAAATCCTATTTGATTTATTCCTACGGAAAAGGACGTAATAAAATATATGTTTCTGAAATAGGTGTGAAAGACGGAAAAGTAACTATTTTAGATTGTACCAAAGTTTTTCAGGGAGAAAGCAGGGAAGGGAATTGTATGTTTAAATACAAAAATAAGTATTACATGGCCGCTTCTAATATCTATGGCTGGGACGCTTCTTTTGCCTATTATTTGGTTTCTGATCATATCCGAGGGCCTTATTTTCCAACCAATGATATGAAAATTATGGATGGCTCTGCCGAGGATTATGCTCATGTTACCCAAACCGGATTTTTTTATACGATCAAAAGAAACGATAAAGAAACAGTGGTGTATTGTGGCGACCGTTGGGCTGATTTTGCGGGAAATGGTTTAGGCTACAATCAATGGTTTCCGCTTTCTTTTGATGGAGCTAAACCTTATTTTAATTCGTTGAGTTCATGGAATCTGGATGAAAAAACAGGAGATTGGAATGTAGCTGCGGATAATAATTATGTAAAAAATGGCAGTTTTGAAGCCGATAGAAATAAAATCCCAAGCAACTTTAAACCCATTCAGGAACAATTGTTAGGTTGGAAAACCGTAGTAATTAAAGGAAATCCAATTCAGGTTAAAAGCGAAATCTCGCCACAATTGAATTATTTTAATACTGAAAATGACCGAAAAGAAGTCATTGGAGAAAAAAGTTTAAATATTACCGATACAGTCGATTTTACAAGAGAAATTTCTCAGCAAATCAGTTCGTCTCCTTATGTTTTTTTAGAGGATGGGGTGTATAATTTGACTGCTAAAGTTAAAAATAGTCGAGGTTTTGTCGAACTTAAAATGTTTGCGAATAGTGGTGGTGTCGATTATAAATTTAGCATTGAGAATGAAAATCCTTCCTGGACTAGTATTCGCATTTCAGACATTGTGGTAAAAGACGGTAAAATAACAATTGGATTTTTTGCTAACGGAACTGCTAATTCATTTTGTTTGTTTGATGATGTGACTTTGGTAAAAAAATAAAGTTAGCCACGAATTACACGAAATAACACAAATTTGGATTTCATAGATATTTCACGAATCTGTCAATGTCAGATAAAATTGGTGTAATTTTTTAATTTGTGCCAATTTACCAGAACATAGATTATCTCATGTTTTTTTGAACTTAGTGTTCTTTGCGAAAAACTTAGTGTTCTTTGTGGTTAAATTGTTGTGTAACATCGTACCTTTGCGGCTTAGAAAAAAGAATAAAAATGCTTAAAATAGGAAAATACAACAGCTTAACGATATTACGTGATACCAAAGTAGGATTGTTTTTGGGGAATCCCGAACAGGATCCGGAAGGAATTCACGACGTCCTTTTGCCAAATAAATATGTCCCTAACGAATTTGAAATAGGCGAGGAGCTTATTGTTTTTGTTTATTTGGACCACGAACAACGTCCGGTGGCTACCACATTGGAACCTTATATTTTACTGAATGAATTTGCGCTTTTGCGTGTTAATTACACCAATCAGGTGGGAGCTTTCATGGATTGGGGAATGGAAAAAGATATTCTGGTTCCGTTTAAGGAGCAAGCCCGACCAATGGAAAAGGGAAAACGCTATTTGGTTTACCTTTATATGGACGAAAAAACCAATAGATTAGTTGCTTCAAGTAAGACGAATCAATTTCTTAATAACGAAACACTTACCGTTGAGAAAGGTGAAGAAGTAGAATTGATTGTTTCTCACATTACCGAAATTGGAATTAATGTAATTATCAATGAGAAGCATAAAGGTCTTTTGTATAAAGATGAAGTTTATGACGACAGTATTCGTACAGGAGACAGAATGCGTGGTTTTATTAAAAACATTCGACCTGATAACAAAATAGATGTTTCGTTGCAAAAACAGGGTTACGAAAGTATCGAACCTAATGCTGAGAAAATCTTGGACGAACTAAGAGCAAGTCGTGGTTTTTTAAGGCTAAACGATAATTCGCATCCCGAGGATATTAAAACGGTTCTTAAGATGAGTAAGAAGACTTTTAAGAAAGCCATTGGAGCTTTGTATAAAGAAAAACTTATTGAAATAAAAGATGACGGGATCTATCTTGTAAAAGAATAAGAGAAACTGTTGCCGGAAATTACAAATGTAAAAAGCCATCTTTAAATTTAGAGATGGCTTTTGTGGTTTTAGATAATCTTTTTTATAACCCTGAGTTTATGAGTATGTTTGTTGATTTCGGCATTAAAAATACCTAAATGATCAATACGGTCAATCCTAACTTTACCACTGGCATGAATGATATAATTGTTTTCCATGATAATACCCACATGGATGATATTGCCTTCTTCGTTGTCAAAAAAAGCTAAATCACCAGGCTCGCTCTCCTCGATAAAACTTAAAGCCTCACCCTGTGTCGCCTGTTGTGAGGCGTCTCTTAAAAGTTTGTAGCCATTCAATTTGTAAACCATTTGTGTAAAACCGGAACAGTCAATTCCAAAAGGTGTTTTTCCGCCCCATAAATAAGGTGCGTTTAAATACAAATAGGCGGTGTTAATGAGATTTTTTTTGTCTTTGATTCCGTTAACTTTAGTGCCTTCAAACTCATAATTTTGAGTATTGATTTCGTTATTGTTCAAAAAAGATAAAGAAGCTCCCAACGGAATGGGTATTAAGGTATTAGAAGGGCCTGTAATGTATTCGATTAAATCCGAATTTAAGATTAAGGTTTCTTTAGATAATTGTTCGTAATTGGATTCGGAAATCTCCTGATATTGTTTAGAATCTACCCAGCCTTCGTAATCGTCATATTGTAATTTGATACGAGACCATTGTTTGTGTCTTTCTAAAATTTTAAAATGTTCGCCAAATAAGACCTGAGAAACAATTTCACTTTTGTCACTAGGTTCAAATCGAAGTGGGATAATGGCTAAATTACAGATTCCAAACATTTAATTATATTTTTTAGATTCTTTCTATAACAATTGCTGAAGCACCACCACCACCGTTGCAAATTGCGGCAGCTCCTATCTTTGCATTATTTTGCTCTAAGATGTTTAGTAAGCTTACAATGATTCGGGCACCGGAACAACCCAAAGGATGTCCTAATGCAACAGCACCTCCGTTAACGTTTACTTTTTTATTGTCTAAACCAAGGATTTTAATATTGGCTAAACCAACAACTGAAAAGGCTTCGTTAAATTCGAAAAAATCGACATCATTGATTGAAATACCGGCTTTGTCTAAGGCTTTTGGTAAGGCTTTGGCCGGGCTGGTAGTAAACCATTTTGGTTCTTGTGCAGCATCGGCATAGCTTTTTATGTAGGCTAATGGTTTTAATTTTAATTCGGCTGCTTTTTCTTCGCTCATGATTATTAAAGCAGCAGCACCGTCATTTATTGTAGAAGCATTGGCAGCGGTTACCGTTCCGTCTTTTGAGAAAACAGGACTCAAGGAAGGTATTTTATCCAATTTTACATTAGTAAATTCTTCGTCTTTATTAATGATAATTGGTTCGCCACGTCTTTGTGGAACTTCAACAGGAACTACTTCGTTATTAAATTTCCCTAATTCCCAGGCTTCTGCGGCACGTTTGTAAGATTCGATGGCAAAATTATCTTGTTCTTCACGGCTAATATTGTATTCCTTGGCACAAAGGTCGGCATAAACTCCCATGGCTTGGTTGTCGTAAGCATCCATAAGTCCGTCTTTTTGCATTCCGTCAATAAGAGTCGTTGGTCCAAATTTAGTTCCGTTTCTTAAATGAGTGTAATGCGGAATTAAGCTCATGCTTTCCATTCCTCCGGCTACAACAATTTCGGCATCGCTAGCCTGAATAGCCTGAGCAGCCATCATAACTGATTTCATTCCTGAAGCACACACTTTATTGATTGTGGTACAAGGAACATTATTGTTTAATCCGGCATAAATAGCTGCCTGACGGGCGGGTGCCTGTCCGGTGCCGGCCTGAATAACATTACCCATCAGCACTTCGTCAACCAGAGTAGGGTTTAGGTTGATTTTGTCTAAAGCTCCTTGTATTGCTATAGCGCCAAGTTTTGGGGCTGAAATAGTGGATAATGCTCCCATAAAACTTCCGATAGGGGTTCTAACGGCTGAAACGATAACAATTCTTTTGCTCATGACTGAAATGATTATTTAATATATAGTAGAAGCAAATTTACTCTTTTTTGTATAAAATTTAGATTTTCAGGAGTTGATTCTATTTTTATAAAAATAGTTTTGCTTGTATATGAATCTATATATTTGATTGTGAGAGTATTTAAAATAAAGTAAAAAAAATAATAAAAATAATCTCGAAAATAGTTGTGAGAAATGGGATGATGTGTTACATTTGCAACCGCAAAACGAGATACATTCTTTGAGCTTAGGAGAGGTGCCAGAGCGGTAATGGAGCAGATTGCTAATCTGTCGACGGGTAACCGTCGCCAGGGTTCGAGTCCCTGTCTCTCCGCTTAATTTTTGCCTCGGGGTGTAGCGTAGCCCGGTTATCGCGCCTGCTTTGGGAGCAGGAGGCCGCAGGTTCGAATCCTGCCACCCCGACAAATTGAAATAATGGTTCCATAGCTCAGCTGGATAGAGCAACGCACTTCTAATGCGTAGGTCGAAGGTTCGAATCCTTCTGGAATCACATTAAAACCCCTTGATTTCAAGGGGTTTTTTGTTTTTATATTTTTTTTTATTTCTACATTTACCACTACAAAAAGCCGCTTTTTGTCACAAATTCACGAATTTTTCACGATATGACAATAGAAATCAGACTAAACAATCAAAAAAAAGTATTTACTTGTTTAATTTGTTTGTTGGTTTTATTATCTGGTATTTCTGTTTTTGGACAAGCTAAAAAGGATACACTTTCTTTGTCTGAATTAGTATTATCAGCTGCTCCTATTCGAAAAAATATTCAGAATACAGCTGCTGCAGTTTCGATAATAACCGAAAAAGAAATCAATCAGACCGATGGGGTAATTTTGACTCCGGTTTTGAATAAAATTCCGGGAGTTTATATGCAACAAGGTGCTTTGAATACCAATAGAATTACAATTCGCGGTATCGGGGCAAGGACACAATACGGTACAAGCAGAATTAAGGCTTATTTTGAAGGGATTCCGCTTTCTGATGCTGAAGGAGAAACGGTGTTAGAGGATATTGATTTAGAAGCTTTAGGAGGAATCGAAATTATAAAAGGACCTAATTCGAGCAGTTTTGGTGCCGGTTTGGGAGGTGTTATCAGTTTGAAAGCAAAGCAAATTGATGAAGAGGTCACCTTTGGAAAATCAGGAACTACTTTTGGGAGTTTTGGGTTGATGAAACAGATTTTATCGGTTGGTTCTGCTGATTCAAATTCTTCTGTTTTTGTCAATTACAGTAATTTGCAGCAGGATGGTTATAGAGTAAATAGTGATTACAATCGAAAATCACTTAATCTGTTTGGTAAACAGCGGCTCTCCGGAAAAAGTACTCTTTCTTTCTTTGGAATTGCAACCCGATTGAAAGCATTTATTCCGAGTTCGATAAGTGAAACTGCTTTTAATAACAATCCTAAATCGGCGGCGGCTACCTGGCTTGCTGCGAAAGGATTTGAATCCTATGATAAATTGTTGGCGGGTTTGGGATTGGAATATCAGTTTTCTGAAAATTGGTCTATGGATAACAGTTTTTTTACGACTTTAAAAAACGCTTACGAAGCCCGACCTTTTGATATATTGGAAGATAAAACCAAATCGGTAGGTTTTCGATCGAAAGTAAATTATTCATCTTCTTTATTCACTTTGCCAAATGTTATCAGCCTTGGAACTGAATTTATAACGGAGAATTATAATTTCTCTCTTTTTCGAAATTTATATCAGTCTAATTCCGGAAAAGGTAGTTTGCAGGGAGAACGATTTGCTAAAATGGAACAAAACAGACGTTATTGGAATGCGTTTTTACAAATGGAAACTAAACTATCAACAAAACTCAATCTGGAATCCGGAATTGCATTCAATACAACTCATTACAATCAGGTAGCTATTTTTTCAGAAGCGGGAATCAAACAAAATTACAGCTTTGAAAGTATTTGGTCGCCTCGAATAGGATTGTCTTATAAAATAGCCAATGGTAAAAATATTTATACTTCATTGAGTAAAGGTTTTTCTATTCCTGTAGTTGCCGAAACCCTAACAACCGAAGGGCAAATTAATACTGATTTAAAACCAGAAGTGGGAGTTAATTATGAAGTAGGTTTTAAAGGGAATTTTTTAGGTCGAAAGCTTTATGCGGAATTGGTTTTTTATTCTGCACAAATTAAGAATTTATTAGTGGCGCGAAGGATTGCCGACGATCAATATGTGGGCTTTAATGCAGGTGAAAGTTCGCATCAGGGAATGGAATTCGTAGTGAATTATAAATTTGATGCGAATGCCAATATTCAGCTTAATCCGTATTTATCGGGAACCATTACTCATTTTAAATTTAAAGATTTCGTAGATAGGGACAGTGATTTTTCAGGGAAATTGTTGCCTGCTGTACCTAATGTGCAATTGAATGCGGGATTAGATTTAGTAACGGCAATGGGTTTGAGTTTTAATGCTTCTTATCGATATACGGGCAAAAGATATCTTGATGATGCCAATTCGAAAGAAACAAAAGGGTATCAATTGCTTGATGCAAAAGCCAGCTATGTTTTTTATGTTCTTAAAAAGATAAAAATGGAGATGAATGTGGGAATCCAAAATGTATTGAATGAAAATTATGCAGCCAGTGTTTTGCCTAATGCAGTAGGTTTTGGTACAGCTCCGGCGCGTTACTATTATCCGGGAAATCCGGTAAATTATTACGGAGGCTTCAATGTGGTTTATGTGTTTAACTAAAGGTTGTTTTTGAATTTATTTTAAAAAGAAATTTTCTTTTTCCCTATTCCGCCTGGGCGGATGAAAAATTTCTTGAAAATTCATCAAAATTACATCCGCCGCGGCGGAATAGGGGGAATTAATTTCGATAAATTTTAAGTTTAACGCGCTATTTTGTTTTTGTATTCTTTAGGAGTGTTTCCCGTATTTTTCTTGAATAGTTTATTGAAATTAGAAACGGTTTTGTATCCGCATTCATAGGCTATTTCCGAAACACTCATGTCAGTTTCAATAAGCTGTTTGCAGGCATTGGAAATGCGTATTTCGTTCAGATATTCAATAAAATTCTTTTTGGTTCTGGATTTGAACATTCTGCAAAAAGAAGTCGGTGTCAGATTGGCAATTTGAGCTACTTCATCCAGAGAAATCTCTTTTTTGTAATTGTCTTTTATGTATTGGTAAACATCCGAAAGACGATCTTTTTTGAAAGAATCGTTGGAAGGAGTATAAGTTTCGCTATTTATGAAGTCTAAATCAGTAGTGGTAGCGGATAGAAGAGATAAGATTTCGAACAGACCTATGATTACTTCAAAGTCCTGTTTGATGACTAATTGTTCTAATTTTTCGGCAATCAGTTTGTTTGTTTTTCCTTTAATTGAAAGCCCTTTTTTTGCTTTTTCGAAAAGGCTATTGATTTTTTGAGCTTCTTTTAATTCGTAAAAAGCCGGGCCAAAAATATCTTTGTTGAAGTAAACTACAATGGCTTTTGCCTTTAGTTTGTTGATGTTGTGATAATAAATTTCGTCATTTAGCCAAACATGAGGGATGTCGGAACCAAGGAAAACCATATCTCCGGCTTCAAAATTGTCAACAGAATTACCTATAATCCTTTTACCAAAACTTTCCTTTACATAAACCAGTTCCAGTTCCGGGTGGGAATGGAAAGGGGCCTGAAAGAAAGATTCCTCTCTGACAAGTACAGAAATAGCATTATTTAGGTAAGACGATATTTGGGTTCTCTCTAGTTTCATTAGCTTCCAAAGATAAATAATAATTAGATAAGGATAAAATCGAATTATTATTTAGGATTGTGGCACAGTACCTTTATTTTTTTATATTTAGATAAATTTAAAATCGTAATCTATTGGTATTTAAAACGATATGATGTTAGGTGTTGGTTTTGTAAATCAGTTGTTATTTCCAATAATTCAACAAATTAAGACTATTTTGTCTCTTGAAAACGAAGCATTTATTTATAAATTTGTCCTTATTAAAATAAAATATCATTTATAATAATTTAATACTACGTTAAAATGTTCTCATTAAAAGATAAAAAAGCAATCATAACAGGTGGTGGTAGCGGAATAGGAAAAGCTATTTCTGTTTTATTTGCAAAACAAGGAGCTGAAGTTCATATTATAGAATTAACTGCCGAAAGTGCCCAAGCTACCGTAGATGAAATCACTGCCGAAGGAGGTAAAGTTTTTGCTCATGCCTGTAACGTTGCCAAACATGATGAAGTAGTTGCTACTTTTGAAAAAATTGGTAACATTCATGTTTTAGTGAATAATGCCGGAATTGCCCATGTAGGTAAGGTTGATACCACTCCGGAAGCTGATTTTGACCGAATTATGGACGTAAATGTAAAAGGAGTTTATAACTGTTTGTTTGCAGCTATCCCTCAATTCCGTAAATCAGGTGGAGGATCGATTGTGAATATGGCTTCGATTGCTTCATGGGTTGGTATTTCAGATCGTTTTGCTTATTCTACAGCCAAAGGAGCTGTGATGTCTATGACTTTATCAGTTGCCAGAGATTATATCAACGAGAATATCCGTTGCAATTCGATTTCTCCTGCACGTGTGCATACTCCTTTTGTAGATGGATTTATTGCTAAAAATTATCCTGGAAATGAGGCTGAAATATTCGAAAAATTATCAAAATCACAGCCTATTGGAAGAATGGGAAAACCGGAAGAAATTGCTACTTTAGCATTGTTTTTAGCAAGTGACGAAGCCGGGTTTATCACAGGATCAGATTATCCAATTGACGGAGGATTTATCAAATTAAATAATTAAGTCTAAGCGACTTAGTTGCTAAATACCTAAAAGAAAAAAATAACAATAAAATATAGAGAAATGAAATTAATACGTTTTGGAGCAGCAGGCAGCGAAAAACCAGGAATTTTAGTTGGAGAAAAAAGATATGATGTTTCTTCAATTGTAACTGATTATAACGAATCTTTTTTTGAGAATAATGGCTTAGAAAAGTTAAAAGCAGCTATCGAAAGCGGAACTTCTTTCCCTGAAGTTTCAAATGAAGTTCGTTTGGGTTCTCCGGTTGCAAGACCTTCAAAAATTATTTGCATTGGTTTGAATTATGTGGATCACTGTCATGAAACTGGTGCACCAATTCCAACAGAGCCTATCATTTTCTTTAAATCGACTACTTCTTTGTGTGGACCAAACGATAATGTGATTATCCCTAAAGGAAGTGAAAAAACCGACTGGGAAGTTGAATTAGCTTTTGTAGTGGGTAAAAAAGCAAGTTATGTGGAAGAAGCTGAAGCTTTGGATTATGTTGCGGGATATGCTTTGTTAAACGATTATAGCGAAAGAGCTTTCCAAATTGAAATGGGAGGGCAATGGGCTAAAGGGAAAGGCTGTGATACTTTCGCACCTCTTGGACCGGTTTTAGCTACTCAGGATGAAATTGCCGATGTGAACAATCTTCCAATGTGGTTGACTGTAAACGGTAAAAAATTCCAAAACAGTAATACTTCTAACTTAGTGTTTAAAATTCCATTTTTAGTACATTATTTAAGTCAGTTTATGACTTTACTTCCTGGTGATATCATCAGTACAGGAACGCCTCCTGGAGTAGGTTTAGGTATCAAACCAGATCCTATTTATGTTAAAGCAGGTGATGTGATTGAATTAGGAATCGAAGGTTTAGGTTCTAGTAAACAAGTTGCTGTAGCTTATTCTAAATAAGATATACCGAATATATTTTTTAAATGGAGTATTGGATTTAAGATTCAACACTCCTTTTTTGATTAAGTATTTAACTCTTGGGTGATTTTTTTTGATTGTAAATTTTCGTCAGTTCGAGGTGGATTTTTAGAAAATGCGATAGTTTTTTCAGAAAATGTTTTTATTATTTGGGAAGAGTGGAAAGATCAGGCAGGGCTTGATATACACAACAGTCAACAATACTTAATTGATTTTATTGCCGATACCAAAACTTTATTGGCTTCTCCTATTCAGGTTTTTAATTAGTATTGCAAAAGAGAATGGTATTTAGTGTTTTTTAGAAGCAAACTATGTGAATAAATGTTTTGCAAAAAGTAAGTTAACGACTATTTTTTTTCTATTTTTGCTTAGCATTGGTAGACGGAGCCGATTAACACGTTTTATAAATTATTGCGTTTAGTTTAAGAATTAAACGGAGATTTGATACCAATAAAGCAAATAATTTGAAATATAATTACTGCCATCTTTGGAAGGGGACTCCTCGAGAGCCAACCCTCAATCATTTCTAGTGCTGTTTCTGCCATCTCATTCATTAAGTTGTTTAGATACAAAGATACAAACTTTATACCTGACGTAAGAGGAAGCGGTGTTAGCAATAGCATCGAACAGGCATGTGTTTTTCCATTAAGTTAGGCTTGCTTCCCAGTAGCCGTTTACCTTTGCTTTTTTTAATTGTCTTATGGTAAAAAAAGATTGGTTTAGATTAAAACGCTATCCTCATATTGGATTGCCATTAAAATTAAGGCATAGACCTTGGATTGAAAATTATATTTTTGATAAAAAAAATATCGCAAAACATAGTTTTTATCCTTTTATCCATAGAAAAATTTCTGTTAGGAAGTTTAGAAAAGTAAAAAATGCTGATGGAACAAAGTCTATAAAAAGAGAATCTAGTTATAAAGACAGAGAGGTTTTTTATGCTAATCATTTAGATTCTATGATCTATGGATATTACTCAGATATTATTACAAAAAAGTATGAGAAAAAATTAATTGAACACGGCATAAAAGATTGTGTTTCTGCATATAGAAGTGTTCCATTAAAAGCCAACGAAAAATCTCGAAACAAATGTAATATAGATTTTGCAAATGATATCTTTAAGTATATAGAAGAAAATAAAAACCGTGACCTCATTGCAATTACATTTGACATTACTTCATTTTTTGATAATCTTAACCACAAAAGATTAAAAGAAACTTGGATTGAAATTCTAGATGAAAAGATTTTACCAGATGATCATTATGCCATTTTTAAGAATCTAACAAAATTTTCATATATAGAACAGGAGGATATTTTTGAAGAATTTAAAGATCAAATAATTGTTGATAAAAAAGGGAAAAACACTAAGATTTCTATTCCTAATATTGAATTGTTAAAAGAGAAAAATGCAATTGCTTTCTGCAGTTTAAAAGATTTTAATTCAAGAATTCGAGCTAAAAATCTCATAAAGAAAAACCGTTTTAAAACAAAAAATGATTTCCTAACAGGAAATTTTAGAATTAAAGGAATACCTCAAGGCTCACCAATTAGTTCGACACTTGCTAATATTTATCTTTTACATTTTGATAAATTGATTAATGAGAAGATAACTGAAATAGATGGAATGTATCGAAGGTATAGTGATGATATGATTGTAGTTGCAGACGAGAAAAATATGGACATGATTTATAATCTTTTGATTGATGAAATTCAAAATTTTGATTTAGAAATTCAGCCCAGTAAAAGCCAGTCATTTATATTTAAGTATTTTAATGAAAAATTTGGTTGTAAAGAGATTGATTTAGATACTGGTGAAATTAAAGACAATACAAAATTTGAATATCTTGGATTTTCGTTTGATGGTGAAAAAGTCTATTTAAAATCATCTGGTTTGGCCAAATATTATAGAAAGATGAAACGTTCTATAAAAAGAGGGGGATATTATGCTAAGTTTGGTAAAAATAAGGTTCCTCAACTTTTTAAAAATAGACTTTATAAACGTTATACTATAATGGGTGCACATCGAAGAAAAATAATTAAAAAAGCTCCACATTTACCTAATACGTTTTATAGAACAAATACGTACGATTGGGGAAATTTTTTAACATATGCTAAACTTGCGGCAAATGTTTTTGAAAACAATGGTATAAATTCTCAGATAGGGAAGCATTGGGACAAGTTTCATAATTTGATAAAAGATAAAGAAGTTGAAATTGAAAATCATTACGCAAATAAGATCAGAAAATAAAATAAGAATGAAAAACAAAACCCCTAAACAGTTTAACCGTTTAGGGGGGTGTCAATAAATAAGCAGAATATAAAATTATAATACCAATTCGCTCAGAGCTTCTTTGCTAAATCCTACCAATTCCTCTGTTTTTCCAGCTTTTATTTTGGCAACCCAATTTGGGTCAGATAATAAAGGTCTTCCAACGGCAACCAAATCAAAATCGCCTCTGTCGAAACGTCTTGTTAGTTCGTCTAAAGAGGCTGGTTGTGAACTTTCGCCTGCAAAAGCACCAAAGAAATCACTGGAAAGCCCAACAGAACCCACGGTAATTGTTGGAGATCCAGTTAGTTTTTTAGCCCATCCTGCAAAATTTAAATCTGAATTTTCAAATTCAGCTTCCCAAAAACGACGTTGTGAACAATGCAAAATATCCACTCCGGCATCCACAAGAGGTGTAATCCAAGAGTCCAATTCCTGAGGTGTTTTCGCCAGTTTATAATTGTAATCAGATGGTTTGAATTGAGAGAAACGCATGATAACCGCAAAATCATTTCCTACCTGTCTTCTAATTTCTTTCACCACTTCAATTGCAAAACGGCTGCGTTCTTTTATTGTTTTTCCACCATAAATATCAGTACGTAAATTGGTTTCAGGGCTAAAGAATTGGTCAATCAAATAACCGTGCGCACCGTGAATTTCGATAGTGTCAAAACCCAATCTTTTAGCATCGGCAGCAGCTTTTCCAAAAGCAAGAATGGTATTTTCAATGTCTTTTTCAGACATCGTAGTTCCGTTACTGAAACCGGGACGGTTCAATCCGGACGGTCCTTCAAACGGTACTGGCGGAACCCAACCCGAATGATGATTGTCCATAATGCCCATGTGCCAGATTTGTGGTCCCATTTGGCCTCCGGCGGTGTGAACTTCATTAATCACTTTTTGCCATCCTTTTAATGCCTGATCGCCATAAAAGTGAGGAACATTTCCATCATTGGATGACGATGGTCTGTCGATAACTGTTCCTTCAGATAATATTAAACCTACTTCGCCTTCGGCTCTTTTTTGATAGTAAGAAGCCACTTCATCAGTTGGAATTCCGTTTGGAGAAAAGGAACGCGTCATAGGTGCCATTACGATTCTGTTTTTAAGATTTAATGTCTTAAAATTAAAGGGGGTAAATAAATTAGTTGTACTCATACTATTTTATAATTTTAGATTTTATTAAACTGTTTGTATTTAACTATATATCAAATGTTGTTGTTTTCAGATTATCCCGTCCTTAGCTTCCGCAGTCGAGTGTCAAATGTTTGAAGAATGCGTAAAAAGAAAATCTGTTTGAGTCCCGAAAGCTTTCGGGACGAGTTATTTTCTTTTAGCATTCGAAAACTAATTTGACCGACGAGGAAGTGTATGACTTGATTTTTTTGTTTCTTTTTTGATCAAGCAAAAAAGAAAATTGATAATCTACTTTTTTCTTTTATATCATTGAATATTTACCTCCAACCACCACCCAATGCTCTATACAATTCAGTATTAGCAGAAAGTTGTTCTCTTTTTATATTCGCCAGTTCCAACTCACTTTGCAATAAATTTGCCTGTGCTGATAAAACTTCCAGGTATTCAGCCATTCCGTTTTGGAATAACAAATTGGCATTTTTTATCGCTTGCTGCAAGGTTTTTACTCGTTGTTGCAAAAACGATTCCTGTTGTTGTAATTTCTCTACTTTTACCAAGGCATCTGAAACTTCACTCACAGCCACCAAAACAGCCTGTCTGAAACTCAACACCGCTTTTTCTCTTTCGATTTTCGCAATATTGTATTGTGTTTGCACTTTTTTAGAGTTCAATAAGGGTTGGGTTAAACCTCCTGCCACTGTTCCAAATAAAGAAGCCGGAATATTGAACCAATTGCTGGTTTCGAATGAATTTACGCCGCCTTGCGCCGTAATTCTAAGCGCAGGATATAAGTCGGCTTTGGTGATTCCAACATTGGCGTTAGCCACTTTCAGCGCTAATTCGGCACTTTTTACATCCGGTCTTCGGCTTACTAAGGATGACGGAATTCCGGTTAACGTATTGTTTTTTACTTCAACTGAACCCAAGCGAATCGTTCTTTCTTTCGAATTTGGGAATGAACCCGTTAACACACTCAAAGCATTTTCCTGAATGGCAATGTTTTGTTCCAATAAAGGAATCAATTGTGCCGCATTTAATCTCTGCGCTTCAGCTTGTTGAATCGCCAATGAAGTCACCTGACCCGAATCGTGTTTTAATTTGATGATTTTGCTGGTACTATCATTCAGTTTCAGATTTTGTCTGGCAATATCCAATTGTGCGTCCAGCATCAACAGATTGTAATATCCTTTGGAAACATTGGCTACAATAGAAGTTTGCAATGCTTTTTTCACTTCTTCCGATTGCAGGTAATTTGCAAACGCCCCTTTTTTTTGATTGCGGATTTTACCCCAAATATCAGCTTCCCACGAAAGGGAAACTCCGGCCGAATAATCGTCAATGTGTTTTTGACCCAAAGCCTGATTCAGATTCATTCCCGTAAAACTATTGTCCGAAGGATTGCTGGTACTGGCATTGACAAACAAATTAGCCTGAGGAACATTTCCCCATTTGGATTGTGTGAATCGGTATTGCGCAATTTCGATGTTTTTAGTGGCGATTTGCAAATCGTTATTTTTGGTCACCGCGCTATCGATTAACTGAATAATATCTTTTTCGGTAAAGAAATTTTTCCACTCTAAATCGGCAATGCTCGGGGTATCTTTTGAAACCGATGCATTCCTGAAATTCTCAGGAAATGCATCTTTTGGAGTTTCAATATCCTTCGAAACGGTACAGGATATCAAGGTGCTGGTCAAAATGGCGACCATCACGATTTTATTTATATGCTTTTTCATTTTATACTTCTTTATTTTTCTGAACAGAAATCATCTTTTGTCTCAAGATCTTTTGACACTTTATAGGATATGTACGTGAGGCTGATGATTATTGTCAGCAGAATTGTTGTTATATAATTTTCCATTTTTATTTTCTTCGTTATGAGTTACAGCTACTGGTTTTCCAGAAAGCTTTTCCTGTAAATGTTGGAACACGATGAATAAAACCGGGATGATTAACAGCCCCAGAATTACTCCTGAAACCATTCCGCCCGCAGCTCCAATACTTATCGAGTGATTCCCTTGTGCCGAAGGCCCTTTGGCACTCATCATCGGGATTAAACCGACAACAAAAGCCAGTGATGTCATGATAATTGGTCGCAAACGCAGTTTGGCGGCATCAATCGAAGCTTTGACCAAATTCTGTCCTGATTTTCTTTTTTGCAATGCAAATTCGACAATCAGGATGGCGTTTTTGGCGAGCAGTCCGATAAGCATTACCAAGGCAACCTGTACGTAGATGTTGTTTTCAATTCCGGTTAAACCAATGGCTGCAAATACCCCGAAGATTCCCGCAGGGATGGAGAAGATTACTGCCAAAGGCAAAATGTAACTTTCGTATTGTGCTGCCAATAAGAAATAAATGAATATCAAACACAGCAAGAATATCGTTGCCGATTGACCTCCTGACGAAATTTCTTCTCTTGTTTGTCCTGAGAATTCATAGCTATAACCGGCAGGTAATTGTTGCGCTGCGACTTCTTCGATTGCTTTGATGGCATCTCCTGAACTAAATCCTGGTTTTGGAATGGCATTTATCGAAATAGAGTTAAACAAATTGTATCTCGAAGCAGTTTCAGAACCATAAATACGGCTTAGTTTTACCAAGGTGTTGATTGGAACCATTTCACCACGATTATTTTTTACAAATACACGATCGATTGCAGATGGATCAGCTCTGTCGGCAATATCAGCCTGAACAATAACTCGGTAGTATTTTCCAAAACGATTAAAATCAGAAGCCTGAGCACTACCAAAATATGCCTGCATGGTTTGCAGAATGTCTTTGACTTTTACACCCAATTGATCGGCTTTTTCATCATTGATATCCAATTGCAATTGCGGATAATCGGCTTTGAAAGAAGTAAAAGCAACCGCAATTTCGGGACGTTTCATTAATTCTCCAATGAAGGTTTGTGAAATTCCGCTGAACTTATCCAGTTTGCCTCCTGTTTTATCCTGCAGCACTAAATCTAAGGCTTCAACGTTACTGAAGCCGGGAACGGTTGGGAAACTGAATACAAAGAAACTTCCGCCGGAAATCGCGCCTAATTTGCCACGAACCTCATTCATGATTTCGTCAATATTTTTTACCTCGCCACGTTCTTCATTTGGTTTCAGCAAAACAAAAACTACTGCCGATGACGGACTGGTAGAATTTGTCAATAAGTTGAAACCTGAAATTGCCGTTACAAATCTTGAAGCTTCCAAACCTCTTAAGGTATTTTCGGCTTCGGTCATTACTTTTTGAGTTCTGTACAAAGAAGTTCCCGATGGAGTGTTAACCGCGATGGCAATAAATCCCTGATCTTCTGTTGGGATAAATCCTGATGGAGTTGTTTTTACCATTACAATGGTTGCAACAGTTATTAAGGCCAATCCGCCTAAACTCAACCATTTTTTGCGAATTAAAAATTGCAATCCACCCACATAACGATTCGTTAAAGAGTTGAAACTTGTATTAAAAGCAGTGAAGAATTTTTCTTTAAATCCTTTTTTCTCATAAGGTGTATTTTCATCATGTGCGGCGTGATTGTCTTTTAAGAATAAAGCGGCCAGGGCAGGGCTTAAAGTCAAAGCATTTACAGCCGAAATTACAATTGCAATGGCCATCGTAAAAGCAAATTGACGATAGAAAACCCCAGTAGAACCTTCCATGAAACCAACAGGCAGGAATACTGCAGCCATTACCAACGTAATCGAAATAATCGCACCGGTAATTTCGTGCATCGCTTCGTGAGTAGCTACTTTTGGAGACAGATGTTTGTGTTCCATTTTGGCATGCACGGCTTCGACCACCACAATCGCATCATCTACCACAATACCAATCGCCAGAATTAAAGCGAATAAGGTTAATAAGTTTATTGAAAATCCGAATAACTGCATGAAAAAGAACGTACCCAAAATCGCTACCGGAACCGCAATTGCCGGAATCAAAGTTGATCTAAAATCCTGCAAGAAGATGAAAACCACAATAAATACCAATATAAATGCTTCTAATAAAGTATGTTTCACCTGATCTATCGATTGGTCTAACGATACTTTTGTACTATAAAAAATATTGTGTTTGATGCCCGGAGGAAAATCTTTAGCGGCTTTCACCATCAATTTATTAATCGCAACCTGAATATCATTTGAATTAGAACCAGCCAACTGAATCACACCAATTACAATTCCTTTTTTACCATTTAAACGCGTTAAACTGTTGTAAGAATAAGAACCAAGTTCCACTCTGGCAACATCTTTTACACGAAGTACTGAACCATCAGCATTCGAACGAATGGCAATATTTTGATAATCTTCGGGTTTGCTTAGTTTTCCTTTGTATTTGATTACGTATTCAAAAACTTCCTTACTTCTTTCTCCAAATTTACCCGGAGCAGCTTCTAAACTTTTGTCCTGAATGGCTGCCATAACTTCATTCGGCGTCACATTGTAAGCAGACATCTGGGTTGGATTCAACCAAACACGCATCGAATAATCTTTTACACCACCAAAAATACTGGCGGCACCCACTCCCGGAATACGTTTGATTTCAGGGATAATATTAATCTGGGCATAATTGGCAACAAAAGTTTGGTCGTATTTGGATTCGTCATCGGTGTACATTCCGATGGCCATGATAAAACTATTTTGTTGTTTTGCGGTAATAACCCCTTGCTGAACTACTTCGGCAGGCAACTGACTTGTAGCCTGAGCCACCCTGTTTTGAACGTTTACTGCGGCACGGTCAGCATCGGTACCCAGTTTAAAGAAAACCGTAATGGCTAAAGTTCCGTCGTTACTGGCTGTTGAGCTCATGTAAGTCATATTCTCAACACCATTTATCGATTCTTCAAGAGAAGGAGCAACCGAACGCAAAACGGTTTCGGCATTCGCTCCCGGATAAACTGCCGTTACCAAAACCGATGGTGGCGCAATATCAGGAAACTGTTGTAAGGGCAATTTGGTAAGACCAAGTACACCTAATATCACCAGTAAAATGGAGATAACGGTGGCGAGTACTGGTCTTTGTATAAATATTTTGAACATCTGTATAGAAATTATATTTAGTTAATAATTTGAGCAATTTGTGCTTTTGGTTTCTCAGGCTGGATCAGTTGTCCTTCCTGAAGTTTGTCGATACCGCTTAATACAATTTGGTCACCTGATTTTATTCCGTCTTTGATTAAGTAATTAGTACCGCTTTTTCCGCTGATGTTAATCGGCATTTTGTTGACTTTGTTCTGTTTATTTACGGTGAAAACAAAAACTTTATCCTGCATTTCAATTGTAGCCGATTGTGGAATTAAAATCGCATCGTCATGTTGCACTCCTAATCGGATTTTCCCGGTATTTCCGGAACGTAATGTTCCGTTTTTGTTTGGGAAAGTAGCTCTAACGGTAATGGCTCCTGTGTTTTTATCAAACTGACCATCAACCATATCAATTTTTCCTGATTGTGGGTAAGCTGAATTATCGGCAAGGACTAAAGTAACGGGAGGTAATTTTTTGATTTTATCGCCAAGGGTATTTCCGCTGTACGCTGATTTGAATTTGATAAAATCGGTTTCGCCTAATGAGAAGTAAGCATATACTTCATGCACATCGGATAAGTTGGTTAAAGGCTCAATATCAGTTGCAGCAACCAAACTTCCTTGTTTTTTAGGCAATCTCCCAATGTATCCGCTTACAGGGGCTGTAACATTAGTATATCCTAAATTAATTCTGGCCGAACCCACCATTGCTTTTGCCTGCTCAATATTGGCAGCAGCGATTTTTTGTGTTGCTTTAGCGGTTTTCAACTGATAGTCTGAAACTACTTTGTTGTGTACCAATGGTGTCAGCTTATCGACTTCTAACTGAGCGTTTAAATAAGCCGCTTCTGCTGCGTGAAGATTAGCCAGAGCATTGTTTAATTGCTCACGAAAAGGACGCTCGTTTATTTTAAAAAGTGTTTGACCTTTAGTTACATAAGCACCTTCATCAACATAAATCCTTTCCAGATTTCCGCTTACCTGTGGGCGTATTTCAACATCTACAGCACCTTGCAGGGAAGCCGGGTATTCATTTTCTGTAGTGGCTTCCTGTGATTTAATGTTCATTACTGGAAGGCTAGGGGCTGTAGTTGCTGGTGGAGCGGCATTTTTATCGTTGCAACTGATAACGAATAATGCTAGTATACTTATTAGGGTAATCTTTTTCATAGTTATTGTTTTCCTTAAATTAATATTTGATTTAGAACTTCTTTTTGAAATAAACGTTTCAGAATCCATGCTGTTTTTTATTAAATTAATGTTTGATTTTAGCACTCATTCTGGAATAATCGTTTCAGAATGAATGCTGTAGTTTAAAAAATGGGTATGCGTAATAAATATTATATCTGAAATAAACGTTCCAGAATTGGTGTAAAAAAAATTACTTGAATATGTTTTTTATCAGGAATTCTGACATTTTTTTGATTTTGATAGGATTTCCATTAAGAATATACGATTGCTTCCATCCTGTAAAAGAAGTGGCAATGTATTCAGCCATTAATGCCGCATCTTCCGAATCATCCATTTCGCCATCATCCATCGCTTTTTGAACTATAGTAGCTAAGAATTCAATGAATATATCATTGTTTTTACTCATTACATTTCGGACAGTGCAATCATCCGGAGCAATTTCGAAAATCGTTTTCATCCCCAGACATCCTTTATCACAGGATATAATCCAATCTGCTTTATCAGAAATGACCTTAATCAGCGCAGCTTTCGCCGATGTTTCGTTAGCCACTTTATCTTTTAATTCCTGCATCGCATTATCAAAATAATTGCTGATGCATTTCATAAAAAGCTGATGCTTGTCGCCAATGGTATTGTACAAACTGCTTCTATTGATTTGCATAGCATCCACAAGGTCTTGCATTGAAGTAGCATTATATCCTTTTTCCCAAAAGACATTCATTGCTTTTTCAATTTTTTCGACTTCGTTAAATTCTACACAGCGAGCCATAAGATTTAATTTGAAGTGCAAAGATATAGTTATTTTAATTCTGAAACAAGCATTTCAGAATTGTTTTTTGTTTTTTTAATTTTGGCTGTATTAATTTTCTTTTTTGCTTGATTAAAAAAGAAACAAAAAAATATCAATGCGTTACTTTTTTTTTGTATTCATGCCCCGAGCTTAAAAGGCAAACGGATGTAATAATTTTCGATTTCAAGTTTTGCGCTTCTTTGTCGGTTATAATTAGTATTCTTCAAATATTTGATAATCGACTGCGGAAATTATGGACACAATTGGAAACAACACAAAAAAAGTGCTTCTTAATTCGGAAAGAATTTTTTATTTAATTGAGTCACAATCTGTTTTTCAGGCTCACCAAATGGATTAATTAGCTATTCCTTTATGAAAAATCCATGTATTAGCATAAAATATCCATATTCAGTTTTTATTTTGAGTCTATTTTTGTGTACATAGTCTTGCTATTGACTACAATAAACCAACCTAAAAATTATGAATGCACTACAAACCGCAGATTACATTGTTTTTCTTATTTATTTTGTGATAGTCACCTCTTACGGAATGTATATCTATCGAAGTAAGAAAAATGCAGTTACAAGCTCAAATGATTATTTTTTGGCCGAAGGATCACTAACCTGGTGGGCTATTGGAGCCTCATTAATTGCGTCTAATATTTCAGCGGAACATTTTATCGGGATGAGTGGTTCGGGTTTTGCACTTGGACTGGCTATTTCTTCATATGAATGGATGTCGGCAGCAACATTAATTATCGTAGCCGTGTTTATCCTTCCGGTATATCTTAAAAACAAAATATTTACGATGCCGCAATTTTTGGCAAAAAGATACAATGATACCGTAAGTGCAATTATGGCGGTAATCTGGTTGCTGATTTATATATTCGTAAATCTTACTTCGATTATTTATTTAGGTGCTTTGGCCATTTCATCGATTGCGCCGGTTAGTTTTGAGTTTTGTGTTATCGGATTGAGTTTATTCTCTGTTATAGTTACTTTAGGAGGAATGAAAGTAATTGGATATACCGATATGTTTCAGGTAATCGTATTGATATTGGGAGGTTTGGTTACCACTTATTTGGCACTAACCTTACTTTCAGAGCAGTTTGGATATGGAAAAGATATTTTTAAAGGTCTTGCTATTATAAAAGAAAAAGCACCGGGTCATTTGCAAATGATATTTGATAAATCGAATCCACATTATTCCGAATTACCGGGAATGTCAGTAATTATAGGAGGGATGCTTATCAATAATCTGGCTTATTGGGGTTGCAATCAATACATCGTTCAAAGAGCTTTGGGGGCCGATTTAAAAACTGCCCGAAAAGGGATTTTGTTTGCAGCCTTTTTAAAATTATTAGTTCCGGTTATTGCAGTTTTGCCGGGTATTGCCATGTATGTAATGCATCAAAACGGAATGTTTCAAAGTGAAATGCTTGACGCAGCGGGAGTTTTAAAACCGGATCGTGCTTATCCTACATTGATGAATTTATTGCCAGCCGGTTTAAAAGGAATTGCCCTGGCAGCTTTAACTGCTGCAATTGTGGCTTCTTTAGCAGGAAAAGCGAATAGTATTTCGACAATTTTTTCTTTAGATATTTACAGAAAATATTTTGATAAAAATGCCTCTGAAAAAAAATTAGTACGTGTAGGAAGGCTAGCTGTTGTGGTAGCGATGCTAAT
Organism: Flavobacterium commune; assembly: GCF_001857965.1. Lineage (NCBI taxonomy): Bacteria > Pseudomonadati > Bacteroidota > Flavobacteriia > Flavobacteriales > Flavobacteriaceae > Flavobacterium > Flavobacterium commune. Next base: position 3,727,606 of record NZ_CP017774.1, on the reverse strand, counting down.
TGGTGCTATTGTTGCGCCTTCTTTAAAATCATTAGATCAGGCTTATCAGTTTATTCAGGAATATGTAGGTTTCTTTTCACCGGGAGTATTAGCAATTTTTATGTTGGGAATGTTTTGGAAAAAGACTACTGCTAATGCCGGTCTTGCGGGTGCATTGCTGACAGTGCCTATTGCTACAGTATTAAAATTCCTGCCTGTTTGGACAAACGGTGCTTTTCCGGATTTTCCTTTTTTAGACCGAATGAGTATTACTTTTGTTATGATAGTAGCTATCATGGTAGGAATAAGTCTTTTGAAACCTGAACCGGTTCAATTACACGAAAAACACAATATAGAAGTGGATACCTCAATGTTTAAAGTGTCTTCAGGTTTTATTATTGGATCATTTATTATTTGCAGCGTGTTAGTGGCATTATATACTGTTTTTTGGTAATTCTTAAGTTTTTAAAAAAAGAGTAAAAGAAAAGATTGCTTAGATTATAGTTTAGTTTTTAGATTGAAAAAGGATTTCGCTTTAAATAGTGAAATCCTTTTTTTTTGTTTTCATTCGAAATTATTTATTCTGAATCTGCGGCGGGAATGGCTTTGAGTCTTTTCATAAAGGCTCCAAAGGCAGGAGCTAATTCCTCAAACAAAGGATCTTTTCGATTTTTGAGCATCACTTCGCTGAATAGTTTCAGACCAATGGCAAATTCGGTAGCTTGTTGCTTATCGCCAAATAAGTTTTTGTTCTTTTGTCTTTCGATAATCGAGAAAATATCGTCGTGGTTGTTGAACGTTAATTCGATAGGGGCTACTGAAATACTTTCTCCTTTTGAATCCTTAAGGTATTCGAGTGTGAGTTTATATTGATGGGCTCTTTTTTCCATGATTTTATTGTTGTTTTATATTGTCTCCTATAAAAGTAAAACATACTGATGAAATACTAAAGTTAAATAGGCCAAATCAGGAATCGCATCTATTAAAACGCTATTAGAATCGATTGAGGGTAATTAGCTTTTGATGAAATTTTTCGTGAGTTCGAGCCAATGACTTTTTTATTAAATGTGAAATAATGGATTATTAATTTTCTTTTTTGCTTGATCAAAAAAGAAACAAAATATTATTCATGCGTTCCTATTTTTTTGGTATTCATGAATCTTCGATTTCAAGTCTTGCGCTTCCTCGTCGGTTAAATTAGTTTTCGAATGCTAAAAGAAAAAAACTCTCCGCAGCGGCGGATCAAACAGTTTTTCTTTTTACGCATTCTTCAAACATTTGACACTCGATTGCGGAAGCTAAGGACAGTTGAGTCTCAAAAACAACAGAATTTTGATTTATACAGGAATACACCAACATTGAAATCCTTGTCCGTTTTTAATTTTCATCAGCTCGAAAAGGGAAAAACAGAAAATAGTATTATCTTTAAACAGGATTTTACTTAATTATGTAGATTCCATTTTTTAAATTTTATAGAATTATGATTTCGATTACAGCTATTATAAAAAGCAAAAAAGAAAATATAGAAGTGGTTAAAGAGATGGTTCATAATCTGGTTGTTAATACCAGAAAAGAAGCTGCTTGTGTTCAATATGATTTACATTATTCCGAAAATGTTTTTATTATTTGGGAAGAATGGACAAATCAGGCGGGACTTGATATTCATAATGAACAGTCTTATTTGATAGATTTTATAGCTAATAGCGAAACTCTGTTAGCTTCTCCTATTCAGGTTTTCAAAACAACTCAGGTGATGTAAGTGGGATTTTGAATTCAGGATTATTCTTTAAACATAAAACCCAAACCCATTTTTTGAAGCATTTTTTTTTCGAATGCCCAGAAAAATTTGAATTGACCAAATAAAAATCCAATTAGGACTAACAGAATTTGGTACAAAGGAAAAATTAAAATCAAACGAATAGGAGTGTGCCAGAAACCAAAATCTTCTTTGAGAATTCCTAACCAGACACAAACTGGTTTTGAAATCCATGCCGAAGCTGATCCCGTAATGGCAAAAACGATAAAAACTATTGTAAGTTGAAAATTAGAAGTAATTCCCCAACGTTTTTTTAATCCCTTCATTTTTATTTATAATGATAACAAATGTAGTAAAGATTATCTTAAAGGAACGTGACCCCAGAGTTTTTGACGGTAATTATTTTGAAAATAAATCATATAATTGTAAATCAAATAATTTACTTCGTAACCGTAATCAATGTTAGGGTCGTAATCAATATTCATTTCATATAAATTTCTGCTGTAACGTTGCGGTTGTAAAAAGCGATTGTTCCATTCGTTGATATACAATCTGTTTTTGTTTTCCAGATAACTTTGGGTATAAAAACCGCGGGGATAAGCCATAGAGTTAAGCCAGGTTGTGAAACCGGGATCAATAATGATAACTTCGTATTCGAGGTCTTTATTGGCAATTTTGATAGTATCATTAGTGCTGGCTATTTCGTTTTTTTGTTTTATAATACTGGTTTTGTTTGTATTACAACTTATTGTAATAATAGCTAAAAGGGTTACTAATATGTGAAAAATATTTTTCATGATGATGAAATAAGCTATTTAAATTTACGAATTTAATAGCTTGTTTTGATTGTTTTTAACAAAAAAAATAGCCATTTATCTCAGGTATAAATGGCTCTATAGTAAAATTGTAATCTGATTTTATCTTCCAAAAAGTTTTCCAAGCATACCGCCTAAACCTCCTTTTTTGGTTAGTTCTTTGGCATCGTCTAAATCAATTTTTCCATCGGAGTTTTGATCTAAACCAAAATGAATTCCATAAGTACCTATAGCGTGCATGATACTAGCGTGTTCGGGACTATCACCGCCTGTTAAGGAATCCAGTAATCCGGAAAGGCTGATACTCTTGTCTTTTGGGTCGTTAGCTTTGTTAATTAAGGAACTGAGTACTTGAGGAATCAAATTTGTTGCTGTGTTAGTAGCTGTAGTTGAGTTAATTCCTAATTTTTGAATCAATGAATTGGATACTTCATTGGTGATTTTTTGAATGGTGGGATCATTTTTATTGATGTCCTTGCCTTGTAATAAGCCTGCAATTTGAGATAAATCAGCTTCGGTTGCTATTTTTTGTAAACTTGAAAATATAGAACTGCTGGTTTCTTTTAAAACTGCCTCATTTTGTTCGTTTGGAATAGCCTCGTTTTTTACAACAGCATCTTGTCCAAATTCTTGTACTAGTTGTGTTAATTGTTCTAACATGAGCTTTTTTTTAAAATGGTTTAATCAAATATAATGAAAAAAGGACTCATTACCAATTGATAAAGAGTCCTTTTGTGTTATATAATTCTTAAACTATTAGCTCAAAATGCTGATGATTTGTGATGCTAATTCAGTTCCAATTCTGTCCTGAGCTTCTCCAGTTGCAGCTCCAATGTGAGGAGTCAAAGAGATTTTTGGGTGCATTAAAAGTTGAGTTGCCGGAGTTGGTTCGTTTTCGAAAACATCTAAACCTGCAAAAGCAACTTTTCCGCTATCTAAAGCTTTAACTAAATCTACTTCGTTGATAACACCACCACGAGCACAGTTTACAATACCTACACCGTCTTTCATTGTAGCAAACTCTTTTTCAGTTACAATGTAACCGTTTTGAGCAGGAACGTGTAATGTAATGAAATCAGCTTCCTGAAATAAAGATTCTAATGATTGAGAAACAACAGTTGTAGTTACTGATTGTCCGTCAAAGAATTCAACTTTAATATCTACTTTTGGGATAAAACTATCCGCAGCGATAACTTTCATACCTAAACCAAGAGCCATTTTAGCTGTAGCCTGACCAATACGACCAATACCTACGATACCTAAAGTTTTCCCTCTTAATTCAACTCCATTAGCATATGCTTTTTTCAAATCATTGAATTTTGTGTCTCCTTCTAAAGGCATGTTTCTGTTGGAATCATGTAAGAAACGAACACCAGATAATAAATGAGCAAAAACTAATTCAGCTACAGATTCTGATGAAGAAGCAGGAGTGTTGATTACGTGAATTCCTTTGCTTTTAGCATAATCCACATCAATGTTATCCATACCTACACCACCACGACCGATGATTTTGATACCAGGACAAGCGTCAATAATATCTTTACGTACTTTGGTTGCACTTCTTACCAAAACTACGCTTACGTTGTTTTCATTGATATAGTTAGCTACTTGTTCTTGAGCCACTTTTGTAGTGATTACTTCAAAACCACCTTTTTCTAAAGCTAAGATTCCACTTTTTGAAATCCCGTCGTTTGCTAATACTTTCATTTCTTTTTTTTTATTTTAAAGATTCGAATTCTTTTTTGGTTGAAATAAAGAACGATTAAAAGTTTTTGACTTTTAATCGTTCCATTTATTTATATGTTTTGTTTTTAAACGTTTTTTTCTAAAGCTTGCATTACATCTACTAACACTTGTACACTTTCAATTGGCATAGCGTTGTAGATAGAAGCTCTGTAACCGCCTACTGAACGGTGACCTGGCAATCCTGAAATCCCGGCTTCTTTCCACATTTTATCAAATGTTTCAGTGTGTTCTGGGTTAGTTAGCAAGAAAGTAACATTCATATTAGAACGATCTTCTACTACAGCAGCACCTTTAAATAATGGGTTTCTGTCGATTTCATTATAAAGTAATTCTGCTTTTGCGTTGTTTAATTTTTCAACAGCAGCAACTCCTCCTTTTTCTTTGATCCATTTCATAGTCAATAGAGAAGCGTAAACCGGGAAAACTGGTGGAGTATTGTACATACTGTCAGCTTTGATATGTTTAGCATAGTCTAACATACTTGGAATAGCACGTCCGTTTTTACCTAAAATTTCTTCTTTAACAACTACTAAAGTAGTTCCTGCAGGTCCCATGTTTTTTTGAGCTCCGGCATAGATAATGTCGAATTGAGAAAAATCGATTACTCTTGAGAAGATATCTGAACTCATATCGCAAACTAACGGTACATTAGTTTTAGGGAATGATTTCATTTGTGTACCAAAAATGGTATTATTAGAAGTACAGTGGAAATAATCTGCGTCAGCAGGAATTTCATAATCTTTAGGAACATAAGTATAGTTGTCTTCTTTTGATGAAGCAACAATTACAGTTTCTCCAAAGAATTTAGCTTCTTTAATAGCTGCAGTAGCCCAAGTTCCTGAATCTAAATAAGCGGCTTTCCCGTTTTCTTTCATCAAGTTGTAAGGAACCATTAAAAATTCAAGGCTTGCTCCACCTCCAAGAAAAAGAGCTTTGTATCCTTTTCCTTCTAATCCTAGTAATTCAAGAGCTAAAGCTCTGGCTTCGTCCATAACGGCAACGAAATCTTTACTTCGGTGCGAAATTTCTAAGATAGATAATCCTGAATTATTGAAGTCTAAAATAGCTTGTGCTGATTTTTCAAAAACTTCCTGTGGTAAGATAGATGGTCCTGCGCTGTAGTTGTGTTTTTTCATGGTGTATTTAAGTCCAAAAAATTAAAATGCAAATTTCGGTAATAGGAGTTGAATAAGCATTAAATTATTCATAATAATTATTAAAAAATTTTCTATGTTATTAACAAAAACGATATAGTATCGGTATTATCGGCATAATCCCATAATTTAGGTTGTTGTGTCTGTCCAAATGCGACGCTATTTTTTACTAAATTATTACTCACAATACATTGGATATTGTCGGCTTCTGAATCCAGTCTTTTTTCTAAATCTGCAAGATTTTCGTAATATTCGTAAAAAACGCTTGAAATAGGAGAGGCATGGCTATTATCTTCTTTGATAGTTAAAAAGCCATTGTCTAATAATTTGAAATTACTCATCAGGAAAACCGCCTTATTGTAATCGTAATTGTTGGCGTATTTTTCATATTTGATTATATCCTGATATTCGAAGATGGCTTCAAAAAAAGCATCAAAATTATATCCTTTTGGAACAAAAAGCTTGGATACATTGCGGCATCCTAAACCAAAATATCTGAAAATATCTTCGCCTAAAGCAATTAATTGTTCTTTGGTTTCTTCTCCATTCAAGATGGCAACCGAATTTCGGCTTTTGCGAATAATAGAAGGTTTGTCTTTAAAGTAATATTCAAAATAACGGGCAGTGTTGTTGCTTCCGGTGGCAATTACGGCATCAAAATTTTCCAGTTTGCCTTCGGTAAAAGTGATTTTATTAGCTAATTCGGGGGCAATGTGAATTAGGTATTTGGCTAAAAAAGGCAATAAATGCTGATCGTTTGAGGATGTTTTTACTAAAACATCGTGTCCGGTAACCAGTACTGATAGAAAATCATGGAAACCAACCAGTGGAATGTTTCCGGCTAGTATCAGTGCAATTTTCTTTGGTTTTACATTGGTAAAATCATAAGCATTTAACCAGGTATTCAGGTTTTCTGCTGTCAGGGCATTTGTCCAGGATTGAACCGCATAATACACTTGTTCAGGAGTGTACCATCCATTATGAGATTGAGATAGATGGATTAAATCAACAAAAGAATCAAAAAAAACAGCATTGCCTAAAACGTCTTTTTTTTGGGTGTTTTCGGCTTCGGAAAATTGACTTAAAAATTTTCCTAATTCAATAAACGCATTTTTTTTTGTTTCTAATGTCATAATGTTTGTTTATGAAATGTTTTGATTGTAATTTTGCACAAAAGTAAGATTTAATAAGTCGAAAGTCAAAAGTCTTAGGTCAAATGTTTTTTTGGTTAAAGGATTTTAGCTTACAAACAAAATAAACACAGAATAAAAATGGCAATTATCATAACAGACGAATGTATCAACTGTGGTGCATGTGAACCAGAATGTCCAAATACAGCAATCTATGAAGGAGCTGACGATTGGAGATATAAAGATGGTACAACATTAAAAGGAAAAGTAGTGCTTCCTGACGGAACTGAAGTAGATGCTGATGAGGCACAAACTCCAATTTCGGATGAGGTATATTACATCGTTCCGGGTAAATGTACAGAGTGTAAAGGGTTTCATGATGAGCCTCAATGTGCTGCTGTATGTCCTGTGGATTGTTGTGTTCCGGATGAGAATCATGTAGAGGATGAAGAAACCTTGTTGAACAGACAGGCTTTCTTGCATAATGAATAGTTGATTATATATAATTTCAATTTAAAAATCCTGAGTGAATAACTCAGGATTTTTTTTGTGCTACAATTACAAAAGTGTCGTAAGCATAGGTTTTTCGGTCGATAATTTCGATAATTTCAAAATGGTTGAGATAGAGAAATAATTGCATTTCGTTTAATGTAAAAACTCTTACGGTAGCATAGTCGTTTGCAATTATTTTAGTATTGTCAATTTCGTCACTGTAATATTTAGCAGTCCATTCGAGCAAAAAATTATCGTGCATACTTACTTCCCAACTGCTTTTTCGGCTATAATTAATGCCTTTATGTTGGGCTGAATGAATAATGGCTGTGTTTTCTTTGATATGAGGAATGAATCGGTTTGCGTCTATGAAGTCAAAAATAATAATTCCTTCGGTATTAAGGTTGTTGTACAAACAGCTAAAAGTGTCGTTGATGTCGTTATTTGAAATTAGGTAACTCGTAGAACGACTGGTGATGATTATGGCATCTACTTTTTTTTCGAGGTTAAAATCACGCATGTCAGCGTGAATAAATTCGCAGTTTGGATTTCTTTTTTGCGAGATACTAATCATGCTTTTGCTGTAATCAAGACCGGTGTAGTTTTGTTTATTTTCTATAAAACGTTGAGCCAGATTTCCTGTTCCGCTGCCTATTTCTAAAATGCTTTTGGGATTGTTTTTTTGGAGTAAATTATTGTAAAAAGTATATTCTTTATCATAGTTTATGAAGCTTTGGTACATGGCATCATATATTTCGGCCATTTTATCTGGATAAAGATTAGTCATAAATTATGCAATTAGTTTGTTAATCGTTTTGGTGTGATTTGTCAACTGCAAGATAAGTTTTTTTGCTGAAAGCATTGGATTTGGAATTCTTAAAAGATAGATAAATTAACGGATCAGTATTGGGAAAAGCAATAATAAAAATGCTTGTTTTATGATCTTAAAAGTGGTGCAGTATTAATTTTATAAATATGCTCTCTATAGATTTTTATATCTTATATTTGCAACCGTTTAATTTAAAATCTAAAGGGCTTTAGCTGTAATGGCTGGCTGTAAACAATACGATCATGAAAGCAGGAATTGTAGGATTACCAAATGTAGGGAAATCAACTTTATTTAATTGTTTGTCTAACGCTAAGGCGCAAAGTGCCAACTTTCCGTTTTGTACTATCGAACCTAATATTGGTGTGGTAAACGTACCGGATCCTCGTATTAATAAATTAGAAGAATTAGTAAAACCGGAGCGTGTTCAAATGGCAACTGTTGATATTGTTGATATTGCAGGTTTGGTAAAAGGAGCCAGTAAAGGTGAAGGGCTTGGAAATCAATTTTTGGGTAATATCAGAGAATGTAACGCGATTATTCACGTTTTGCGTTGTTTTGATAATGATAATATTGTTCACGTAGACGGAAATGTAAATCCAATTCGTGATAAAGAAACAATAGACATCGAATTGCAGTTGAAGGATTTAGAAACGGTTGAAAAACGTTTGGAAAAAGTAAATCGTGCTGCTAAAACAGGAAATAAAGAAGCGCAGGCTGAAAAAGCACTTTTAGATAGAATTCGTGAAACTTTATTACAAGGTAAATCAGCTCGTACGGTAGTTCCTCAAAATAATGATGAAGAAGAATTGATGGAGGATTTTCAGTTGATTACTACTAAGCCGGTTTTGTATGTATGTAATGTTGATGAGTCATCGGCGGTAAGTGGTAATCAGTATGTTGAGCAGGTGCGCGAAATGGTAAAAGATGAAAATGCTGAAGTTATTGTGCTTTCAGTTGGTGCTGAGGCTGATATTACCGAATTAGAAAGTTATGAAGAGCGTCAGATGTTTTTACAGGATTTAGGTTTAACTGAGCCTGGTTCTTCTGTTTTAATTCGTGCCGCTTATAAATTATTGAATTTACAGACTTACTTTACTGCAGGAGTAAAAGAAGTTCGTGCCTGGACTATAAAAATTGGCGATACAGCTCCAAAAGCGGCTGGAGTAATCCATACTGATTTTGAAAAAGGATTTATTCGTGCAGAGGTAATTGCATTTGGTGATTATGAAACTTATGGTTCTGAATCTAAAGTTAAAGAAGCAGGAAAATTACGTGTAGAAGGAAAAGAATATGTTGTTAAAGATGGAGATGTAATGCACTTTAGGTTTAATGTGTAGTTATTAGAATAAAGAAAATAGAAAAAAACTGCTGGAGAAATTCAGCAGTTTTTTTATTTGAAATTGGTATTTCAAATTTTATTACTTTTAAAAATAAAATAAAAGATTATGAAAATTATAGCCTTTGGCGCAAGCCCCAGTAAAAATTCTATCAATAAGAAGTTAGCGACTTATGCTTCGTCACTTTTTGTAAATGCTGAAGTAGAAGTGTTGGATTTGAATGATTATCAAATGCCACTTTTTAGCGTTGATGTCGAAGCAGAAATAGGTCAGCATGAATTGGCGAAAGCTTTTTTGGTAAAAATAGAATCTGCTGATTTTGTAGTCATTTCTTTGGCAGAAAATAATGGAAATTATTCAGCTGCTTTCAAGAATTTATACGATTGGTGTTCCCGAATTAACGGAAAAGTTTTTCAGGGAAAATCACTGTTGCTTTTGGCTACTTCGCCGGGAGCCAGAGGAGGTGCATCAGTATTAGAAATTGCCAAAAATGCTTTTCCACGTTATGGTGCCGATATAAAAGCTGTTTTTTCATTGCCAAGTTTCAATGATAATTTTGATGTTGAAAACGGAAAGATTTCTAATGAGGAATTTGATAATCAATTAAAGGAAATTGTTAAGAATATTCAATTCCAGAATCCATAGTTCTAATTTTTTTAAGTTGAAATTATAGGTGTTTTTTTCTGGTTTATGTAATAGAAGCTTGTTTGTTGATTTTTAGGTGATTGACTTGTAAATGGTATAAAAAAATATTTTTAGTATTATTTATGTTTGTTTTTTTTAGTTTTTGTGTTAATTACCTGTGAAATTAATTTGAGCTTCAGTCTAAAATGTTCTAGGTTTAGAATGGATATTTTTTATATTTGCCTGACTCTTCATTGTCTTATTTGCTTTTGGGCACTACAATGATTTTATATTGATTTCTGTTAATTCGTAAATATGGTAAATAAGTTAAAAGCATCTGTAGAATTAACACTGTTAGTATTTATCATGACCTTATTTATTATAGGAATTGGTATTTATGGTATTTTAGAAATAAGACAATTAAATAATAGTTCGAAAGAATTATACAACGACAGAATGCTACCAATGGATCAATTGGCAGATATTCGTTTTCATACTTCTAGTATAATTGCTACTGCACATCAGGTTGATAATAATACGATTTCTTATAGTGAAGCATTGCAAAAGCTAACTCAGGCTCAGGATAGCATTAAAGTAAATTGGGAAAATTATAGATTCACTTATTTTACAGATAAAGAAAAGAAGTTGGTTTCTAAAATGACTGTTAATATTAATCAGACCAATAATACAATTGAAAAATTAAAATTAATATTAAAAAAAGAGGATAGCAGTTTACTTCATTCTATTCTCAAAAATCAATTGTACTCTGAATTAAATTCAGTAATAATTAGTGCCACTAATTTACTTCATTTACAAGTTGAAATTGGAAAAAAAATTAATAAAAACAACGACAAAGTTTACAGTAGTTATAGCCAAAAATTTTTGTGGATTCTATTTATAACCTTTCTCTTTGTTCTTCCGTTTACCTATTATCTTATAAAGAAGAACAGTACTATTATAAGTAGCTTAAATCTCAATGCGGTCAAGCTTTTTCTTTCTGAAAAAAATTACCGGAATCTGATTGAATATGCTGGAGAAGCTATTTTAATTTTGAATGAAGCAACAGAAATTATTGACTTAAATGATGCTGCTTGTGTTTTATTAGGATATACACGAGAGGAGTTGCTTAAGATGAGGATTTCAAATTTAGTGTCTCCAGAAGATGTTGAGAAACAAAAAGAAGATATCAATTCTGTTATAAAGAACAAATTTGCAATAATCAATAGAAAAATAAGAAGAAAAGATGGTGTTTTTATTGAAACCGAAATCAGTAATAGATTGATGGAGGGTAAAGGTTTTTTTGCTATTGTTCATGATATTACCGCACGTAAAAAAACAGAAGAAGCAATAAAGAAATCAGAAGAAAAATACAGGTATTTGTTTGATAATAATCCTGCTTATATTATTATTTGGGATATAGAAACATTGGCTATTTTAGAAATAAACAATGCTGTTTTAAATAAGTATGGTTATACTAAAGAAGAATGGGAAAGAATGTCGGTTTTAGATTATCGTCCTCAAGAAGATTATAATGACATAAAAGATTTTGCTCAATATATGATGATCAATGAAGAGTCTATTTCTAAAAGAAATTGGCGTCATTGTAAGAAAAACGGAGAGGAAATGATTATGGAGATAGCTTCTCATAAGATTAAGTATAATAACCGGAAAGCTGTGCTTTCTTTGGCAAAAGATATCACTGCTCAAGCAAAAGCAGAAGCTCAATTAATTGAAAGGGAAGCTCAATTGGATTTGTTTATTGAACACAGTCCGGCATCTTTAGCAATGTTTGATACTAATATGTGTTATTTAGCAACAAGTCGTCGTTGGATGGTAGATTACAATCTTTTAGGTCAAGATATTATTGGAAAAAGCCATTATGAAGTTTTTCCGGAAATTGGTCAGGAATGGAAAGATATTCATCAGCGATGCTTGCAGGGAGCGATTGAAAAAAGAGAGGAAGATTCTTTTTTGAGAGCCAATGGAACTGTGGATTGGATGAAATGGGAAATACGTCCTTGGTACAAATCGTCTAACGAATTAGGTGGTATTATTATGTTTACTGAAGTGATAACCGAACGTAAGAAAGCTACTGAATTGTTTAAAAAACAATTTGAAAATTCTCCCGATATTATTTTATATGTAAATCAATTTTATAAAATTGAAGCTATTAATAGGGTGCATCCAAAGGTAGGGACAAAGGAAGATGTTGTAGGTATGGATTGCATTGATATTTTACCGGAAGAAAGTCGTAAAGATGCAAAAGAGGCTATAGTGAAATGTTTTGCTACTGGGGAAAGTCAGGAAATTGAAAACGCATTAAACCACCAACGTTGGGTACGTTCAAGAATAGTTCCTTTGGTTGTTAATAATGAGGTTACTCATGTAATGATTTTTGCAACTGATTTGTCAGAACGAAAACAAGCTGAACTTAAACTTAAACAGAGTGAGGAGAAACATCGGGTTTTGACAGAAAATATAAGTGATGCCATTCTGCTTTTAGATGAAAATGCTAAAATTGTTTATCAAAGTCCTTCGGCTGAGAAAATATCAGGTTATAGCTATGAAGAGGCTAGAGATAGATGTTTCACTGAATTTTTAACCTTGGAAGAAATAACACGAGGGAAACTTTTTGTAGAAGAAGTGATGAAATCTCCTAATGAGCCAAAACAAAATCAATTTAGACTTATTCATAAAAACGGACAAGAAATTTGGGTAGAGGGAACAGCTTTGAATTTACTGGAAAAAGATAGTGTAAATGCAATAATTGTAAACTATAGGGATATTTCTAAAAGAAAAGAATTAGAAGTTCAACAGGCTTTAACAGCTTCTATAGTTAATTCATCTGATGATGCTATTATTAGTACAACATTGGATAATGTTATTACTTCCTGGAACAAAGGGGCAGAAAAAATATTGGGTTATTCAGCAGAGGAAATGATAGGAGGTACTATTTTAAAGTTTATTCCGGAGTATTTAAAAGGAGAGGAAAAAGAAATTTCGGCTCAAATAGTTATTGGACAAGCTGTTGATCATTTTGAAACGATAAGACAAAAGAAAAACGGAGAACTTATTTATGTTTCATTGACTATTTCGCCTATTTATGACAAATTAGGCAATGTGGTAGGAGCCTCAAAGATTATGAGGGATATTACTGAGAGTAAGACATTTGAAAATGAATTAATTCGTTATAATACCGAATTAAAAAAAACAAACGCCGAATTAGACCGATTTGTATATAGTGTTTCGCATGATCTAAGAGCGCCTCTTAAATCGATGTTGGGACTTATTTATATAACAACTGAGGATGTTAGAGAAAATGAAATGCTCGATAATAGTTTACCAATTATAGAAAGATTGGATTTATTGGATAAAAGCGTTGCTAAACTAGATGGTTTTATTGAAGATATACTTGATTATTCCAGAAATGCCCGTTTGGAATTAGTCTATGAGGAAATTGATTTTGAAAGCTTAGTTCATGAGGTAAAAAGCCAACTTAAGTTTACAGATGAAAGTCAAATTGATTTTAGTGTTTCAGTAAAATCCAAACAGCAATTTTCGTCGGATTGTCAAAGATTGAAGGTCGTTTTAAATAATATTATTTCAAATGCTTATAAATATTCAGATACCGCAAAAGAAAAATCTTTTATAAATGTTGCTTTTTCTCCTGATACAACTAAGGCAACTATTATTATTGAGGATAATGGAATAGGTATTGTAGAAAGTGATCGAGAAAAAATATTTGATATGTTTTATCGTGCTACTACAGTTTCAACTGGTTCGGGTCTTGGGTTATATATTGCTAAAGAAACAATAGATAAACTTGGTGGTAAAATTAGTGTTGAATCTGAGTATGGAAAAAAATCAAAATTTTATATTGAAATACCTAATAAAATCAATCTGTTAAACTGATTTTTTATGAAAACCAACCACATTTTATTAATTGACGACAATGAAATTGATAATATTGTCAATAATCATGTCATTATAAAAAGTAAAATAGCTGAAAAGATTACAATTAAAAAATCTGCCATAGCTGCATTAGAATATTTAAAATGTCAAGAAGGCAACACTATGGAATTTCCAGATTTGATTTTTTTAGATATCTCAATGCCTGTTATGGATGGTTTTGGATTTTTGGAAGAAATAATGAAATTTTCCAAACCTAAAGAGAAACAGTTCTCTGTTGTTATGCTTAGTTCATCTGATAATCCGAATGATATTAAAAGAGCAATGAGTTTTGAAGTTGTGATTGATTTTTTTACTAAGCCATTACGAATTGGTATGATAGAGGATTTGATTAAGAACAAAAATTTGTAAAATATAGATTTTGTATTAAATCTGTTTTGTCAATATCATTTTTAATAACTTTGGAAAGAAGCACTTTTAAAATATATCGAGATATGTTATATTAGCAGAAAATCCACAGAATTTAATGTCAGAGCAAAGTAAATATACCGAAGATAATATTCGGTCACTCGACTGGAAAGAACATATCCGTATGCGTCCCGGTATGTATATCGGAAAATTAGGAGACGGGTCCTCGCCCGATGATGGTATCTATATTTTACTAAAAGAAGTTATTGATAACTGTATCGATGAATTTGTCATGGGTACAGGAAAAACTATTGAGGTAAGCATCAAGGATAAAACCGTGGCTGTTAGAGATTATGGTCGTGGGATTCCATTGGGGAAAGTGGTGGATGTGGTTTCCAAGATGAATACCGGAGGAAAGTATGACTCTTTAGCTTTTAAAAAATCGGTTGGTTTAAATGGAGTAGGTACCAAGGCAGTGAATGCTTTGTCTAATTATTTTCGTGTAGAATCGGTACGAGAAGACAAACAAAAGGCTGCTGAGTTCTCTGCCGGTAATTTGGTTTTGGAAGAAGATATTATTGAAACTACCAAACGAAAAGGAACCAAAGTTACTTTTACTCCTGATGAGGCAATTTTTAAAAACTATAAATTCCGTAATGAATATGTAGTGAAAATGCTGAAGAATTATTGTTATCTGAATGCAGGATTAACAATAATTTACAATGGCGAAAAATATTTTTCAGATAATGGACTGAAAGATTTATTAGATGAAAATATTGCTATCGAGGATATGGTTTATCCAATTATTCATCTGAAAGGAGAGGATATTGAAATAGCTTTAACGCACAGTAAGTCACAATATAGCGAAGAATACCATTCTTTCGTAAATGGACAAAACACCACTCAGGGAGGGACACATTTAGTCGCTTTTAGGGAAGCGATTGTAAAAACTATCCGTGAGTTTTATAATAAAGGTTTTGAGCCTTCGGATATTCGAAAATCGATTGTCAGTGCGATAAGCTTGAAGGTTATGGAACCTGTTTTCGAATCGCAAACCAAAACCAAATTAGGTTCTACAGATATGGGTTCTGATCCCGGAATGCCTTCGGTACGTACTTATGTCAATGATTTTGTCAAAAATAATTTAGATAATTATCTGCATAAAAATCCGGAAACTGCCGACTTGCTTTTGCGTAAAATTTTGCAAGCAGAAAGGGAGCGTAAGGAACTTTCGGGTATTCGAAAATTAGCCAAAGACAGAGCTAAGAAAGCGAGTTTGCACAATAAAAAATTGCGTGATTGCCGCGTGCATTTACCCGATATTAAGAACCCACGTTATTTAGAAAGTACCCTTTTTATTACCGAGGGAGATTCGGCTTCCGGGTCGATTACGAAATCGCGCGATGTAAACACACAGGCTGTATTTAGTTTGCGTGGTAAGCCTTTGAATTCATACGGAATGAGCAAAAAAATTGTTTATGAAAATGAAGAATTCAACTTATTGCAAGCCGCTTTGGATATCGAGGACGATATGGAAAACCTGCGCTACAACAACATTGTTATCGCAACCGATGCCGATGTCGATGGAATGCACATCCGTTTGTTGTTGATTACATTTTTTCTGCAATTTTTCCCGGAGTTAATCAAAGAAGGGCATTTGTATATTTTGCAAACGCCACTTTTTAGAGTTCGAAATAAAAAAGAAACTATTTATTGCTATTCTGAAGAAGAACGAAAAGCAGCCATAGAGAAATTAAAACCAAAACCTGAAATCACCCGATTCAAGGGATTGGGAGAGATTTCGCCAAATGAGTTTCAGTTTTTTATTGGTGAAGATATTCGATTAGATCCTGTTATGATGGATAAACATACTTCGGTAGAACAATTGTTATCCTTCTATATGGGTAAAAATACTCCTGACCGACAAGAATTTATCATCAAGAATTTGAAGGTGGAGTTGGATACAATTGAAGAAGCTTAGAATTTATGGAAAATCAGGATATTCGTTGGAAACAGAGGTTTGAACATTTTGTAAATGCATTTAAGCAATTAAAAAATGCTAAGCAACTTAAAGAAGAAAGAGATTTTACTGAATTAGAACTACAAGGGGTAATTCAGGCATTTGAAGTTTCTCAAGAATTGTCTTGGAAAGTAATGAAAGATTTCTTGGAAGAACAAGGAAAAACAGATTTGTTTGGTAGTAAAAATGCTGTAAAAGAAGCTTTTAATGTTGGACTTATTTCTAAAGGAGAAGTCTGGCTAGATATGATTAAAAGCAGAAATCTTACTTCTCATATTTATGATGAGAAAGAGGTTTTGGCTATTTTGGAGATTATATTGAATGATTATTTTCCTGTTTTCATCGATTTTGAAAATAAAATGAAAAGCCTTTTATAATGTTTGGAATTTATCCTAAAAGCTATCAGGAAATTTTGATGATTTTTGAAGATTGTCTTTCAATTGATGAGGTAGTTATCTATGGTTCCAGAGCCAAGGGAAATTATAGGGAAGGTTCAGATATTGATATTACATTAAAAGGAGAGGTGACCAAAGAAGATTTAAATAAGTTATGGCATAAATTAGATGATAGTTTTATCCCTTATAAATTTGATATATCGATTTATAAGGATTTGAAATCTGAAAGTTTAATAGAACATATCCAAAGAGTTGGTAAAACTTTTTATAAAAGAAAAAACTGAAATAAATTCAGCATAAATGAAAGACGAAGAAGACGATAACATAATTCCAGATAACGAAGAAAATAATTCTGAAGAGAATCCTATTGATGAAAATCAAGATGGAGCCGATGCTGATGAAATTATTCACGTAGATGCTAAGCACTTTGAAGGAGAGCATTTTTACGATCAGGATGAAGAAGGAGATGGCAATGATACCATTACCAAAGTTACCGGTATGTACAAGGACTGGTTTTTGGATTATGCTTCTTATGTAATTCTGGAACGTGCCGTTCCTGCCATAGAGGATGGTTTTAAACCCGTTCAACGCCGTATTATGCACTCTTTGAAAGAGTTGGATGATGGGCGTTATAATAAAGTGGCTAATGTTGTAGGGCATACCATGCAATACCACCCTCACGGAGATGCCAGTATTGCTGATGCGATGGTGCAAATAGGTCAAAAAGATTTATTGATAGATTGTCAGGGAAACTGGGGTAATATTTTAACGGGCGATGGAGCTGCGGCTTCCCGTTATATCGAAGCACGTTTGTCAAAATTTGCTTTGGAGGTTTTGTATTCGCCAAAAATCACTGATTGGGGCGTTTCTTATGACGGACGTCGTGCTGAACCAAATAATCTTCCGGTTAAATTTCCGTTGCTTTTGGCGCAAGGAGCTGAGGGAATTGCCGTGGGACTTTCCACTAAAGTCCTGCCTCATAATTTCAATGAATTAATTGATGCTTCGATAAAAATATTAAAAGGAAAGCCTTTTACGTTATATCCTGATTTTATGACTGCGGGTATTGCCGATGTGTCTAATTACAATGATGGTATGCGTGGCGGGCGTGTACGTGTGCGTGCTAAGATTTCGCAAATTGATAAAAACACTTTAGCAATTACCCAAATTCCGTTTTCGACAAATACATCGACTTTGATTGATAGTATTTTGAAAGCCAATGACAAAGGGAAAATCAAAATCAAGAAAATTGAAGACAATACCGCCGCCGATGTTGAGATTTTAATTCACCTTTATCCGGGAGTTTCTCCTGATAAAACCATTGATGCTTTATTTGCTTTCACGGCCTGTGAGACTTCGGTAGCGCCTTTAGGCTGTGTGATTGAGGATAATAAACCTTTGTTCATAGGAGTTTCGGCGATGTTGAAAATATCGACCAATAGAACGGTCGATTTACTTCGTCAGGAATTGGAAATTCATTTAGAGGAATTAAAAAATAAATGGCATTTTTCTACTTTAGAAAAAATCTTCATTCGTGAAGAAATGTACATCGATTTCAAATTGTATCATGATAAAGAATCATTATTCAAATACATGTATGATCGTTTTGAGCCTTTTACAAAATCATTCGTCAGAGAAATTAATGATGACGATTTGCAACGATTGACTCAAATTCCGATGATTCGTATCACTCGTTTTGACTCTGACAAAGCCGATGAATTTATCGCTAAGTTAGAAGATGAGATGAGGGAAGTGGAACATAACTTAGAACATATAATTGATTTTGCTATTGCTTATTTTACCAAATTAAAAGAAAAATACGGTAAAGGACGTGAACGCCAAACCGAATTACGCATTTTTGATGATATTGAAGCAACAAAAGTAGTATTGAGAAATACCAAGTTGTATGTGGATAGAGCAGAAGGTTTTGTAGGAACCAGCTTGAAAAAAGATGAATATGTAACGGATTGTTCCGATATTGATGATGTGATTGTTTTTCTGCGTGACGGAAGTATGATGATTACTAAAGTCGATGCAAAAACCTTCGTGGGTAAAGACATTATTCATATCGCTATTTTTGACAAAAGTGATAAACGTACCATTTATAACATGGTGTACCGCGACGGAAAATCAGGACCTTCTTATATCAAGCGATTTAATGTTTCGGGAATTACCAGAGACAAAATGTATGATTTGACAAATGGTACCAAAGGTTCTCAAGTCTTGTATTTTACCTGTAATCCTAACGGAGAAGCTGAGGTAATTACAGTTCTTTTACGTCAAATAAGCAGTATCAAGAAGTTGAAATTCGATTTGGATTTTGCTAAATTGGCAATTAAAGGTCGTGCTTCTAAAGGAAACCTGGTAACCAAATATCCAATTAAGAAAATCGAAATTAAGGAAAAAGGAATTTCGACTTTGTTACCAAGAAAAATTTGGTATGACGATACAGTACAACGTTTAAATGTTGACGGTAGAGGAGAATTATTGGGAGAATTTAGGCCAAGTGATAAAATTTTAATTATCCAGCAAACCGGTAAATTAAAGGTAATCATTCCTGAATTGACGACTCATTTTGAACCCGATATGATTGTTTTGGAAAAATGGATTCCTAAAAAACCTATTTCGGCTATTTATTTTGATGGAGAAAAGGAACGTTATTATTTAAAACGTTTTCTGGTGGAAACCGAAAATAAAGAAGATAGTTTTATTTCTGAACATCCTAATTCGCAATTAGAATTAGTTTCTACCGATTATCGTCCTGTAGTAGAATTGATTTTTCCAAAAATTAAAGGTGTACAAAAAGAATCGATAACGGTTGATGTTGAGAATTTTATTGCTGTAAAAGGATTTAAGGCCCTCGGAAATCAATTGACAACTGATAAATTAAAACAGGTAAATGCGTTAGAGCCTTTGCCTTATGAAGCTCCGGAAGAAATTATTGCCGAATCGCTGGAAGTAAGAGGCGAATTGAATGCTGATGATAGTGAAATTCAGCTGGAAGATGACGGACAAATAACCTTGTCTTTGGATTAGTAAAAAGCTTCTGCTGCGGCAGAAGCTTTTTTTATCGAAACAACTGATATAACATAATTTCATTTTTTTCTTTTAATTTACGTATAATTTTAAGGAAAGCGATTGCTGTAATATAAGCGTCTCCCATAGCGGTATGTCGGTCTTTTTTAGAAATATCAAATTTATCTGCCAGATCGTCTAAGGTATAATGGTCTTTATGCTGTAATAAGTTAGATTTTATTAGTGTTTTCTTGTATAAAATGGCTGTATCTAAGGTTTTGTTAGTTAGTTTCGCTAATCCGTTTCTTTCCAGAGCAGTATTAATCATAGTGATGTCAAACTTAGTATGATGAGCAATTATGATTGAGTCGCCCAAATAGTCCAAGAGTAATTGTAATACTTCAATTTCAGATTTGTGATTCAATACATCCCGTCTTATAATTCCGTGTATCTGAACACTGGATTTGTCAAAATGTTCCTGATCGATATAATGCTCAAAACTGTCCTGGACATTGATAGTCCCATTTTGTAAAACAATAGCACCTATACAAAGAATACGATCTGTAACATAATCAAAACCTGTAGTTTCGGTGTCTAAAACTACAAATCGTGCCGATTCAATAGGAATATTCAGACTCTCATCTATAGGTTCTTTTAGGATTCCTAAAATTTGAAGCGATTCAATGATTTTTTCTTTAATAGTCATTATATTGTAATTTTTCCGGGATTAAAACGCATCGAAATAACTTCTTGTAGTTCTTTTATGGTTTTAAATGCCCCTTTTAGTTTAACTTTTTCTAATTTAGAAAGCGCCTCTAGCTCGATAAATTGCCCTGAATCATGGTGTAAAAGACCTTGTTTGGTTCTGAATTTTAATAATGCTTTATACGAATAAGCACAGGATAAGTATAATTCTTTGTTTTGAGGTTCAAGTTCAGCTAATTTTTCAAATCGTTCATAAGTATTACTGATTCCTTTAACGGAATGGGATAAAATTAAAACCCTTGCCGCATCGGCCAGGGGCATCAAAGCACGACGTTTTATATCAAAGAAATCTTTGTGAGCACCGTCTTGTTCAACAAGAAATTGTCTAAAAAATCCTGTAGGCGATGGGCTTTGCAGTGCACCACTAACCAAGTGCACATAGAAAATAGGATTAGCATCAATATCTCCAAAAATATAATCGGCTAATTCATTAGCGAGTTCTCTATCGCCATAAGACAAGCTATAATCAAAAAAGATAAAAGATAGCAATACTTCGTCTTTTCCGGGTTTACTAATCCAGTCATGAACCAGTTCTTTCCATTGATTTAAACTCAAACACCATTTAGGATTGGAAGCCATCATTTCGGCAGGACAATATTCATAACCAATTTCAAATAACCCTTTGTTGACTTCAGCAGCTAATTCCAGAAAATATTTTCGGGTTTTTTCCTGTATTGCTTCCGGAACATCTTCATAGATTAAGGCGTTATCCTGATCGGTATGTAATAATTGTTCGCTACGACCTTGGCTTCCTAATGCTAGCCAGGAGAAACGTGCCGGAGGAGGCGTTTTCATTTTGGCTAAAGACAATTCGATTACCCTTTTAATACAAGCATCATTTAATTCGGTAATAATTTTAGATGTTAATGTTATCGGGATATTTTGATTCAAATAGCCTTGTAACAACTGCATAATTTTGGCACGAATAGGCTTAATTGCTTTGGCTTTTTTGACTCTTTTTAATGCTTTTATCAATACGGCAGGATTATTTCCCAGAGCGACCATCACATCATGTTTGGAAAGAATTCCTACCGCTTTTGTATTGGCTGTTCCGTCTTTTGTTAGACATAAATGACTGATATTACTTTTCATCATTGCCATTTGGGCTTGAGTAATCGTCATTTTTTTAGAATAGGTAATCACAGGAGAATTCATGATTACATCCGCTGTAGTATTAATTGAATATTCACCGGTTACAATTTTATTTCTTAAATCTTTATCGGTAATAATTCCTATGGGCAACATATCTTCTACTACCAGCATGGCTCCAATGTTTTTCTTGGTCATTGTTACTGCAATTTCTTTGGCGGTAGCCGCACGCGAACAAGTAATAATTTTTTTAGAATATTTAATGGGTTGTAAATCCAAAATTTTATTATCGGTATCGATAACTTCTCCGGAGTTTTCACTATTAAAATCACTTCCATATAATTTGTCGCTATGACTTTTAGAAAAGGGATTTTGTGTGTTAGAAGCAAAACTGTCTATGATGAAGCTCCCAACATTTGAATTTTTTATGGCATAAGGTTTGAAAATGGCAATCGGGATGGCATAAAGGATGGTTTCTTCGTGCGTTCGAGCCTCCATTTTATAATTTTCATGCGCAATTAACGGACGTAAACCAAAAATATCGCCTTCGTCACACATATCTAAAATATCGTTTTTCTGATTTTTTAAAAGTTCGACAGCGCCTTTGTGAACCACATAAAAAGAATCATGGGTTTCTTCATTTTCAGTAAAAATTACTGCTCCTTTATCTTTGTAAATTATTGAAACCTGTTCCGAAAGTACTTCGATGTCGTGTTGATCTAAAAAATTAAAAGGAGGGAAGTTTTTTAAAAAGTCGGCTACCCTTTGCGAAATAGTGTTTTTCATTAAAAAATATTTTAGGCTGTATTGGTATCTGTTTTTAGAAAAGAAATTAGCAATTCTTTACTTTTTTATAGTTGCTAATGTATTAATTTTTATGTTCTCAAAAGCAAAAAAGCCCCTAATTAAGGAGCTTCTTTGCAATATTGTACGATGATTTATTTTTTTCTGGTGGTTTTCATATTTAATACTTCAACCAATAACGAAAAACTTATAGCAAAATACAAATAGCCTTTTGGAATTGGTGTAACATGACTGCCAAAAATTAGTGCATTAGATAAATGTGCACTTTCGGTAATCAGCATTAAACCTATTAATATTAAAAATGATAATCCTAAAATTTGAATGGAAGGGTTTTTGTTTACAAAAGTCCCCACAGGAACGGCAAATTGCATCATAATTAATACCGAAATAATTACTGCTGTAACCATAATATATAAGGCACCGGGAACTCCACTAGTCATCCCCACAGCTGTTAAAATACTGTCAAATGAAAATACTAAGTCAATTAAAATAATTTGTACAATAACACTACTAAAGGATTTTGCCGCCGATTTCCCTATTTCTTTTTCTTCCTCTCCTTTGTGATCTACTTTTTCTCTAATCTCATTGGTACTTTTATAAATTAAGAACAATCCACCTAATAAAAGAATGATACTTTGTCCGGAAATTTGAGCATCTATCCAGCTAAAATTAATTGTAAACCAAGGTTCTTTCATGGCAATTAAAATGGTAATTCCAAAAAGAAGAATGATACGCATAAACATGGCTAAAAACATACCAATTTTAGTTGCTTTTTTTCTACTTTCCTCAGGCAGCTTTCCTGTTGCTATCGATATAAAAATGATGTTGTCAATTCCCAGTACAATTTCCAGAAAAGTTAATGTTAATAAAGCGATCCAGGCATCAGGATTTAAAAATACTTCCATAGTATTAAGTTAAGATTAAAGAATAATGCGAATTTTATAATTCACCAATTTTAGTTACAGTTCCTTTTTGTTTTTGGTCAGAACCTACAATACCAAATTCAAAGGTATATGAATTTCCTGAAGTCGTCAAGATTTTCATACCAATTGATTTTTCTTCCGCCATATTTTTGGGATGCAGTTTTTTTAGCACATATTCGCAATCGTTTACCCAGCGGATAGAAGCTGTATCAGTTTTTCCTTCGAATGTTTCAATTTCGATACTGTCGTTGCGTTCAAAAAGGGTTACTTTTTTTACGCCGTCTACTTCATATTCAAAACGGAATTTTCCGGTTTTAAAATATTTACAGTTACGTTCTGCATTATAGCAGGAAGTTACAATTATCAAAAGTAAAGGAAAAATGAGTAATGTTTTTTTTATAGTCATTGTATTTATTATTTAAAATGATTTGCGAAAAGAAATTAATTTGCGGCAAATTCATCTAATTGCTTTAGTTCAGTTTCAATCATTTTTTTCCATTTTTTTTGCTCTAAAGTATCTCTTCCGTGATTAGTTTCTTTGTCGTATAGAATTTGTCTTTCTTTGTTTAAATCAAAATATTCATAAAATAGTTTGTTAGATTCTTTGACTAAGTTAAATGAGTTGAATTTATTTTCAGAAATTATTTTCCTCAATTTTCGAGCATATATTTCACTTAAATCAAAATGTAATTGTTCATGTTCTAAAAGAGATTGATTTTCTAAGTTCTTTGTTTTGACCCAACTTTCATCACAATGGAAAGAGTTTGTGATTTTTATTTTTGGTTTGTTAATTAAAGAGACAGTATTTGATTTGAGGGTAAATGTGCAACTAGTTTCAGCACCAAAAGGGTAGTTGTCTGAAGCAGGTTTACGCTTAAAATCAAACCAAGTAAGTTTTCTTTCTTTAGACCATTCTATTGTGTTTTCATGAATTTTATAATTAGGAACCTTGTAAATTGTTGCTTCTATACGATCACAAGAACTTTTTAAATCAGGTACTTTGTGCTCATTTATTTTAATAATATTAGCCCCATTTTCTCGACATATCTTTTTGTATTGTTCTATAATTTCATCAAAACTGCAATGTGTAGAAAATCCTTTGTCGGTAGATTTTATTGTTCCAATTTGTATTCCATCATTTTTAAAATCATCATCTTTATTTAATACTAAAATATATGTATCATCAGAGATTGGATTTTGTTTAGAAATTATTGTAGGGGTAATTCTAGGTGAACAAGAATTCAGAATAATGAACGATAAAATGATTAAAATATTTATTTTCATCTCTATTGAATTTTAATGTCGTATTTGTCTAAAAGTCCCGGGATTCCCTGCATCGAAAATTTAGCTTTTCGCATCGGGTTGAATTCAGGATCAATTTTATAATTGTAAGCTGTCAGGAAATTGACTTCCTTGAGTTCAGTATCATTAAAAACGGCATTGTCTAAATTACAATTATCAAAAACCGAATTGGAAAGGTTTGTTCCAATGAAACTCACTTCTTTCATTGAACAGGAATTGAACTTGGTTTTCGGCATTTTTGTATTCGAAAAAGAAGCGTAATCTAAAATGCAATCATTGAAACTTACAGCAAACATAAAATCGGCACAGCTGTTAAACTGAATTCCAAGTAATTTGCAATTTGAAAAATGAACTGTTTTCAAACTTGTCCCGCTTAAAGAAGTCATCGAAAGATTGCAATTAATGAATTCGCAATCCATAAAAGTATTATTTGAAAAATCACTATTGGAGAAATCACAGTTTTTAAAAACACAGTCTTCAAATTCGCGGTTGCTGACTTTTTTGTTTATAAAAACGACTTTGTCGAATGTTTTTTGAATATGAATTAAGTCTTCCATTAGAAGTTTTTGGGTTTTCTTGACGTATGTCTAATTCGAAGAATTTGAATGTTTTCAGGGGTGATTCTATAGGAAATCATATAGTCGTAAACAAAATAAACCCGAAAACTGCCATCGTTGTTATCCTTTTTTGGGTCAAGTTTGTAGATTTCCGGTTTGCTTTTAAGAATTTCGGTACTGTCAAAAATTTTATCGACTACTTTGTCAGCTACCTGAATGGATTTGCTTTCAAAAAGAATATAAAAATGAATATCTTCAAGCTGTTCTAAAGCATTTGAAGACCAAATTATTTTCTTCCCCATTTTTTTGACATTTCCTTAGCTTCATTTTCATTGTAAAAGTCACCTTTTTTTATGCTTTCCAATGCTTTTTCGATATCGATATTATAATCAATATCTGTAGTTTCAGAAGGGGAATTTGTAGTCAGTAAAAGACGTTTTAATTTTTCAACAAAAGAAGGATCTTTTACTTTGTCAATTTCTTGATGTATCCAATTTATTTCGGCTTGAATATCCATAATCAAATTTTTAGTAAAGGTACAAATTATACCAATTATATTTTTATTGGAGTTATCAATAAAGTTGTGGCATAATGCCGATATAACAAAATAATAGGACAATTTTTTGGACTATATATTTTGTATAATCGGTATTAATCGTTGAATAAAGCTTTCATCATGAATTTCAGTCCCAAAAAAATCAGATATACCGAAGCCAGACAAGCAATGATTCCGATTCCTAAAACCAGATAATGCCATACATTTTGCTGGTTCATAAAGGCATTGTGAATTAATGACGGACCAATAAAAAGCAAGGGCAAAGCGCCTGCTAAGTATCGGACTCCTTTGGATAATAATTCTTTGTTTGTTGCCATTTTGAAAAGTTAGAGGTTAGAAGTGGGAAGTTAGAAGTTAGGAGCGACACACGACACATAACCTATAACTCACAACTTTTAACTTATTTATTATTATAAAAATCAACTGCTTTGCGCACACTTCCGTGTTCTTTCAGTAATTGAGCGGCTTCTTCGTAGCTTACAGGAATTTCACCCATAATCATTTTAGTTCCGCGATCTACCAATTTGTTGTTACTTAATTGCATATCGACCATTTTGTTGCCTTTTACTTTTCCCAATTGAATCATCGTAGCAGTTGAAATCATATTCAGAACCAGTTTTTGAGCCGTTCCGGCTTTCATTCTGGAACTTCCTGTAACAAATTCTGGACCTACAACAACATCAATAGGGAATCTTGCTGTTTGCGAAAGCGGACTTCCTGCATTGCAGGAAATGCTTCCCGTGATAATATTATTTTTGTTGCAAGTTTCTAATCCACCAATAACATAAGGCGTTGTTCCGGAAGCTGCAATTCCTATTACCACATCATTCTCGTTGATGTTGAATTCCTGTAAATCAATCCAGGCTTGGGTTGCATTGTCTTCGGCATTTTCTACCGCTTTGCGAATGGCCTTATCGCCACCGGCAATAATTCCAACTACCAAATCAAATGGAACACCAAAAGTAGGCGGACATTCAGATGCATCGACCACTCCCAAACGTCCTGAAGTTCCGGCTCCAATGTAAAATAAACGCCCACCCAGTTTCATTTTAGCAACAATTTGAGTGACTAAAGTTTCTATTTGAGGCAAGGCTTTTTCAACAGCAAGCGGAACGGTTTTGTCTTCGTTATTGATATTAGAAAGTAAGTCAGAAACTGACATCTTTTCTAAATGCTCGTATTTTGAGGATTGTTCGGTGGTTTTTATGAAGGTCATTTTTTTAAGCTTTATTTGGTGTGTTTTAGTGATTAAAATTTATAAAAAATATGCCAATATAATTCCCAGTACAATCATCGAAACTTTAGCAATATTAAATTTATGGCCTTCGCTACTTTCGAAAATAATAGTTGA
The DNA here is from genome assembly GCF_001857965.1 of Flavobacterium commune. Lineage (NCBI taxonomy): Bacteria > Pseudomonadati > Bacteroidota > Flavobacteriia > Flavobacteriales > Flavobacteriaceae > Flavobacterium > Flavobacterium commune. Next base: position 3,700,650 of record NZ_CP017774.1, on the reverse strand, counting down.
GGAAATATGAAATAAAATCCCGATTACTACAGCGGTAATTTGGTTATGATAATGGCTTAGAGGAGTAAGATAATCAGAGGCGAATGTTCCCAATGGTGTCATAAATGCAAAAGTAAGCATGAAGGCAAAAATAGCCTGTTTGTTTAAATGCGAATTAATGAAAAAGCTAGTTAGAATAATAGCAATAGGAAGGTGATGAATAGCAATTCCAAGAGCTAAATTATCGTGATTATGCCCCACAGGAAATCCTTCTAAAAACGCGTGAATACAAAGACTGATGAACAACAACCACGGAATATGCGACATGTTAGGGTGTCCGTGTACGTGACCATGCTCGGCACCTTTTGAGAAAAATTCCAGTATAATTTGGAACAAAATCCCCAGCATAATAAAAATCCCTGCATTGTGATTGTGACTTTCATCAACACCATGATTGTGACTTTCGTAAATCTCAGGGAGTAAGTGCATTACCGTCAAAGAAAGCAAAAAAGAACCACTAAAAGCTAACAGTAACTTTAGATTGGTTTTCTTTTTAGGTTTGAGGACTAAGGCAATGATGTAACCTATTAGTACAGAAAGTAAGGGTAAAAGGTAGTTCATTATTTGAAAATAAGGATAAGTCGTTCGCTTTCTGTTTTGTGAAATTTTTTCAGTTTATAATCTCCAAAAATATCCAAAAGATAAATTCCAGCTTCTTCCATCATGGTTTCGAAGTCCTGTAAAGTCAGGGCTTTTACTTTTTCGGTAAAATGATATTTATGACCTTGGTCTTCAAAATCAATTTCTTTAAATATATGACCGTCGGCTACATAGCGTTTCAGGTGAAAATCGATTCCGTCCACTGTTTTTACTTCTTCGGGAACCAGGGTTTCAATTACCTGATTGACATTCATAAAGTCAATTACGGCAAATCCATAGTCTGATAAACTGTTTTTGATGGCTTTTAAAGTCGTTAAATTGTCGTCATCATTTTCGAAATAACCAAAACTGGTAAACAAATTAAAAATGGCATCATACTTTTCTTCGAATTCTTCGCGCATGTCGTGTACTTTAAAATGCAGGGTATCATTCGAATTTTTGCTGGCTTCAGCAATGCTGTTTTCAGATAAATCAGCACCAATGACATCAAAACCCAATTGGTTCAAATAGATAGCGTGACGACCTTTGCCACAAGCTAAATCCAAGACTTTAGCTTTTTCAGGAAGATTTAAATAATGTGTTAAGTTATCCATGAAAAGCTGTGCTTCTTTGTCATTTCGTTCTTTGTAGAGAATGTGATAATAGGGAGTGTCAAACCAGGAGCTGAACCATGTTTCATTTGGTTGGTCTTGATTTGTATTAGTTGTTTCTTGTGCTTCGGACATTTATTCTTTTCAATTAATTCTATCCCGCAAATTTAGTGTATTTTTGCGGAAATATACTATTTCAGGTTGTTTGGAATTTGGAATTTAGAAAATTGGAATTTAAAAGAGAAATGGAAGAAAATTTTAAGATGATTGCCAAAACCTTTTTTGGTTTTGAAGAAATATTAGCCACTGAATTAAAAAATTTAGGAGCACAAGACGTAGAGCAGGGAGTAAGAATGGTGAGTTTTAAAGGTGATAAAGGTTTTATGTACAAGGCCAATTTGTCTTTGCGTACTGCATTAAAAATCTTAAAACCTATTTATTCTTTTAGAGCCAATAATGAAAAAGCTTTGTATAAAGGAGTTTCGGGTGTTAATTGGTCAAAATTTATCAATGCCAATCAGACTTTTGTGATTGATACTACAGCGCATTCAGAATATTTTAAGCATACCGAATTTGTTTCTCAAAAATGTAAAGATGCCATTGTGGATCAGTTCAGAGAAAGAACAGGGCAACGTCCAAGTATTGATAAAGTACATCCGGATTTAAGAATTAACATTCATATTGATAAAGATCAGGTTTCGGTAGCTTTGGACACATCAGGAAACGCATTGAATCAACGTGGTTACAGAACATCGACGAATATAGCACCGATAAACGAAGTCTTGGCAGCGGGAATTTTGTTGCTTTCGGGTTGGGATGGACAGAGTGATTTTCTGGATCCTATGTGTGGTTCGGGAACTTTCCTTGCCGAAGCAGCTATGATTGCCTGCAACATTCCTGCAAATATTAACCGTAAAGAATTTGCTTTCGAAAAATGGAAGGACTGGGATAATGATTTGTTTGACAAAATTACCGATAGTTTATTAGGGAAAGTTCGCGAGTTTCATCATACGATTAAAGGTTATGATAAAGCACCGTCGGCGGTAAGTAAAGCGAAAGAGAATATTCGAAATGCAAATCTGGAAGAATATGTTAGTATTGAAGGAAATAATTTCTTTGATAGCGAAAAAACTTCGGAAGGAAAATTACATATTGTTTTTAATCCGCCTTATGATGAGCGTTTGGATATTCACATGGAAGAATTTTATAAAAATATTGGCGATACTTTAAAACAAAGTTATCCGGGAACAAACGCCTGGTTTATCACAGGAAATCTGGAAGCACTGAAATTTGTAGGTTTGCGACCATCCAGAAAAATCAAATTATTCAACGCTGGACTCGAAGCCCGATTGGTAAAATATGAAATGTACGAAGGAAGTAAACGTACTAAGTTTCAGGAGAGAAGTTAGAAGTTAGAAGTTAGAAGTGCAAGCTTAACATTGAGCTTTAAACTTTAAATAAAAATACAAACAATAAGTTATGACTAAATTACAATTACGCGCTTTTTTATACCAACTGGGTTGTTTTGCTATATTATTTGTTTTGTTTCGCTATTTAGTGGATAGATATTCAGGTTTAACAGGACTTTGGATTCCATTTACAGCTTTTGCAATAGCAACTTTAATAGGCCCAAAATTTCAGGCTGTGAAAACTAAGGATGGTGAAAAATTGTTTATGAAATGGATTTTTATAAAAGGAATTAGAGAGATAGGTTAGTGTTCAGTTTGCAGGAAGCAGGAAGAAGAATACATTAGATTCAAAAAACATAAAAAAAAACCGCAAATTCTCAATTTAGTGAATTTGCGGTTTTTTGTGTTTCTGCCGACTGAACACTGCAAACTATTTTTTCTTTGTTTCCACAGGAACGACTTTCTTTTTGAAAATTGGAACAAAATAAGTTACCGTGTAATTAAAACCAACACCAAAATCCCCATTATACGTTCGGTTAAAGCCAGGAATATAAAGGTTTTCAAAATTGTCAGGTTGTTTGTTGGTAATCAATCGGTTCAAACGAAGGCTGAAACCTAAAAATACGTTGTTAAAAACTTTAGCTTTCATTCCGGCAACCACTTCAATCCAGCTTGCTGTAAGACCGTTGTATTTTTGACCCGAAGCTAGAGACGGTGTTTCTCCAAAATATTGATTTGGATTATAAATTTTATAAGTATTCAATTCCTGATTAAAAGTACTAAAACCGTAGCGCAAACCTATCGAAATAATGTTCTCCATATCCAGCCAGTTTTCATAACCGTTATAATCAAAACCTACTTTCAGGTACGAACCTTTGGTAGTGAAATTCAGGCGGGCATCATCGGTAGTTTTATTTTCATTACCAACTTCGGCGGCGATATAATGTTTTTTATCCCAACGGTAATCTCCTACAAGCTCGATTCCTTTGTAGTTATTATCATAAAAACTACGGCTTAATTTGAATAAATCTACTCCCAAGCGCACTCCATAACGATTGGTTTTTACGGCTGGAGCAATTGAATCGGTTTTAGTTATTACATCGGTTTTGGTAGCCACAGCAGCCTTTTTAGGGATAATTCCGGTCGAAATAGTATCCTTTTTGGGCTTTGTTGAAGGAGCTTGAGTATTTTGTGCATTTGCAAAAAACAAAGACAAAATAAGACAGCTACTAAAAATATATTTTAAGGTGTGTTTCATTTTCGTTAGCTATACTATATTTTTCTACTGCAAGATATTGTATCCATAATAAATCCGGAGTTGCCGCATCGGTGTGAACAAATGGCGAAATTGGGTCTAAAGTAAAATTAGTTTTAAAACCACAGGCACGAGATACAAAAATGGTTTCTCTGCTGTATTTAAAAGTTAATACGTCTTCGTTTATCAGAGCCGTATTGCTATTGCCAAAATTTAAGATAAAACGAAATTTAACTTCATCGGCATCTACTTTTAGAGGAATAGAAACCGTACTTCCGTTAATTAGAGTGTTTCCGTCAAAATTAACAGCTTCTTCCATTCCATCACCAAATATGCTTAGATTGGTCACACTTTTTTCAACCGAAGGGTTACTGATGTCATAAAATGTAATGACCATTCGGGGTGTGGTAAGGGTATTGCCATCACAAATATCGTCTTTCTCACAACCGGAGAAAGAGAAGCAAAACAGCAATAAAAGCAGTATCGTTTTCTTCATATATTTTTTAGTTGTTAGTACATAGTCCTTAGTCCTTACTGAAAAAACTAAGGACTAGGTACTAAGGACTAATTATCTTCTTTCTAAAAGTACTACATTTTCCACATGATGCGTTTGCGGAAACATATCCACAGGACGCACTTTAGTTACTTTGTATTTTTCGTCCATTAAAGCCAAATCACGGGCTTGTGTAGCCGAATTACAACTTACATACACTACTTTTTCAGGAGCAATTTTCATAATTTGTTCAATTACGTCTTTGTGCATTCCGTCACGTGGTGGGTCGGTGATAATGACGTCCGGTTGTCCGTGTTGTGCAATAAAAGCGTCATTGAAAACTACTTTCATATCACCTACAAAAAACTCACAATTGTCTATGTTATTGCGTTCGGCATTGGCCTTAGCGTCTTTAATGGCATCAGGAACACTTTCGACACCAATTACTTTTTTTGCTTTTTTAGAAACAAACTGCGCAATGGTTCCTGTTCCGGTGTATAAATCGTAAACGGTTTCATTTCCTGTTAATCCGGCAAAATCTCTCGTTATTTTGTATAATTCATAAGCCTGATCGGAGTTGGTTTGGTAAAAAGATTTGGCATTGATGCTAAATTTCAAACCTTCCATTTCTTCCAGGATGTAATCACGACCTTTGTACAATTTGATGTCCTGATCGTAAAGTGTATCATTTGCCTTGTTATTTACCACATATTGCAATGAAGTAATTTGAGGGAATTTGGCATAAAGATGATCCAGCAACAATTCTCTGTTGGCTTTATCATTTTCGAAAAACTGAATCAAAAGCATGATTTCTCCGGTTGAAGCCGTACGTAACATTAAGGTTCTTAACAAACCGGAATGTTCTCTCGGGTTAAAGAAAGTCAAACCATTTGCATTAGCAAAATCGCGAACTTCATTTCTAATAGCGTTTGAAGGATCTTCTTGTAAATGACATTTTTTGATGTCCAGGATTTTGTCCCACATTTTTGGAATATGGAAACCAAGAGCATTTCTATTTCCTAAATCTTCATCGCTTCCAATTTCAGCTTCTGTTAACCAACGGCTGTTAGAAAACGAAAATTCCATTTTATTTCTGTAGAAAAACTTTTTCTCCGAACCTAAAATCGGGTCAAATTCAGGAAGTTCAATTTTTCCTATGCGTTGCAAGTGATTTTTAACCTCATTGTGTTTGTAAAACAATTGTTGGTCGTAGTTCATGTTTTGCCATTTGCAACCGCCACAAACCCCAAAATGCTCACAAATAGGATCTACACGATGCTCTGATAACTCGTGGAATTTCACCGCTTTTCCTTCATAATACGCCTTGCGTTTTTTGAAAGTTTGCACATCAACCACATCACCCGGAACCACATTCGGAATAAACACTACTTTTCCATCGGGAGCCTTTGCTACCGAAACGCCTTTTGCACCTGCATCAAGGACTTTTATCTGATGAAAGACAACTTTGTCTGTATTTTTTCTACCCATGGCGCAAAAATAAGTGTTTGTTGTCTTTTATGAATTCAAATTAGGAATTTTTTTTGAAAAGTGTCGATTTTTATCTTTATTCGACTTGCTATTTGGGCCATTTCCCGCTTTTCGCTACAAATCCTCGTGTTGCCGTCAGTAACACTAAGCCATTAAAGGAGCTTCCGTTGGTCGCTCTTTACCGGCAAGTGTTCTATTGCCGGCAACACTGCGGGTTTTTTGCTGCAAACGAAGTTCACTGAACTCCTATGAAAATATTGTCCAGTGAAGTAATCGGGGGCAGGGGAGTTGTGGAAATATTTAGGCTTTTGGGTAAAAAGAAACCTCGTTTAGTTGACGAGGTTAGTTAATGCCTTTTAAGTTTTGATAGCGTTTTGATAGCGCGGAATTGTATTCCGTGCACACTCCAACAGGATAAAATACTATTTAAAATTGAACTGTTTGGTTTTGTAGTTGCTCAACTTTGTGGGCACGGAATGCAATTCCGCGCTATCGTTGCGTTGATATATCCGCGCGGTCTGGTCTGCCGCTCAATAGAAATACCACAGTTTAAATTTAGTAAAAAAGTTCAATCGAAGCCGTTCAGCCCCGCTTTTGGCAATACCTTGTTAGCTGTAGACCATTATTTAAATTTTTCATTTGAATGGAATATGTATGCTATTTCTTTACCAGGTAACTTAGCTTCTTCTTGAAGTAAGTTCGCATTTTTGATGTTGAACTGAAACAAATCCTTTATAGAACTAACATAGTTTCCAGAAGCCATATTTGCTAAAAAATTAGCTGTCGAATTTACTATAACTTCAAGTGTCGAATTATTAAATTTCATTTTGTGAAGTTTAAAATGTTTAATGTATTCACTATATAAAAAATCGTATTCTTCTTTAATTTCTGATAGTTTTGAGTTTGAATTTGAAACCTTATTTATCCAGTTCGTTAGAGCTAAATACTTATTTCTTATTTCTTCATCTGTTCTAAATTCAATTATATGGTCCCAAGAAGTATTGTAGTCAGGCTCTGGAATATCATTTAAGACAAACTGAATTACTTGGCTTTTTTTATCATCAGATTTAAGTGTGTCATAAGTTCTTAAGAGGGGATAGTATTCTGCAAGATCATCCAATTTTCTTAAATGTATTGTGTCTAATCTAATTGAAAGGTCGTGAGTTAGAAAGAAATGGTTAAAATATTCTTTCTTCATTTCCGCTAATTGTTCTTCACTAGGATGTTTTGGGAAATTTCCATTTGTTCTCTCTTTTTGAAATAACTTTTCTAATTGTTTGGTTAATTCTAGTACTTCTTTATCTTGTCCTTCAAACTTGTCCTTGAAATAAGGATAAGTTTTTACAACATTATTGTCTTTCAGAAAACTCCAAACAGCATTTTCGTAGAATAAGGACTGATTTTCCTCATTCATTTCTAATTTAGAAACACCTGATATAATACTAAAACGTCCGTCCCCTATATAAATATTATCATAAAAAAGAGATAGTTTTTTTATAATCGCTTCATCAACAAATCTGTTGAAGGTTACGTATGGGAAAACAATATTCTTTGCCATTTAGGTTTCTCTTGGTTTACAGCTAACTCGTTTATAGGCGAAACAAACCTTCGTATATACATCTAAAATTGGGTAGATTGGCGAAGGTTTGTTTCGCTTTATTTATTTTCAAATATATTAAAATATTCTTACAAAAAAAGTATCAAGGCTTTTCTCTCCCCACAAATTTTCCTTTTCCCAATAAAAACGCAATGGCTTTTGGAATATTTTTATCGATGCTTTCCTCTGTTTTTAAATTAGCAATATAGCGGATGATTTCATGCTGTAATGAAGGACGTAAATTTTGAAATACGTTATTAGCAGCTTCGTTTTCAGCTAAAGCTTCTGAAAGTTTGGGATGTATGGGGATTTCTCTTTTTTCGGAATCATAGCTGATGCTTATTTCTATTTGTTCTCCAATTCTTTTAGGAGAGTTTTTAAGCATTTTGGTATTGATGTACAAGCGCCACTCGCCTTTAAATTTCATTAAAGTTTGGGTGTAAGGAATAGAATTGACAGCTCCTTTTACAGGAATAGGACCTTTGGATTTCGCTGCTTTTTCAAAAATATGCTTTAAGATTTCTTTAGGCACATAAACAAACGGATTGATTCCTATAATTTCAATAGTAGTCGAAAAAGTATAGCTTGTTTCCAGTGTCATAAAGCAGGATTTTTGATTTTGATTGAAAGTTAATTTACTTTTTTTAGAAAATAAATATTGTCAGTTTCTTTAATTAGGAGATTCTTTTTTTCGGGATTAAATTCGAAAAAATAGCCTAAGTCTTTATTCATGAAATAATTGTCACCAATGGCTTCAACTTCAAATGTTTTCCCTTTTGATTCAATCAATAATTTAGTGTTGTTTTTAGTGCAGTTGACTACAATTTGACCTGATGAATATTGACCAAGATATTGGTCTAAATCTTCCGGTTTTAAGTTGTAGTTTTTAGAAAAAGGAATTGTGAATTCTTGATTAAAACATATTTTTAGAATTCCTTCAATCAAATCGGTTCTTGGATAAAGGATTCCGTTGGTACAGTAGGCAAATGATAATTTTTGTTTTGGGAAATACCATGCTGCGGTGTAAAACTCTTCGACTCTTCCGTTGTGTCCAAAGCTGGTTTGGGTACCATACTTATTTGAAAAAAGTCCCATACCATAGTCATCAATAAGGTTTTTCATTTTAGACAGGCTGGATTTATTTACAAGTTTATTGGTAAATAAGGCATTTATAAATACAGTCATATCTGTTGGTGTCGAGATAAGTGCGCCAGCTCCTCCGTGTATGCCCAAGTTTGTTTTTTTAAAGGTATTCCACTTATTGTCGGAATATTTGAAAGAGCCGCTTTCATCGTTTTTTATGTTGGAAATACTTCCGTAATAAGTGTCTTTAAGTTTGAGTTTAGAAGTTATCCTTTTCTCAATTGCCTTTGCATAAGGTATTTTACATTTGTTTTCAATGATATAACCTAATAAAAGATAGTTGCTGTTAGAATAATCCGCTTTGGTATCGGGTTCAAAATCGCTTCCTTTTTCTTTTATAATTTCGAGTAGTTCATCGTGAGTTTTAGGCTTTTCCATCCATTCAGGATAATTGGTTTCCTTAGTGTAATCATGCAAACCGCTCCGGTGGTAAAGCATATCGCTAATAGTGATTTTATTTGCATTGGGTAGATTTGGATAAAAATCACTTAATTTTTGTTCCAGTTTGATTTTGCCTTCTTCGATTAATTGAAAAATCAGGACGGCTGTAAACATTTTTGTTGCAGAACCAATTCGGTATTTGGTAGATACGGTTGCAGGTGTTTTTTTATCAATAGAACTGTAGCCAATTGCTTTTTGATAAAGTAAATTGCCGTTTTGAGAAATGCTAAGACTGCCCATAGCTAAGTCTTGTGATGCAAGTACATCCAGAAATTGATCTATTTTTTCTTTATTTATGTTTTGCCCGTAAGAAGAAAAACGGAGAATTGAGCTTAAAAATAAAAAGAGGATTATTTTGTTCATTATCTCGGCTGGTTGAAGTTTTTGAATTTCAAATATAATGAAAGAATTATTTTATAGTATAAATGAACTGTAAATAAGCTAATTCGGAATTTTAGCTATTAAAAAATCAACGTTATTTCTAAAAATAGAAATTTTATCTTTGCTGCTAAAGTGATAAAAGAATGAATCTGATATTGGAAAAAAGTAAAGGTTTAATTGGTTTTTGTATTCTCTTTGCTGTTATAGTTTTTGGTTGTGCAGATGCGAATAAGGAAGGCAAACAATTTCATTATCGGGCGATAAACGATAAGGATACGGCATTTCTTAATTTTATAAAACTGGAGGACAACCGGTTTTTTGGTCAATATGAAATTCGATATGGAGGAGTCAGTAAAGATTCCGGTGAGATAAGGGGGATTATTAGTGGAGATACGATAAAAGGAAGTTTTTATTATCAGCCTTATGGTGGCGGAGTTTTGAAAAGATATCCCATTGCACTACTGAAACGTAAAAACAAATTACTGTTAGGTAAAGGTGTAATTTCGGTTTACATGGGAATTCCTTCGTTTTTAAAAGGAGATACCATTGATTATTCTAATCCCGAATTTGTATTTGAAGAAATAAAGAAAATCAAATAAAAATCCGTCCCGATTAGCTATCAGAACGGATTTTTTGTTTAATAAGGATACTCTTTTACCACAAATGGTGTACTTCTTTTTTGATATAATGATTGTAAATCTCGTTCATAGCCGCAATTTTTTCAGGAGTTAATGCCGGTAAATCAAACGTTGAAAGATTAGATAATACATGACTTTCCGTTGAAGCACCAGGAATAATACAACTTACTTCACTAAAACTTAAAATCCATTGTAAGGCAATAGGAGCCAGGTTTTGAACTTCAGGGAATAGTTTTTTTAGTTCGTCCACGGCAATCAAACCTAATTCGTAATTTATTCCGGAGAAAGTTTCTCCTTTGTCAAATGCAGCTCCTTCACGATTAAAAAAACGATGATCTTTGCTGTCAAAAATAGATTTTTCAGAGAATTTTCCTGTCAACAATCCGCTGGCTAATGGAACACGGGCAATGATTCCCACATCTTTTTTCTGAGCTTCCTTAAAAAGTAACTCCGATGGACGCTGTCTGAAAAGATTGAAAATGATTTGAATCGAAGTGACATTTGAAAACTCCATCGCTTTAAGTCCTTCTTCTACTTTTTCGACACTAACTCCAAGATTTAAAATTTTTCCTTCTTGCTTTAGTTTGTCAAAAAGCTCAAAAATTTCCGGACGATAAAAAACTTCAGTAGGAGGACAGTGTAACTGAATAAGATCGATAGTATCTAATTGAAGACGTTTCAAACTGTCTTCGACATATTTTTGTAAAACCTTAGGCTGATAACCTTCGTTAACATGCGGATTGATGTGACGTCCACATTTAGTAGCCACATAAATACGTTCAGAGCGGGAACGAATGAGTCTGCCCACCGCTTTTTCACTCAATCCGTTTTCATAAACATCGGCAGTGTCAATAAAATTGATGCCTTTGTCAATAGCTGTATTCAATAGTTCATCGGCGGTTTTGTCATTAAAAGGCGAGCCCCATTTGCCGCCCACCTGCCAGGTACCAAGAGCAATTTCGGATATTTCAAAGTTTGTTTTTCCTAGTTTACGATAGTTCATTTTTTGTTTGTTTTATAGATTTTTTATAGTGAGTTGAATAGCTTTTTCAATTAGTGGACTCATAATTTCATATCCTGCTTTGTTGGGATGAACCCTATCTTCTGAAAATTCGGTTTTTAAGCCTTTTTGATCGTCAACCATTGCCGAATAATAATCAACAAATGGAATTTTATTGACAAGCGCATAATTTTCTAACAGTTGATTTAATTCAATAATTCGTTCCGCTGGTTTTTCTTTTGGATTCCAATAGAAAAAATTAGCAGGAAGAACAGAGCAAAGTATCACTTTTATATTGTGAACATGAGCCAGTTCAATCATCGAATAAATATTATCAGTAATCATTTTAGTTGTTGAAGCTCCCGTATTCCCTGCAATATCATTTCCGCCAGCTAAAATAATAACTATTTTAGGATGTAATGCAATGACATCTGCTCTAAAACGCAGCAGCATTTGCGGAGTAGTTTGACCACTGATTCCCCGATTGATATAAGATTTATTTTGAAAAAATGAAGGCTGTTCTTTACTCCAGAATTCAGTTATGGAATCGCCTAAAAACACAACACGGTTTTCAGCATTTACAGGAAGAGGCAGTAATGCGTTTTCTTGTTGGTATTTTGCTAAATAAGGCCAGTCTTGCATTGTGATAGTTATGGATTAGATTCGATATGGGCTGGAAAGCAAAACTAAGGAAATTATTTTGAAGTTAGTATTTCTGATTTTTCTTAAAAAATAATTTTTAATAGATAAGAAAAAATATAGTTTTTTCGTACATTTGGTCTTGTCTCAAATAATATGAATTTATGGAATTTTATAAAAAACTATCTTCAATAGGTTTTCTTAAAAAAAGTTATGCGTTTAAGTTTCTTTTTGTAGCTTTCATAGGAATTCATATTCCTCTAATAGGGATTTTGTTTTTTGTACTGTATTCAAAAAATAACTTTTCAAGCGCTGGTTTATTGCTTTTTTCATTAGTAATGACCTTATTAGCTACGGTTGTAACCTTAATATTATTGAAAAAATTAATTCAGCCTTTAGAATTGGCTTCAAAAGCTTTGAATGATTATAAGTTAAGTCGAACAGTTACAAAATTGCCCTTAGATTTTTCAGACGAAGTAGGTTTGTTATTATCCAATATTCAGGATTCTATTTCAGAGAGTGAAAAATTTATTACCGAAAAACAAAATTTGATTTATTTGCTTTCTCATGATTTAAGGACTTTTGCCGGAAATCCCAAATCATTGGCAACAATGATTTTAGGGACTAATCCTCCTGAAAATGTAAAGGAATTAGCCCAAATGATTTATCAGTCGTCAGACGAGCAGTTTCAATACATTGAGAAGTTTGTAAAAATGCTGAAAGATCAGGATGAGATACTGCAAACGGCTGTTGAAGTTAAAGAAATCAATTTGAAAACGATGATTGATGCAATAGGTACTCAATTGAGACAGTCTATGGCTGTTAAAAAAATTGAATTGATTAGGAATGTTGCTATCGAAAGTGTTAGTCTGAAAATTGATGCAGAATTATTGACAAGAGTAATTTTTAATTTGCTTCACAATGCGATTAAATTTTCTTTTTCGGATTCAAAAATACAGTTAGATGTTTTTAATGAAAATGGAAAAATAGTTATAAAAATTATTGATCAAGGCGTTGGTTTTGATAGTAAGGACAATGAAAAAGTATTTGCTAAATTTACTAATATGAGCCGTTTAGGGACTTCTGACGAATCTTCAACAGGAATAGGTCTGTATTTATGCCGACAAATTATAGAAAAGAATCAAGGAATTCTTATTGCCAATAGTGAGGGTGTAAATAAAGGGGCTACTTTTTCGATTGTTTTTTAGAAATATTCTTTATAAATGACTTAAAAACAACAGGCTATGTAGTTTATAGTTTTTTTTAACACTTCATCGGGAATGTGGAATAAATAAAATTATTGTATCTAAATTAGATATGAATTAAATGAAATAAAAGTAAAAACAATATTGTTTTTCAGACAAATAGAAACCTCATTCTATTGATTTCAATTATTCAATTTAGCATACATTTTTTTATTTAAATCCCTCGCGTATGAAAACAATTCTACCCCAATCTCGTTTTTTCTTATTTGTTTTTTTGATTGCCAATTTGTTTTTTGCAAATGTGGCTTTTAGTCAGGCAACTGTCACGACTGATAAAGATGATTATCAACCAGGAGATACTGTTATAGTTACAGGTTCGGGTTGGCAACCTGGAGAAACGGTATTGTTACATTTTGATGAAACACCTCAGGTATGTACCAGTGATCATAATCGATCGACTGTAGCAGATGCAAATGGAAATATATATTATGATCAGTTTTTGATTAATATAAAACATCTAGGAGTGTCATTTGTATTAACAGCTACAGGGCAAAGTTCAGGTTTAAGTGCAGAAGTTTTGTTTACAGATGGAGGGTATCAATTTGCAGCAGTAGGACTTCCATTAAGTACAAGTGTGATTGTTAATTATACAATTTCAGGAACCGGTGGTGGTAATGGAACTTTTAATACCACTAGTTTTATTCCTCCATCAACAGCTGGAGGAAGTATTAATAATAAGGCTATAACCGCAAATAGTTATACTCCAACTTATAGTCCATCACCATCGGTAAATTATTCAATTCTAAATTATAGTTTACGCGTAGGATCAACTTCATCTCCAACAAGTCAGCAAACTTCAAATGTTTTTACTGTTGCTGGAGGAGGAGCAGCGAATGCTGTACTATTTACGGCTAATTATGGAGCTTTAGTGGCAACAAATGTTACAGGTCTTTATGGAAGTTCTGTTACATTGACTTCAACATTCTATTCCAATTATCAAACAACTACTGGTATATCAGGAAAAACGATTGCCTTTTATATTAATGGCACTTCAGTAGGTACAGCTGTTACGAATGCTAGTGGAGTTGCAACTTTAAATTTAGATTTAACAAATGTTCCCTCACTTGGAAAACTGAATTCAGGAAACTATACAATTTCCAGTTCTTTTTCAGGAGATAGTGATTATTTAGCAGTTTCTAGTGGTAATAGTACATCAGCAATCTTAACAATAAATAAAAAAGTAGCTACTGTTACTGCTAATGCAAAATCCAAAATCTACGGTGATGTAAATCCGGCATTGGACGCTGTAGTTACAGGTATAGTTAACGGAGATGAGTTAGATTATAGCTTATCTACCACCGCAGTTCATTTTTCAGGAGTTGGTAATTATCCAATTGAAGTTACTTTGGGGGCTAATCCAAATTATAGTATAACTCCAACGAATGCTTTATTAACCATTGGCGAACGAAACATTACAATTACTGCCGATGCTAAATCTAAAACCTATGGCGAAGCAGATCCTGCATTGACTTATCAAATTAGTTCAGGAAGTTTGGTGACTGGTGATTCTTTCAGTGGTTCATTGAGCAGAGATACAGGAGAAATTGTTGGGGATTATGCCATCACTCAGGGAAGCGTTGCTTTGAACAGTAATTATACTTTAACTTATGTTGGAGCAAATCTAACCATTGGTAAACGAGATATAACGATTACTGCCGATGCTAAATCTAAAACCTATGGCGAAGCAGATCCTGCATTGACTTATCAAATTAGTTCAGGAAGTTTAGCGTTTAGTGATTCTTTCAGTGGTTCATTGAGTAGAGATACAGGAGAAATTGTTGGAAATTATGCCATCACTCAGGGAAGCGTTGCTTTGAACAGTAATTATGCTTTAAGTTATGTTGGAGCAAATCTAACCATTGGTAAACGAGATATTACAATTACTGCCGATGCTAAATCTAAAACCTATGGCGAAGCAGATCCTGCATTGACTTATCAAATTAGTTCAGGAAGTTTAGCGTTTAGTGATTCTTTCAGTGGTTCGTTGAGCAGAGATACAGGAGAAATTGTTGGGGATTATGCCATCACTCAGGGAAGCGTTGCTTTGAACAGTAATTATACTTTGACTTATGTTGGAGCAGATTTAACGATAGACTTGCGTTCAGTAGAAATCACTGCCGATGCAAGATCCAAAACCTATGGCGAAGCAGATCCTGCATTGACTTATCAAATTAGTTCAGGAAGTTTGGTGACTGGTGATTCTTTCAGTGGTTCATTGAGCAGAGATACAGGAGAAATTGTTGGAAATTATGCCATCACTCAGGGAAGCGTTGCTTTGAACAGTAATTATGCTTTAAGTTATGTTGGAGCAAATCTAACCATTGGTAAACGAGATATAACGATTACTGCCGATGCTAAATCCAAAACCTATGGCGAAGCAGATCCTGCATTGACTTATCAAATTAGTTCAGGAAGTTTGGTGACTGGTGATTCTTTCAGTGGTTCATTGAGCAGAGATACAGGAGAAATTGTTGGAAATTATGCCATCACTCAGGGAAGCGTTGCTTTGAACAGTAATTATGCTTTAAGTTATGTTGGAGCAAATCTAACCATTGGTAAACGAGATATTACAATTACTGCCGATGCTAAATCTAAAACCTATGGCGAAGCAGATCCTGCATTGACTTATCAAATTAGTTCAGGAAGTTTGGTGACTGGTGATTCTTTCAGTGGTTCATTGAGCAGAGATACAGGAGAAATTGTTGGAAATTATGCCATCACTCAGGGAAGCGTTGCTTTGAACAGTAATTATGCTTTGACTTATGTCGGAGCAAATCTAACCATTGGTAAACGAGATATAACGATTACTGCCGATGCTAAATCCAAAACCTATGGCGAAGCAGATCCTGCATTGACTTATCAAATTAGTTCAGGAAGTTTGGTTACTGGTGATTCTTTTAGTGGTTCATTGAGCAGAGATACAGGAGAAATTGTTGGGAATTATGCCATTACGCAAGGAAGCGTTGCTTTGAACAGTAATTATGCTTTGACTTATGTTGGAGCAGATTTAACGATAGACTTGCGTTCAGTAGAAATCACTGCCGATGCTAAATCTAAAACCTATGGCGAAGCAGATCCTGCATTGACTTATCAAATTAGTTCAGGAAGTTTGGTGACTGGTGATTCTTTCAGTGGTTCGTTGAGCAGAGATACAGGAGAAATTGTTGGGGATTATGCCATCACTCAGGGAAGCGTTGCTTTGAACAGTAATTATACTTTGACTTATGTTGGAGCAGATTTAACGATAGACTTGCGTTCAGTAGAAATCACTGCCGATGCAAGATCCAAAACCTATGGCGAAGCAGATCCTGCATTGACTTATCAAATTAGTTCAGGAAGTTTGGTGACTGGTGATTCTTTCAGTGGTTCATTGAGCAGAGATACAGGAGAAATTGTTGGAAATTATGCCATCACTCAGGGAAGCGTTGCTTTGAACAGTAATTATGCTTTAAGTTATGTTGGAGCAAATCTAACCATTGGTAAACGAGATATTACAATTACTGCCGATGCTAAATCTAAAACCTATGGCGAAGCAGATCCTGCATTGACTTATCAAATTAGTTCAGGAAGTTTGGTGACTGGTGATTCTTTCAGTGGTTCATTGAGCAGAGATACAGGAGAAATTGTTGGAAATTATGCCATCACTCAGGGAAGCGTTGCTTTGAACAGTAATTATGCTTTGACTTATGTCGGAGCAAATCTAACCATTGGTAAACGAGATATAACGATTACTGCCGATGCTAAATCCAAAACCTATGGCGAAGCAGATCCTGCATTGACTTATCAAATTAGTTCAGGAAGTTTGGTTACTGGTGATTCTTTTAGTGGTTCATTGAGCAGAGATACAGGAGAAATTGTTGGGAATTATGCCATTACGCAAGGAAGCGTTGCTTTGAACAGTAATTATGCTTTGACTTATGTTGGAGCAGATTTAACGATAGACTTGCGTTCAGTAGAAATCACTGCCGATGCTAAATCTAAAACCTATGGCGAAGCAGATCCTGCATTGACTTATCAAATTAGTTCAGGAAGTTTGGTGACTGGTGATTCTTTCAGTGGTTCGTTGAGCAGAGATACAGGAGAAATTGTTGGGGATTATGCCATCACTCAGGGAAGCGTTGCTTTGAACAGTAATTATACTTTGACTTATGTTGGAGCAGATTTAACGATAGACTTGCGTTCAGTAGAAATCACTGCCGATGCAAGATCCAAAACCTATGGCGAAGCAGATCCTGCATTGACTTATCAAATTAGTTCAGGAAGTTTGGTGACTGGTGATTCTTTCAGTGGTTCATTGAGCAGAGATACAGGAGAAATTGTTGGGGATTATGCCATCACTCAGGGAAGCGTTGCTTTGAACAGTAATTATGCTTTGACTTATGTCGGAGCAAATCTAACCATTGGTAAACGAGATATAACGATTACTGCCGATGCTAAATCCAAAACCTATGGCGAAGCAGATCCTGCATTGACTTATCAAATTAGTTCAGGAAGTTTGGTGACTGGTGATTCTTTCAGTGGTTCATTGAGCAGAGATACAGGAGAAATTGTTGGAAATTATGCCATCACTCAGGGAAGCGTTGCTTTGAACAGTAATTATGCTTTGACTTATGTCGGAGCAAATCTAACCATTGGTAAACGAGATATAACGATTACTGCCGATGCTAAATCCAAAACCTATGGCGAAGCAGATCCTGCATTGACTTATCAAATTAGTTCAGGAAGTTTGGTGACTGGTGATTCTTTCAGTGGTTCATTGAGCAGAGATACAGGAGAAATTGTTGGAAATTATGCCATCACTCAGGGAAGCGTTGCTTTGAACAGTAATTATGCTTTGACTTATGTCGGAGCAAATCTAACCATTGGTAAACGAGATATTACAATTACTGCCGATGCTAAATCTAAAACCTATGGCGAAGCAGATCCTGCATTGACTTATCAAATTAGTTCAGGAAGTTTAGCGTTTAGTGATTCTTTTAGTGGTTCGTTGAGCAGAGATACAGGAGAAATTGTTGGGGATTATGCCATCACTCAGGGAAGCGTTACTTTGAACAGTAATTATGCTTTAAGTTATGTTGGAGCAAATCTAACCATTGGCAAACGAGATATAACTATTACAGCCGATGCTAAATCTAAAACCTATGGCGAAGCAGATCCTGCATTGACTTATCAAATTACTTCAGGAAGTTTGGTGACTGGTGATTCTTTTAGTGGTTCGTTGAGCAGAGATACAGGAGAAATTGTTGGGGATTATGCCATCACTCAGGGAAGCGTTGCTTTGAACAGTAATTATGCTTTAAGTTATGTTGGAGCAAATCTAACCATTGGCAAACGAGATATAACTATTACAGCCGATGCTAAATCTAAAACCTATGGCGAAGCAGATCCTGCATTGACTTATCAAATTACTTCAGGAAGTTTAGCGTTTAGTGATTCTTTCAGTGGTTCATTGAGCAGAGATACAGGAGAAATTGTTGGAAATTATGCCATCACTCGGGGAAGCGTTGCTTTGAACAGTAATTATGCTTTAAGTTATGTTGGAGCAAATCTGACCATTGGCAAACGAGACATTACAATTACAGCCGATGCTAAATCCAAAACCTATGGTGAAGCAGACCCTGTGTTGACTTATCAAATTAGTTCAGGAAGTTTGGTAACTGGTGATTCTTTCAGTGGTTCATTGAGCAGAGATACAGGAGAAATTGTTGGAAATTATGCCATTACGCAAGGAAGCGTTGCTTTGAATAGTAATTATACTTTGACTTATGTTGGAGCAAATCTAACCATTGGTAAACGAGATATAACTATTACAGCCGATGCTAAATCTAAAACCTATGGCGAAGCAGATCCTGCATTGACTTATCAAATTAGTTCAGGAAGTTTGGTGACTGGTGATTCTTTCAGTGGTTCGTTGAGCAGAGATACAGGAGAAATTGTTGGGGATTATGCCATCACTCAGGGAAGCGTTGCTTTGAACAGTAATTATACTTTGACTTATGTTGTAGCAAACCTAACCATTGGTAAACGAGATATAACGATTACAGCCGATGCTAAGTTCAAGTGTTTTGGAGTGAGTGATCCCGGACTAACAGCACAGTTAACTTCCGGTTCAATTATTTCTGGTGATACGGTAAGTGGACAATTGGAAAGAAATAGTGGAGAATCTGCCGGGGTTTATGCTATTAATAAAGGAACTTATACTTATGGTAATAATTATAATGAAACCTATATTTCAGCTAATTTGACGATAAACTCTCAAATAACAGCAACTTTTACCAGAACCAATCCAAATCATTATTTTGGATTATCGGGAGATCAGACTTCGAAAATTACAGTAATACCATCAGGAGGTATTGGACCTTATACAGTAACAATTACTATGGATCGTAGTTTAATTAGTAATTATATCAATAGTAGTGGTGATGAATCCTGGATTCCAGATCCGATAACTATGCCAGCAACTACTAGCAGTTACAATATTGTATTGCCTTCTTCAGGATCCAATACTCAAGGAAATCCATATACAATAACGACAGGAGTCCAAACGGCTGTGGGGTATTCTATAAAAGTTGGTTTAATAGATGATGCTGGGTTTACCGCTACTATTACTGATTCTAAAGGATGTACAATAACAACCGAAAAGATATTTATTCATGGGGAAGATGTACGTTGTTTTGCTGGTAAAAGTGGTGTGGCAAAAGTAAAACTTTGTCATAGAACAGGGAATACTAAAAATCCATGTCAGGAGTTGTGTGTAGATGAATCTGCAGTTGCGGCTCATTTAGCTCATGGTGATTTCTTGGGTACATGTACTCCAAATTGTGAAGCACCAACGTTGTTAACGAAGTCTTCACTAGCAACTAAGGGTAAAGTGATGGAAGTAGAAGTAGAAATTGATCCTTTTTCTGTAATAGCTTATCCAAATCCATCGAGCAGTCAATTTTCGCTAGTTGTAAATAGTGAAAGTCAGGAAAAAGTGGAAGTTTTAGTATATGATATGTTAGCCAGATTAATAAAAAGAATAGAGACAAAAGATGAAGAAATTATTTCATTTGGTGAGGATTTACCTTCCGGAGAGTATTTGGTTTTAGTACGTCAAGGTGAAAAACGAAAATCAGTTAACGTGATAAAGAAATAAAAATACTGTATAGATTAAATTTCAATAAAAAAAAAACAAAAAAATCTCCATAAAAAAAGCATTCGTCTCGGCGAATGCTTTTTTTATGGAGAAAATTTTAGTTTAATTAGATTATTTCGGCACTTAAACCGGCTTCTAAAAGCTGTGTACACTGTGGTTTTAATTTGGTAATCAGTCCTGTTTTTACGGTACATTTTCCATTGTAATGAATAATTAATGAACATTGTTCAGCTTGTTCAGCCGTATGTTCGCAAACACGCATTAAGGTTTCGATTACATGATCAAAAGTATTCACATCGTCATTATAAACAATAATTTCGTTGTTTTGTGTGGTAGTTTCCTGTACGCTTACTCTTTCTCTAATTTTTTCTTTAGTACTCATTGTATTGCTTTTTGTACTTTAATTATTTGATAATAAACAGAGTACTAATTTACGTATTTTAGTGAAACCCAGTTGTTTCTTTCGAATTTTTTAACATAAGTTAAGCCTTTTTCAGTGCATGAAGCATCTATAAAAGGAATGTCTTCGGTATAAAAACCACTCAATAATAACGTTCCTTTAGGATTTAAGCAGTCAATATAAGTTTGCATATCGTTTAACAAAATGTTTCTGTTGATATTGGCAATGATTAAATCGTATTTTTTGCCTTTTAATAAAGAGGCATCTCCTTCATAAACGCTGATGTTTTTGCAATTATTACGTTCGGCATTTTCAATAGAATTTAGATAGCACCAGTTGTCAATATCGATGGCATCAATAGGTTGAGCACCTTTCATTTCGGCAAGAATAGCAAGAATAGCAGTTCCGCAACCCATGTCTAAGGTTTTCATTCCGGTAACATCAATTTCTAGTAAATGTTGAATCATCATGTGAGTGGTTTCATGATGTCCTGTTCCAAAACTCATTTTTGGTTCAATTACTATATCAAATTCGGCATCGGTTTTTGGATGAAAAGGAGCTCGAACATGGCAATCTCCTTCTACATCAATAGGTTCAAAGTTTTTCTCCCATTCTTCGTTCCAGTTGATTTGGTCGATTTCTTCGAAAGTGTAGTCAATTTCAAATTCTTCTGAATGGAGAATATTAACATTGTCAAGAATCATTTCGTCCCATAAATCTTTTTGTACAAAAGCCGAAATTCCTTTTTCGGTTTCTGTAAAACTTTCGAATGCTAATTCGCCTAATTCGGCAATTAAAATTTCAGAACCCAGTTCTTTTGGTTCAATGCTAAAATGGTAGGCGATATAAATATTTGACATAATTGATTTAATTTTTTGCAAAGGTAGTATTTCTCTTTTATCAAAATCAGAAAAATAAAAAAAGCGATAAAATGAATTACCGCTTTCTTGAATAGTATAAAAAGGTTTTCTTAGATAGCTGTTACAATTGCAACAAAATCATCTGCTTTTAAAGCAGCTCCACCAATAAGACCACCGTCTACATCTGGTTTTCCAAAAATTTCTTTAGCATTTTCAGGTTTTACTGAACCTCCGTAAAGAATAGTTACATTCTCAGCAATTTCTTTTCCAAAAGCTTTAAGAACAGTTTCTCTAATAAATTCGTGCATTTCCTGTGCTTGTTCCGGAGAAGCAGTTTCACCTGTTCCAATAGCCCAAACTGGTTCGTAAGCTAAAACAACTTTTTCCCAAGATTTAGTATCAATTTGGAATAAACCATCTCTCAATTGATTTTCTACAACGTTGAAATGTTGGTTAGACTGACGGTCTTTTAATTCTTCACCAAAGCAAAAAATAACAGTCATATCATGTTTTAAAGCTGTATTTACTTTATCAGCAATTAAAGCATCAGTTTCATGAAAAATAGCTCTACGTTCAGAGTGTCCAAGGATTACAGTGTTTACACCAACTCCAGTCAACATATCAGCAGAGATTTCTCCTGTAAAAGCACCACTTTCTGTTTGGTGAACATTTTGTGCAGCAACAGCAATGTTAGATCCTTTTAATTGATTTACAGCTGCAGCCAAGTTTACAAATGTAGGCGCAACAATTATTTGTGCTGTAGTATTTGCAGGTACTTTTGCAATTAATTCACTTAACAATTCGCTAGTTTGTGTTGCGTTTTTGTGCATTTTCCAGTTTCCTGCTACAATCTTTTTTCTCATTTTAGTAGTGTTATATTTGAATTTTATTCTTTTATTGTTTTTCTAATTGATTTAAAACAGCATTAATTTTTTCAAAATCAGTTTCTACAGCGCGATACAGCACAATTTTTCCTGTTTTGTCAATAATAATGTATCTCGGAATCCAGTTGACATCCACTGCTTTTGCAAAAACACCACCCATTTGATCATTAGCCATATAATGCGCTCCTTTTAATTGGTGTTTTTCAATTCCGGCTTTCCATTTATCAGCGGTTTTATCCATTGAGATAAATACATAATTTGTATTCGAATGTGCCACCTGTAATTCTTTTATTTTTGGCATTGCTTTTACACAATCACCACACCAGGAAGCCCAGATTTCGATTACCGTATTTTTACCTTTATTTTTAGATAAAATAGTTTCGAAAGCGACTTGATTATCGCTAGTATCTAATAAAGTTTCTGCTAAAGCTTCTTTAGAAAACTCCGTTTTTTGTGCATTCGATTTAGTACATGAAATAGTGACTAAAAGAAGTAAAAAAGCGATAATTTTTTCTATTTTTTTCATTGTAACAAAGTTAAAATAAACAATTTGATTGCTGTTTGCTGTTTTAGTTTTTTTGGATAAACTCGTTAAAAATAACAAATACAACGTTAAGAGTTATAAAAACACAAATGAAAACGTAATAGTGAGCACGAATTATTATTGTTTCTAAAAAAAAAATTCTAAAAAGTTCTCTAAAAACCGCTATTTGGGATGTTTTTTAGTCTTTTTTAGACATAAAAAAAGCTCATAAATACCATTTTTAGTCTTCATGAGCTTTGTTTTTTTAAAATTTTAAATCTTGTATATCGTTGTAATGTACTTTTTGTTTTATAGTTCCTTTTTCCAGAATTACAATACTTGGATTGGCTCTTTCTATCGTTTTTAAGGCAGTAGCATCGCAGCTGTAAAAGTCAAATTTTAGATTGTATTTTTTCTGTGCTTTTTCGATTTCCTCAATTGAAGAATTGGTCATACCAATTACTTTATAACCTTTGGCAGTAGCTTCCTGATTTAACTTTTGTAATTTTTGCATTCCTTTTTCTTCGGCTGAAGCCAAATCATAAGTTACAATCATTAGCAATTTAGGTTCTTGTAACAACTCGTCTTTATAGTCCGAACCGTCTTTTGTCATCGTGAAATCATGGATAGGAGGAACGTAACCTTCGCTGATAATCTTGTCTTTTCGATCCACAAATTCAGCTCCTTCAGGAAGATTCATCAGATCGTTTTCCGAAAATTCTTTTTCGACACCGTTTACTTTGTATATAAATTTCATTTCTACAACAGGCATAGCCGCTCCTTCGGGAATTTCCATTCCTTTTTGGATGTTTGTTCCTACTTTGTACGGACGGAAATCAATTATTGGTAGGTGATTTAAAACCGTATAGGCCATAAAAATACAGGATGCTAATCCCAGAAAAACAATGGCATTTTGAAAGCTGCTATTAAAAAATAAGGGCTTTATTAGTTTTTTGTTTATAAATAATATGAGAATAAAAAACAGTAAAACAACATCTTTGGTAAATGATTCCCAGGGCGTAAGATGCAAAGCGTCTCCAAAACAGCCACAATCTTTTACCACATTGTAATAAGCCGAATAAAAAGTTAAGAAAGTAAAAAACACAATCATTAACAATAAGCTCCAAATAGTAAATTTAGTTTTGTAACCAATGAGTAACATGATTCCTAACAGTACTTCTACAATAACTAAAAATAAGGCCAGGTAAAAACTAAATGGCACTAAAAAAGGCAGATTAAAAACAGGTTCGCTAAAATATTCGGCTAGTTTGTAGGAGAAACCTACCGGGTCATTTAATTTAATTAATCCTGAAACAATGAATAAAATCCCAACAAAAAGTCTTGAAAACTGAGTAATAAAATTTTTCATATACTATTATTTCTTATTGACAAAACCCATTAAAATTAAAGCAAAAACCGAGTAATTAATCATGTCCTGGTAATTGGCGTCAATTCCTTCCGACACAATGGTTTTTCCTTTATTGTCTTCAATTTGCTTTACGCGAAGTAGTTTTTGCAAAATCAAATCGGTCAACGAACTCACACGCATATCGCGCCAAGCCTCGCCATAATCATGGTTTTTGGCTTCCATTAATTCTTTGGTTAATTTTACTTTGGCATCATACAATTGCGTTGCTTTGTCGGAATCTAAATCCGGTTGGTCAACAACACCTAGTTCTAATTGGATTAAAGCCATTATTGAATAATTAATAATTCCGATAAATTCGCCCGATTCGTCTTCGTCTACTTTTCGAACTTCGTTTTCCTGTAAACTTCGAATTCTTTGAGCTTTGATGAAAATTTGATCGGTTAAAGAAGGCAATCTTAAAATGCGCCAGGCACTACCGTAATCCTGCATTTTATTAGTAAATAAGGAACGACAAATTGCAATTACCTTATCGTATTCTTGAGAAGTATTCTTCATTATTGATGTATATTTGTCTAAAATTTTTCTCAAAAATAGGGAAAAGGATTCAACTTTAAAATAAAGATTAAAAAATGACTATTAACTGCAAAGGACAGCTGATTGATTTATCGCAACCTAAAGTAATGGGGATTTTGAATATAACTCCCAATTCTTTTTTTGATGGTGGAAAGTATTCGAGCGAAGAAGAAATTATTGCTAAGGTCGAAAAAATGCTTGCCGAAGGAGCTACTTTTATTGATATTGGAGCTTATTCGAGTAAACCCAGTGCCGAATATGTATCGGAAGAAGAAGAGTTGAACCGTATTGTTCCTGTTGTGCAATTATTGGTTAAACATTTTCCAGAAATTTTAATTTCAATTGATACTTTTAGAAGTGAAGTAGCAAGAGCTTGTATCGAAAATGGTGCGGCTATGATTAATGATATTTCGGCAGGAAATCTTGATGATAAAATGCTTGAAATTATTGCCCAATATAATGTTCCTTACATTATGATGCACATGCGTGGAACTCCACAAAACATGCAATCCATGACCGAATATGAAGATATTGTAAAAGAAGTTTTGCTTTATTTTTCAGAAAAAATAAGTCAAGCCAGAAGTTTAGGAATCAATGATTTGATTGTAGATCCCGGTTTTGGATTTGCAAAAACAATAACACAAAATTATGAAGTGATGCGAAAATTAGAGTTGTTTCATATTTTAGAATTACCCATTTTAATTGGTATTTCCAGAAAATCGATGATTCATAAAACATTGGAAATTACTGCCGATGAAGCTTTAAACGGAACTACTGTTTTAAATACCATTGCTTTGACAAAAGGTGCTCAAATTTTAAGAGTACATGATGTGGCTGCAGCCGTTGAATGTGTAAAATTGTTTGAAAAATTAAATTCTTAATAATGAAATATTTTAGTCTTATTGCTGTATTATTTTTGTTTAGTTGTGGTAATAAAGAAGATATTTTACTCCCAAAATCAGATAAAACAGTAGTTAGTGATGTACAGGATCATTCGCCAATTTATATTTTTTTTCGGACCAATGGCAAAGACACTTTGGCAGAAGTCAATAGAAAAAACAGCATTATTACCACCAATTGGATTCTGAATATCGATAAGCGTTTGCCTTTGAAATTAGTCATTCCTGAAGTAATGAAACTGCAAGACAAAAAACGCAAAGAAAAAGCGCACAAGAACGAAAAAGCGGAAAATTATTATTCGTATGCTGATTCAATAAAAAAAAATATAGCTTTTATTCCTTTTACAAAAGTGTATTATACTATTGGAAAACCTAAAAAAGAGGACTTCGTTATTGCTTTCAAGAAAGGCAGTGATTTGGTTTCTTTAAATGGGAAATATGTAAAAAAAATAGATTTGATACAAGAGTTTTTCAGTATTCGGTTTATTTTAAAACCTCGTATTGTTATTCAATTTGATAAAAATATGTCTTATGACGAATATATCCAGAATAAAATTTTAATTCAAAAATTTGATTTGTACAGTGTAAATCCAATCGCTCCAAAAGAATTTGTTTTTTAAAATCGAATGATTTAGAAAAGAATTTATTAGTTAAAAAAAGACCTTCTTCTGTTAAAAGAAAGTCTTTTTTTTTAGAATAAAGAAGCTATTAATAGCCACCACCGCCACCACCTCCAGAACCACCACCTGGATTTGTGGTAATAAGTTGTCCTCTAATTTCTCCTCCGGGGAATGCAGCAGTATGTAAATTTACATAATAGAGATTGGCAAGTAAATCAGCTTCTTGAGCGGAGCTCAAAGTCATACTTGTATAATTCATAGGGGAAGTTAAATCGGTGATAGGAAATACAACGCCACCATCAACGCCTATGGCTCCTTTGTGAATGTGTGCATCGGTAAGTGTAATTCCTGAAAAATTTACTGTCAAAGTGAAAATTTTACTTGTTTTGTTATAAAGAAGTACAGCCGTTCCGGTAGCCGTTGAAGTATTACCGGGTACTTCGCTTGAACCGTTTAAAGTAGCATTAAAAGTTACGATAACAGGTGTGGGATCAGAATCATTACCATCATCACTATCACATGAAAAAAGTCCTGATAGAATGATAAAAATAGCTAAAAATAAAATTGGACGTTTCATTACAAAATGTTTTAAAGTTCAAATGGGAAACATTTTCTTGAAAAAGGAGGTGATTGTATAACGATTGATAAGTTATTAGAATCAAACCTTGAAATCGATCCTTATAAAGTTAAGCATTTTATATAAAAAAGACTGCTAAAGAAAGTTTAAAATATGAGTCTATGTGATTGGTTATTAGTGGTTTGTTGTTTTTGTTAGAGGCGTGTTTTTAACTTCTGACTTCCAGCTTTCTGCTATTGATGATGATAAGGTTCGTTTCTTAAAATTGTAAATCCGCGATACAGTTGTTCGATAAAAAACAAACGTACCATTTGGTGAGAGAAAGTCATTAGTGAAAGCGAGATTTTTCCTTGTGCTTTGGCGTAAACAGTTTCCGAAAAACCATAAGGGCCACCAATAACAAAGACTAAGGTTTTAATTCCTGAATTCATTTTCTTTTGCAATTCTTCCGAAAAAACTACACTGGAAAAGTTTTTTCCGTTTTCATCCAAGAGAATAAGTTGATCGGTTGAGCCGATTTTCGACAAGATCAATTCGCCTTCTTTTTCTTTTTGTTGGCTTTCGGATAAGTTTTTTACATTTTTAATATCAGGAATAATTTCCAAATCAAATTTGATGTAAAAAGACAGGCGTTTGGTATAATCGTCAATTAAGGTTTGCAGTGCTTTATTATCCGTTTTGCCTATGGCGATGAGTTTGATATTCATTTTGAGGATGATTTTCGGAGTGGCAAAGATATAATTTTAATTATTTGGGATTATTCGTCGTAATTACAAAAACAATTAAAACTTCGTCAGTAGTGTTGATTAGCGAATGAAAGCCTTCGCCGCTCATGGCAGTAATGCTTCCTTTTTTGATTGTTTTTTTTCGAATAATACCTTCTTTTTTTGTCATTTCAGTATATTCTCCTTCTCCGTGCATCACGATATAAAGCTCTTCTTCATTTCGAGTTCCATGAGTATGAAAACCTGCTTCGTCTCCTTTGTTGAAGAAAACCATATAGGCTCCAATGCGGTTGTTGGTTAATTCGCCTTCGTCAAACATTTGCAATAAATAAACAATTCCGTTTCCTCCATACATAGGGTCGCGTTTATCCACTTTTACAACGGTTCTTTCCGGTTTATTGAAAGGAGTAACACTAAGATCGATGTATTGAGATACCAATTCGATTATTTTGGCGTTTTCAGATGTTGTTTCAGACATTGTGATTGTATTTGTTGGCAAAATTGGATTATTTTTTCCAAAAGTAAAATATATTTTCAACGGATTTGTCTTCGGAATAAGTTTTAGTCAAATTGGCTAGGCAAAGATTTAGAAGTTAAAGCAAAGACCGCAGATTCGCTAATTTACTTTTTGTAAGAATTTTTATTTATTTGTAATTTATGTTTTGAGCTTGTTTTTATTTTAATTGTTTGATGTTAATAAAAATCTGTGAATCCGCGGTAAAAAATAACTCAAATGTTTGATTCAAGTGAAATGGAAACAAATTTTCTATTCCACAAAATATGTCCTACTTTAGCAACATAAAAATTTTCAGTAAAAAATGATTAGCGAAGCACAATTTCAAAACGAGTTAGAACTATTAATTGCAAATGCCATCAGGGAAGATGTAGGAGATGGAGATCACAGTTCGCTGGCTTGTATTCCAGCATCTGCTCAAGGAAAAGCAAAGCTTTTAGTAAAAGATGAGGGGATTATTGCAGGTGTTGCATTTGCGAAAATGATTTTCAACTATGTGGATTCTAATTTGAAAGTTGAAACTTTTATAGAAGATGGAACTCCGGTTAAATTTGGAGATGTAGTTTTTCATGTCTCGGGAAGTTCCCAGTCAATTTTAAAGGCCGAGCGCATGGTGTTGAATTCGATGCAAAGAATGTCTGCCATTGCGACTAAAACCAGTAGTTATGTGCAATTACTGGAAGGAACCAATACTAAAATATTAGACACTCGTAAAACGACTCCTGGTTTTCGTGTGGCCGAAAAATGGGCAGTGAAAATAGGAGGAGGGGAGAATCATCGTTTTGCATTGTATGATATGGTGATGTTGAAAGACAATCATATTGATTTTGCAGGCGGAATTACTTTGGCTATAGCCAAAACCAAAGAATATTTAAAAGCTATTAATCGCGATTTAAAAATTATTGTTGAAGCCAGAGATTTGAATGAAGTGAAAGAAATTGTGGCTGCAGGCGGTGTTTTTAGAATTTTGCTGGACAATTTTGATTATGAAATGACTAAGGAAGCAGTAGCTTTTATTGGTGATGCTAGTTTAACAGAATCGTCAGGAAATATTAACGAAGATACGATTCGTCATTATGCTGAATGCGGTGTGAATTATATTTCTTCGGGTGCTTTGACACATTCTATTTATAATATGGATTTGAGTTTAAAGGCAATCGACTAATTTTCTTCGATAAAAGATACTATTAATGTCAGTAGAAATAGAAATAAAGCTTGAAAAAATTCCTGTGTTACGCAATTTTATGCGTTGGGCAAGAAAAGTAAAACTCAATTGGCTCAGTGGATTATCGCTGTATGATTTGTTAGAATTGTACATTATTGGGATTACCGAAGCTGCCCTGTCAAACCGTGCAGGATCTATTGCATTTAGTTTTTTTATGGCATTATTTCCTTTTGCACTTTTTATTTTGAACCTTATTCCATTTATTCCCATAGAAGGTTTTCAGGAAGATTTTTTACAGTTTGTAGCTGATGGAGTTCCGCCTAATACTTTTTATGCAATCAAAAATATCGTTAATGATATTCTTCATAATAGTCATTCGGGATTAGTGTCTTCGGGATTTATATTGTCTGTTTTTTTAATGGCTAATGGTTTGAATGCTATTTTAGGAGGTTTTGAAAATTCGAAACATGTTTTGGTAAAAAGAGGTTTTTTTCATCAGTATTTTGTCGCTATCGGTTTGTCACTGTTTTTAGCTTTGTTGTTGATAGTTACTGTGGCAACTATCGTTGTTTTTGAAGTTTTTATTCAAAAATTAAATGCAACTGATTTTTTGAGTGATAAAATCCCGTTGATGGTTATGGGACGTTATGCTTTTTTGATTTTAATGATTTTGATTACCACATCGGTGCTGTTTAAATTTGGAACTAAAAATCAGGAAACCCGGTCTTTTATATCCATAGGTTCGGTTTTTACTACTGTTTTAACTATTATTAGTTCCTATTTTTTTGGAGTTTGGGTGATTCGATTTTCAAAATACAACGAATTGTATGGTTCGATTGGTACTTTGTTGATTGTGATGTTTTACATTTGGATTAACTGTATGATTTTGTTACTTGGTTTTGAATTGAATGAGGTAATTAATAAATTAAAAAAGCGAAAAGAAACAATTACTTAGAGTAAAATTCTAAAAAATTAATCAAGATTTAGTACTAAAAGAATAGGAGATAATAAATGTATTTTGTTGAAGTAATTTTACCGCTAGCTCTTGCCAAAACCTTCACTTATAGTGTTTCTGAAGCCGAATATCATTATATTCAAAAAGGAATGAGACTGGCAGTTCCTTTTGGGAAAAGTAAAATCTACACCGCTTTAGCGATTGATTTGCATCAAAACCAGCCTACTTTATACGAAGCCAAAGAAATTCATCAAATTCTGGATGAAAAACCTATTGTTACCGAAAACCAAATTAAA
The DNA here is from genome assembly GCF_001857965.1 of Flavobacterium commune. Taxonomy (NCBI): domain Bacteria; kingdom Pseudomonadati; phylum Bacteroidota; class Flavobacteriia; order Flavobacteriales; family Flavobacteriaceae; genus Flavobacterium; species Flavobacterium commune. Next base: position 3,670,174 of record NZ_CP017774.1, on the reverse strand, counting down.
CATTGGCAGTGGATTGCAAGCTATTATATGTGTGCCATTGGCGATGTATATCGTACTGCTTTACCAAGTGCTTTGTTGCTGGAAAATGAAACTTTAATTTCGCAAAAAGCGGATGTTTTTGTGGATGAAAGTCAACTTACGGATGATGAGTTTTTGATTTATCAGGCGTTACAGCAACAATCTTCTTTAAAAGTTCAGGATATTATTGGGATTTTGAACAAAAAAAATATCTTTCCTGTTATTCAAAAACTGATTGATAAGAACATCCTGGTTTTGCAGGAAGAAATGCAGGAAAGTTATAAGCCTAAATTGGTGCGATACATTCGTTTGCATTCTAAATACGAATCAAGCGAGGGATTGAATGAATTATTGGAAGTTTTAAAAAATGCCAATAAACAAAAAGAAATTGTACTTACTTATTTTCAATTAAGTGCCAGTGAGAAGAAAAAGCCTATTTCTGTTAAAAAATTAGTGGAAGCATCGAATGTGACTTCAGCGGTGGTAAAAGCCCTAATTGATAAAGAAATTTTTGAAGAATATTACATTCAGGTAGATAGAGTAAATTTTTCAGGAGAATCTAATTCGAATCTATTACAACTAAGTGAGGCACAGCAAAAAGCTTTTGAAGAAATCAATATTAGTTTTCAGAAAAAAGAAGTTTGTTTGTTGCACGGAGTGACTTCGAGTGGAAAAACCGAAATTTATATCAAACTGATTGAAGAATATCTGGTAACCGGAAATCAGATTTTGTATTTGTTGCCCGAAATTGCCTTGACTACTCAATTGGTAACCAGATTACAGGCACACTTTGGTAACAAAGTAGCTGTTTTTCATTCGAAATACAATAATAATGAACGTGTTGAAGTCTGGAATCAAGTATTGCAAAATTCGGAGAAAGCACAAATAGTAATAGGAGCGAGGTCGGCTTTGTTTTTGCCATTTTCAAATTTAGGTTTTATAATTGTTGATGAGGAACATGAGCAAACTTTTAAACAAGTAGATCCTGCACCCCGATATCACGCCCGTGATGCTGCGATAGTTTTGGCTAGTTTTTTCAAAGCTAAAGTTTTGTTAGGTTCGGCTACGCCAAGTATTGAATCCTATTATAATACAACTGTGGATAAATATGCTTTAGTCGAACTTAAAGCGCGTTACGGAAATGTAATGATGCCTGAAATCGAATTGGTCGATTTAAAAGACAAGTATTTCCGAAAAAGAATGACAGGGCATTTTAGTGATGTTTTGATTGAAGGAATTACTACTGCTTTGTCTTTAGGAGAGCAGGTAATTTTATTTCAAAACAGAAGAGGTTATTCACCTTTGTTAGAGTGTATGACTTGTGGACATGTACCACAATGCCAGCAATGCGACGTGAGTTTGACTTATCACAAGCATAAAAATCAGCTGCGATGTCATTATTGTGGTTATTCGATTGCTAAGCCTACTAATTGTCATAGTTGTTCCAGCATCGATTTGCTGACTAAGGGTTTTGGAACAGAGCAAATTCAACAGGAATTGGTTCAGTTGTTTCCGGAGCGAAAAATTGGTCGTATGGATCAGGATACGACTCGTGGTAAATTTGGTTTCGAAAAAATCATCGATAGCTTCAAAAATCGTGAAATTGATATTATGGTAGGAACGCAAATGCTTGCCAAAGGATTGGATTTTGACAATGTGAGTCTGGTAGGAATTATGAATGCCGACAATATGTTGTTTCATCCCGATTTTAGGGCTTTCGAAAGAAGTTATCAAACCATGACTCAGGTGGCAGGACGTTCAGGACGTTCCGAAAAACAAGGGAAAGTAATTATTCAGACTTATAATCCTCTTCATAATACCATACAACAAGTAACTAATAATGATTATTTGGGTATGTATAAAGAGCAGTTGTATGACAGGAAGATTTATAAATATCCGCCCTATTTCCGGATTATAAAACTAACCTTGAAGCATCGGGAATTTGAAAAATTAAAAGAAGGATCTTTGTGGTTGTATCAGGTTTTGAGTCAACATTTAGGAATTCCGGTTCTTGGTCCCGAGGAACCAGCTATTAACCGAATCAGAAATGAGTATATTAGAACAATTATGATAAAAATTCCTCAGGATTCCTCGGTTTTGGGTACAAAAAAAACTATTCAAAGGGTATTGAATAGTTTTGATGCTGTTCCGCAATACAGAGCTATCAAAGTAGCGCTAAATGTGGATTTTTATTAAGTAGTTTTTAAACAACAGAAAGTGCTTTTATTAAGTCTTCTTTTTTGTTTCTACTCAAAGGAATTTTAGTAGTTCCAATTTCGGCAAATTTGCTGTTGAAACGTTCTACCTTATCTATATTAATGATGTAGGATTTATGAACACGCACAAATTTCTTTTTCGACAAATCATTTTCAAAAGATTTCATTGTAGAAAGTACCAGATTGCTGTCGTCTTCAGTAACCACTCTTACGTAATCTCCAAAGGCTTCAATCCATTTGATTCTGGAAGTGTATATTTTTAATTTTTTCAAATTACTTTTAATGAAAATATGTTCACCTTCTTCTTCCTTAGTATCTTGTTTAAGCAAGTGTAAGTCCATTGCTCTTTTGACAGATGCACTAAAACGATCTACAGCTATAGGTTTTTGCAGATAATCAGTAGCATCATAATCAAAAGCTTTCAGGGCATATTCTGCTTTTGAGGTGATAAATATAATCTGGGGTTTGTTTTTTAATCCGTCTAGAAAATCAAAACCGCTAATTACGGGCATTTCAATGTCTAGAAAAATTAAATCAACCGAATGTACAGACATGCAACTTTTGGCTTCAATTGCATTCGAAAAATCACCTACTAAATGTAGATTAGGGTGATTATTTACTAACTTTGCGATGATCATTCTTTGAATCGAACTGTCATCGACTACGACACAATTAAGTTTCATATTTTTTGTGTTTTAAGATTTGGATACGTAAAAGTATTGTACTTTTTCTACAAAAACTAATTTTAATCGGTTTTTTTTACCATACAACGAATAAAGTTGGTTTATGTTTTTTTATTCAAATAAAAAGATTACTTTTGCAGCCAATTTAACAAATTAAATGAAATTTTATGAATCACTATGAAACTGTTTTCATTTTAAATCCCGTTTTATCTGATGTTCAGGTAAAGGAAACAGTAAGCAAATTTGAAGATTTTCTTACTAGTAGAGGAGCAGAAATGGTAGCTAAAGAGGATTGGGGTCTGAAAAAAATGGCTTACGAAATCCAAAACAAAAAATCTGGTTTTTACCATTTATTCGAATTCAAAGTATCAGGAGAAGTTCTTTTGGCATTTGAAACTGAATTTAGACGTGACGAAAGAGTTATGCGTTTCTTAACTGTAAGTCTTGACAAACATGCTATCTCTTGGGCTGAAAGAAGAAGAGCAAAACTTAAATCTCAAAAAGCTTAATTATCATGGCAACATTACAACAATCTGCTTCAGGAAAAAAAGACGGAGATATCAGATATCTTACTCCTTTAAATATTGAGACTAACAAGACTAAAAAATATTGTCGTTTCAAAAAATCTGGAATCAAATACATCGATTATAAAGATGCTGATTTCTTATTGAAATTTGTTAATGAGCAAGGAAAGATTCTTCCTCGTCGTTTAACAGGTACTTCATTGAAATACCAAAGAAAAGTGTCTGTAGCTGTAAAAAGAGCTCGTCACTTAGCTTTAATGCCATACGTGGCCGATTTATTAAAATAATTAAAAATTAACAGTTGTTGTTCCGAATACTATCGGGACTAACTTCTATAACAAAGGACATCAACATGGAATTGATTTTAAAAAAAGACGTTCAAAACTTAGGTTTTAAAGACGATGTAGTAACTGTAAAAAACGGATACGGTCGTAATTACTTAATCCCACAAGGATTTGCTCAATTGGCTACTTCTTCTGCTAAGAAAGTATTGGCTGAAAACTTAAAACAAAGAGCGCACAAAGAAGCTAAAATTGTTGCAGATGCAAAAGCATTAGCAGAAACATTGAAAGCTCTTGAAATTAAAATTTCTGCTAAAGCAGGTGGTGAAAAATTATTTGGTTCAATCACAAATATTGACATCGTTGAAGCTTTAGAAAAAGCAGGACAAACTATCGACAGAAAATTCATCACTTCTGGAATCGTTAAGCGTACTGGAAAATATTCAGCTACTGTAAGATTACACAGAGATGTTATCGTTGACTTAGCTTATGAAATTGTTGCTGAAAAAGCATAATTTCTAAACTTCATATTTGAAATCCCGATGAAAATCGGGATTTTTTTTGTTCAAAATTTTGCCACAAAGACACAAACGCACAAAGGTTTTTTTGTTTTAGGAGAGAATTTTAGTTTAATAATGAAAATTTTATAAAATCGAAAAGTTTTTATAAGGGATTGATACAGGATTAAAAAAAATTAGCGCCTTTGCGCCTTCGTGGCAAAAAAAATAATAATGACATGAAATACACAAGACTAACAAAAGAACAATTTGAGGAATTACATCCTGAGTTTACAAACTTTTTAGCAACCCAGTCTATTGATAAAGCAGAATGGGATAAGATAAAAGTAGAGAAACCCGAAGTGGCCGAACAGGAATTGGATGTTTTTTCTGATTTGATATGGGAAGGTGTTTTGTCGAAAGCAGAGTATTTAGAGCACTTTTCTAAAAATCATATTTTCCTTTTTCAGGCTTTTGATACTTATGTTCAATCTATTGTTTTGAAAACATTAGTGACCGATGTGGACTTTTTGACCAAAGAAGGTTTGCAATGGTTGAGTGATAATATGTTTACAGAAACTATCGAAATGAAAGTGGGTAAAAAAGTATTTACAGAAGAACGAAATGCCTCCGTTTTTGCATTAATCCAGCAAGGTGCTTTTTTAAGTGACGGACAATTATTTAAACAAATAAATTCAATTATTGAATCGTAATTTGAAATAATAAAAGCTGTTATTTCTTTTAAATTGGTTATTTTAGTAGGCTGTTTGCAGAAACTAAAATGACCAATTTTTTTATATGGATGTTCTAAATACGATTCAAAAATTAAGAGAAGAACTTAATCTTCATAATTATAATTATTATGTGTTGGATAATGCTACAATATCTGATTATGAGTTTGATATAAAATTAAAAGAACTTCAGGATTTAGAAAATGCGCATCCTGAATATTTTGATGAAAATTCCCCGACACAAAGAGTAGGTGGAACAATTACTAAAAATTTCCAAACGGTAGCACATACGCAACGAATGTATTCTTTGGATAATTCGTATTCTAAAGAAGATTTACAGGATTGGGAAGTGAGAATTCAAAAAGTTTTGGGTAATGTTGATTTGCAATATACCTGCGAATTGAAATACGATGGTGCATCGATTAGTATTACTTATGAAAACGGAAAATTAGTTCGTGCAGTTACGCGTGGTGATGGTTTTCAGGGTGATGATGTAACCAATAATATAAAAACCATTCGTTCGATTCCTTTGACTTTAAAAGGAAACGATTATCCTGAGAAATTTGATATTCGTGGCGAAATTATCTTGCCTTTTGCTGGTTTCGAAAAAATGAATCAGGAGTTGATTGAAATTGGCGAAACACCCTATTCGAATCCTCGAAATACCGCTTCAGGCAGTTTGAAACTACAAGATAGTGCTGAAGTGGCTAAGCGTCCATTGGAATGTCTGCTGTATTTTGTTACGGGCGAAAAACTGCCTTTTGCTTCCCAATTTGAAGGTTTGAATTCGGCTCGTCATTGGGGATTTAAAGTGCCTAATGAAGCGAAATTGGCTAATAATTTACAGGAAGTTTTTGATTTTATTGATTATTGGGATATAAATCGTCATAATTTGCCTTATGAGACTGATGGTGTTGTAGTGAAAGTTAATAATTTACACTACCAGGAAGAATTAGGTTATACAGCAAAATCTCCTCGTTGGGCAATGGCTTATAAGTTTAAGGCGGAGCAGGTGTTTACTAAATTAAATTCGATTTCGTATCAGGTGGGAAGAACAGGAGCAATAACTCCTGTGGCTAATTTAGAGCCGGTACAATTGGCAGGAACTGTTGTAAAAAGAGCTTCTTTGCATAATGCCGATCAAATTCAAAAATTAGATATTCGAATTGATGATACTGTTTTTGTAGAAAAAGGAGGGGAAATCATTCCTAAAATTATTGCTGTTGATTTAACTAAGCGTCCTGAGAATTCTATAGCTACCGAATATATTACACATTGTCCGGAATGTCAAACGGAATTGGTTAGAAACGAGGGAGAGGCGAATCATTATTGTCCAAATTTTTATGGTTGTCCGCCGCAGATTATTGGTAGAATTCAGCATTACATTTCGCGAAAAGCAATGGATATTGAAGGTTTAGGAGGAGAAACTGTGGCGTTACTTTACAATAATAAATTAGTTCAGAATTATGCAGATTTATACGAATTAAAAGTGGAAGATATTTTGCCTTTAGAGCGAATGGCACAAAAATCAGCGGAGAATTTGGTAAATGGAGTGGAAAATTCAAAAAACATTCCTTTTGAGAGTGTGCTTTACGCGTTAGGTATTCGTTATGTAGGTGAAACGGTAGCAAAAAAGTTGGCAAAGCATTATAAAAACATTGATGCTTTGAGCAAGGCTAGTTTGATGGATTTGGTTTTGGTAGATGAAATAGGAGAACGAATTGCGCAAAGTGTTGTTGACTTTTTTGAAAATGAAGAAAATAAAATTATAATTGAGCGTTTAAAAAGTTTTGGTGTTCAATTTGAGATTGTTGAAAAAATTAATTTGAATGCAACGGATAAATTAGCTGGGAAAACCTTTGTAGTTTCGGGAGTTTTTGCGCAATTTTCACGTGACGAACTAAAAAAAGCCATTGAAGATAATGGTGGAAAAGTGGGGAGTTCAATTTCTTCTAAAACCGATTTTGTGGTTGCGGGAGATAATATGGGGCCGGCTAAATTAGAAAAGGCGAGTAAGTTGAATATCCCAATTATTTCGGAAAGTGATTTTATGGAAATGTTAGCTGTAAATTGATATTTTTGTTTTGGTTATAAATTCAATTAGTATCACGAAATAAGTGTTAAGAATTTAACAAAAAGTTTCAAATCATCGTTATACTTTTTTAGATTTGCCACCTATAGTGTAACTTAATTAATTAATTTTGTTTACTAATAAAGACAACTTATGTTTTTAAATTACTTAAAAGAGTTTTTAGTAAAGAAAATATTAAAAAACAGCTTACTTAATGTTAAAGCAGGATCTTTTAGTGGTAAAATAGAAACAGTAGGGGTGATTATAGACGAAACTTATTTTAATCATACAGAATTGTTGGTTAAGGAGTTAGTGTTAAATGGGATTACTGAAGAAAACATAGAATTATTAATCTATAAAAGTAAATCAAAAGGTGGTTTTACTTCTTTGGTAACAAAATTAGAATGGACGCATTTAAGTTGGAAAGGCCAAATTATAAATCAGGCAGTAAATGATTTTTTGATCAAAGATTTTGATTTATTACTGAGTTATTATGATGTAGATAAAGCGATTTTGCTTGTTGCAACTCAGGAATCAAAGGCCAAATTTAAAGTTGGTTTTTCAACTATAAATAAACGATTGAATAATTTGATGATTAATACCAATTCAGAAAATTATAAAATCTTTGTTCAGGAATTATTCAGGTATTTAAAAATATTAAACAAAAAATAGAATCTAAAAACATGCAATCATTAATAGGAACTGGTGTTGCTCTTGTAACTCCTTTCAAAGAAGATTTTTCAATTGATACTGAAGCATTAAAAAGAATTGTAAATTTTTCTGTAGATGGGGGAATTGAATATCTGGTTATTTTAGGAACAACAGCAGAGAATGCAACGCTAAGCAATGACGAAAAAGAATTGGTTATCCAAACTGTTATTGAAGCTAATAATGGTCGTTTACCGTTGGTTTTAGGTGTAGGTGGAAATAATACAATGAAAGTGGTTGAGGAGTTAAAAACAAGAGATTTGTCTCCTTATGTTGCAATTCTTTCGGTTTCTCCTTATTATAACAAGCCTTCACAAGAAGGGATTTATCAGCATTTTAAAGCGGTTTCTGAGGCTTCGCCAATTCCGGTAATTATTTATAATGTTCCTGGTAGAACTTCAAGCAATATGTTACCTCAAACAGTATTGCGTTTAGCCAATGATTTCGAAAACATTGTTGCAATTAAAGAAGCTGCGGGCGATATTGTTCAGGCAATGCAATTGTTGAAAGACAAACCAAAAGATTTCCATGTAATTTCAGGTGATGATATGACAGCACTGGCAACTGTATTAGCTGGAGGTTCAGGAGTGATTTCGGTTATTGCACAAGGTTTTCCAAAAGAATTTTCTGAAATGATTCGTTTAGGGCTGAATCGTAAAGTGGATGAAGCATTCAAATCACAATATTTATTGTTTGATTGTATCGATATGATTTTTGAACAAGGGAATCCGGCTGGTATCAAGCAGGTTTTTCAGACTTTAGGAATCGCCGAAAATATCGTTCGACTTCCATTGGTAAGCGTGGATGAATCTTTACAACAAAGAATTGCTGAATTTGTAAAAAGAATTGACAAATAAGCAGTTTTTGCCCGATTTTTTTAAGCTAAGAAATATTTTGTAGTCGCTAAATTAATAACTAAATTTGCCACCGAAACTTCGGTATGATTTTTTATAGACTTGAAAAGTCTGTATTTTAAAGATAAAAATAAAAAAATGAAGAAAATTGTATCCTTATTGTTTCTTGTTGTTCTTTTTGGTTCCTGTAATGAGTACCAAAAAGCATTGAAAAGCGAAGATGTTTCGAAAAAATTTGCGATGGCAGATACATTGTTTGCTCAGGCTAAATATTCTAAAGCATTGCGACTTTTTGAGCAAATAGCTCCTGAATTTAGAGGGAAACCTCAGGCGGAAAAATTGTTTTATATGTTTGCACAGTCATATTACAAAACAAAACAATACCATTTAGCAGCCTATCAGTTTGAAAGTTTTGTTTCAGGATACCCAAAAAGTGTGAAAGCAGAAGAAGCTGCTTTTTTAGGTGCCAGAAGTTATGCTGTTTTATCGCCGGTGTATAGTTTAGATCAGGCAGATACTCATAAGGCAATTGAAAAAATGCAGTCTTTTATTGATAGGTATCCTAATTCTTCTTATTTAGCAGAAGCAAATGGTTTGACAAAATTATTGTCTGAAAAGATTGAGAGAAAGGTTTATGAAAACGCAAAAGGTTACAATACTATTTCTGATTTTAAATCAGCATTAGTAGCTTTTGATAATTTTATTATCGATTTTCCGGGTACAAAATTTCAGGAAGATGCCTTGTATTATAAATTTGATTCTGCTTATCAATTAGGGATTAACAGTGTTCCTGAAAAAATGCAGGAAAGATTAAACGTTGCTAAAACTTCGTACCAAAATTTGATTAAGTTTAAAGCGGATACCAAATACAAAGAAAAAGCAGACGAGATGTATGCTCGTGTGGAACAAGAATTACAAAAATATACTAAATAACTATAAGTCATGGATTTAAAAAAGACGAATGCTCCAGTAAACACAATAACGTACAATAAAACGCTTATTGAACAACCTACTGGAAATGTGTATGAAGCAATTACCATTATGGCTAAAAGAGCGAACCAAATTAACTCTGAAATTAAAAAAGAATTAACAGAGAAATTGGAAGAGTTTGCTACATATAATGACAGTCTTGAAGAAGTTTTTGAAAACAAAGAACAAATCGAGGTTTCTAAATTCTATGAAAAATTGCCAAAACCACACGCTTTAGCAGTACAGGAATGGTTAGATGGTAAAATCTATCACAGAGAATCAAACAAATAAGATACTATGTCAGTTTTAAGCGGTAAAAAGATTTTGCTAGGTGTTTCTGGCGGAATTGCCGCCTATAAAACAGCGTCTTTAGTACGACTTTTTATAAAAGCAGGTGCACATGTCCAAGTGATAATGACACCTGCTTCTAAGGATTTTGTAACCCCACTTACCTTATCCACCTTATCTAAAAATCCGGTTTATTCCACTTTTTTTAATCAGGACGAAGAAGATGAAAAATGGAATAATCATGTTGAATTAGGGCTTTGGGCTGATTTAATGCTTGTTGTGCCCGCAACTGCAAATACCCTGTCTAAGATGGCAAATGGTAATTGTGATAATCTGCTTATTGCTACTTATTTGTCAGCAAAATGCCCTGTTTATTTTGCTCCTGCAATGGATTTGGATATGTATAAGCATCCTTCTACTATTGCTAGTTTTAAAGCTTTAGAACAATTTGGCAACATTATGATTCCTGCCGAAAGCGGAGAATTAGCCAGTGGTTTATCAGGTGAGGGCAGAATGGCTGAACCTGAAAATATCATTGCTTTCCTTGAAGCTGATTTGGAAAGTAAATTGCCTCTCAAAGGTAAAAAAATACTAATCACAGCCGGGCCTACTTATGAGGCTATCGATCCTGTTCGTTTTATAGGAAATCATTCTTCAGGAAAAATGGGCTTTGATATAGCAAAAAGTGCCGCTAATCTTGGCGCTTCGGTTATTTTAGTTACAGGTCCTACACATTGTGTTGCAAATCATTCTTTAATAGAAGTAGTTAAAGTTACTTCGGCACAGGAAATGTACGATACCTGTCATCAATATTATAATGAGGTTGATGTGGCCATTGCTGCAGCTGCTGTAGCTGATTATAAGCCAAAAAGAGTAGCTGACCAAAAGATTAAAAAAGCAGCAGATAATTTTATCATCGAACTCGAAAAGACAAAAGATATTCTGTATTCATTGGGGGAAAATAAGAAGAACCAGTTTTTAATCGGTTTTGCTTTGGAAACTGAAAATGAAATTGAGAATGCTAAGGCTAAAATTCAGAAAAAAAACTTAGATTTGATTGTTTTAAATTCTTTGCAGGATGAAGGTGCCGGTTTTCAAAAAATAACCAATAAAGTTACTTTTATCGATAAAGATTTTAAAATTGAACCGATGGAATTAAAATCCAAAGAAGCGGTTGCTGATGATATTATAAATAAAGTAATAGCTCATTTTCATGAATAAGATAATCGTCTTTGTTTTTCTATTAAGCTTTGGTTTTGTTCAGGCGCAACAGTTGAATTGTACTGTGACGGTTAATGCCCAAAAAATGGGTAATCCTAATCAGCAAGTATATAAAACACTGGAAACTTCGTTGAACGAGTTTGTTAATAAAACCGATTGGACTACACAGAATTACAAACAACAGGAAATGATTAATTGTTCGATGTATATTACTTTGCTTTCGCATAGTTCTGATCAGTTTACAGCAACAATTCAGGTTCAATCATCCCGTCCTGTTTTTGATTCTTCTTATGAAACACCGGTTTTGAATATTAATGATAAGGATTTTGGTTTTACTTATACCGAATTTGAAAATTTAGTCTTTAACGTTAATTCATTTCAATCGAATTTGATTTCGGTGATTTCTTTTTATAGTTATATGATTATCGGAATGGATAAAGATACATTTGAATTAAAATCAGGTGATCCGGTTTATCAAACAGCACAAACCATAGCTACAGTTGCCCAGCAAAGCGGATACAAAGGCTGGAGTCAATTGGACGGAAATCAAAATCGTTATTTTTTAATTAATGATTTATTGTCACCAACATTTGCTGAAATTAGAAAAACAATTTTTGATTATCACCAGGCTTTGGACGGAATGACAACTGATACTAAATTGGCTAAAGAAAAAGTGAAAAACTCCTTAATAGCATTGAATAAATTGAATAATTCAAAACCTAATGCCTTTTTGACCCGCGGTTTTTTTGATGCAAAATCAGATGAAATTGTTTCTATTTTTTCAGGAGGACCTAATTTAAGTATTACTGATTTAGTAGATAATTTGAATAAAATTTCGCCTATGAATTCCAGTAAATGGGCAACATTTAAGTTTTAATTTTCCTTGCTTTTTTAGATTATCCAACAATAACTTATATAAATACAATTAATGATTACTGCACTATCAATAAAAAACTATGCTTTAATTGAAAAATTAGCTATTGATTTTTCTAAAGGATTTTCGATTATTACAGGAGAAACGGGTGCGGGGAAATCCATTATTTTAGGGGCTTTAGGACTAGTTTTAGGAAAACGCGCCGATTTGACTTCTTTGAAAAACAAGGAGGAAAAGTGTATTATTGAAGCCCAATTTGAAATTTCAAAATACAATTTAAGAGCTTTTTTTGAAGCTAATGATTTGGATTACGAAGATGAAACTATCATACGAAGAGAAATTCTACCTTCGGGAAAATCGCGTGCTTTTATTAATGATAGTCCTGTAAATCTTCAGGAATTGCAGGATTTAGGTTTGTTTTTAATCGATATTCATTCGCAGCAACAAACCAGGGAACTTAACGATGAGAATGTACAGTTTGATATAATTGACGCCATTGCTGCTAATCAGGAAATTATTGCTGATTATCAATTGCTTCTTAAAAGTTATAAATCAGATAAGACACAATTAAATTCGCTTATTAAAAAGCAAAGTGAATCTAATAAAGAACAGGAATATCATGCTTTTTTATTGAATGAATTGCTTGCAGCCCAACTAAAATCGGGTGAGCAAGAAGAACTGGAAAGTGTTTTTGAGCAGCTGAATAATGTTGAAATTATAAAAGAAGCTATTGATAAATCGTTGGCTATTGCCAATGAAGAGCAATTTGGCGTTTTAAATAATCTGAAAGAAATTAAAACAGCCATACAAAAAATTGCTTCTTTTTCTATTGAGTACAAAGAATTACTGGAAAGAATTGATAGTTTAACGATTGAATTTGATGATATTTCGGCTGAAATGAATCGTTGTTCTGAAAAAATCACTCACGATCCGGAACAATTAGAGCAAATTAATCAAAAGTTACAGGTGATTTATAATTTGCAAAAAAAGCATCAGGTGCTTACTGTAGATGAGTTGTTGTTAATTCAAACCAAATTAGAAAATGAAGTTGTTGAATTAGGAAATATTGAAGAGGAAATTACTCTTTTGAGTACTGCAATTCAGGAAAAAGCTTCAAAATTAAATGCTTTAGCCACTACTATTCATGATAATAGAATTCAGGCTATTCCGGTTTTATCTGAAAAAATGATTGGAATATTGGCGACTTTGGGAATGCCTAATACACGTTTTAATATTGAAGTAACACAAGGTGAAAGTTATTTTTCCAATGGAAAAGACGAATTGCAATTTTTGTTTTCGGCCAATAAAGGAACTGATTTTGGATTATTGAAAAAAGTAGCTTCGGGAGGAGAGATGTCCCGAATTATGCTGGCTGTAAAAGCTATTTTGGCACAATATTCAAAATTACCAACCTTGATTTTTGATGAGATTGATACTGGGGTTTCCGGAGAAATTGCCATAAAAATGGGAGAAATCATGAAGGAAATGAGCAAGAAAATGCAAATATTTGCCATTACTCATTTACCTCAGATTGCTGCCAAAGGGGAGGCTCATTTTAAAGTGTTTAAATCAACTATTGAAGAGGATACCCAATCAGAATTAAAATTACTGTCAGAAGAAGAGCGCGTTGTTGAAATTGCGCAAATGCTGTCGGGAGCTATTGTTTCAGATTCGGCTCTAAATCATGCAAAAGCCTTGTTGAACTAAAAAAATGCTCTATATTTGCCATCCAAAAACGATAGCTTTTTCTTGATAAAGTCATTGTTTTATTCGATTAAAAAAATAAAAATATAATATTGATACCCTATGATCATAGAACCTAGAATGAGAGGATTTATTTGCTTGACAGCACACCCGGTGGGATGTGAGCAAAGTGTTAAAAATCAAATTGAGTATGTTAAATCAAAAGGAGCCATTGATGGTGCTAAGAAAGTACTTGTAATTGGTGCTTCAACAGGATTTGGTTTGGCTTCAAGAATTTCAAGTGCTTTTGGTTCTGATGCAGCAACTATTGGAGTATTTTTTGAAAAACCACCATTGGCTGGAAAAACGGCTTCACCAGGTTGGTATAATTCTGCTGCTTTTGAAAAAGAGGCTCATAAAGCAGGTTTGTATGCAAAAAGTATCAATGGAGATGCTTTTTCGAATGAAGTAAAAAGAGAAACATTAGATTTAATAAAAGCCGATTTAGGTCAGGTGGATTTGATTATTTACAGTTTGGCTTCTCCTGTTCGTACAAATCCAAATACAGGTGTAACACATCGTTCGGTTTTAAAACCTATTGGAGCTACTTTTTCAAACAAAACAGTAGATTTTCATACAGGAAAAGTTTCTGAAGTTTCGATAGAACCATGCAGTGGTGACGATATCGAAAATACAATTGCTGTAATGGGAGGTGAAGACTGGGCTATGTGGATTGATGCTTTAAAAGCAGAAAATTTATTAGCTCCAGGAGCTGCAACAGTTGCTTATTCTTATATTGGGCCATCAGTTACTGAGGCAGTTTATAGAAAAGGAACTATTGGTCGTGCTAAAGATCATTTAGAAGCTACTGCTTTTACAATTTCAGATAGTTTAGCTGATATTAACGGAAGAGCGTATGTTTCGGTAAATAAAGCATTAGTTACTCAGGCGAGTTCGGCAATTCCTGTAATTCCGTTGTATATTTCTTTATTGTACAAAATAATGAAAGCTGAAGGAGTCCATGAAGGTTGTATCGAGCAAATTCAACGTTTATACCAACAAAGATTGTTTACAGGAGCTGAAGTTCCTGTTGATGAAAAAGGTAGAATTCGTATTGATGACTGGGAAATGCGCGATGATATTCAAGCTCAGGTTGCTCAATTGTGGGAACAGGCAACTACTGAAAATTTAGCTGAAATAGGAGATTTAGAAGGATACAGAAAAGATTTTTATAATTTATTTGGTTTTGATTTAGCTGGAGTGGATTATAAAGCAGAAGCTGACGAAATGGTTCAGGTTGAAAGTATAGCTTAATTTTATTTCGCAAAGAATATAAAAACATAAAATTTTTGATAATGCGTCTTGATTTTAAATGTATAAAAGCATTTAAAATTAAGGCGCATTATTGATTAAAGGTTATCTTTGTTAAAATATTACATTTATATTGTATAATTAATACCGCTTTTAAGAATATGTATTTTTCTTTGATTATTCCCGTGTATAATCGTCCAGACGAAGTCGATGAACTTTTAGAAAGTTTGTCAAAATCAGATTATAAAGAAGATTTTGAAATTGTAATTGTAGAAGATGGTTCTGCAATTAAATGCGAAGATGTTGTCAGTCAGTACAAAAGCAAATTGACGATTTCTTATTATTTCAAAGAAAATTCAGGTCCCGGAGATTCCAGAAACTACGGAATGAGAAAAGCCAAAGGAGATTATTTTATCATCTTTGATTCGGATTGTATTATTCCGGCTGAATATTTAACGGAAGTAGATAAGGCTTTAAAAGAAGATTATGTGGACTGTTTCGGTGGTCCTGACAGGGCATTGGATAGTTTTTCGGATATTCAAAAAGCAATTAATTTTGCTATGACTTCTTTTCTTACTACAGGAGGAATAAGAGGAGGTTCAGAAAAAATTGAAAAATTCCAGCCACGAAGTTTTAATATGGGGATTTCCCGTAAAGCATTTGAAGCTTCTAATGGGTTTGGGAATATTCATCCTGGAGAAGATCCTGATT
The DNA here is from genome assembly GCF_001857965.1 of Flavobacterium commune. Classification (NCBI taxonomy): domain Bacteria; kingdom Pseudomonadati; phylum Bacteroidota; class Flavobacteriia; order Flavobacteriales; family Flavobacteriaceae; genus Flavobacterium; species Flavobacterium commune. Next base: position 3,654,534 of record NZ_CP017774.1, on the reverse strand, counting down.
TGTCTATTAGATTATGGAATTTAGGTTTTGAAACCAGGCTTTTTTCGAATGCTTATGTATATCATAAAAGGAGAATTGACTGGGATAAATTTTCAGTTCAGGTAAATAAATTTGGGAAAGCACGACCAATTTTGAACAGTTGGTATCCGGAATACAGCAAGTTGACGTTCTTTTTCCCATCGATATTTATTATTGGTTTAGCACTTTCGATCGCTTTATTGATATTTACCTATGATCTTTTGGCAAAATTGTATTGTGTTTACTTTTTTGTAATATTTTTAGTGTCAAGTATTCAAAATAAAAGTATTAAAATAGGTTATCTTTCGGTAACTGCAGTCTGGAAACAATTTTCAGGTTATGGTTTGGGTTTTTTAGAGTCTTATATTAAAGTCATTATTTTAAAACAAAAACCGGAAGTGGCTTTTCCTAAATTGTTTTTTAAAGTATAATTATGCCCAAAATTATTGGTTTAACAGGAGGAATTGGAAGTGGAAAAACTACTATTGTTAATTATATTGCATCATTAGGTATTCCTGTTTATATAGCTGATGAAGCCGGTAAAAAAGTAATGCAGACTCAGGAAGTTCTTGAGTCAATTAAAGCTGAATTTGGCAAAGTTATTTTTGATAAAAATCAGTTAAACAGAGCGAAATTAGCAGCTATTGTATTTGAAAATCAAGATAAGTTAAAAGCTTTAAATGCTATTGTTCATCCCGCTGTCAGGCAGGATTTTAATGATTGGCTAGCTAAAAATCAAAAAGCTTCGATTGTTGTTTATGAATCGGCAATTTTATTTGAAAGTGGCAGTTATGTTAATTTTGATTACATATTAACAATAACGGCACCTTTAGAATCAAGAATCGAACGTGTTTTAAAAAGAGAATCAATCAGTCGCGATCAGGTATTAAAAAGGATTAATTCGCAATGGACAGACGAACAACGTATTTCAAAAAGTGATTTTGTTGTAGAGAATATTGATATTGATTTGACTAAGCATAAAATCGATGAAATTCTTAAAATTTTGTTGATTAAGCAATAGGACGTATAGATGTTAATGTTTGGTTAATACATTATCAACTATAGTGTTAAAAAGTTAATTTTGGTTTGATGAATAAATTATTTTTTAGATTTCTTGTTTTATTGATGAGTTTGTCTCTAATAGGGATAATACTCGTTCAGGTATATTGGTTCAATACTTCATTTAAAAATAATGATGAACAATTTAAGTATCATGTTACTCAGGTAATTGATAATGTGGCGGATAAACTTGAAAAACAAGAAGAGTATAGTTTTTATGATAAAATTAATCACATAAAAGACAGTACAGGTAAAATCCCTGAAAAAGAAGATTTATTAGAGATTTTATTTGTTCAGAGAAATACGAAAACCAATAAAACGATAATTTATAAAAACAGTATTACATCTGAAAAGTACGATTACGATGGAGCGCTATTCAATAAAAAGTTTAATTCAGGTGGTTTTAAAAGTTTTAGTTCTAAACGATTAACAGAAGTTTATAATAGCAATAAAACTATTGATAATTCGTCATTAAACAAGAGTTTGATTCCGGATGTAAAAATGGAGAAAGAAGGGAGTCTGGATGTTTTGAACAAGGCTCAATTGCAGATTTCATACAAAGATTACGCATCGACATTGTCTATTGAAGAAAGAATTTCGAAAGAAAAACTGAAAAATCTTTTGAAAAAAGAATTGGTTGAACATGGAGTTAATACCAAATTTGAATTTGGAATTTCCAGTAATGGATCGGAGACAAAAATAAAATCGGCAGGTTTTAATTTTGATTTTGATAAAGATGCAACTTATTCGATTCCTATTCTTGCTGATAATGAAGGGAATGAAAAGTATGAATTATCAGTTACTTTCCCCAATAAAAAGAAATTTTTATTGTCAGAATTAGTAAGTATTACAATCTTGTCAATAGTATTTACGTTGATTATCTTAATTGCTTATACCAGTGCATTGAATCAGTTAATTCGTCAACGTCAGATTTCGGAGATTAAGACCGATTTTATAAATAATATGACGCATGAGTTTAAAACGCCTATTGCTACTATAAATTTAGCCTTAGATGCAATAAAAAATCCTAAAATAATTGAAGATAAGGAGAAGGTTTTCAGGTATTTGCAAATGATTCGGGATGAGAATAAACGAATGCACGCTCAGGTAGAAAATGTATTGCGAATTTCGAAATTAGAGAAAAAAGAATTAGATATAGAGAAAGGTTCCAGCAATGTAGAAGAAGTGATTTATGATGCAATTGATCATGTTAATTTAATTTTGCAAGACAGAGGAGGAGAGATACATAAACATTTTGAAGCAGCAAGAACCAGTGTTTTAATTAACGAAGTGCATTTTACCAATGTTATTGTAAACATTTTAGAAAATGCAATCAAGTATTCGCCTGAAACACCAAAGATTGATATTTATACCGAGAATATTAAGGATATGATTCTGATAAAGGTAAAAGATCAAGGTTTGGGAATGAGTAAGGTGGCTCAAAAAAGAGTTTTTGAAAAATTCTATCGCGAGCATACCGGAGATTTACATAATGTAAAAGGACATGGTTTGGGCTTAGCTTATGTAAAAAGAATTGTAGAAGATCATAACGGACAAGTGTTTGTAGAAAGTGAAAAAGGAAAAGGAAGTACCTTCATTATAAAATTACCTCTAATAAATTAGATTATGGAAAATATAAATAAAAAAATTCTCTTAGTAGAAGACGACTTAAATTTTGGAGCTGTTCTAAAAGATTATTTAATGTTAAATGATTTTGACGTTACTTTAGCAAAGAACGGAATGGAAGGTTTTGAGAAATTTAAAAAAGATTCTTACGATTTATGTATTTTAGACGTAATGATGCCTTATAAAGATGGCTATACATTGGCTAAAGAAATAAGAGAAAAAAATGCCGAAGTGCCTATTATCTTCCTTACGGCAAAATCAATGAAAGAAGATGTTTTGAAAGGTTATAAAGCAGGGGCTGATGATTATTTGAATAAGCCTTTTGATTCAGAAGTATTGTTGATGAAAATTAAAGCTATCATTCAAAGAAAGGCTTCTGATGTTAAGGCAGAACAAGTTCCTTTTGAGTTTACAATAGGTAAATTTCATTTGAACTCAAAATTGAGATTCTTAAGCTATGCCGGAGAAGAACCGGTGAAATTGTCTCCAAAAGAGAACGAATTATTAAAAATGCTTATTCTCCATGAAAATGACTTGATGCCAAGAGAGTTGGCTTTAACTAAAATATGGAGAGATGACAACTATTTTACTTCAAGAAGTATGGATGTTTATATTGCTAAATTGAGAAAATATCTGAAACTTGACGAAGATGTAGAGATTTTAAATATTCACGGAGAAGGTTTCCGATTGGTAATTAAAAATAAAGCCTAATAAACAAAAAGTCCCGATGAAAAATTCGGGACTTTTTGTTTTATGAATTTTCGATAAGAAATTAATCAAATAAATCAGAAGATAAATAACGATCTCCTCTGTCGCAAATAATAGCTACAATCACACCCGATTCGAGTTGGTTAGCAAGTTTTACAGCCACAGCTACAGCGCCACCGCTACTCATTCCTGCAAAAATTCCTTCTTCTAAGGCCAAACGTTTAGTCATTTCACGGGCTTCCTGTTCGCTTACATCAATTGTGCGATCTACCTTTGAAGGATTAAAAATTTTTGGCAGGTATTCTATAGGCCATTTTCTGATTCCTGGAATTTGGGAGCCTTCCGAAGGTTGGGCACCAATAATTTGTACTGCCGGATTTTTTTCTTTCAAATAAGTAGAAGTTCCAATGATGGTTCCCGTAGTTCCCATAGCTGACACAAAATGCGTTACACTACCTTCGGTATCATTCCATATTTCAGGACCGGTGGTGTTATAATGTGCTTTCCAGTTGTCATCATTGGCAAATTGATTCAACATGATGTAACCACCTTCGGCTACTTTTTTATCTGCATAATCTCTGGAACCGATGATTCCCTCTTTGGCAGAAGTCAAAATCACCGTTGCACCATAGGCGCGCATGGTTTGGGTGCGTTCTTTGGTAGAATCTTCTGGAAGAATTAATTCAATTTCGATTCCTAGTAATTGTGCAATCATAGCCAGAGCAATACCGGTGTTTCCACTGGTAGCTTCAATTAATTTGTCTCCTTTTTTGATTTCACCGCGATCTAGTGCACCTTTAATCATATAATAAGCTGCACGGTCTTTAACACTACCGCCGGGATTATTTCCTTCTAGTTTTAAAAGTAGTTTTACGTTTTTATTTTGTACTAAATTGACTGTTTCTACAAGTGGAGTATTTCCTATTAAGTCAACTAATTTTTGAGGCTTCATAATTATTTAATTTCTTTTACTTTTACTTCGGTAGTTGTGGTGTTCATGACAATCGATTTTACAGGCACCGACTTGGTTACCCAGGCATTTCCTCCTACAATGCTGTCTTTACCGATAATGGTTTCACCTCCCAGTATGGTTGCATTGGCATAAATACAAACATTTTTTTCTACTGTTGGATGTCGTTTGGCGTTTTTCATGTCTTTACTCACACTCAAAGCACCAAGGGTAACTCCCTGATATATTTTTACATTTTTTTCAATAACTGTGGTTTCACCAATAACAATTCCAGTGGCGTGGTCTATGAAAAATGGCGAATCAATTTTGGCTCCCGCATTAATATCCGTTCCTGTTGTTTTATGTGCATATTCGCTCATTAATCTTGAAAAAAGCATCAAATCCAAGTTGTAGAGTTCGTGACTTAGACGATAAATGGCAATTGCATAAAAACCAGGATAAGCTAAATAGACTTCTTCAATGCTATTGGAAGCCGGGTCATTTTCTAAAATATAAGCTGCATCCTGATTTAATTTTTCAAGTACAGCGGGAAGTTTTTGGAGAAAACTATCCCACATAGATTCGCAAGTAACTTCCGGTTTTTTACAGGCTACTCTTGAAATATCTTTAAATAAACCTTCAAGTTCATCAATGCTTTCTGCCAACGAAGCATTTGAGTCAAATAAAGTGTAGAATAATTTTTCAGTGAATTTTTCAATTTTAGTTTTTATTCCGTAATTGATGGATAGGTGACTTTTTAAAGAGTCGATGTTTTTTATAATTAGATCCTTTGTCATGACTTTTGGATTGTTAGTAGAAAGAATGCTACTTGATTCTATTGCTGTTGCTAATTTTAAACAAATATATTGAACTATTTTGAATAAAAGGATAGAACAGTCACGCTTTCACATTGCGATTTTATTTTTTATGAAACGAGTTTCCGAGTCGATTTTGTCGAATAGAAATCTAGTTTCTTAAAACCACAATTTTAAATTTAGTATTTTTGAAATCTGATATCATTTAAAATGAAAAAAATAATATTTCCGATAATGTTAATTGCTATTGTGGTTGCTTTTTATGAGCAAACATCGGCTGAGAAAAATGTGTATGTAACAGTAGTTGCAATGGCGGTTTTTATGTTTGGAATGATGCGATTAAGTGCTAAAACGCCAAGTAAGAATCAAGAAAAAGACGAAGAAAATGTTTAGTAAAGGAGATAAGGTTTCGGTACTCGATGACGCTATCAACGGTGTGGTATTGGCTGTAAAAGGCAATGAAGTTACTGTTGAAACCGATGAAGGTTTTGTAATGAATTTTTTAAAAAATGAATTAGTTAAGTTAAACGATTCTAGTAATTTAATGGATTCTATCAAAAGAATTAATGTAGATGAAATTAAGAAAGAAAAAACAATACCAAAGCCCAGAAGTTTTGTGAAAGAGAAAAAGGACAAACATGAAGTTGGTGTTCCTGAATTTGATTTACACATTGAGAAATTAGTCAAAAATAAAAACGGAATGTCGAATTATGATATTTTGACATTACAGGCTGAAACAGCTCAGAGGCATATTGAATTTGCTATTAAAAATCGTATTCCTAAAATAGTTTTTATTCACGGTGTGGGTGAAGGTGTATTGAAAGCAGAACTCAATTTTCTGTTAGGACGTTACGATAATATTGATTTTCAGGAAGCCAATTATCAAAAATACGGACAAGGAGCAACTGAGGTTTTTATCAGACAAATTAAAAAATAAAAAAAGGATCAATGGTTGGGAACCCTAGTTCTATATCTTAAATTTAAATAAGGATTGCCATCAATTGCTTAAAATTTTAAGAACAATTGGTGGCAATCTTTTTTATTGGTTATAATTATAATCTTAAACCTGAATCACTCCCAAATTAAATGCTTTTTCAATAGGAGCGTGGTTTGCGGCTTCAATACCCATAGAAATCCATTTTCGCGTTTCCAGCGGGTCGATAATAGCATCAGTCCAAAGACGGGAAGCGGCATAATAGGGTGAAGTTTGTTCGTCGTAACGTGCTTTTATTTTGGCAAACAATTCTGCTTCTTTGATTTCATCTACAGTCTCGCCTTTAGCTTTTAGTGAAGAAGCTTCTATTTGTGCCAATACTTTTGCAGCCTGCGTACCACCCATAACGGCGAGTTCGGCACTTGGCCAGGCAAAAATTAATCTTGGGTCATATGCTTTTCCGCACATGGCATAATTTCCTGCACCGTATGAATTCCCTACAACCACGGTGAATTTTGGTACTACCGAATTACTCACGGCGTTAACCATCTTAGCTCCGTCTTTTATGATTCCGCCTTGTTCTGATTTGGAACCTACCATAAAACCGGTTACGTCCTGAAGAAAAACAAGTGGAATTTTTTTCTGATTGCAATTGGCAATAAAACGCGTGGCTTTGTCGGCACTGTCAGAATAGATTACACCGCCAAACTGCATTTCGCCTTTTTTGGTTTTGATGACTTTTCGTTGGTTGGCAACAATTCCCACTGCCCAACCGTCAATTCGGGCGTAACCTGTGATGATGGTTTGTCCATAACCATCTTTGTAGGCTTCAAACTCTGAATTATCCACCATACGATTGATGATTTCCATCATATCGTATTGCTCGGTACGGGCTTTTGGCAAAATGCCGTAAATTTCGTTTTCGTCTAAGGCTGGTTTTTGGGGTTTTATGCGGTTAAAACCTGCTTTGTCGTAGTCACCAATTTTGTCAACGATATTTTTAATTTTGTCTAAGGCATCTTTGTCATCTTTGGCTTTATAATCGGTAACTCCAGATATTTCGCAATGTGTTGTGGCTCCGCCAAGACTTTCATTGTCGATGGTTTCGCCAATGGCAGCTTTGACTAGATAGCTTCCGGCAAGAAAAATACTCGCCGTTTTATCAACAATTATCGCTTCGTCACTCATGATAGGCAGGTAAGCACCACCAGCAACACAGCTGCCCATGATAGCCGAAATTTGTGTAATTCCCATGCTGCTCATAATAGCATTATTCCTGAAAATACGACCAAAATGTTCTTTGTCTGGGAAAATTTCGTCCTGCAAAGGCAAATACACTCCGGCACTGTCAACTAAGTATATAATCGGAATTTTATTTTCCATTGCAATTTCTTGTGCACGCAGGTTTTTCTTAGCCGTGATAGGAAACCAGGCACCGGCTTTTACGGTCGCATCATTAGCAACAACAATACATTGTTTTCTTTTGATATAACCTATTTTTACCACAACACCCCCCGAAGGACAGCCACCGTGTTCTTTATACATTCCTTCTCCCACGAGAGCTCCAATTTCGATACTTTCGGCTTTATCATCCAATAAATAGTCAATGCGCTCACGGGCAGTCATTTTTCCTTCGGCATGTAATTTTTGGATGCGTTTAGTTCCGCCTCCTAATTTTACTTTTGCCAGTTGTTGCTTTAATTCAGAAAGTGAAAGTTTATTGTGATCTTCGTTTTTGTTGAAGTTTAAATCCATGGTGTTTGTAATTGCAAGAAAATTGATGGCTAAAATACAAAACCATTAATCCATTTTTATAGGAAAAAGAAATATTTTTTATTTGGAACACAGATGAAACAGATTTAGCTGATTAACACAGATAAAAGATTAAAAAAAATTGTGAAACTTAGTGTTTTCTTTGTGAGACTTGGTGTGATTGAAGATGATAAAAAAAAAAACCGCAAGTTCACAAAAGTTTAAATTTGCGAACTTGCGGTAAAAAATAAAAATAAAAAAAATTATTTCTTAGAATCGTTAACAAGTCTTTTTAAAAGAGCCCATTGTTTTAAGGCATCACGAGCTTCAACAGCCGGGTAGCCCAACATGGTTTTTCCGGCGGGAATATCACAGGTAACTCCCGAACCTGCACCAATAACAGCTCCGTCACCTATAGTAGTATGATCTTTTATCGAAGCACTTCCGCCAATGATAACGCCATTTCCTAGTGTTACTGAACCAGCTAAACCGCTGTTTCCGGCCATAATGCAAAAACGTCCCAATTTACTGTTATGTCCTATTTGAACTAAATTATCAATTTTACAACCATCACCTAAAACAGTGGAGCTGAATTTACCTCTGTCGATACAACTATTGGCACCTATTTCGACATTATTTCCAATGACTACGTTCCCGATTTGAGGGATTTTTACCAAGCCTTTTTCAGGACAGGGACGGAATCCAAAACCATCAGCTCCGATGGTGGCATTGGGATGAATAATACAAGCATTACCAATATGACAACGCTCTCTGACCACAGTTCCTGACCAAATTACCGTGTTTTTCCCAATAGTAGATTCGTCAAGAATGGTTACATTAGGATAAATTGTACTGTTTTCTCCAATTTTTACATTAGGTCCAATATAACTTCCGGCACCAATCTTTGTTCCCAAGCCAATACTAGCTGTTTTGTCAACTACTGCGTTGGGATGAATATCTACGAAAAATTCAGGTAGTGGAGGTGCAAAAAGTTCTAATATCTGCGACATTGCTAAATCAGCATTCTTAACTTTTATAAAAGCTCTGTTTTCGCCGGGTTCAATAGAAATATCTTCATTTACTACGGCAACACAGGCCTTTGATGTAGCCCAAAGTTTTTCGTATTTTTTGTTTCCAATAAAAGAAATTTCAGAATCAGAAGCGACTTCCAATTGCTCAGCAGCAGTAATATTTTGTGATGTATTGCCGGAAATTACGCCTTTAAGTACATCGTTTATTTCATGAATAGAATAAGATTTCATAAGGTGGTTAGGAAAATTAGTTAAATAGATGACTCAAATGAACTGATTCTATATACACAATCCTAATATTTTAAGAATACAGGGCTAAAGTTTAACAAAGACTTATTCTTAATGGGGTTTTTGTAATCTTTTTATGAAATAAAAAGGAATGAAGTAATGTATAAAACAATAAAACTACCTGAAGAAGTAGTTTTATTGTTTTGAATAAGTAATCGGTTATATTTTAACCTTGATAACAATTTTTTTAATTTTTCCATTGCTTATCATAGCCGCATGAACATCTTCAGGAAACAAGATAGTAAATTGTCCCGGATTTAATTCAAAAAACATATCGGGTTTGTCATAGAAAAAACGAACGTCTTTTTCGTCGCTGTAATCACCATTTGGACTCACACATTTTTCTCTTGGTTTCCATGCATAGGTTTCCGGTCCGGCAACACAAACCTGAATGTCAATATTTTTATCGTGACATTCAAAGTGAATTAAACTTTGTTCTTTTGAATTTCCGTTTCCGGAATTAACGATAATTTTTAAATCATCGGAATATTGGGTTACGCCATCTGCTAGATTGGCTAAGTCATTTTCGTTTAAAAATTGAAATGCTTTTTCGAATGCAGGGTGTAAACCATAGTATTTCGTAGCATTGTTTAATGAATCTACAATCATTTTAAAGTTGTTTTAATTTTATGGGTAAAAAATAGTTGCTTTTTTGAAACAAAAAATAAAAGTACATTTTTAAATTTAACTGCCTAATGAAAATTTGACAAAAAGAGTTTTTTTAACGAATCGAAGGTTTAATTGAAGGAGTTTTTTAGTAGTAGTTTTGTACATTTGTTTTAAGCCTAAAATTCGTATTTAATGATTACTACTTTAAAGAGCATAAGTTTAATTTTATTTTTAGCTGTATTTTTGCCTTGTAAATCGCAAAATACGGTTGTAAAATCAGCAAAAGAAATAACAACAATAGTTGATGATACTACTTTTGTGAATTTAAAAGACTATAGCTCGGATTTTGTACATGATATGAAATATGCCACCGAAGACAATTTCCTGAAAGCAAAAGTTTATGATTGTGCCGAATGTTATCTTAGATTGAAAACAGTTAAAGCCTTGATTTTAGCCAACCAAAAATTTATCAAAAAAGGCTATCGCATTAAACTTTTTGATTGTTACAGACCCTTAGATATTCAAAAAAAGATGTGGCAAATTGTTCCCAATCCGGAATACGTTGCCAATCCGGCAAAAGGATCAATCCATAATCGGGGTGGAGCAGTCGATATTACACTGGTAGATAGTAATGGAAAAGAACTGGATATGGGTACTAAATTTGATTTTTTTGGTCCGGAAGCCAGTCATTATTATGCTGGTGTTACTGAAGAAGTGAAAGAAAATAGAAAATTATTGAAAAAAATTATGTTGAAGAAGAATTTTATTTCTTTTGATTCTGAATGGTGGCATTACAATTTAAAGTCGGCTTTGACGGATAAAGTTGCCAACGAAAAATGGAAGTGCGAGTAGTTACAATTTTCTCAAATTAAATTCTTTGTACAAAAATAGGTTGCTCCGTTGGAGCTTTATTTAACTAATAATTACCGTTTTCTACAAATATTTAGTTACTAAAGGATTATTTTAGTCCCATTGGCATCTAACTGTTTGTAGAAAATGAGAATTCTCCAAAAAAGCTCCAGAGGAGCGACCTGTCATTGTAAATTTTCTCTTTAACGGATATTGGTTTAATATAAAATCCAATACTTTCAAGCAGATAAATTGAAAGTGTTGGCTTTTTATGATAAATCAAATAAAGAATAAAGTAGGCTATTGATTTAGTTTTCGATACATTTTAAATTATTAATAAAATAAGTTTCGGGTTGATATGTTTTTCCATTTAGTTCAGAAACCAATTGTTTTTTAACAATATAATCTTCTGTATCCGATAAATATTTTATTCGCATTAATGAAAGTGGCGAACTTTTCAAGTCTTCCATTGTTCCTTTCATAAACATGAAATTTCCAACGATGACACGGTTGTCAAAACCATTTTCGTCTCTAATCATGCTTCCACAGTATTCCAAATTGGTATGCACCAGAGTAATTACTTTTCCGTTGTTGAGTTGTAGATACAATCTGGAGTTTTTATCAAAACAATTGGCTTTAATAAAACCTTTGCTTTTTTGAATAAGTTGCACATTGAGCGTTGGCAAACCATCTGTTAAAGACAAAGTGTAAAAAATATAGCTGGAAGTTCCTGCGAAAATTTTCTCAGAAATCAGGTATTCTTTGGTTAGTTTGTAGGTTCCTAGGGAATCTTTTATGTTAGTTGCGTAGTCGCAATCTTTTTGCGCAAAAGTGTTTAATGATAAGAAGAATAAGGCGGTAAGTAATAGTTTTTTCATTTTAATTTATTTTGGCGCAAATTAATACTATTTTATTATTATTTGCATCTGTGGTAAAAAAAGTATATAAATTTCCACCCTCTTTGATTTTCCATTTTTTTCGAATGTTTTCCACCGTTTCGGGAAAATTTCGAGTAGTAATATTGGATTGTTTTCCGCTCATTTGGTTCTTCATTTCGATTTTATTATACGGAAAAGCCGTCGTTATTTCAAAAATTCTACCCGGAAACGATAGAATTTCATCAGAAGTATATAAATGAGAATGTTTGTGTAATTTATTGATGTTGTAGTTAATAGCAACTTCATCAAAGCCTCCCGATTTCATGATAGCACTATTGGGTTCGTACAAATATTTTTTAGGCAAACTATAATCAGGAAATACCGATTCCTGATTCATTAAAAACTCAAATGTATTAATAACGCCTTTGTTGATGTTGACCGTTTTCAAAGTGATTTCCCCCTCATAATCTTTATGCAATTCCCATAAAAGTTCTTTTACTTCGTTTTCCAGGGCTACAATATGAATGGTTTTTACGTTTTTCAATTCGGATAATCCTGCTGAAATATCTAATAAAGGCGCGGTTTTGATTAAGATGGCATCCGAATTTTCTAAATAAAAATCAAGATTTTCGGGAACATTGGGCAAACAGTCTTTGAGCATAAAAACTTTGCCTTTGGTATCATTTCGCCTTGAAGGATCAATGTAAATCCAATCCCATTTTCGATTCAAAGTTTTTAAGGTTTCAAAACTGTCGCCAGCATGACATTCGATATTTTTAATGTTGAGCTGTTCGAAATTGTGTTGTACAATAGCCGAAAGCTCTGAGTTTATTTCGCAATGCACTACCGATTTGATTTTGGCAGAAAAAAAAGAATCATCTACACCAAAACCACCGGTAAGATCAATTAAATTTTCTCCCGAAAGGATACTGGTTTTGTATAAAGCCGTTGGTTCGGAAGAGGTTTGTTCTACCGAAATTTTACTGGGATAAATAATGTTTTTGGTGTTAAACCAAGTTGGTAATTTGTCTTTAGCCTTTGTTTTAGCTTCAATTTGATTCAAAATCCGAATCCATTCCACATCAGGAAATGGATTTTTTTGAAGGGCTAATTTTGAAATGGAGTTCCCTATTTGGTTTTCAATAAATTCTTGAATTTGTGGTTGTAAAATAGTAGAATCCAAACCTAAATATCTTTAGTTAGTAATTGAATGATTTTGTTTTCAGGAATGAATTCTTTTCCTATCACTTTCAGAATTGTGTACAACGGAACAGCAATAATCATCCCTAATATTCCCGAAAGAAAGCCCGCAATTAAAATGACAAGAAAGATTTCCAAAGGATGAGAACTGACACTTTTTGAAAAAATAACGGGTTGCGAAACATTATTGTCAATAATCTGAACAATCCAAAAACCGATTAATACATAGATGGTCGTAGGTAAAATTTCAGATTGGAAGTCATTTCCTAAATTACTTAACATGGTCAATAAAGCCGCTAATACAGAAGCAATCAATGGACCGATGTAAGGAATGATATTCAATACGGCACATAAAAAAGCAATAATTAAGGCATTTGGGATTCCAAAAATGATTAAAACAATCAGATATAAAAGGAATACAATGAATAATTGCAATAATAATCCAATGAAATAACGGGAAAGTAAATCGTTGATTTTTTCGAAAGAGTTCAAAAATTGCTCTTCATAACTGTCCGGGATTAGTTTTTTAGCTCCACGTAAAAAGAGTACTCTGTCTTTTAAAAAGAAAAAAGTAATAAATAATACTGAGCCTAGACCCACACCAAAACTGCTGATGGTACCTAAAATACTATTTAAAAAATCAGGAATAAAAGTGAAATTGATTTTAGAAGAAATATTAGCTTCCTTTAATACTTTGGAAGAATCAATATTGTGAGAATCTAAAAAAGCCTTGATTTGGTTGACTAATTCGCTAATGTTTTTCTCTATTTCAGCGGTATTTAGTAAAGATAAATTTTGTCCTTGAGAAGAAATTAAAGGAATAAACATTAAAACAAATCCCAAAATAATCAATACAAAAATGACTATCGTAATAATAGTTGCAAAGATGTGGCTGAATTTTAATCGTTTTTTAAAGAAATTTAAAATTGGTTTTCCAATCATCGTAAGAATGATTGAAACTACCAAATAAGTCAGAACAATGCTGATTTGATATAGAAAAAGCAAAATTAAACCGACAATAACTACGGTTAGTAAAGCGCGAAGGATTCCGTTGGATATCGTTTTTGATGTAATCATAGCAATGTTTTAGTTTATAAAGATAAAGAAACTCAAATCATTTTTGAAGTAAATTCATAAAGCGCAATACTTGCAGCCTGAACCACATTCATACTGCTGTTTTGACCAAACATATTGATGTGTACAATTTGATTTGAAATTGCCAAAAGAGCTTCGTTTATGCCATTAATTTCGCTGCCAATTATAAGTGCTATTTTTTTATCAGAAGGCAAAATCACTTCTTTTAATGCTTTGCTGCTTGAAGCAATTTCTAACGAAATTATTTCATAATTATTCTCCTGTAAGTAATTAATTAAAGTGTCGTTTTCTTCAATTACAGTGTAAGGAACGTGTAAATGGGTACTTCTGGAAGTTTTATTAATTTTTCGGGGATTTAGAGGAATGTCTTTTCCTAAGAAAATAATTTTCTCAATTCCGAAAGCTTCCCCAATTCTAAAAAGCGAACCAATATTTTGTTGGAAATAGATATTGTCACAAACCAGCGTAATAGGAAATTGCGTTTGTTTAAACTGATTTTCTTCGTGTTTTAGCTGCACTTGAATTAGTTATTAAAGATATAGTTCATAATATTAGCTCCCATTTTCAATGCTTTTTCACGTACTTCAATTGGGTCGTTATTGACTTCGGCATCTTCCCAGCCATCACCTAAATCACATTCAAAAGTATATAGCAGTACTAATCTATTGTCTATGAAAACCCCAAAAGCTTGTGGACGTTTGCCATCGTGTTCGTGTATTTTGGGTAAACCATTGGCAAAAAGATAAGGTTTTTGAAAAATAGCGTGATTAGCAGGAATTTCAATCAATTCTTTGTCAGGGAATATTTTTTTAATTTCTTTTCGAATGTATTGATCCATTCCGTAATTATCATCAATATGTAAAAAACCACCGGCTTTTAAATATTTTTGAAGATTTTGTACATCTGATTCACTAAAAACAACATTTCCGTGTCCCGTCATGTGGGTAAAAGGATAGGAAAATAAATCAGGGCTACTTGGTTCTACTGTAGCTGGTTTTGGATTAATAGTGGTGTTGATATGGCTGTTGCAAAAACGAATTAAATTATGAAGTGAAGTAGGATTGGCATACCAATCGCCACCACCGCTGTATTTTACCAAGGCAATTTCCTGGGAAAACGAGGTGAAAGAGATTAATACTAAAAGAAGATATATTTTTTTCATTTTTTAGTCCTTAGTGATTAGTCCTTAGTAGTTAGTCCTTATTGATTAAATTCATCCTAAACTAAGGACTATTCTTCATTAAAAAACACCACACTATGGCAAGCTACTAACGCTGCTGTTTCAGTTCTTAATCTGGTGTTGCCTAAAGAAACGGGAATATAATTATTCTCTAACGCCAATGCGATTTCTTTAACCGAAAAATCGCCTTCTGGGCCAATAAGTAAAGTAATATCTTCGTTGGCTTTCAAAACCGATTTCAATGTTTTTTTATCGGTTTCTTCGCAATGGGCAATTAGTAAGCTGCCATTCTTTTTTTGATTTACAAATTCTTTAAAACTAACTGCTTCGTTCAATTTTGGTAAGTAAGCTTCGTTGCATTGTTTTAACGCTGACAGGATGATTTTATCAAATCGTTCTTTGTTGATGACCTTTCTTTCGGAGCGATCACAAATAATGGGCGTAATTTCCTGAATACCAATTTCGGTAGCTTTTTCCAGAAACCATTCGTAGCGGTCGTTCATTTTTGTTGGTGCAACGGCCAGATGCAAATGGAATTTTGGCGTTTCTTTTTTCTCAAAAGAATTAATTTTGACTGTACATTTGTTATCAGATGCTAAGGTGATTTCGCATTCGAAGATATATCCCAAACCATTGGTTACAAATAAAATATCGCCATCTTTTTTTCGTAAGACTTTGATAATGTGTTTGCTTTCTTCTTTGTCGAAAGAAAAGGATTCCGTTTGCGGGTCAATATTTGGATTGTAAAATAATTGCATAGTTTAGAATTGAATTCGCGCTTTAGAAACAACTGAAGCATTTTCGAAATTTTGAGACAAGAATTTTTGATAACCTACAATCCCTATCATGGCAGCATTATCGGTCGTGTATTCAAATTTAGGGACAAATGTTTTCCAGCCGTATTTTTGTTCAGCGTCTTTTAAAGTTTGTCTGATTCCGGAATTTGCCGAAACGCCTCCGCCAATAGCTATTTGTTTAATTCCCGTTTCTTGTACAGCCAATTTTAATTTGTCCATTAAAATTTGGATAATCGTATATTGAATCGAAGCACAAATATCATTGGTGTTTTCTTCGATAAAATTTGGATTTTTTTGTTTTTCTTTTTGGATGAAATACAAGATTGCCGTTTTTAAACCTGAAAAACTAAAATCCAGTCCGGGAACTTTCGGTTTGGTAAAAGGATATGCTTTTGGATTTCCCAGTTGGGCATATTTATCTACTAAAGGCCCACCAGGATAGGGAAGTCCCAGGATTTTAGCGCTTTTGTCAAAAGCTTCACCTACAGCATCATCGGTGGTTTCGCCAATGATTTGCATATCAAAAAAGTGGTTGACTTTCACAATTTGGGTATGTCCGCCGCTAATGGTTAAGGCCAGGAAAGGAAATTCGGGTTTGTCATAAC
Source organism: Flavobacterium commune (assembly GCF_001857965.1). Taxonomy (NCBI): domain Bacteria; kingdom Pseudomonadati; phylum Bacteroidota; class Flavobacteriia; order Flavobacteriales; family Flavobacteriaceae; genus Flavobacterium; species Flavobacterium commune. The sequence goes on along the minus strand of NZ_CP017774.1, from coordinate 3,638,141 downwards.
CTTCTTCGTCAATAAAATGCGCCAAAATATGTGCGTGCATGTGGTTGACCGCAATAAGTGGAATTCCCAATGCCAGTGCCATTGATTTGGCAAATGAACTACCTACTAATAAAGAACCCATTAGTCCCGGTCCTTGAGTAAATGCAATGGCTGAAAGTTGTTCTTTTTGTATATTGGCTTTTTTGAAAGCAGCATCAATTACAGGTACAATATTTTGCTGATGCGCTCTTGAAGCCAGTTCAGGAACCACACCGCCGTACTGGGTATGAATTAATTGATTCGCCACAACATTTGACAGTACTTTGTCGTTACATAAAACGGCTGCAGCAGTATCATCGCATGAACTTTCGATAGCAAGAATAAAAACCTCGGGATTTAGCATATTTGAAGGCACAATTTTTGAATTATCTATAGAAACCGATTTTATTTTTTTTAATTTTACGGCGCAGCCAAAATTAAAGAATTTTTATTAAAGGTTTTGCTCTTTCCTTAAGCAAAATAATATTTCATAAATAAAAGCAAAGCATATCAAAAAAGCCATTAAAATAACTTCGAGTATAATTCTGGGGCTCATCATTTTCCTGTTGATGCTTGGTATTGCTTTATCGTTACCAGCGGTTCAAACTAAGGTAGGTAAGTATTTAATGAATCGTATCAATAATGATTTTGGTACAAGTATCAATATTGACAAAGTTAGAGTATCAGTTTTTGGTGGAGTAAAAATTAAAAACGTATTGATTTTAGATCACCATAAGGACACTTTAATTTATACCCGAATTTTAAATACTACTATTTTTGATGTCAATGCTGTTTTAGAAGGCGATTTGTTGTTTAAGAAAATTCATCTGGATGGAGTTTTGTTTGATATGAAAACTTACAAAAACGAAAAGAAAACTAATATGGATGTTTTCATAGATGCCTTTGATTCGGGGAAACCACCTACAGGAAAACATTTTCTTCTGACATCAGATAAGGCTTACATCAATCATGGGCATTTTAGATTGACAGATGAGAATAAAGCCAATCCAAAGGATGTTGATTTTAAAAATATTAATACCGAATTGACCAATTTTAAACTCTATGGTCCTGATGTGGATATTATTATAAATAAATTATCTTTTTTAGATTCAGGAGGTTTGTTTGTAAAAGATTTAAGTACTGTTTTTAGTTATACCAAGAAAAAAATAAAGCTGGAAAATCTGGATTTAACCACTTCTGAATCCAAAATAAAAGCTGAAGTGGCGCTGAATTATAAAATTGAAGATTTTGCCCATTTTAATGATAAAGTTAAGTTTGATGTTAAGATTCATTCGGCTTCGATAGCAAGTAATGATGTCCGTTATTTTTATAATGAATTAGCTAAAAATCATTTCTTCTATATCAACAGAGCCAATATTAATGGAACTTTAAACGATTTGTATGTAAATCGTTTAAAGTTAGTTGATTCGAAAAAATCAAGAATTGAAGGAGCTATTCGTTTCAAAAATATTTTTGGAAAACAACATCAGCGATTTTATATGGATGGCGATTTTAGCCGAATCAACTCGAGTTACGATAATTTAGTGAACCTTCTTCCTAATGTTCTTGGCAAAAAACTACCGGTTGAATTAAAAACATTGGGGGGTTTTTGGATGGAAGGAAGCACCCAACTTACAGCTACAGCTATCGATGCAGCACTTAATTTGAAATCAGAAATTGGAAGAGTACAGTCGGTTTTTTCGATGACAAATATAGATTTTATTGACAAAGCGACTTATACCGGAAATGTAGTTTTTGAAAATTTTGATGTTGGAACTTTTTTAAATCGTGAAGATTTAGGAAAAGTAACCATGGATGTCAATGTAGATGGAAAAGGATTTACAGAGAAATTCTTGAACACACAGTTAAAAGGAACTATCAATACAGTTGATTATAAAAATTACAGATACAGCAATATTGTTGTTAATGGTAATTTTAAATTGCCTTATTATAAAGGACAAATTTCGGTAGATGATCCTAATCTGGATATGGAATTTGATGGTTTGGTTGATTTAAGTGCCAAAGAAAATAAATATGATTTTCATATCAATGTGGCTCATGCCAATTTGAATAAGCTGAAATTTGTAAAGGATAGTATTTCTAATTTTAAAGGTGATGTGGTGGTACAGGTCACGGGAAATACTATTGAAAATTTACAGGGAAATATTTATATAAAAGAGACTTCGTATCAAAATGTAAAGGATACTTATTTTTTTGATGATTTTAATATTAATTCCACTTTTGACGAAAAAGGAATTCGTACGCTAACAATTGATTCTCCGGATATTGTTGAAGGAAAAGTGGTGGGGCGTTTTCAATTTAGTCAATTAGGAAGATTGGCTAAGAATTCACTGGGTAGTTTATATACTAATTTTAAGCCCGAAAAAGTAAACAAAGGACAATTTTTAAGGTTTAATTTTACTATTTACAGTAAGATTGTTGAGATTTTATATCCCGAAATTGCGTTGGCAACCAATACGGTTCTTAAAGGAAACATCAAATCGGATGGTCAGGAATTTAAGATGAATTTTAATTCGCCTAAAATTGTGTATGCTAAGAATACTTTTGATAATATTAGTGTTGCTATTGATAATAAAAATCCGTTGTACAATGCTTATGTGGAATTAGATAGCATCAAAACGCCTTATTATAAAATGCGTGATTTTAGCTTGATTAACATCATCACTAAAGATACTTTACTGTTTCGTTCCGAGTTTAAAGGAGGCGAAAAAGGAGAAGATTATTTCAACCTGAATTTATACCATACTATTGATGAGGATAATAATAATGTGGTAGGTATTAGTAAATCAGAGATGAAATTCAAGGAGAATTTATGGTATTTGAATCAACAGGACCGATCGGATAATAAAATAGTTTTTGATAAATCGGTTAAGAATTTCAATTTTGATAATATCATACTTTCTCACGAAAATCAATCTGTGGCTTTGAATGGGGTGATAAAAGATAATTTGAATAAGAATTTAGAACTTAGTTTTAAAGATGTTGATTTGTATAAAATTACGCCTTTGAGCAGTAAGTTTGTGTTTAACGGAAATGTAAACGGTGCCATTCATTTTAAGCAAAACAATCAGATTTATAAGCCCACCGCTTCATTAATAGTCGATAAACTGAATATTAATAAAACCGACTTGGGAACTTTGAAGTTTGATATTGAAGGAGATCAAAATCTGGAAAAATTCAGTATTAATTCTTATTTGCAAAATGATAATCTGGAATCTTTTAATGCTAACGGAAGTTTTGAAATTGTCAACAAGAAAACGGTTCTTGATTTAAAATTGAAATTGGATAAGTTTAATTTAGGTGTTTTTAGTTCGTTAGGAGGTGACGTTTTGTCTAATATCAGAGGATTTGTAACAGGAAATTCAATTGTAACAGGAGATGTAAATAAGCCAAAAATAAGCGGACGATTGTTTGTAGATAAAGCAGGAATGACTATTCCTTATCTCAATGTTGATTATCAGTTGAGTGATCGTTCAGTAGTGGATTTGGTAGATGAGACATTTTTGTTTAGAAATAATACCATTACAGATTCTAAATTTAATACCAGAGGTTTATTGAATGGTAGTATTGAGCATAATAATTTTGCAGACTGGAAACTGGATTTTGGGATAACTTCCAAAAGGCTGGTGGTTTTAGATACCAAGGATTCTGAAGATGCTGCCTATTATGGAACTGCTTTTATTAACGGAGCTGCAACGATTAAAGGACCTACTAATGCTTTGTTGATAAAAATTGACGCAAAATCAGAGAAGGGATCCGACGTTAAAATACCTATTAATTATGCCGAGAGTGTAGGCGAGAATTCTTTTATTCACTTTGTAACACCCAAGGAAAAGTATAATAAAAAAATGGGAATTGTCGAAAATACCCGAAAGTATAATGGTCTTGAGTTAAAATTTGATTTGGACATAACGCCTGATGCCGAGGTTGAAGTGATATTAGACAGAAATTCAGGACATGGAATGCGTGGTAGAGGTTATGGTTCACTTTTGTTTGAAATTAACACTTTAGGAAAATTTAATATGTGGGGTGATTTCCAGGCTTATGAAGGAACTTATAATTTTAAATACGGCGGATTAATTGATAAGAAGTTTGATGTAAAAAAAGGAGGTTCTATTTCCTGGGAAGGGAATCCAATGCGAGCGCAGTTGAATTTACAGGCGGTTTACAAAACCATTGCGAATCCTGCTGTTTTGTTGGACAATTCTTCATTTAACCGAAAAGTCCCGGTGAATGTAGTTATTGGTATTCAGGGAGATTTAGCCAGTCCGGATCCTGATTTTAATATAGAATTCCCAACGGTGAGTAATGTTTTAAAGTCAGAAATTCAATATAAATTATACGATAAAGATGTAAGGCAAACACAGGCTTTGTATTTGCTTTCTTCGGGAGGTTTTTTGAGTCCGGAAGGAGTGAATCAGTCTGATTTTTCGGGAAGTTTGTTTGAAACCGCTTCCAGTTTGTTAGGAGATATTTTAAAGACGGATAGTGATAAGTTTAAGGTAGGACTGAATTATGTTTCTCCTGACAGAAGAATTGGTAGAGAAACCGATGGTAGAGTAGTAGCAACTATTTCGTCAAAAATTAATGAGCGTATTTCTATTAACGGAAAGGTAGGGGTTCCTTTTGGAGGAATTAATGAATCGGCAGTAGTAGGCGATGTTGAAGTTTTGTATAGGGTAAATCAGGATGGAACAATGAATTTACGATTATTCAACAGAGAAAATGATATTAATTATATTGGTCAGGGAATAGGTTATACCCAAGGTTTAGGGGTGACTTATGATGTTGATTTTGATACTTTCAGGGAATTGGTTAGTAAGATATTTAAAAAATACCGTATTCAAAATACCGGGAATACTAATGAGTATTTTCAGGATTCTAATGTAATTCCGGAGTATATTAATTTCAGTAAAAAGAAAGCTCCTAAAAAAGCTGATTCAAAAAAGAATAAAGAAGCGGTTAAAGCCGAGGACGAAGAGTAGTTTGCTAATCGATGTTGTTTTATTAAAATGTTAGATAAAGGTTAAAATAAGGTATTCTTAGTTAAATTATCTAAAAATCGATTTCTTTCAAAAAAAAGTTCAGTTTTTTTGTTTTTTGTGAAACTTATTAACGAAAACGTTTGAATTTAAGCTGATTAGTTAAAATATTAAGTCATACCCTTTTAAAGTAATTAATGTTTCTTAATTTTACCTTTCAAAACTAAAACTATGCTAAAAACAATAAAAAAAATAGGTGTTTTAACCTCAGGTGGAGATTCACCGGGAATGAATGCCGCGATACGTTCTGTAGTTCGAACTTGTGCTTATCATAATATAGAATGTGTTGGGATTTACAGAGGATACCAAGGGATGATTGAAGGAGACTTCAAAGAAATGGGACCTCGTAGTGTAAATAATATTATTAATAAAGGAGGAACGATTTTAAAATCGGCTCGTTCATCTGAATTCAGAACTGCTGAAGGAAGAAAAAAAGCACATGATAACTTAGTTAAAGAAGGAGTTGAAGCTTTAGTAGTTATCGGAGGAGACGGTACGTTTACAGGAGCTTTGATTTTTAACTCAGAATATAATTTTCCTGTAATGGGAATTCCGGGAACTATCGATAATGATATTTACGGAACAACACATACTTTAGGATATGATACTGCTTTAAATACCGTAGTAGATTGTATCGATAAAATTAGAGATACTGCCAGTTCACACAATCGTTTATTCTTTGTGGAAGTAATGGGAAGAGATGCCGGACACATTGCATTGAACGCAGGTATTGCAGGTGGTGCTGAAGAAATTTTAATTCCTGAAGAAGATTTAGGGCTAGATCGTCTATTGGAATCACTTCAAAAAAGTAAAGCTTCCGGAAAATCATCCAGTATTGTTGTAATTGCAGAAGGAGATAAAATAGGTAAAAATGTATTCGAATTAAAAGATTATGTGGATGCTAATTTGCCCGAATATGATGTTCGTGTATCTGTATTAGGACACATGCAGCGTGGAGGTTCGCCTTCTTGTTTTGATAGGGTATTAGCTAGCCGTTTAGGTGTTAAAGCTGTAGAATCATTATTAGACGGAGTGTCTAACTTTATGGTAGGATTAAAAAATGATACTGTAAATCTTACTCCATTATCATTAGCCATCAAAGGTAAGTCGGAAATCGACAGAGAGTTGTTGAGAGTTTCAGATATTATCACAACTTAATAAAAATTGTAGCAGAATTAATTATTAAATTTGCGAAAATTTTTCAATCAGAATAATAAACAATAAATAAATAAAGAAATGTCAAAAGTAAAATTAGGAATAAACGGTTTCGGAAGAATCGGAAGAATTGTTTTTAGAGAGTCTTTCAACAGAGATAATGTAGAAGTTGTTGCAATCAATGACTTATTAGATGTAGATCACTTAGCTTACTTATTAAAATATGATTCAGTTCACGGTCGTTTTGATGGTGATGTTGAAGTAAAAGAAGGAAAATTATACGTAAACGGAAGAAACATCCGTATCACTGCTGAAAGAAATCCAGCTGACTTAAAATGGAATGAAGTTGACGTTGATGTAGTTGCTGAATGTACTGGTATTTTTACAACTATCGAAACTGCAAATGAGCACATTAAAGGTGGTGCTAAAAAAGTAATTATTTCTGCTCCTTCTGCTGATGCTCCAATGTTTGTAATGGGAGTAAACCACGAAACTGCAAAAGCTACTGATTTAGTTGTTTCTAACGCTTCTTGTACTACTAACTGTTTAGCTCCATTAGCTAAAGTAATTCACGATAACTTCGGAATTGTTGAAGCTTTGATGACTACTGTTCACGCTACAACTTCAACTCAAATGACTGCTGATGGTCCTTCTAGAAAAGACTGGAGAGGTGGACGTGCTGCTGCAATCAACATTATTCCTTCTTCTACAGGAGCTGCTAAAGCGGTTGGAAAAGTTATTCCTGAATTGAATGGAAAATTAACTGGTATGGCTTTCCGTGTTCCTACTGCTGACGTTTCTACTGTTGACTTAACTGTAAAAGTAGCTAAAGAAACTTCTTACGAAGAAATTATGGCTGTTTTGAAAAATGCTTCTGAAACTAACATGAAAGGTATCTTAGGATATACTGAAGATGCTGTTGTTTCTCAAGATTTTATCTCTGACAAAAGAACTTCAATCATTGATGCTACTGCAGGAATTGGTTTGAACTCTACTTTCTTTAAATTAGTATCTTGGTACGATAATGAGTACGGATACTCTAGTAAATTAATTGATTTATCTGTACATATTGCAGGTTTAAAATAATATTTTACAATTTTAGAAAATCCCGTTCGATGCGTCGAACGGGATTTTCTTATTTTATACCTCTTTTAATTAATGTAAAAACAACATTTTTAATTAAAAAGGAACAGCTTATCTAAAAACAAATCTAAAAACTAAAATAAATGAAATTAATAGTTGATAGTGGTTCTACCAAAGCCGACTGGATTGCGATAGACGATCATGGAAAAATATTATTTACAACTCAAACACTGGGTTTAAATCCGGAAATCCTGGAAGGAGATCAAATTGTAGCTCGTTTAGAGGATCGATTTGATATTCAACAAAGCAAAAAAGAGGCTACTCATTTATTTTTCTATGGTGCAGGTTGCGGAACTGACAGAATGAAAATCAGTTTGACTGCTGTTTTTCAGGATTATTTTCCAAATGCTAAAATTGTTGTGGAAGAAGATACTTATGCGGCTGTTTATGCAACTACGCCAAAAGACGAAAAAGCAATTGTTTGTATCCTGGGAACAGGTTCCAATTGCAGTTATTTTGATGGAACTCAATTGCATCAAAAAGTACAATCTTTAGGGTATATCGTTATGGATGACGCCAGTGGAAATGTTTTTGGAAAAGAATTAATCAGAAAATATTATTTTAATAAGATGCCTAAAGATTTAGCTGTTGAATTTGAAAAAGAGTTCAATGTGGATCCTGATTTTATTAAAAACAAATTATATAAAGAAGAGAATCCAAACGCTTATTTGGCCACCTTCGCTAAGTTTTTAATTCAGCATAAAGAAACTGAGTTTTGTCAAAAAATTATTCGTAAAGGAATGAAGTCTTTTGTGAAAAATTACATTCAGCAATATGATAATTGCAAAGAGGTTCCGGTTCATTTTATTGGTTCAATTGCTTATTATTTAAAAGAGGAATTGCAACATACTTTCGATAAATACAACTTACAATTAGGTAATGTTTTAAGAAGACCTATTGATGGTTTGATTTCGTATCACGTAGCTAATAAATAAGAATTATGGAAATTGCTATTATTTCACACGATGGAAAAAAAGTTGACATGGTTCAATTTTTAAATAAAAATAAAGATATTTTATCCAGAGAAAATATTCAGCTTATTGCTACCGGTACAACCGGTGGAAGAGCTGAAAAAGCAGGTTTTAAAGTAATGAAAATGCTTTCAGGACCTATAGGAGGTGATGCTCAAATAGCTGCCAGAGTGGCTGAAGGAAAAACTAATATGGTTTTCTTTTTTAAAGACCCTTTGGCAAGTCACCCACACGAACCAGATGTGAGTATGCTTGTTCGTGTATGTGACGTACACAATGTGCCTTTGGCTACTAATGAAGCTACAGCACAATTATTATTAGATGCAATTGCTACTAGAGTATAGCAATTACTGAAATTTCTACATTTACATTTTTTGGCAAACAAGCCACCTGAACCGTTTCACGAGCTGGAGCGGTTTTTTCGTTAAAATAAGAACCATAAATGCCGTTGATAGCTCCAAAATCATTCATGTTCATGATAAAAATAGTTGATTTTACAACGTTTTCAAAAGTCATTCCGGCAGCTTCCAAAACAGCTTTTAGATTTTCCATAACCTGAGTTGTTTCGGCTTCGATAGTAGCGGTAACTAAACTTCCGTCAGCTGGATTGATGGCGATTTGTCCCGAAGTGTATAAGGTGTTACCGGTAAGTATGGCTTGATTATACGGACCAATAGGAGCAGGGGCTTTTTCGGTAAAAATTACTTTTTTCATGATAATAGGGTTTTATATGAAACGAATGGTTTTGTATTTTAGTCAGATTAACGAGTAGGGTAGTTGCGTTTTTCCCATTTAATATCGCTCAACATACCTGATTTAATTCCGATAAAGAAATTCCAGTTAGCGTTATTTCCAAAAGGAGTCCAGTTAAAACTTAGTCTCCAGCTTGCTAAATCGCGTTCAAATCGCAATTGGGTATAGGTAACTCCGTTTTGAACAAAATCATATCCTGTAGATACTCCTACTTTCCATTTTGGAGTTAAATCGGTATTGGCCGAAATCATTAGAGAATTTCCTGTAATCCTGCTTTCACGATTGTTATTGCTATAAGTAAAAGAATAAGCAAAAGTCATATCCCAAGGCAGTTTGGCATTGAAAAATTCCGAAATAGTATCTTCGCCTTCTTCCTCGCTGCCATCAAATAAACTTTGTCTGTTGTCATTCAAATCTGTTGCTGTTCCGAAAAGGTCGTCTTCACGACCACCATTTCTGGTGGTTTGCTCCGTGTTTTTATTCTTTTTATCTTCTTTATCTTTACTTGATAAAGCATAGTTTAGTGTAATATTGGCACTGGTCATTCTGAATAAGCTTCCTCCATTGTCAATATTAAATTTGTTAATTCTTCGTCCTGAATTATCAATTGCATAAGGATCTAAAGTAGTAGCAAAGTTTGCATTTAGTTTGTTTTGAAAAAATTGTGCTCCCGTACTTACTCTTACCGGAGACCAGGCCAGTGCGGTAACCCCATCGGCATCAAGATTGTAGCTGGTAGATAAATTCAGGTTGTTTAATAGCATTACTTTTTTGGGCTCTGTTTTCGTTGAATCAGCATCTCTAACTTTTGCTTCAAAGGTGTTACTGATGCTAATTCCCATCGTATTGGAATTGCTTAATCCCGGAGCGCCATAAATTCCGCCTTCAAATCGGGTGTATCGTTTGTCCATAGTTCCGCTGGCATCAGAGGCATAGGTGTCGTAATATTTTTCAAAACTTGGAGTATAAGCATACGAAATAGAGGGACGCATAACGTGTCTGATGGCTTGTATTTTTTTATTTTCACCAAAATTGAAAGTTCCGTAAATAGTAGTTCCTAAACTGGCAGACAGGTTATAGGTTCTAAAAGCATCAAATCCGTTTACTGTTCGGTCAACTACAGCACTTTGTTCAGCATCATAAGCTCTTCGGATGGTTTTTGCGTACCAAATCTCTTCGTAATTAACAGAAGTCGAAGCACTAAAATATTTGAATAATTTAAAGTTAGTACTCAAAGGAATACTGTGTTGCATTCCCATTTGTGCATCTTTAAACATTTCGGGTTTGAAAAACAACGAATCGGTAGTGGTAATGGAATTACGTCCGTTTAAATTATACTGTAAGTTGATGTTTTTGAAAAAACCTTTTTTTACACCATCTTTTCCAACAAAGGGGTACATTCTGTCTAAGCTAAATTGCAAAGTTGGCAAAGTCATATTAATGGTCTCAGTTTGGGTATTTTGCGAATGCGTAGCAGACAATGACAAACGTGCCTGAGGAATAATATTGAATGTTTTAGAGTAAGAAACTGACGAACTTAAGGTGTTGTTTAATGAAGATCCAATATTGGACTGATTAATAGATTGTTGGTAATATTTACTACTTCCTAAGTTAACCGATGCTGAGAAACTCGAATTAGGATTAGCTTTCGAATCTCTGGAATGTGACCATTGAATGTTGTATATATTTTGTCTGGAATAGTCAGGATAGCCTCTTTCACTATTGATAAGGTTTTCAAAACGGATGTTAACATTTCCTCTGTATTTGTATCGGGTAGCGTAGGAGGATTCAAATCGCATACCATAACTGCCGTTAGTGTAGTAATCTCCCAGGACAGTTAAATCGTAATGGTCACTAAGTGCAAAATAGTATCCTCCGTTTTGCAATGAAAATCCACGATTGTTTGAGTCGTTATAACTGGGTAAAATTAATCCGGAAACACTGGTTTCTTTGCTCATCGGAAAAAAAGCAAAAGGCAGGGCAATAGGTGTGGGTACATCGGCAATGACTAAATTAGTTAATCCGGTAATTACTTTTTTACCCGGAATAAATTTTACCTTATTGGTTTGAAAATAATATTCGGGATTTTCTTTATTTGTAGATGTTGTAAAACGAGCTCCTTTTAAAAAGTAAACAGAATCATTTTCTTTTTTTGTAATAGCTGCTTTTACATTAAATTCTCCCTGATCAGTTTTTGAGTTCCATATTAGGGCTTTTTTTGTTTTGAAATTAAAGCGTATCGAGTCCGGTTCTATAATATTTTCGCCCTGTTTAAAGTTGGGATATTGAGTGTATTTACCTAAAGAATCTTTAATTCGACCGGCATAAACTTCGTTTTTTTCATAATCCATTACAATTTTACCCGATTTTAATTCAATATCCTGGTAATAAAGTTCGGCATTGTCGTACAAAGTGATTAATTTCTTTTTTTGGTCAATTTTAGCGTATTGCTCTGCTTTGTATTTTACTTTTCCTTCCAAAAATGCTTTTTTGGGTTTAATACTATCGGTTTTTACGCTGTCTTTTACCTTTGTTATGCTGTCATTTACAGTGATTTCGGGCTTTTTTTGTGTTGTTGCAGTTTGTTGTTGCTTAGGAATAGCAATAGGCTTCGTTTTTTTTGTTATATCTTGCGAATATATGTTAGTTGCCCCAAATGTTAGGAAAAAGGATAGTAAAACGATATGAAATAAGTTTGTACGCAAAGGGATAAATACTATTTTTGTAAAATTATGGCTCGATTTTTGACTCGGCAAAATTAAATCTAATTTCCAGTCAAAGGCGGGTCAAAAATAAGTAAATAATACTTCTATAGGAAATACGTTTTAATTAAAATTAACTTTTGCAGATGAAATTCAATTATAAGAATCCACTTTTAAGCATTGTTTTAATCTTAGTTCTTTGTAATTCAGTTTTTTCGCAAAAAAATAACAGTTTTACAATCATTTTAGATGCAGGTCACGGAGGTAAAGATCCGGGTAATATGTATCATGGTTATAGAGAAAAAGAAATTGCTCTTAAAACAACACTTAAAGTAGGGAGTTACCTTGAAAATGATAAAGATTTTAAGATTATTTATACTCGTACCTCTGATGTGTTTATTGAATTAGAAAAACGTCCTAAAATTGCTAATAAGGCTAATGCTAATTTGTTTGTTTCAATTCATTGTAATTCGGTAAAAAATAATGCTCCTTCGGGTACAGAAACCTTTGTGATGGGATTGTCACGCAGTGATATGAATATGGAAGTGGCTAAAAATGAAAATTCGGTTATTCTTTTCGAAAATAATTACAAGGAAAAATACCAGGGATTTGACCCTAAAAAGCCCGAGTCACTTATTGGTTTAACCATGATGCAGGAGGAAAATTTAAACAGCAGTATTAATCTGGCTACTAAAATCCAAAGTAATTTTACAAATAGGTTAAAACGAAATTCAAGAGGAGTTAAGCAACAGCCGCTTTGGGTTTTGGATGCAGCATATATGCCAAGTGTTTTGATAGAATTAGGTTTTCTTTCTAATAAAACAGAAGGGGCTTTTTTAAATTCGAATGAAGGTCAGGAAAAAATGGCCCGACAAATTGCAGATGCAATTATTAAATACAAGAATGAATACTTTGGAGGTGCTAAATACAGTTCGATAGCTTCAGTAAAACCGGTGAATGCTAATAATCAAAATATTGGAACTAATAATGCTACAGATTCAGTTTATAAAGTACAGATTGCAGTAAGTACAAGGGAATTGCGTTTGGTTTCAAGTAATTTTAAGGGTCTGAAAAACGTGTCCAGTATGCGAACAGCTAACTTTTTTAAATATATGTATGGAGAAACATCTGATATTAATGAAGCTAAAAAGTTGGAAAAAGAGGCTAAAAACAAAGGTTTTCCGGATGCTTTTATTGTAGCAGTTAAAGACGGTAAAACTTCAAGGGTAAACTAAGTTCTCCTAGAAATTAAGGACTAAATTTGTAATTTTGTAAAAAATTTATGTTGAGAATAATGAAAAAATATAAAAAAACTGATGTGCTGCTTGCTGTTTTAATGATGATGGTTAGTAGTCTTGTTTTTTCACAATCCGATCAGGTATTTAAGGTTACATTGGACGCAGGTCATGGCGGACACGATTTTGGAGCGGCTTATAACGGTCATGTTGAAAAAAATATTGCTTTGGCAGTAGTTTTAAAAGTGGGTAAAATTTTGGAATCACATCCTAAAGTCAGTGTTATTTATACCCGAAAAACCGATGTTTTTATTGATTTGATCGAAAGAGCTAATATTGCTAATCGAGCTAACGCTAATATTTTTGTTTCTATTCACTGTAATGCCAATAGAAATACTGCTGCCGACGGAACAGAGACCTATGTAATGGGGATGACTAAAATTGCCTCTAACCTGGAAGCTTCTAAAAAGGAAAATGCAGTAGTTACTCTGGAAAAAGACTATCAAACAAAATACGAAGGTTTTGATCCTAATTCTCCCGAAACGATGATTGGTTTTACTTTAATGCAGGAAGAATATTTGGATAACAGTATTTCTTTAGCCAGTAAAATACAAAATGGTTTTGCAGCATTAGGTAAGAAAATCAGAGGCGGAGGAGTAAAACAAGCTCCTTTTATGGTGCTTCACAAAGCTTATATGCCGAGAGTTTTAATCGAAATGGGGTTTATTTCGAATTATGTTGAAGGAAATATTCTTGCTTCAGAAGAAGGTCAGGATGATATTGCCCGTGCTATTGCTGATGCAATCATTAGTTATAAAAGCGAATATTTTGGAGGCGAGGAATCAGAAGTTGTTAAGCCATCACAACGAATGATTGAAAATTCAGAAGACACTACCGCAAGTACTAAATCAGTTGAAGAACCTAAGAAATCAAACCCCGATATTGTTTTCAAGGTACAATTAGCCGTTTCACGTAGAAAATTAGAGTTGGCTCCTAAAAACTTCAAAGGCTTAAAAGACATATCGATGATTTCTAGTGGTAAAAATTATAAGTACTTTTATGGACAAACTTCTGATTATGAGCTTTCCAAAAATCTTTTAACAGAAGCCAAAGCTAAAGGTTTTGATTCGGCATATTTAGTTGCTTTTAAAAATGGTAATGAAATCGATATTCAAGAAGCAATTAAATAACACCAAGTCTAATTATTTATATTAAATTTGCACTAAAACTTATATTTTGATACTAACAAGAGAGATTAAAACTGCAATTTTAGTAATTGCATCGATATTATTATTTATTTGGGGTTATAGTTTTTTAAAGGGAAAAGATCTTTTTCATAGCTATACTACATTGTATGTAGAGTATGATAGTGTCGAAGGTTTGTCTCCATCAGCTCCGGTAACTTTAAATGGATTGGTTATTGGAAAAATAGAAAAAATTACAATAAACCCTAATACAGCTAAATTATTAGTTGAGTTGCAAATTGATACCGATTTCCCTATTTCTAAAAAAAGTACTGCAACTATCTATGAACCGGGATTTATAGGCGGAAAACAAATTGCCATAGAGCCTAATTTTACAGATAAAACAAATATAGAATCAGGAGATTACCTAAAAGCAAATGTGCGATTAGGAATGACCGAATCTTTGAGTAAAAAATTAGTTCCGCTTCAGGACAAAATCGAAAAAATATTAGTGAATGCCGATAATCTAATTACAGGTATTAATAATGTTTTAGACAAGAAAACACAGGATGATTTAAAGAAAAGTTTAGCTGAGTTGAGCAAAACTATGGAACAGTTTCATCAGGCTTCTGCCGGAGTTAACTCGATGTTAGCCGAAAACAAAGCTCAAATTTCGGGAACTGTTGCGAACTTTAATAAAGTTTCCAGTAATTTTTCTAAAATATCCGATTCTTTAAATAAAGCCGATTTAGGAAAAACAGTGAAGAGTTTAAATACAACTTTGACCAAAGTAAATGGAATCATGGCTGGTTTAGAAGCCGGAAACGGAAGTATGGGCAAGTTGTTAAAAGACGATGTTTTTTATAATAATTTATCCAGTACTTCTAAGGAATTAGAACTATTACTTCAGGATCTTCGTTTGTATCCTACAAGATATGTTAATGTTTCTCTTTTTGGAAAGAAAAACAAGCCCTATAAAGCACCTAATGATACCATTTCGAAGGTTAAAAACTAACAAGACATGAGTTATTTAGATAATATATTATTTGCTATCGTTTTAATTGTTGGTTTTGGATATTTCATTTCTAATATAAAAAAAATCTACCGCAACATTAATCTGGGTATTGATGTGAATAGAAAAGACAATTCAAAACAACGATGGAAAAACATGGCGTTAATTGCCTTGGGGCAGAAAAAAATGTTTACCAGACCTATTCCGGCACTGTTGCATTTTATGTTATATGCTGCTTTTGTAATTACTCAAATTGAGTTGTTAGAAATATTTATAGATGGTTTATCGGGTTCACATCGTTTCTTTAAGACCGGTTTAGGAGGTTTTTATACTTTTTTAATAAGTTTTATAGAAATACTTTCTTTATTAGCATTAATTGCGACGGTGGCGTTTTTATCGAGAAGAAATCTTTTAAAATTACCACGATTAAATAAAGCGGAATTATTGGGGTGGCCTAAAAAGGATGCCAATTTGATTCTTATCATGGAATTAATTCTGGTGATTTGTATTTTTACGATGAATGGAACCGATGAAGTTTTATACTTATTAGGGAAATCTCATTTTGAAGGAACTGGTTCATTTAATTTTGCAGTTTCACAGCATTTAGGACCTGCCATGTTTGGCGGAATGAATGAAAGTACGTTACATATTTTAGAACGAGTAGGATGGTGGGGACATCTATTAATGGTGATGGCATTTTTAAACTATTTATACTATTCTAAACATTTGCACATCGTTTTAGCTTTCCCAAATACTTATTTTGCCAATTTAAATCCGTTAGGAGAGTTTGATAATTTGGCTTCGGTTACTAAAGAAGTTAAAATGATGATGTATCCTAATGCTGATCCATTTGCGGCACCGGCAGCTCAAGAAGGCGAAGTTCCTGCTAAATTTGGAGCCAGCGATGTTCAGGATTTAAATTGGGTACAATTGCTTAATGCTTATACTTGTACCGAATGTGGAAGATGTTCATCGGTTTGTCCGGCTAATATAACGGGTAAGAAATTATCTCCTCGTAAAATTATGATGGATACCCGTGATAGAATGGAGGAAGTAGGTAAAAATATCGATGCCAATAAAGGTGTTTTTGTACCGGATAATAAGTCATTGTTGAATGATTATATCACTCCCGAAGAATTGTGGGCTTGTACTTCTTGTAATGCTTGTGTGGAGGAATGTCCTGTAAGCATAAGTCCGTTGTCAATTATTATGGATATGCGTCGCTATCTGGTAATGGAGCAAAGTGCTGCACCAGCAACATTAAACGCCATGATGACTAATGTGGAAAACAATGGTGCGCCTTGGCCATACAATCAGCAAGACCGATTGAATTGGAAAAATGACTAAAATAGTTAATAGTTTTTGGTATGATTAAAAACAAATATTTATAAAATTATAAAACAGTAACAAACCATAAACCCTAAACAATAAACAAAATAACTTAGTGTTATGTCAGAAAATTTGATAGTACCTACAATGGCAGAAATGCTGGCCCAAGGAAAGCAACCGGAAGTGTTATTTTGGGTAGGTTGTGCAGGGAGTTTTGACGATAGAGCCAAAAAAATAACAAAAGCATTTGTGCGTATTTTAAATCGTGCCAATGTTCCATTTGCAGTGCTGGGTACTGAAGAAAGTTGTACTGGAGATCCTGCAAAAAGAGCCGGAAATGAATTTTTGTTTCAGATGCAGGCCATGATGAACATCGAAGTGCTGAATGCTTATGAAGCGAAGAAAATTGTTACTGCTTGTCCGCATTGTTTCAATACATTAAAAAATGAATATCCTGAATTAGGAGGTCATTATGAAGTGATTCATCATACTGAATTTTTAAAATCCTTGTTAAATGACGGTAGATTGACTATTGAAGGAGGTCAGTTTAAAGGCAAAAAAATCACTTTTCATGATCCTTGTTATTTGGGAAGAGCTAATAAAGTTTACGAAGCACCTCGTGATCTAATTGAAAAATTAGACGTAGAGTTGGTCGAAATGAAGCGTTCTAAAGCTAATGGATTGTGTTGTGGAGCCGGTGGAGCGCAGATGTTTAAAGATGCCGAAAAAGGAAATAAAGAAATCAATGTCGAAAGAACCGAAGATGCTTTAGAGACTCAATCGGAAATAATTGCTACCGGATGCCCGTTTTGCAATACCATGATGACTGATGGTATCAAACACAAAGAGAAAGAAGCAGATGTGAAAGTAATGGATATTGCTGAGCTAATTGCTAATGCACAGGATTTGTAGTTACTTTTTAACTATCTAAAAATATGATTTTAAAAAAATCTGTTTTTTTTATAATGCTATGTATGAGTTTTGTTTTGCAAGCTCAGACTAATTATGATGAAAAGAAAACAGATACTTTAGAGATAAAAACCAAAGAGCAATTGCATTTTAATAAAAAGCAATTAATTATTCCCACTGTTTTAATTGGTTATGGAGTAGTTGGGCTTGGAAGTGATTTTTTAAAATCGGTTAATTCTGAAATTAAGGAAGAGGTTAATGAAAATTTCGACAAAAAGTTTACTATAGATGATTTTACTCTTTATGCACCCGCAGCTTCATTATATGCTTTAGAAGCTTTTGGTGTAAAAGGGAAGAATAATCTTAGAGATAAAACGATTATTCTTGCAACTGCTACTTTAATTATGGGAATAACTGTAGGAACGCTTAAAACGACAACTAATGTTGAAAGACCGGATGGTTCCAGTTTCGATTCGTTTCCTTCAGGGCATACTGCAATAGCCTTTATGGGGGCTGAATTAATGTATCAGGAATACAAAGAGGTTTCGCCTTGGTATGGTGTGGCAGGATATGCTGTTGCGGCAGGAACAGGAGCTTTTAGAATGTATAATGACAGGCATTGGCTTACTGATGTTATTGCAGGAGCAGGTATAGGAATTTTGAGTGCAAAAGCAGCTTACTGGTTGCATCCAGCAGTAAATAAACTGCTGTCGTCAAAAAAGCATAAAAATAGAAAATCAGTATTTGTTCCCTATTATGATGGAAAACAACTTGGATTTGGTATGGTTTCCTCATTTTGAATTTAATAAAAATAAAATAACTTAATATATCATGTACGTACCATTTGAAAATTTACCGGAAGAATCCAGAATTTGGATTTATCAATCAAATAGAAAATTTTCGGATGCCGAATTTTCTGAAATTGAAAAAGATTTAGAATTGTTTCTTAACGGTTGGGCTGCACACGGAACTAGTTTAGAAGCTTCTTATCAATTAAAATACAATCGATTTATTATTATTGCTGTTAATCAGGAGGTGCAAGCTGCTACAGGTTGTTCTATTGATGCTTCGGTGGTTTTTATTCAAAGTTTGGAACAAAAATATGGAGTTGATTTGTTGGATAAAATGAATGTAACTTTTAAATTAGGAGAACATATTGCTCATAAGCCATTGATTGATTTCAAAAAAATGGTAAAGGATAAAGCGGTTACCGAAAACACAATTGTTTTTAATAATCTGATTAACAATATTCAGGAATACAATGAATCCTGGGAAGTTCCCGCAGCCGATAGCTGGCACAGTAGATTTTTTTAATAAAATAGAAAAGGAGAATTTTGTTCTCCTTTTTTTATGCTGATGATTTTGTTTCAAACACTTAGTTTTAACTTAATTTAACTCTTTTTTATTGCTTTTTCAGTACATTCGTAGTACTAAAATTTATACATGAAAATAGCAATAGTTTGTTATCCAACCTTTGGAGGAAGTGGTGTTGTAGCTACCGAATTAGGTTTAGAATTAGCTCGTTTAGGACATGAAGTTCATTTTATAACCTACAGTCAGCCAGTACGTCTGGCTTTGTTGAATCCTAATGTGCATTATCACGAAGTAAACGTTCCCGAGTATCCTTTATTTCATTATCAACCTTATGAATTAGCCTTATCGAGTAAACTGGTCGATATGGTCAAACTTTATAAAATAGAGTTGTTGCATGTACACTATGCTATTCCTCACGCTTATGCAGGTTATATGGCTAAGCAAATGCTTAAAAATGAAGGAATTGAAATCCCAATGATTACAACACTTCATGGAACAGATATTACTTTGGTGGGGAATCATCCGCATTATAAACCTGCGGTGAGTTTTAGCATCAATAAATCAGATGTGGTAACTTCTGTTTCTCAAAGTTTAAAAGAAGATACCTATAAATTGTTTAATATCAAGAGAGATATTCATGTTATACCTAACTTTATTGAGTTAGACAAAAACGTAAAAGATTATAATATTCCTTGCCAGCGAACGCTTATTGCTAAACCCGAAGAGCGTATTATTACACATATTTCTAATTTTAGAAAAGTAAAACGCATTCCGGATATTATTCGAATTTTTTACAAAATACAAAAAGAAATTCCAGCCAAATTATTGATGGTAGGTGATGGACCGGAAAAAGAAAAGGCGGAATTATTGTGTCAGGAATTAGGGATATTAGAGAAGGTAATCTTTTTTGGTAACAGTAACGAAATTGATAAAATTTTAAGCAATTCGGATTTGTTTTTATTACCGTCAGAAACAGAGAGTTTTGGATTAGCAGCTCTGGAAGCAATGGCTTGGGGAGTTCCAGTTATTTCAAGTAATTCAGGAGGTTTGCCTGAGGTGAATTTTGAGGGAGTTTCCGGTTATTTAAGTACTGTAGGTAATATTGACGAAATGGCCGAAAATGCCTTGAAAATATTAAAAGACGATACCGTTTTAGCCCAATTCAAAGAGAATGCCTTAACGGTAGCTAAGAAGTTTGACATCAAACATATTTTGCCTATTTATATTGATATTTATGAAAAAGCAATTAAAAAATACACTAAAAAAGCCAAACATTCGACGAAACCCCATGATGATTAAATCGCTAATTGATATTTCTATAAAAATGAAAAAAACGTTAGTTTCGGTAGCAATGCTTTTAGTGATGTTTTCCTGTAGTACCACACAAAAAACTAATGTGAATAAACCTTTGTACGAAGTTTTATTACAGCAAAACGACGGAGGAGCAAATATTAATTTTTATGAAATTCTATCAGAATCCAATGAAATTAAAATGTTGTTAAACGACGAAAAACTGAAAGGAAAAATTAATACTGATGATGTTCAGCAATCTAATTTTGTTGTATTGAATATGGGCGAAAAAAATACTGGCGGCTATTCGATAACAGTTGATAATGTTACTGAAACTGAAACCGAAATTGTTATCACTCTAAAAGAAACAAAGCCTGAACCGGGAGCAATGTTGATTCAACAAATTACTTATCCTTATACTGTAGTGAAAATCAATTCGAAAAAGCAAATTGTTATAAAATAGAAAATGCCACTAGCAAGTGGCATTTTTAATATGTAATTCTTTTTTAGATTAGAATTGATATCTGATACCTAAAGCGATGTCCGGACCAAAGTTATCATTTCTAAAATCATCAGAATTGAAATACAACTCAGGTCTGATGTCTAAAGAAAGTTGAATTGGCACTTCGTCAAAACCATATTCAATACCAAGGTTACCAGCTACAAAAGCAAAAGTTCCGCTATCGTCAATAGCATTATTGTCTATGCTCCAGCTACCTAAACCTCCACCAACACCAGCGTACCAGTTGAAACCTCCGTCAATGTTCCAAACCCATTGGTAGATACCAGTTAATTTGAAAGCATCAACATTGTTGCTGTTTCTCCATCCCAAATCTAATTCTAAACGGTTGTTGTCAGACAATCCTCTTTGGTATGAAATCTCACCACCAAAACCATCATTGTCACCCAAACGCAAACCTAAAGCATTTTTTGAAATTTCCTGTGCTTGTGTGCTAAATGCTAATCCCATTAGCATAAAAGCTGATAAAATAATTTTTTTCATAAATAAAGTTTTGTTTTATTTTATTACAAATTTACAATTATTATCAAACGCTAAGTTTATTATATAATTATAAAATTTTATAGAATTCCCATCTTTTTTTAGCAAAAAAAGGATTATGAAGTTTTATTTTGAAAGGATTATTGATGCAATTAGTTGTTCTCCAGTAAGTTCTTCTTTCTCGGCAAGATTTATAGTTTCATTATATTTTGACTCCTGGTATCGATATAATTTCCACTTTTTTCTGTTGTATTCTAAAGATGTAAGATTTTCTACCCAATCTCCCGAGTTCAAGTACATAGTTGAACCGTTTTTGTTCTCTTTTTTGAGAATTTTTGGTTCGTGAATATGACCACATATAACATAATCGTATTTATTTTCGATTGCTAATTCAGTTGCAGTTTCTTCAAAATCCGAAATGTGTTTGACTGCTTTTTTTACACTCGCCTTTATTTTTTTAGAAAAAGAATAAGGTTCTTTCCCCATTTTGTTTAAACACCAATTAAAAAAGCGGTTAATTAGAATTAAATAATCATAACCCAAACCGCCAAGTTTGGCAATCCATTTGGCATGATTCACCGAAGCATCAAAAACATCACCGTGGAAAATCCAGGCTTTCTTATCGTTCATTTCTAAAACCACTTTATCGGCTAAGATAAAATTCCCCATATTCATTTCGGTAAATTTTCGGAGCATTTCGTCATGATTTCCGGTAATGTAATAGACTTTAGTTCCTTTAGAAGCAAAGCTGATGATTTTTTGGATTACTTTTAAATGTGATTTAGGGAAATAGGATTTTCTAAATTGCCAAATGTCAATAATATCGCCATTGAGTACTAAAATTTCAGGCTTTATAGACGACAGATAATTGTATAATTCTTTGGCATGACTTCCGTAAGTTCCCAGATGAACATCGGAAATTACAACTACTTCAACTTTTCTTTTTTTCAATTGATTTATTCATTTGTTGTTATGCAAATTAACGCTCTAAACGTGAATTTATCTTAAAGTTAAGGTTAACAAATAGGTTGTTGTTTGTAAATAAAGAAGCAATTTTATGACTAAGATTGAAATCTTTAAATCATTAATTTTTAAAGCTAAAACTAAAATAGTATTTTTGTTCAAAATTAATTATAATGGCAGGAAATAGCTACGGAACACTATTTAGAATAACAACTTTTGGAGAATCACACGGAGAAGCTTTAGGAGGAATCATTGATGGTTGCCCATCAGGAATTGCATTAGATTTTGATGCTATTCAACTGGAAATGTCAAGAAGAAAACCAGGACAATCAGCTATTGTTACACAAAGAAAAGAACCGGATGATGTTCAGTTTTTATCCGGAATTTTTGAAGGTAAAACAACTGGTACGCCTATTGGTTTTATTATTCCAAATACCAATCAAAAATCAGACGATTATTCTCATATAAAAGACAATTACCGACCTAGTCATGCCGATTATGTGTATGATCAAAAATACGGTTTTAGAGATTATCGTGGAGGAGGAAGAAGTTCGGCTCGTGAAACAGCTAGTAGAGTAGTAGCGGGAGCTATAGCAAAACAAATGTTGTCTGAAATCAAGATAAATGCTTATGTTTCGGCTGTAGGACCTCTTTCTTTGGATAAATCCTATGAGGAATTGGATTTTTCTAAAATAGAAAGCAATCCGGTACGTTGTCCTGACGAAGCCATGGCTGCAACAATGGAAGATTACATCAAGCAAATTCGTAAAGAAGGAGATACTGTAGGTGGTGTGGTTACTTGTGTGATTCAAAATGTGCCTATTGGACTTGGGGAGCCTGTTTTTGATAAATTGCATGCCGAATTAGGAAAAGCCATGCTTTCTATTAATGCGGTAAAAGGATTTGAATTTGGAAGCGGTTTTGAAGGTTCGAAAATGAAAGGTAGCCAGCATAATGATTTATACAATGCTGATGGAACTACCAAAACCAATCTTTCAGGAGGAATTCAGGGAGGAATAAGCAACGGAATGGATATTTATTTCCGTGTAGCTTTCAAGCCGGTGGCTACTATTATGCAAAAACAAGATTCATTAGACAATAAAGGGAATATCACCGAGATGACAGGTAAAGGTCGTCATGATCCTTGTGTAGTTCCTCGTGCTGTGCCTATTGTTGAAGCTATGGCAGCAATTGTATTGGCAGATTTTTATTTGATAAATAAAACCTATTAATAAACGATATTTTTGAAATAATCATATTGTTTTTTAGTAATATAATAAATATAAAAAGGTGAGGTATTAATTTTTATTATACTCACCTTTTTTTTGTACATTTTGTCCGGATTTTAACTTTAAAGCTAGATAAAATGACGCAAAAGAATACCTCAAAACCATCACTTTTAGGAAATCTTACTTTCCAGATTTTAATTGCAATGTTTCTTGGTGCCGTTTTAGGTGTTATTATTCATAATTCACTTGCGGTAGAAGCAGCTCAATCGTTTAGTAGTAAAATAAAAATGTTGGCTACCGTTTTTATTCGGTTAGTCCAAATGATTATCTCTCCTTTAGTGTTTACCACTTTGGTTGTTGGAATTGCTAAATTAGGAGATATTAAAACGGTAGGGAGAATTGGAGGAAAATCATTAGCATGGTTTTTTACGGCCTCATTCCTGTCATTGTTATTAGGGATGTTTTTTGTAAACTTGCTTCAACCCGGAGTAGGACTTAATTTGTCAAACGTTGATTTGGCTTCTGTTTCAGAGGTAACGGCCAAAACACAAAATATATCTTTCGAAAATTTTATAGAACATATTGTCCCTAAAAGTATTTTTGAAGCAATGGCTACTAATGAAATTTTGCAAATTGTTATTTTCTCTATTTTCTTTGGTTTAGCCGCTGCATCTTTGGGAGATTACGTAAAACCTGTCGTTAGTGCTTTAGATAAAACTTCTCATATTGTATTAAAAATGGTTAATTACGTCATGAAATTTGCTCCTATAGGTGTTTTTGGCGCTATTGCTGCTGTATTTGCTGTGAGGGATTTTCAGGAATTGGCGATAACCTATTTTAAATTTTTCGGTTCTTTTTTAATTGGAATTTCTTCAATTTGGATTGTATTGATATTAGTAGGTTATATTTTTCTTAAAGGTCGAATGACCATTTTGCTTAAAAGAATTATTGGCCCTTTAATTATTGCTTTTGGAACCACAAGTAGTGAAGCTGTTTTTCCTAAGCTTACAGAAGAACTGGAACGTTTTGGGGTTAAAGACAGGATTGTTTCGTTTATGTTGCCTTTAGGTTATTCTTTTAATTTGGATGGCAGTATGATGTATATGACTTTTGCTAGTATTTTTATAGCTCAGGCTTATGGAATTCATTTAGATTTGGGTGTTCAAATGACTATGCTTTTAGTTTTGATGCTTACCAGTAAAGGTATTGCAGGTGTGCCAAGAGCAAGTTTAGTAGTTGTGGCTGCCACTTGCGGAATGTTTGACATTCCGGTTGAGGGAATTGCACTAATTTTACCAATTGATCATTTTTGCGATATGTTTCGTAGTGCTACTAATGTTTTAGGGAATGCTTTGGCTACATCAGTAGTTGGAAAATGGGAACAACAAAATGAAGAAATTATTGTGTTAGCCGAATAAAAAAAGCGATTGATAGTTTTATTAAAATCTATTTTTTTTTTTGTTAAAATATAACTTACAATTGAATACATAATCAATTGATTGTTTTATATTTGAAGCTAATATAATAACCATGTATTTGATACGGATTGTTTTTTTATTATTATCCTTATCGCTTTTTAGTCAAAATACTGTTGGAAACGGTAACGGAGCTAAAAACGAAAATTTGTTATTGCCAAAAACGACAGCTGAGAATTTAATTTCGAATCAAAAAGGTAATGGCGAAAAACAAAATACAGTTCCATTATTAACAGCTGATATTGCTATCGTTAATTCTGAAATCGATGCTTATAAAAGAAAAATAAGCGAAATTGAATTTGAAAATAATCTTCAGGCTCAGGTTTTAGAAAAAACAAAAATGATTTCTATTTTGTTGATTATTAGTTTGGTAATCTTATTACTTTTGATTTATTCTTTGTATCGAAATTATAATCTTAAGAAAGAAAAGAATATCGAATTAATTAATAAAAATAAAGAATTACAACTTGCCAAAGAAAAAGCTGAAGAAGGTTCTAAGTTAAAATCTCAGTTTGTATCTACTATTACGCACGAATTACGTACTCCGCTGTATGGTGTAATCGGAATTACTAATATGTTGGAAGATGAACATCGGGAATTATCTGAAAGTCCCCATTTAAAATCGCTGAAGTTTTCGGCAAAATATTTATTAGCTTTAGTAAATGATGTTTTGCAAATAAATAAAATTGAAGAAAACAGAATTGTGCTTGAAAAAAGGACGTTTAATATCAGTGATGAAATTGAATTCATCAAAAACTCATTATCATTTTTAGCTAAAAAACACAATAATTCTATTGACGTTGTAATAGATAATAAAATACCGGAATACTTAATAGGAGATAAATTACGATTTTCTCAAATTATTATTAATTTGATGAGTAATGCTTTGAAATTTACTCAGGACGGAGTGGTTACAATCTCAGCACATTTAGTCGATGTTAAAGATCAAATTCATTTTATAGAATTCAAAATTGAAGATAATGGAGTAGGGATTGCTCCGGAAAATCAGGATAAAATATTTGATAAATTTGTACAAGTTGGCAGAAAAGAGATTGATTATCAGGGTACAGGTTTGGGTTTGTCTATAGTAAAGCAGCTTTTGCAATTATTTGACAGTACCATTTATTTAAAAAGTGAATTAGGTATAGGAACTACTTTTAATTTTACAATAGGTTTTGAAAGCGATATGGCTAAAACGAATGCCATAATCAATAATATTAATGTTGATTTATCGTCGAGTCCTATTTTCAAAATTTTAATTGTCGATGATAATGTAATTAATCTTATTGTTACCAGAAAAACAATTGAAAAATTCAATTACAAATGTACAACTACCGCTTCCGGAAAAGAAGCTTTAGAATTGATTGACAAGGAATATTTTGACGCGGTCCTGATGGATATTAATATGCCGGAAATGAATGGTTTTGAAACTACTAAGCTAATTCGTGAAAAAGGAATAACAACACCTATTATTGCTTTAACTGCCTTTGATAAGGAAGAAGTAACGGAAGAAGCTATTTCGGCGGGATTTGATGATATTATCAGTAAACCTTTTGATTCTAAACAGCTGTACAAAATTATCAATGCTGTGGTTTTAAAAGAAACATCAGAAATATAAAAAAAACCGTAAAATAGTTTTACTAATTTACGGTTGTGAAAGTTACTGAAATTAATACCAGCGTTTTTTATTTTGTTTAGAAGCACTAGACTTTCTCGATTTGTGAGCAGCGCCACTTCTGTTTGAATTTTTGGGTTTTTCTTCTTTTGCGTCCGAGCTTCCAGCATGCCAGGGATAAGGATGATCACTAATAGTTTTTACATCTACCTTGATTAATTTTTGAATGTCTTTCCAGTAGCCGTGTTCGTCTTTGCTGCAAAAAGAGATTGCAATTCCACCATTTCCGGCACGTCCTGTTCTTCCTATACGGTGTACATAAGTTTCAGGGATATTAGGTAAATCAAAATTGATAACATAAGGCAATTGGTCAATATCAATTCCGCGGGCAGCAATATCGGTAGCAACCAGTACGCCAACTTCTTTATTTTTAAAAGCATCCAGAACGCGTTGTCTGGCATTTTGTGATTTGTCTCCGTGAATGGCTTCGGCAGCAATATTTTTTTTGCGCAAAGCTTTCACCACGTTATCGGCTCCGTGCTTTGTTCTTGAAAAAACCAATACATCGCTAAGATTTTCGTTTTGGAGCAAACTGTATAAAAGATTTCTTTTTTCGCCTTTTTCTACAAAATAAATGCGTTGTTCTACATTTTCAGCAGTAGAAGAAACAGGAGAAACAGTTACGGTTTCAGGATCGGTCAAAAACATTTCGGCTAATTCTCTGATGGCGATTGGCATAGTAGCCGAGAAGAATAAAGTTTGTCTGTTTTTAGGAGTCAGTTTTACAATTTTCTTGACATCGTTCACAAATCCCATATCGAGCATTTGATCGGCTTCGTCTAAAACTAACGTATGTAAGTGGTCTAAGTTAACGAATCCCTGTTTGTGCAAATCCAATAATCTTCCCGGAGTAGCGATCAAAATATCGACACCTTGTTTCAGTGTATCTACTTGTGGATTTTGTGAAACACCACCAAAAATGGTCAATTGGGTAAGGTTGGTATATTTAGCATAAGTGTCAAAACTTTGACCTATTTGTACTGCCAATTCTCTTGTAGGTGTAACTACTAAGGCACGAATTTGTTTTGGTTTTTTTGAAGAACCCACAATTCGGTGTAATTGATGGATGATTGGAATGGCAAAAGCCGCCGTTTTTCCTGTTCCGGTTTGTGCACAACCTATTAAATCATTTCCTGCTAATACTAGCGGAATGGCTTGTTCCTGAATAGGAGTGGGATTAGTATAGCCTTGTTCAAATACGGCTTTTTGGATACTTTTTGAAAGTGATAAATCTTCGAATAACATAAGTTTGGTATTAATTATCCTGTAACAGTTACAGCGATAAGCGGTGCAAAGATAGTATTATTATTCTTGATGCTGATTTATTGCTTGTATTCAGTAAATATAAATAAGGAACTTAGTTCTTAAATATTTTTATTTGAGTTTGATTTTATAAAATCGGTAACGAGGTAACCAATGAGTTTTCCTATCAGATGATTGTTTTTATCAACGTCCAAATCGGGTGCGCCTTCGCAAATGTGTAAATAGCCGGCATTTTTGTTTTTTGCAAAAAAGGAAACAAACTGGCGTAATTCTTCTACCGAAAAACCGCTTAAAGTCATGGCACTGCTGGCAATATTAGGAATAGCGTCTAAATCTACTTCAATCCCAAATGTTTCTGATTTAATAAACTCCAGAGCATAAATCATTTCCTGACCGAAATTCTTTTCTTTTCGAATATTGATGCTGTCGTAGGTGTTAAAACGAACCCGGTCTTCAGTTTTTTTTATAATATCTAAAACACTTTTTGAGGTGTAGTTTTCGTGTAGTCCAAAGACGAAATATTTTTTTAAAAAGCCTTCTTCGTAAGCATACGAAAAACCATTGCCACTATGGCGTCCTTCTAGAATTCTAAAATCAGAATGAGCATCAAAGTTAATGGCATTGATGGGTTTTCCTTTGGCAAGAGCTGTACCTTTGATATTTCCGTAGGCATTGTTGTGTCCGCCGCCAATGATAATTGGAATTTTCCCTAATTTAACAATGCTGAAAATAATATGCGAAACATCTTTATCAATTTTTTGGACTAATTGACTCAGTTTAACGCGGTCGTCAATATTGTTGAAATCTAAGTTTTCGACTTCTTTCATTTCTTCCAAAACATTGATTTGTCCTAAAACAATGATTTGGTTTCCTTTGCAAAAACGATTATGCTGAATATTAGCAATGCTTTTAATGGCTTCATTCCAGGCCGAAGCCGCTCCGGGTCTTCCAAAATTAGCTCTGATTCCAATGTCTTCAGGAATTCCTAATAGTACATATTTGGCATCCGTATTTTTAATATAGGAAATGGGGTTGGCTCCATGAGGAACCGTAAGCATCTTTTCTCCAAATTTTATTTCTCCACTTCTATGGTTAGTTACCTTAGCTAGATCATTTATTGTAAATGGTAGAAATTTATCCATACAAAAGAAAATTTTTCCTCAAAAATAATATAATTTCCTTAGCAACGTTATATGTTAAATATATATTGTTAAATTTGATATTATAAAAATCGAAAAAACGTTAAAAAAATGGAAAACAAACAAAGTAGCTCAAGTCTAAAAGCAGTAATTGCTGTATTGGCAGTTTTATTAGTGGGAAGTTTAGTTTATATTTTCAAATTATCTTCGGATACAGATAAAGTTCAAACTGTTTTAAAAACAACTGAAACTGAAAAAGAATCTGTATTAAAAGACTTGGAACAATTAAAAACTACTTATGACGCAGCCATTGCCGAAAATACTTCTATGTCTGACGAGTTGATTCAGGAGAGAGATAAGGTAGTAAGCTTAATGGCTGAAGTAAAAAAATCAAAAGGTGATGTTTCGGCTTTTAAAACACAGCTTAATTTTTTACAAAACAAAATGAAAGCCATGATGGCTGAAAATGAAGGTTTGAAAAAACAAAATACGGTACTAACTTCGCAGCGCGATAGTACTGCAGTAGTTTTGACAGAATCTAAAAAATTCAATGAAGCATTAGTAGGACAAAACAGTGAATTAGCTAAGGTTGTTGAAAAAGGATCTAAATTAACGGTTTTGAACATTCAAAGTTCAGCTTATAAAGTGAGAAGTTCCGGTAAAGAAATCGAAACTGAAAAAGCCAGAAGAACTAATATGCTGAAAATTAGTTTTACTATTGCTGGTAACGAAATTGCACAATCAGGAGATAAAACCTATTATGTACAGGTAATCGATAGTAAAAACAATGTTTTAGGTGAGAAGAAAAACATCAGTTTTGATGGTAAAGATTTAACTTATAGCTTTACAAGTACTGTAAAATATGAAAATAAAACGGTTCAGGTTTCAGAAAACTTACCAGGGAAAGATTTTGTAGCAGGAACTTATTTTATAAATGTTTTTGATAAAGGAGAATTGGTTTCTAAATCAAGTTTTAATTTGAAATAATTACTTTAATTTTTAGATAAAAAAAACGAGGACAATGTTCCTCGTTTTTTTTATCTATTATAGTGGGAGCTTATTCAGAAATGGTTATTTCAAACATTTTATCCCAGTTTTTACCGGTAACAAAAATGGTTTTAGTTTTTGGGTTGTAGGCAATTCCGTTTAAAACTTCAGCAGTTGCGCTTTTAAGTTGTTTGCGTAATTTAGATAAATCCAAAATTGCTTCGACTGCGCCGTTTGCTGGATTTATAATAGCTATTGCATCTTTTTGCCAAATATTAGCATAGAATTTCCCATCAATAAGTTCTAATTCGTTTACCGCCTTAATTTTAGAACTTCCTGAGTAAACATTGATGTAATCAATCATTTTTTGAGTTTCAGGATCCATTTTCCAGATTTTCTCTGTCCCGTCCGATTGGTAGATGTATTTCCCGTCATTGGTCATTCCCCAGCCTTCGATGTCTTTAGTGTAGGCAAAAGTTTTTTCCAGTTTTAAGGTATTGGCATTGTAGATAAAACCTGTTTTTTCCTGCCAGCTCAATTGAAATAATTTTCCGTTGATAAAAGTGATTCCTTCACCAAAGTATTTTTCGTCAAGAGTTATTTGTTTGTAGACCTTTCCTGTTTTGTAATCGTATTTTCTGAAATACGAATTGCCTTTTTGTCCTGTACTTTCATACAAAGTGTCTTTGTAAAATTCTAATCCTTCGGTAAAAGAGGCTACATCGTGGGGGTAGGTATTTACAATTTTGTATTTTAATAATTTAGGAGTTACATTTGAAACCACTTCAATTCTAGCAGTAGTTTCGGCATTTTCACCTTCAAAATAAACTAAGGCTTTAATGTTTTGATAGCCTAATTTTTGATCTTTTAATTCAAAAGCGAGTTTTTCAAGACCTTTTACTGTTTTAATTTTAACATCGTTAACATAGTACACAATACTGTCAACTGCTTTTGATTTTGGATTCAAAATGTTTAAATCAACAGTCTCCTGAGGATGATATTGTGCCGAAATTTTGGAAGAATCAAAATTAAATATACTATTTTCTCTATTTTTTGTATCTCCACAATTAGAAAGCAGTGTTCCTAATAAAATGAAAGATAGTAAGTTATGTTTTTTCATGTTCTGATTTTTAAAAGCCCTAATATACAATGTTATTTTAAGCACACAAAAGGGCTTGCAAAAATATAAAAAGATTGTATATTTGCACCGGCAAGTCCTACACGACCAGCTCCTGCAGACTCCCCCAGGATGGGAACATAGCAAGGGTACGCGGTTGAGCGGTGCGATGTAGGTCGCTTGCCTTTTTTTATTTAATCTGTTTGCTGAGGCATACCAGATTCTTTTCTAAAATTTACCAAAAGTAGTCTTCCTTCGGGAGGATTTTTTTATTTTTGGCCCAGTCTAACAAAAAAACAATTAAACAATGAGCAAAGTAGTATTGATTACTGGAGGTTCTTCAGGAATAGGAAAATCTATTGGGGAATTTTTACATCATAAAGGCTTTATTGTTTATGGAACCAGCAGAAATCCGGAAAAGGTTTTGAATTCTGTTTTTCCTTTAGTGGCTTTAGATGTTAGAAATGTGGAAAGCATTCAGGCTACTGTTGCTAAAATAATTGCTACAACTGGAAGATTAGATGTGGTGATTAACAATGCAGGAGTAGGGATTACTGGACCTTTGGAAGAAATTCCAACTTCTGAAATCAAAAATAATTTCGAAACCAATTTTTTTGGTCCTATCGAAGTGATGAAGGCAGTATTGCCACAAATGCGTCAACAAAAATCAGGGTTGATTATTAATGTTACTTCAATTGCCGGCTATATGGGTTTACCTTACAGAAGTGTTTATTCGGCATCCAAAGGCGCTTTAGAGTTGATAACGGAAGCTTTGAATATGGAAGTAAAATCTTTTGGAATCAATATTACTAATGTGGCTCCTGGTGATTTTGCTACTAATATTGCTTCGGGGCGTTTTCATGCACCTTTAGTAAAAGGTTCAGCTTATGAAGTTCCTTATGGGAATACTTTGAAAATGATAGACGAACATGTGGATAGTGGAAGCAATCCAAATGATATGGCAGTAGCGGTTTTTAGTATTATACAAACAGAGAATCCTAAAATCCATTATAAGGTAGGTGCGTTCATGCAAAAGTTCTCAATTGTGTTAAAACGCATATTACCAGATAAAATTTATGAAAAAATGCTGATGAATCATTATAAGTTGTAAATTTGCAAACGTTGAAGAAAAAACAAGTGTTAAAAAAACACTTTTAAGAATAATCTAAAAACAATTAAATATATAAATTATGAAATTTTTTATTGACACGGCTAATTTGGCTCAAATTAAAGAAGCACAATCTTTAGGTGTTTTGGATGGTGTAACTACAAACCCATCTTTGATGGCTAAAGAAGGAATCACCGGAAAAGACAATATCTTGAAACACTACGTTGACATCTGCAACTTAGTTGACGGAGATGTAAGTGCTGAAGTAAATGCTTTGGATTTTGAAGGAATGGTAAGAGAAGGTGAGGAATTAGCTGAATTACACGAACAAATCGTTGTAAAATTGCCTATGACTAAAGAAGGTGTTCAGGCAGCTAAATATTTTTCTGACAAAGGAATTAAAACAAACGTAACTTTAGTATTCTCTGCTGGTCAGGCTTTATTGGCTGCTAAAGCTGGAGCTACTTATGTTTCTCCATTCTTAGGAAGATTAGATGATGTTTCAACTGACGGATTAAACTTGATTCAGGAAATTAGAGATATCTATGATAACTATGGTTATGAGACTCAAATTTTAGCAGCTTCTGTACGTCACACAATGCACGTTGTTAACTGTGCTAAAATTGGTGCTGATGTTATGACTGGACCACTTTCTTCAATCTACGGTTTATTGAAACACCCATTAACAGATATCGGATTAGCTCAGTTTGTTGCTGATTTCGAAAAAGGAAACAAGTAATCTTTTTACTTTGTCCCAATAAAAAAGTCCCGTCTGAATTAACAAACGGGACTTTTTGTTTTATATATTTAAAATTATTTTCTAACGAATGGAGGAAGTAATTTACTGGAAACTTCTCCAAAACCAATTCGGACCTGACTGTTTTCGCAAAAACCTTTGATGATAACAGTGTCGTTGTCATTAATAAATTTTCGTTCGCTGCCATCATTTAATTTAAGCGGCTTTTCTCCTCCCCAGGTTAGTTCCAGCATAGATCCATAACTGTCTTCACTTGGGCCTGAAATAGCTCCTGATCCCATCATATCACCTGAATTTATTCGGCAACCATTAGAGGTGTGGTGTGTTAATTGTTGGTTCATCGTCCAGTACATGTATTTAAAATTAGATTTAGATACAATGGTTGGTTCAGTGTTTTCAGGCTGTATGGCAACTTCAAGATTGATGTCAAAAGAATGTTTCCCTTTTTGTTGTAAATAAGGAAGCGGACTCGGATTTTGCTTAGGGCTGGAAACTCTAAAAGGTTCTAAAGCATCCATAGTTACAATCCATGGGGAAATTGAACTGGCAAAACTTTTGGATAAAAAAGGGCCTAAAGGCATGTATTCCCATTTTTGAATATCACGTGCTGTCCAGTCGTTTAATAAAACCATTCCAAAGATATAATCTTCGGCTTCGCTAATAGGAATCATTTCACCCATGATATTAGCATCGGTAGTGATGAAAGCAGTTTCTAATTCGAAATCAATAGAGCGGGAAGAACCAAAAACCGGAGTAGATTCACCTTGTGGCAGTTTTTGTCCAAAAGGGCGGTGTACCGGAATTCCCGATGGCACAATGGTAGAACTTCTTCCGTGATAACCAATAGGCATTTGAGGCCAGTTAGGTAATAAGGCGTTTTCTTCGTTGCGAATCATTTTTCCAACATTCGAAGCATGAATTTTACTCGAATAAAAATCAGTGTAATCACCTATTAATACAGGTAATTGCATTTCGATTTCATCCATTTTAAATATAATGATGCTTTTGTGTTCCGGATTGTCCCGCAAAGTGGAATTATTTTCGTCAAAAATATCTGCGATACGATTGCGGACTAATCGCCAGGTTTTTTTTCCGTCTGAAATAAAATCATTCAAAGTGTCCTGAATGAACATATCGTCAGTCAATTCGATACCTGAAAAATAGCCCAATTGTTGTAATGCGCCTAAATCTATAGCCGAATCTCCAATACGGGTTCCTACCGTTACGACATTTTCTTTAGTTAGGAAAACACCAAAAGGAATGTTCTGGATAGGAAAGTCACTGTTTTTAGGAACTTCTATCCAGGATTTTCTTTTGGTATCGTTGGCTGATATTGGCATATTTTGTTAATTTTTTGTTGAAAATTATATATCAAATATATCATAATCTAACTGTTTAACAAACGTTTTTTTGTATTTTTGCGCTAAATTATTTAAAATCTAAAAAATGCAACGCGACAAACAAATTTTTGAACTTATTCTTGAAGAACAAGACAGACAAATACACGGATTAGAACTTATTGCTTCTGAGAACTTTGTAAGTGATGAGGTGATCGAAGCTGCTGGTTCAGTTTTGACAAATAAATATGCAGAAGGATACCCAGGTAAAAGATATTACGGAGGTTGTGAAGTAGTAGATATTGTTGAGCAAATTGCAATTGATAGAGCTAAAGAATTGTTTGGAGCGGAGTATGCTAATGTTCAACCTCACTCAGGTTCTCAGGCTAATGCGTCTGTGTTTCACGCTTGTTTGAAACCAGGTGACAAAATTTTAGGTTTTGATTTATCTCACGGTGGTCACTTGACTCACGGTTCTCCTGTAAACTTCTCAGGACGTGTTTACAACCCTGTTTTTTACGGAGTTGACAAAGAAACAGGTCGTTTAGACTATGATAAAATTCAGGAAATTGCTACTAAAGAGCAGCCAAAATTAATCATCGCTGGAGCTTCGGCTTATTCTCGTGATATGGATTTTGCTCGTTTTAGAGAAATCGCTGATAGTGTTGGTGCTATTTTAATGGCTGATATTTCGCATCCAGCCGGATTAATTGCTAAAGGATTATTGAATGACCCAATTCCTCACTGTCATATTGTAACTACTACAACTCACAAAACTTTACGTGGACCTCGTGGTGGTTTGATTTTGATGGGGAAAGATTTCCCAAATCCATGGGGATTAACTACTCCAAAAGGTGAAATCAGAATGATGTCTGCTTTATTAGACTTAGCTGTTTTCCCTGGGAATCAAGGAGGGCCTTTAATGCATATTATCGCTGCTAAAGCGGTTGCTTTTGGTGAGGCTTTACAAGATGAGTTCTTTACTTACGCTCGTCAATTGCAAAAGAATGCTAATGCAATGGCTGATGCTTTTGTAAAAAGAGGATACAACATCATCTCTGGAGGTACTGATAACCACATGATGTTAATTGACTTAAGAAACAAAGGGATTTCTGGAAAAGATGCTGAAAATGCTTTGGTAAAAGCCGAAATCACTGTAAATAAAAACATGGTTCCTTTTGATGACAAATCTCCATTTGTTACTTCTGGTATCCGTGTGGGAACTGCTGCAATCACAACTCGTGGTTTAGTAGAAGAAGATATGGAAACTATTGTTGCTATGATTGATAAAGTATTGACAAATCATACTAACGAAGATGTTATTGAAGAAGTAGCTGAAGAAGTAAACGAAATGATGAGCGAAAGAGCTATTTTCGTTTTCTAAAAATAACACATTCAAATTTTTTAAAGTCGAAAGTCGAAAGTATAATTTTGACTTTCGACTTTTGCTTTTCTATTTAACTTTTAAGACTAAAAACATGGGCGTATTACGATTACAATTACCAACCGACCCAAGATGGGTGAATATTGTAGAGAAAAACATAGAAGAAATCTTGACCGATCATGCCTGGTGCGAGCAAAAAGCAGCTACCAACGCCATTACGATTATCACCAATAATTCAGAACACCAGGATTTGGTTAAAGATTTATTGGCTTTGGCCAAAGAAGAAATCGATCATTTCGAACAGGTACATAATCTAATCATCAAACGCGGATTAAAGTTAGGTCGCGAGCGTAAAGACGATTATGTAAACGAATTGTACCAATACATGAAAAGAAGCGGAAACGGAAGCCGAGTTTCAGGTTTGGTTGAAAGATTGCTTTTTTCGGCAATGATTGAAGCCAGAAGTTGCGAACGTTTCAAAGTACTTTCAGAAAACATTCAGGACGAAGAATTGGCTGTTTTTTACAGAGAATTGATGGAAAGTGAAGCGGGACATTACACTACTTTTATTACCTATGCCCGAAAATATGGCGAAGGAATTGATGTCGAAAAACGTTGGAGAGAATGGTTGGAATTTGAAGAATCCATTATTTCTAATTACGGAAAAAACGAAACCATTCACGGTTAATATATAGTTGATAAGTCTCTTTTTTAATTGCATAATTCTCGCGTAAAATTCATTACTTTTAAGAATAATAAAAGTTATTTTCCAATAACCGATTAAAAAGTGATAATTATGCGAATAGAAACCGATCTTAAATTAGGCTTTAAAGATGTTATGATCAGACCCAAACGGTCTACGTTAAAAAGTAGAGCTGAGGTTTCTTTAGATAGGGAATTTAAGTTTTTGCACAGCACGACCAAATGGAGTGGAATTCCTATTATGGCTGCTAATATGGATACTGTGGGGACTTTTGAAATGGCTAAGGAATTAGCCAAGCATAAATTATTCACTGCCATTCATAAGCATTATTCGGTTTCAGAATGGAACGTGTTTCTTGAAGATGCGACTCCTGATTTTTATGATTATATCGCCGTTAGTACAGGAACTGGAAAAAATGATTTCAAAAAGGTAATCGAAATTATTACCGCTAATCCATTATTGAAATTTATCTGTATTGATGTTGCCAATGGGTATTCGGAGCATTTTGTGAACTTCTTGAAACAAACCCGAAAACAATTTCCCGACAAAGTAATTATTGCCGGGAATGTGGTTACTGGCGAAATGGTAGAAGAATTGCTCTTGGCTGGTGCTGATATTATAAAAGTAGGCATTGGTCCCGGTTCGGTTTGTACTACCCGAATAAAAACGGGTGTGGGTTATCCGCAGCTTTCGGCAATTATAGAATGTGCCGATGCAGCTCATGGATTGGGAGGTCATATTATCAGTGATGGTGGTTGTACGACTCCGGGCGATATAGCAAAA
The DNA here is from genome assembly GCF_001857965.1 of Flavobacterium commune. NCBI lineage: Bacteria > Pseudomonadati > Bacteroidota > Flavobacteriia > Flavobacteriales > Flavobacteriaceae > Flavobacterium > Flavobacterium commune. The sequence goes on along the minus strand of NZ_CP017774.1, from coordinate 3,601,143 downwards.
GCCTTTGGTGCCGGTTCTGATTTTGTTATGCTTGGCGGAATGCTTGCCGGACATACCGAAAGTGGGGGAGAACTATTGGAAATTAATGGTAAAAAGTACAAACAATTTTATGGCATGAGTTCTGCCACGGCCATGAAAAAACATGTAGGTGGCGTTGCCGAATATAGAGCGAGTGAAGGAAAGGTAGTGAAAATTCCTTTTAAAGGAGATGTGGTGGATACCGTTTTAGATATTTTGGGAGGTTTACGAAGCAGCTGTACTTATGTGGGTGCCTCTCGACTAAAAGAGTTGACTAAAAGAACTACTTTTATACGTGTAAGCGAACAGGAAAACAGAGTTTTTACGAATGAATAACCAATGATACATATTGTTAAAGCTACTGTAGCCGACTTAAAAACTATTACCGAAATAGCGCATAAAACCTGGCCGCTTACCTATGGCGAAATTTTATCTTCAGCACAATTAGAATACATGCTCGATGCGTTCTATTCAGAAAGTGCTTTGCTGGCTAATATAGAAAATGGACATGAATTTATTCTTGCAAAAGAAAATGATATTTGTTTGGGTTTTGCTTCTTTCGAACATAATCATAAAAATGAAAATACTACAAAAATCCATAAAATTTATATTCTTCCTGAAACTCAAGGAAAAGGAATCGGTAAATTATTAATTGATTCGATAGCTCAATTTGCTAAAGAAAACAAATCAAATTCTCTTTTGTTAAATGTTAATCGTTTTAATAAAGCATTAACTTTTTATCAAAAATTAGGCTTCGAAATTGTTGAAGAAATAGATATTGAATTAGAGTACGGTTATTTAATGGAGGATTATGTTATGGAGAAGGAGATGTAGTTTAGAATAGTATTAAATGAGTCATTCAGGCTGGAAGATCAATAGAATTGTGTTTGCAAGACTAGTAGGGGAACAAAAATAAAGGCTGCCCGAAAATTACTTTTCAGACAGCCTCTTTAGTTTTGTAATCGTCAATTGAATCAGATTTTAGATAGAGATAAATCTCTAAACGATCTCATTCAGTTAGTCAGATGTTAACCTTTTTTACTCCATGGACCATGGTTTTTGTATGCAGGTCCAGTCAACTTTTGTCTTTCAGAATCACCTATTTTCACTTCAACCAAGTCTTGGCTAGAAGTATTTCTCCCCGGTTGTTGGTTTTTGTATGCAGGTCCTTGAAGTGATGTTTTGTTGTTTTCTGAATATATTTTGGTAGGCACTGTTTTGTGCATCCAATGTTTGTAATTCTTATAAGCTGGACCTTTTAAATCACTTTGTTTTACATTACTTTCCTCTTGTGCAAATGCACTAAATGAAATTAATAAAACTCCTAATATTAATGCTATATTTTTCATAACTATTACTGTTTATTGTTTTTTATAAATTTACAATCAGTAATAGGGTTTTAGTATTATGTGAATTTACCCAATTTGCATCCGTATTTATACGGATATTTTTATACTAAATTCATTTTTGTTGCTTTTTTAATGAGTTCGGCGGTATTTTTTACTTCTAACTTTTTTAAAACATTGGCACGATGAGTTTCTATGGTGCGGGAACTTACAAATAGTTTAGTAGCAATTTCTTTAGTTGTTAACCCCTTAGCAATTAATCCTAAAACTTCGGTTTCCTTATTGGATAAAACATTTTCACTGATGCTTTGTGTTGACATAAAGTTTATCATTTTTTCAGAAATTTCAGCACTAAAATATTTTTTTCCATTATAAACGCTCCTTATTGCAAGGATTAATTCGGCTTCATCTGTGTTTTTTAATAGATATCCGAAAGCACCCATTTTAGCGCATTTTGCAATGTAATTTCCATCATTGTGCATCGAAATTACAATAGGTTTTATATCAGAATTTAAGGTTTTTAATTCTTTTAAAACCTGAAAACCATCCATTTTGGGCATAGTAATGTCCAGTAATACAATATCAGCCTCTAATTGGCTGTTGATAAGCTCCATAAATTCAATGCCATCCCCAACACTTTTAACTATTTTTATATCGTCATGTTTTCTTAACAGTTCTGCAAGTCCGTTTCTAAAAAGCTCATGATCATCAGCTATTATTAATTTGATTTCGTTCATAATTCTACGGGTAATTCAATTTCAAAAGTTGTATTTCCGGGATTTGCATTGATGGTAATTGTACCATTGCAAATTTCTACACGTTCTTTGATGTTAGTAATTCCTAAACCTAATTTAACAGTTTTGATATCAAAACCAATACCATCATCAAAATAAAAAAGAGAAATAAATTCATCAAATTCCGAAAGTGTAATCCTGATATTTTTTGCATTAGCATGTTTTAATGAATTATTAATCAGTTCCTGGCTTATTCTAAAAAGATTAATCGCCTGATGGTTTGTAATATTAGAATTTTCCTGTTGGGTTAAATCTTCGTATTGAATAGTTACAGTTGTTGATTTTTTTAGGCTTTCGATAAAGTTGGTTAAGGTAACTCCAATTCCAAAATCATCTATTGAGGCAGGCATCAAGGCATTTGACATCAATCTGATTTCAGCAATGGTGTCGTCCACTATTTTTTTCATTTCTGCTTTTTTCGATTCATTTTGAACCCTATTCTCAATGTAGTGTTTTAATGATGTTAAATAAGGACCTACACCATCATGGAGCTCTCGCGAAAGTCGGCGCCTTTCATCTTCCATACCGTTTACCAGCATCCGTTTGGATAGTATTCGGGTATTTTCTTCATTATTTCTAAACTCTATCAACTTATCTCTCATTGCTAAAAGGCTTTTTCCAAGCAAATCATTAGAACTTTTAGGTTTAAAATCGCTATGTAAATTCATTTTTCCAATATCATCAGAGAATTTTACGGCACCTTGCAAAGAAGCTTTCAAATTGGCCAAGGCGTCAAACATTTCCTTTATTTCCTTCGAATTTTTTATAAATTCATTGGTTTGGTTATAGTCTCCTTCTGCCATAATTCGGAGACTTTTTTGCATATTTTTAATTGGGTTGGTAATAATTCTTGTCAGGAAAAGAGAAAGCATAACAGCCAGTAAAAAAATTCCAAGAGTTAAAGCTGCAAGTCTTTCCTTCAATTCTTTTAACGGAATCGTAACCTCATCCACATCTATTTCAGACAGAATAACCATCTTTAGGTTTCCTACTACTATCAGACTGTACACACTATATACATCAATGCCCCTGTAATCTTCAAAAACACCTCTGCCATTTATACCTTTAAAAGCATTGGTCACGCCTTTGGTTTTCACCACTATAGTGTGAGGAATTTTGTTTGGATAAAAACGAGATTGAGAACGCATTCGGAAATCTTCGCCAACAAGGTAGGATTCGCCACTGTCACCCATTCCTGTACGTTCCAGAAGTATTTTTTTTATTTTGTTGTAATCAAAAATTTTAATCTTCGTACCCTTTTTTGACTGGGCGATAAAACCTATTGTTGTTTTTTTAGCTACATGGTAGGCTGTAAAATCGTAAATTCCATTGTTGTTTTTAATACTATCCGGAAGCTTTAATACGGTAGTGTCAATGTTTTGGTTGTACAATTCGGAAGCTTCAAATCGTTCCCATTCTGATTTTAATACATGTTCAATCTGGTTTTGCTTGAGGGTTTTAATAGAATTTAATTGCAGCAAAATACGATCGTTTAAAACGTTTGAAAACTGTTGGTATGAAGAAAAAGACAATAAAGCAATTACCAATGCAATTAAACTATTAATTATAATCAGTATTAATGTTTTGATGTTCATTAAAATCTATTTTAAAGATAAAGTTGTTTGAATATATCGGATTCAAGTCATAAAGATAACACTAAATTCTTTAAATGTTGGGGAGTTAGAAGATGGAAGTTAAGAGTTGGGAAATACAATTTTCGACCTTAACTTGACCACAAAGTTATCCCGTTGACAAAGGAAGCATCTCGTCAAGTTGCGCTAGTAGTGAATACTCTGCATCGATTTATAAATTTACCACACTAAAGGATTGAGTTTGTCGAATTTTATTTCGTGCAGTAGTGCTACTAAGGTTTGAACATATCTAAAGGAGGGGAATATCTTTAATTTATTATAATTCAATCCTTAAACAGAGTGAAGGTTGTTTTTTAAAAGTGAAACTATTGTCTTGAGGAAGTAGGATATTTTGATTATCAATAGTTAAGGCAACAGCCATTTTTTTATTTTTTGCGGCACTCACAAAGCAAGGAATGCTGGCTAGTGACAAAACACCTCCACCTATAGCAATGTAAGCTCCGGTAAAATCGAAATTCCAAGAGCTTGAGTTTGAATTACTCAATTGTACCAATCCACCAATTGCAGCAATTCCTAAACCAGTTCCCAGTACTATCCATCCTGTTTTTTTTTGCTTTTTACTTTTTTCTAAATAGTATTCTTTCGAAAATGTTGTAGTTTGTGTTTGACAAAAAGAATTTACAATGAAAAACAACATTGAAAGAGATAATGTAATTTTTTTCATGACCTAAATATTTGTTGCCTACTCTTTCAATATGCAGTTTTCGGCTACTCTGGTGGATTCATTTTTTTTGATATTAAATGATTTTGTATTCTAGCATTAAATTAATGAAAATATCGATACAGAACTGTTTTTGAATTAATTAAGTTGTTGATTTTTAGTGTGTTTTTGTTTAGTATGTTTCTTGAGTTAACGTATCACCGGGTGGGCTAATTTTATTAGTTTCTGGGAATTATTAGAACTAAAATGTTGGGACAATTGCTTTCATCGAGTTAAAAAAGAAACTATTCCCGCAATCTTGTCTTTCCGACGAAGGAGGAATCTCCGTAAGTAACTCGACAAAGTAATTTAGATTACATTTTTTACTCACTGTTGCGGGCACGGAAAACATTTCCAGACTATCGTTGCATGAATATATCTGTGCGGTCGAGGATTCATTTTTCAGTCCAATAAGCAACATGTTCCATCATTATGGCTCTTCCTTCATTTGTCATGGTCATCGAAAGTCAGGGGCGGCAAAGGTTTAAATAAACAGCATAGAATTGTTTTTCCTTAGGTTTATTTATAAGATTATGTTGTTTGTTGTTAATTTCCCTTTTTTATTTTGTTCAGTAGCTGGGAAAAATAACAATCATTTTTTTATTTCAATTAATAGTTTCTATTGCACATTCTATATTAAAGTTGAAATAATAACCATATCCAAAACTCCAATAAGAAATAGGTTCGTAACTTCCGATGACTTTCAAATCATTATCTGTTTTCATTGGAAAAAGTGGAAATAATTTTGTATCAATAATATCAATTAGTTCATACTTAGAGTTGAAAACATGGATTTTTTTTTCTGCTTGTACACAAGCATAAATAGTATCATTTGAATCAAAAGCAAATTGAAAATAGCGTTTTCCAGTAATGTCACTTAAACTTTTTTCTATATTCATATCAGAAATATTAAAGACACAACCATTTATGGATGTTATAAATTTGGATTTACTGGAGTTCCAGGAAAATATATTGGGATCAACAGAATATGTTTTAGTTGGATTTCTGGGGAAATTATAAAAGGTTGGCCAGCAATCTAAATTATTACAAGTATTTGGTGAAAAACCAAAAAGTTTTGCATCATATCCAATTTGTGAATATAAAAACAGAAAAATATCATTACCCAAGTATTCTGAATAATCCATTGAAGTAACGAGTCCTACTTTATTATTTCCCCCTGTAGAAATATTATAAAAATTCCAAGTTTCTTCATCCTGATAATAAATACGATTACCTGAAATGGCAAATGCATTTAGATTGTCTGAAATTAAAGTAGAATAAGTTCCAATAGTGTTATAATTATCGGCATTTAACCTGAAAACCTTACCTTTAGTATCTGCGATATAAATTTCATTGGTGTTTATTATTTGAAATCGATTATTTAAAAGATTTCCATTATCAAATGTTTTTGTGTATTCAAAGTTGTTTTTGCTACTGTTATACTTATATAGATACCCATTCCCTTTTTTGTCCAAAATATGGAAAATATTTGTTTGTATTGGATCTTTTTGTACTTGGAAAGGAACATTAGTGAATGATATAATTTGTCTAGTGAATTTTTTTTCTTCACTTTCTAAATTTAAAAACTGTATAGGAGTAGTTCTTTCGTCTCTGTAATTAATTCTTATTTTGTATGAGACTTCTTTTTTATAAGGTACATCATAGTCTGTAAATGTCGTTTCGTTGGAAGGTAAATTTGCAATACGCTTTTCACTAACAAAATCGGTTTCCTGATTCTTATCCAATCTATAGATGCATAAATCTTCAATAATTAATCCTTTTGGTTTAATTGTTTCCCATTCAATTTTGACCTGATTATTTGAAGATTCAAAATTAGTAATAGTTAGTTCTAATGGCGAATCATCAATGTCATCATCATTATTGGAACTACAACTTAGAATAATAAATAAGAAGAAAGTGTAAAATGTATATTTTAGTTTAAAGCAATCCATTTAAAATTTGTTTACTTATTTTTTGGGTATAAATAGTGTTTTGATAATACATAGACCAACTATTTCTTAAATAATAAACCTCATTATTTAATGTGAAGAAATTATTGCTATATCCGGTTAAATTTAAAATGTCTACTGCCACATATTTATTTGTTTTTGTATTATAGAGATAATCATAGGAACTTTTGACAATAATATTATTTCCGTATTGAAAACTGAGTGCATAAGGGGTTTTGGTAACACTCAGGTTTGGACTTATTTTAAATGTTGAGTAGTTCAATCCATAAGAGATATAAATATCTTCTCCAATGAATACATAGTCGATAGGGGTAGTAACAGCATGTTCACTAGTAAGAGGCAGCTCAGATAAAACTGAAGATGACAGTTCTCTCCAAGTGTTATCAAGTTTTGAATATTCATATTTTTTATTACGAACAGTTGTTGAGGTACTGGTTCTGTCTAATCCACTATATAAATAGAGTTTATCATGAAAGGCAAAGAGGAGAGGAGCTACAATTTTATTGTTAGGTAAATCTATTGCAGTCTCTTTGTTTGTATCCATATTAAATTTTGATAGACTATAAGATTGACTATTACCTTCTAATTTGTAAAAGTAAACGGTGTTGTTCCCATCATAAACAGCATTAACTATATGTCCGGTGTAATGAAATGTTGATATTTGTTTCCATTTTTCAGTGACAGGGGAAAATTCAAGAAAAGTATAATAACGTTCAAATTCATCAGTTCCAGGAATGGTATATGAAAAAGTATATGCTTTATTATTATGAATGAAAATGTTGAATTCAGTTTGTGCATTGTCGATATGGTCAACTAAAATAAAATTGTTTAAAATTTTTATGTTACAATCATAACTTGTTGTTAATCCTGCAGTTTTGTAAGTGATATTAGTAACAAAAAAATCTTTGTATGGTCCTGGAGGAATAGTGATTCCAATTATGTTGTTGGTACTAGCAGAAAAATAACATGGAATACCATTTACAAATACTTCGCCAAATTCGCTATTAGGATTCACGTTTTCTATATTGACATCAAGAGTTTGTTGCAACCAAACTTGGTTAAGCTGCGTTCCTTTAATAATTGGATTTTTTAAGACTAAAGGCAGAGTAGAAGATGCTTCCTGAAGTTGGGATTGAACTTTTATTTCCAGATTTGCAGTAGTAAGTTTAGTAGGAATCATTATTTCAACTTTATTGAAGTCGGTATTTTGAATTTGAGCAATTTCATTATTCACCAATACCTTTATTAAGTTTCTATTGGTGTCAAAGTTTTCCCCATATATGGTAAGGGTTTCATTAAATGAAATATTCTCACTGCTATATTTAGTAATTACAGGTTTTTTTAATGTAAAGGTTGAACTTAATATCGTTTTATTTTCATTTAAATCAATAATCTTAAGAGTTGGGTTATAACGTTTAATAGATGTTGGTACTATTACCATAATTTCATTATCAGCTGTATATTTTACATCTGCTTCTTCCAAATCGAAAAAGACCTGGATTTTACCAATTTCCATATTCTCTATTTGAATGGATATAGGCTGACCTAATAAACCGGATTCCGGAAAGTTTTTTAAAGTAGGGGGAACATAATCCGGATCATTATCAGAATTATTGCAGGAAATCATTAAAAAGCTTAGTCCTAGAAAAAAGAAAAATATTTTTTTAAAGATAGTATTTTTTAGATAAGATAGTTTTAGCATAAAAATGAATTTCAGATGTAGCTAAAGTAGTATTTTTTTATCTAAAAAAATTGGAATCGCATCATTTTTCTTAAAAATTTCCAAAAGTTGATTTTCTAAGTAACTATTTTTTCTTTCCACCCCAAATACCCATTTCTTGGCAAATCATTGTCTGAATCTGCTAAAACCTGATCGGTTTGACTTTTATTAATTGCCGAAAGTTGCTCAATACTGCTGTAAACACCACTTTTAAGACCGGATAAATAAGCGGCTCCCAAAGCGGAAACGTCAGGATTTCGTTGCTTGTTCAGGGGAATTCCCAATAAATCGGCCAGAAAGTGAATGACAAATTTGTTTTGAGTCATACCGCCGTTTACCGAAATGGATTTTATTGTGGCCTGCATGTCTTTAGCCATAGCTTCCACCACATCTTTTATTTGGTACGGAATACTTTCTAAAGCTGCCCTGACAATATGATTTTTAGTGGTGCCAAAAGTCATCCCTTCAATCGATGCTTTTCGGCTCATTTGCCAATGTGGTGCACCCAGTCCGCTAAAAGCAGGAATCAGATAAATACCTGCATTGTCCGGAATGGCTTTTGCCATAGCTTCGGTTTCAGCAGCAGAGGAGAACAATTGCAATTCGTTTTTCAACCATTCGATAGTGGAACCACAGGAAACAATAGCGCCTTCCAGCGCATAATCTACGCGGTTTTCGGTACTCCAGCAAATGGTGGTCAACATTCCGGAATTGGATAAAATGGCTTTGTCGCCAATGTTCATCATTATCGAACTTCCTGTTCCCAGAGTGACTTTGGCAGTACCTTTTTCGAAACAACCTTCTCCAAAAGTCGCCGCATGCGAATCGCCAATTAAAGAAGTAATTGGGATAGAAAGCGGGATTTTATTGTCCAAAAATTGTCCAAAATCAACCATTCCAAAATTATGTGAAGAAGGGCAGGGTTGAGGTAAATTCAAGTTGGATAATCCCCAGGTTTCTAAAATTTCAGCATCCCATTGTAACGTATGAATATTGAAAAGTAAGGTTCGGGAAGCATTGGTGTAATCGGTTTTGAAATGGGTTCCATTGGTCAATTTGTACAAAAGCCAGCAATCTACCGTTCCAAAATATACTTCGCCTTTGGTTACTTTTTCTTTTAATTTCGCATCATTTTCCAGTAGCCAAAGCAATTTGGTACCCGAAAAATAAGGATCTAATAATAAACCTGTTTTTAGTTTGATAAAATCATTCTGCCCTTTTTTGATTAAATCAGTGCAAATGGAAATAGAACGTTTACAGGCCCAAACTACGGCTGGAGCCAATGCATTTCCATCTTTGTCCCAAAGGATAAAAGTTTCTCTTTGATTGCTGATACCACAGGAAACAATGTCTGAAACAGCCAGCCCTTTTTTTGTAAAATCATTTAGGCATTCAGTTACGGAGTCGAGTACATTTTGGAAAATATCCTCAGGATTTTGTTCCACAAAACCATTGTCAAAATAATTCGTTTTTAAATCAACGCTGCCTTTAGCCGCAGCCTGTCCTGATTCGTCAAAAAGTATGGTTTTGGTACTGCTGGTACCCTGGTCTATGGCAAGAATATATTTTTTCATTTTTTAGTGTAAAATTTGTCTTTTAAAAGCTCAGTTGAATAATAAACAACTTTTAAAAGAGAAACATTAAATAGAATTTTTTTCACCATTAAGAAATTAAGGAGCATTAAGTCTTAATTATCTTAATTTCTTAATGGTGAAAAAAGAATTAATATTTTATTTATTTTTCTGATTCATTTTATCAATAATTACCGCCAATAAAATAACGATACCTTTTACCACTTGCTGCCAAAAAGGCGAAACGTCCAGTAAAACTAATCCGTTGTTTAAAACTCCAATAATTATCGCACCAATCACGGTTCCGGCAACGGTACCCACACCACCTGATAGCGAAGTTCCTCCAATAACTACGGCTGCAATAGAATCCAGTTCGTAACTCATACCGGCATTAGGTTGTGCCGAATTTAGTCTCGAAGTGACTAAAACACCACCCACAGCCGCCATCATTCCGGCAATTCCATAAACTGCTAATTTGATTTTATTAATGCTGATTCCTGATAAAAATGCTGCTTTTTCATTTCCTCCAATGGCATAAATGTATCTGCCAAAAGTGGTTTTTTTAGTTAAGAAAACGACAATTAAGACCATGAACAGCGATATCCAAACCGGTACCGGAATTCCTAAAATCCAACCCGAACCAATAAACTCAAATTCAGGACCTAAATTAGAAATGGGAATACCTTCGGTATAAAGCATTGTTAATCCACGTGCAATTGTTAACATTGCCAGTGTTGCCACAAAAGGAGGAATGGCGAATTTGGTAATCACCCAACCGTTGAAAAGCCCCAAGGCCATTCCGATAAGTATGGCTGCTAAAATGGCTCCTAAAACGCTAAATCCTACAAATAAATCCATGGATTCAAAGGAGAGTCCGCTTTTTAATAAACCGGCACATATTGCTGCGGTAAGCCCCAATACTGAACCTACTGAAAGATCGATTCCTGCCATTAAAACTACCAATGTCATTCCGACAGAAATGCAAACATTAACAGAGATTTGTCTCAATACATTCCAAAGGTTAGTGCTTGTCATGAATTTATCAGACAACAGGCTGATAAATAAACACAAAAGAAACAACGCAATTAAGGATTGCGATTTTTTGATAATAGGGTGGTTTAAGGAAATAGTCATAATTATTCAGGTAAGGCTGATTTTAATAATTTATCTTCATTGGCTTCTGCGGCTAAATAGGAAGCTTTAATCTTCCCTTCGGCCATCACTAAAATTCGATCCGAAAGCGCTAGTATTTCGGGAATTTCAGAAGAAACTAAAATGATACTCATTTGGTTGGTTGCGAGCTCTTTTATTAGATTGTAAATTTCATTTTTGGCATTGATATCGATTCCACGGGTAGGCTCATCCATCATTAAAATTTGAGGATTGGTTGCGAGCCATTTGGCTAAAACTACTTTTTGTTGATTTCCACCACTTAAATTTTGGCACAATTGCATTTCAGATGGCGTTTTGATGCGTAACTTTTCGATATAATCTTTCGAAGAAGCCTTGTCTTTTGAAGGACTTAAAAGTCCAAACGTAGGCAGATTAGTCAGGCTGATATTAGACGAAATATCCATGCCTAAAACCAATCCTTCGGTTTTACGATCTTCGGTTACAAAAGCCAATCTATTTCCAATAGCATCTTTTGGCTTTTTGTGGAAAGTGCTTTTTCCATCAATTTCTAAATGATATTCGCTATTTGAAGGATGCATTCCGAATATAGTTTCCAAAAGTTCAGTTCTGCCAGCTCCCATCAAACCAAAGATGCCCAGAATTTCTCCCTTTTTTAATTCGAAAGAAATATCGTGAAGGAGTTTTCTTTTCTTATTGCCGGGATGGATCAGGTTTAGATTTTCTACTTTCAGAATGGTATTTTCGAATTGATTTTCGGTGTTTTTTTTCTCGATAAGCACATCACGACCTACCATTTTTCGAATTAATTCCTGCTCGGTGGTGTTTTTCATTTCCCCGGCATCAATGCTGTTTCCGTCTCTTAAAACGGTATAGTTTTCAGCAATTTTGAATAATTCATCCATTTTATGAGAAATGTAAACAATGGTTTTGCCTTCCGCTTTTAGCTCATAAATAATACGGTGTAAGTTGTCTATTTCTTTGTCACTTAAGGCAGAAGTAGGCTCGTCCATCAAAATAACATCGGCATTACAAAGTAACGCTTTTGCAATTTCAACTAACTGTTGTTCTCCTACTTTTAGTTGTTGTACCAAGGTTTTAGGACTAACGTTCAATTGAATTTTTTCAAAAATGCGCGTGGCTTCTGCTTCCATTTTTGAGGAATCTAAAAGTCCGAATGAAGTTTTAATTTCTCTTCCTAAAAATAAATTTTCGGTTACACTAAGCTCCGGAATTAAGTTTAATTCCTGATGAATAATGGCAATTCCCGCATTTTGAGCTTCTTTAATATTCGAAAACGTAACGGTTTCACCATTTAATTGAATCTCACCATCGTATTGGGTGTAAACGCCTGTCAAAATTTTTAACAAGGTCGATTTTCCCGCACCGTTTTCTCCCAATATGGCATTGACTTTGGCAGGATAAAATTTAAAATTTACCTGATTGAGTGCTTTTACGCCCGGGAATTCTTTGGATATGTTAATTGCTTCTAACAATTTACTGAAGTTTAATTTGTGATGGAATAATTAAAAGATCGGTAAACAAAGTTTGTTTTTTGCTTAGTTTGATGGCTCCTGAAAATGAAACGCTATCGCCAATTTGTACTTTTTTAATTTCTTTTGGGATGACTTCATTTCGAACAATATCGTTCAACGATTCTGACACTTTGTTAAATTGAGCATTGGTTTTAAAATCAGTCAGTTTCACTAAACCTGAAGCATCTCGCAATGCATTTCCAAAAATGTATTTGGTGTCAATGTAAACCACACCATTTTTCTCGTCGGCAATAGTGTAAATTCCGTCTTTGATATCAATGATTTTTCCGGTGCTTTGAATCATAAAATAAGCCGAATTTCCTATTCCAAGTCGGTTTCCATATTTTTTGAAAGCAGCTTCCTGATTGGTTTTTACCGAAGAAATCAAATTGGTTAAAGCAATCGTTTTTTTGCTTTTCAAAATACCTTTATAGTAAATCGAATCGGCGTAAGCTTTAAAATCGAAATTTTCCTTTTTGGCATTTTTCACATCACTCAGTTTTTTGAAATAAACCGAATTGTATCCTAAAATGGCGATTATTACAAAAGCTAAAATATATACATACTTTTTTTTCATCTTTAGTAGTCTTTAATGTTTGCTGCATTTACTAATTCGACTTCTACAGGAACCCTTTGAGGAAATACTTTTCTCCCTTTAAAATACTCATCGGCATATTGGGCAGCTGTTTGAGCCATCACTTTAGGAAATTGCATGCCTGTAGCTATAATTTTCTTTTCCCGAATTTTTTCAATGACATCACCTGCACCATCAAATCCAAAAATTTTAACTTTGGTTTCCTTTCCTGCCGCTTGTAAGGCTTGAAAAGCACCCATTGCCATCGCATCATTGCCGCAAAAAACACCGTCAATATCAGGGTTAGCCTGCAGGATTGTTTCTAAAACTTCCATGGCCTTATTTCGATCGAAATCGCCACTTTGTTGGGCTACCATTTTTAAATTAGGGAATTTATCCACAACCGAATGGAATCCTCCTGAGCGCGCCCAGGTGTTATTGTCGCCTACTAAACCTAAGATTTCAACATACTTTCCTTTTTCTTTTAATTCTTTTACAAATTCGATTCCGATAGAAACACAACCTGAATAGTTGTCCGAAAGAATCTGGCTTGTAGCTGCATCGTCGGCATTTACTTCTCTATCCATGCAAAACACCGGAATTCCCGCTGTTTTAGCTTTTAAAATATTCGAAATAGAACCGTCAGAATCAGTTGGATTTAAAAGAATGGCATCATAACCCGAAGAGATGAGGTTTTCAAAATTATCCGATTCGATAGCAGGGTTGTTTTGCGAATCAAATATTTTGGCTTCATATCCTAGTTTTTTGGCGTTTTCAGCAGCTGATTCCGCCAGCATCACAAACCAGGGATTGTTTAAGGTGGAAACCACAACTGCAATTTTAGGCTTTTCGGACTTCTCTTTCGAGGAACATCCAAAAACTAAAACCAATGTTAGCAGCACTAAGGAAAGGTGTTTTATCTTCATAGGTTGATTGTATTTAAAGCAGTATTTTTTAATCCTTCGGCTGAAATACCATAATGATTGAAAATTTCGATTTGCGAACCTGAAACGGTGTGATCATCAGGTAATCCTACGATTTTGAATTTATTAGTGCATCCGTTTTGGAATAATAAGGAAGCTACGGCTTCGCCTAATCCGCCATTGATAGAATGTTCTTCAACGGTAATAATGGCTTTTCCATTGGCAGCAGAAGCCAATAATAATTCAGTATCCAAAGGTTTAATGGTGTGTAAACTGATTATTTTGCAAGAAATATTATGTTCTTTTTCCAGTAGTTTGGCTGCTTCAACACAGGGTAGTACCGCTTCACCAGTAGCAATAAAAGTCAAATCGTTTCCTTCCTGAATAACACGTCCTTTACCAATTTTAAAATCAGCATTTAAGTCTGATTGTAAATTGGCAGGCATTGTTTTTTTACCAAAACGCAGGTAAATAGGGCTAGTCATTTCGGCTGCTTGTTTGATGGCTTCGGCAGTTTCAAAATTATCTGCAGGCGCTACAATGGTAATGTTATTGATGGCTCTCAGCACCGCATAATCGTGTAAACTATGGTGTGTGGTTCCCAATGCGCCATAACTTACCCCGGCACTAATACCAATTAGTTTTACGGGATTGTCTGAATAAGCCACATCATTTTTAATTTGTTCCAATGCTCGTGCCGTAAGGAAACAGGCTGGAGAAACGGCAAAAGCTTTTTTACCCATACTGGCTAATCCAGTGGCAACGCCTACCAGGTTTTGCTCGGCAATACCCACTTCAACAATTTGTTCGGGATATTTTTGTCCAAAAGGGACTAACTTTCCTGAACCACGAGAATCACTCGTAACCACCATAATATCTCTGTCGGTTGCGGCTAATGACTGAAGAACTTCAGAAAAGACTTCGAGGTTAGCGGCATCAATTGTTTTTATTTCTTCCATTATTTTGAGACAGTTTCAAGTTCTTGTAATTGTTTGTCTAACTCTTCTATAGCCATATCGTATTGTTCTTTTGAAGGAACGCCATGATGCCATTTCAATACGTTTTCCATGTAGCTGATTCCTTTTCCTTTGATGGTATGTGCTATGATAAAGGTTGGTTTCCCTTTTTCTAACGGTAGTCCTCTGAAGGTTTCCAAAAGCTTTTCAATATTATGCCCATCCACATGTTTTACTGCCCATCCAAAGGCTTCTAATTTTTGATCAATGGGTTCTAAGCCCATCACATCTTCATTGGCAGCTGTGATTTGCAATTTGTTGTAATCCAAAATAGCACATAGATTATCCAGTTTATAATGAGCAGCAAACATCATCGCTTCCCAATTAGAACCTTCGGCCATTTCTCCGTCACCTAGAATTGTAAATACTTTTGTTGGTGAATTGTCTTTTTTGGCAGCCAAAGCAGCTCCGGCACAAATAGGCAAACCGTGTCCTAATCCACCGGTATTTTGTTCAATACCGGGAATGGCTTTGGTTGGATGTCCTATGTAAGGCGAGTTGTATTGGCAAAGTGTCAATAAATCTTCTTCAGGAAAAAAACCTTTGTCGGCCAAAACAACGTACAATGCTTCCACACAATGTCCTTTACTCTGGATGAATCGGTCTCTGGTATTAGAATCGAAATTCTCTGGAGAAACGTTCATTACATCATTGTACAATACATTCAGAATGTCTAAAATAGAAAGACTTCCACCAGTGTGACCTGCTTTGGCATTGAAGATGTATTTGAGAATTTTTTTTCTACTCTCAATGGATTTTCGTTTTAAATTTTCGATGTGCATCTTGATTCTTTTAGTGTTTGTAAACTTCCCAGCCCATGTAGTTTCCTAAGGCTTCTTCTAAGATTGCTGCTGTTTTTGAAGCATTCATCACCACGTGGTGTTCAAATCCGTTTTTACAAACGTATTGCATTAGTCCTTGCAAATCAGGAATTTGAGCAACGGCTCTGTTTCCGAAAGTTTCTAAGGTATCGTTTGTCAGTTCGCCTTCGCCAATGTAAACCTTAATGATTCCTTTAGGGTCATCGGTACTAATTCTACCATAAGTAAGCGGCATAGCAGGAGTTCTTCCGTCTAAGGCTCCATAAGTATTTTCTACACCCACAGTTGTTCCTAAGATAGGAGCGGTGCTCAATTGAATGTCCGGCAGGAATGATTTTGCCCAGTTTCCACAGTGGAATAAAACACATTTTTCAGGATCGTCAGCATAGTTATTATTCCAGTCTACCAATGCACTTGGAGAACCCGAAGCCAACTGCATCGCATACATACTCAAGGTTCCTGTTACGTCAACTTCACAGGCACTTGGAAGCATGTTTTCACTCATGATACTCATGCTGGTACATACATTGCAACCGTAATTTTGTTGTAATGAAGTCCAACATTGAATAGCAGTAGCGTCTAAGGCATATTCTTCCATGAAATCTTTCAATACCACATCTAATTTTGCAATTTGAAGCATCGCTTCGTTAGGTGTTTTTCCTTGTGCAACATAAGCGTTGATGGATTCCAAATGCTTTTTGACAGCCGGGGTATCAGCCGTTAATTTGTTAGCTTTACCTAAAATTTCAGATAAATCTACCGTAGTAACCGTGATGCCGTTTCTTTGTAATATTTTTTCAGAATAACGAACGGTGTTAAAAGCACCCGGTCTTGCACCGATAGCTCCAATACGCACATTACGCATTCCTTTTACCACTCGGCAAACAGCAGTAAAGTCTAATAAATCTTTTTGGAAAATAGGATCCGACGGACTCATTACGTGCTGAGATGTCAACGAATATTTGATGCCGTATTGGTATAAGTTGTTGCAAACCGAGATTTTTCCGCACCAGGAATCACGTCTGTTGACCACATTCATTTTTGTCAACTCATCAGGGTAAGCCTGAATTAAAACAGGAACATTTAAGTTGGCTAACTTTAAGGTGTCAGCAACTCCTTTTTCGTCACCAAAATTAGGTAGCAATACCAAGACCCCCATAATTTCATCCTGATGTTTTTTGAATAATTCAGCACATTTTTGTGCTTCTTTATAAGTTTCTACACCGCCTAGTTTTGTATCTGTACTGTCTAATAAAATAGGTTTGATGTTTAATTTAGCAAAAACTTCAATGATTTCAAATCTCGCTTTTTCTACTAAACTGTCCGGGAAAAAATCTCTGTTTCCTATGATTACTCCTAATGTTGATGTTGCCATTTTCTTTGCTTTTTTTATGTTTTTTTGTGTTTTGTCTTTTATGCTACTATAACTTCAATTTCGTTATCTCTAAATACTTCTTTGTGTTTTTCTTCAATTCCATTATCGGTAATGATGTAATCAATTAAGGATAAGGCGCCTAAACTGGCTAAAGCACTTTTGCCAATTTTGGTGCTGTCTGCCACTAGGTAAGTAACTTCGGCAGCGTCAATCATGGCTTTTTTTACCACTAAATCACTAATACTAGGATAGGTAAGTCCTGATTTTAGTGAGATTCCCGCAGTGGCTAAAAATAGTTTTTGAACGTTTAAGCCTTTGAAGAAATCGGCGGCTTTTTGACCTGTTAATGATAAAGTAGGTGGTTTAAATTCGCCTCCGGTCATTATAACCTCGATATCTTGTTCAGTGCCAAGTAATAAAGCAATGTTTAAGGCGTTAGTAATGACCGTTAAGTTTTTGAATCCTTTTAATTTTTTTGCGATTTCGGTGGTTGTGGAACCGGAATCCAGGATAATGGTGTCTCCATTTTCGATAAATTCGAGACATTTTTGGGCAATAGCCGATTTTAGTTCCAAGTTTTCCTGACGAATCAGCGAAAAGCTTCTTACCTGATCGGCAACGTTTTTTATACTTGCTCCTCCGTGTTCTTTGATGATAAGATCTTCGCTTTCCAGTTTTTCAAGATCCTGACGTATAGTGACTTCGGTAACTTTAAATAAGCGGGCTAAATCGATAACTTTTGCAAAACCATCTTCTTTTAAAAGGTCGAGTATTTTTTCTCTTCGCTGATTGGGTAACATATTTTTTTATTGTTTTTTGTATTAGTGTTAAAACAAATATAAAAGAAAATAAACGAAAGAAAAAGAAAGTAAACGTTAATTTTAGTTGAATGGGATAAAATTTAAGAAACAATTTAATTATTCGAAAAAATAATTGGGTTTTATTGAGACATTGTTATCCAATAAAAAAGGAATGAACAGTTCGCTTCTGGCGGATTTGATCAAAGTTCTATAGGAATTTTTAGTTTGTAGAGATAATAAGTATGTTTCAAATAAGTACTATCAATATTAATAGATAGAAAAACATTTTCGAGTTAAGATAATTGATAAAATCTGTTGTAGTGTTTTGGAGCTAGGCTTTATTTTTTTAGAGAAATCCATTTCATATTAATCAAAGTATTATTAATTAGCTCTTTGTTCCCCGTAATTACTTTAGTCACGAAATCATTCGAAATTTCATAGATTATATTAGAATCATTTCTCATATATAAACTCATTTCGTCCATTTGATTTATAAAAATAGAATAAACCTCGAATTTTTTTTCAATAGCTTTTTTTTTTCATAAATCGGATTGATATTGAACTACGTTATTTAACAACTCCTGTAGAACCTTCACTGGATGGAATTAATTCAAAAATAGAATTGGGAGCTAAATTAGGTTCTATGCGGTGCGAAACATACACTATAGTCATATTGGATTCCTGTTTTAGCAAATTGATGAGTTGGCATACCATGACTACATTTTCATCGTCTAAGCCTTCAACAGGTTCGTCTAAAATAACTAAAGGCGGATGTTTTAAAACCGAACGTACAATCATGGCTAGCCTTTGTTGTCCTACTGAAAGGCGTTTGAACATTTGATTTTTAAGGTGTTTCATGCCTATTAATTCCAGCCATTGATCGGCAATGTTTTTCTGCAAAGTAGTAGGCAGGTCGTACAATCCAATAGAGTCAAAGAATCCGGATAAAATCATTTGTTCCAGTGTGTGATTTCTTGTGAACAAACTGGTCATATTAGTTGCAAAATAACCAATATTTTTTTTAATCTCCCATACGCTTTCACCGCTTCCTTTTTTTCTTCCAAAAAGATGTAAATCCTGTCCGTAACCCTTAGGACTGTCACCATTAATTAGCGATAAAAGGGTGCTTTTTCCGGAACCGTTAGGGCCAATCAATTGCCAGAATTCACCTTGTTGAATCGTCCAGTTGATGTTTTTCACAATAGGCCGTTCTTCGTAGCTAACACATACATTATTCATCTGAATCAATACTTTTTGTTTGTATTCGATGGCCTGTGCCGGATGCGGAATCCCGGATTGAGTTATAATTTTATTTTCGTGTGCCTCGTGGCTAATGTTTTCCAGTACAAAAGAGTCGGAATTAATTTGTCTGTTATTCGAAATAAAAGGTAGCAAATCGGCATGGCGGTTGATAAGCTGGATAATCTTAATTTCAGTAGCCATTATTTTCATTGACTCTGCTAATTCAATTCGGGAAGCCTGATCCAAATGATCCATTGGATTATCAAAAATAATAAAATCAGGTTTTTGGTCGATACAATATTGAAGAAACTTCTTTTTACGCTGTCCCGAAGAGAAAGTGCTTAATTTTCTATGCGAATCTGCGCCTACAGTAATCAATTCGAGGTATTGAAATTCTTTTTGGATAAAAATATCAATAGCCAAATCGGAAAAAAGAATTCCTTTTAAGTCGTTAAAAGCTGCTAATTCGCCAACGGCATTCCCTGAAAGGATATTTTCTATAAAGTTTTTTTTATTGATTTGATTGGACAATAAAATGTTCCAATGAGATGCAGTAGTCATGAAAAAGGGTCTGTTTTTATTGGCTGTAAAGATAATAAAAGAAAATATAAGGAGAAGTTAGAAGACAGGAAGCGGAAAATAGAGAATAGAATAAAGAATACAGACTACAGATTTAAAAAATAGCATATTAAGATTTATTGTCTTATAAAAATACACCTGGATATGCAAATAAAAATTACAGTTTAAGTTAAGCTACATTTTTGTAAATATCGTTTTGATAATTGAACTCCTCTATTGTTTTATAATTCAAAGCACGATGTCTTCTTTTTCTGTTGTACCATATTTCAATATATTCAAATATTTCAAGTTTCATTTGTTCTTTTGATAGTAACTTATTTCCGTAGATAAGTTCTGTTTTGAGAGATTTAAAGAAACTTTCAGCCACTGCATTATCCCAGCAATTCCCTTTTCTACTCATACTCCGGATTACTCCATAAGACTTAATAGTATTAGCAAATCTCTTAGTAGCATATTGTACACCTTGATCGGAATGAAATATTAATCCTTTTTTGATAGCTCTGTTTTTTATTGCCATTCGCCAAGCAGCTAGTGATGTGTCATTCGTGCTCATTGTATTGCTCAAACTCCAGCCAATTAATTTTCGGTCATATAAATCAATTACAGTTGTTAAATACAAAAAACCTTCTTTTGTTTGAATATAGGTAATATCGGACACCCATACTTCTGAAGGTTTAGTTACCATAAAGTTTCTATTGAGCACATTATCAACAATTAGATAATTATGTTTTGAATTGGTTGTAACTTTAAATTTCTTACTTACTTTACTCCGTAAGCCAAGTTGTCTCATGTATTTTGCGACAGTAAATCGTGATATTCGATATCCTAAAGCATGTAGCTCAGATGTTATTCTTGGACTACCATAACGTTGCTTAAATTCAAAATAAAGAGCTTTTATTTTTTCTTTCAGCATATTCTTTTTTAGTAGTCTTTCTGAAACAACCCTGCTTTTCCATTTATAATAGCCACTTGAACTGATTTTTAAAATCAAACACATTTTCTCAATCGTAAACTGGCTTTCATGGTTCTTAATGAACCTGTATTTCATCGACCGCTCTTGGAGAAAATGCTGATTGCTTTTTTTAATATATCACGTTCCATTTCTGCATCTTTCAATTTTTTCTCCAATTCGTGAATACGTTCCTGTTCAGGTGTCAATTTTAAATTTCCTTTTCCAGGGAAACTGCCTTCACCATATTCTTGGTAATCTTTGCGCCATTTATAAAGTAAAGAAACTTTTATTCCAAGTTCTCTGGCTAACTCTGACAAATTGCTTCTTTCGTTACTTAATTCTACAGCTTTAACCTTAAAGGCTGCATCGTAAATTTTTCTTTCTTGTTTCATGTGTTAAAATTAAGATTTTAGTCTTAACTAACACTGTAAGCTAAATTAGTACATCCAACCTTTACTTGTATAGTCTAATTTATAAAACCGTAAAAAAGAAAAGGATAAAACAAAAACTTATATGACTTATGTGGTTTAAAAAACAGCATTATGAAATTCAGGCTTTAATTATCTATAACTGAATATCGAGCGCTTTTATCTGATCTTCTAAAGTAAGTGCATATTGATAGCTGTATTCGAAAATCTCATCGGCATTTTTTAAATTATAAAGACTGTACTGACTCATATTAGGCGGTTCAAAGTACAAATTACAACTATGGGTTTTTATCTCAACCGAACTTTTCATTGCCAAATGAAAACAGCGATCCAGAATGTTATTTATACTTACTTTCTCGACTTCTTTTTTGATAGAATTGACATAGCTGCCAATAATGACATCACATTGTCCCATCAAAGGTTCGATAGGGAAGTTGTTAATGACTCCGCCGTCAACATACAGGGTATTGTTGTAGTTTACCGGTTGAAATAATAGCGGCATACAGGAGGAAGCCATTAAAATCTGAGATAAATTTCCGGACGAAAAATAAACCAATTCACCTTTTAGAATATCGGTAGCCGCTATATAAAGTGGGATTTTTAAATCCTCAAAACTGTTATTTGGGAAACATTCAAGATAAATATCATGAAAACCTTTCATGGCAAACAACCCCTGTCTTTTCATTAATAGATTAGAAAAACTAAAGATTTGTCCCTTTTTCAAGATGCTCAAAATTTCGCTTACACTATAGCCTGCTGCATAAAAAGCACCTGCTATCGCTCCCGCACTGGTGCCTGAAATATGGGTAGGAACAATACCGAATTCCTCCAAGGCTTTTAAAACACCTAAGTGCCCAATGCCTCTGGCACCTCCGCCGGATAAAACAATTCCTATTTTAGTTTGCATATTGCTGTTTGGTTTTATTGTTTAAAGTTTATTGTAGTTGAATTTACTATTACTACTTTACCCATTGATTAGGATTCGATAAAATCCTCACTTTTGGGAATACTGGCTAAAGCCTTTACTGCAACTTCAGGAACAGGATCTATTAATTTGCGTAATTTGGTATCCATCCAGGCACCATCCACCGTTAAAGTGGCACAAAGCAAATTATCTTCGGTACGAAATTCATGAGAAATAGACCAACGAGAGGCATCGGCTCTCATTTTGGCTACCCGGGTATGGATGTAAACCGAATCACTTTGTGTAATTTCTTTTCTAAAGATACATTCTTCCCTAAAGAGAACGGGACCAAAATGCTGTTTTTGGAAAACTTTTAAATTTAAACCAAGACTGTCTAAGATTTCCATTCGGTGTTGTGCGGCACAATCGTAATATACGCTATGACGAACATGGAAATTAGGGTCTAAATCAGCCCAGCGAAAAGTTATGTGTTTACTGAAAGAGGTCATATACTGTTTTTAATTTTGTTTTAGCTGAATATAATGTCAATTCGAACGAAGTTGAGAATGTTTTCAAAAAATGAATGTTCTCGTAAATTTAAAAAAAATAAGCCAAAAAGAAAGAAAAGGACTCTTTATAGTTTTTTGCTAAAATCCGATTGTATAGAGTTTATTTTTTGTTGTACTATCAAGCTGATAATTAATATCTTTACAAGATGAGATTCAAAGTGAACAGTTTTTTATCCTATGAAGTTTTTTCGACAACGACCTTTATTTTTAATATTCAGGTTGTCAATTCGCCAACTCAAGTAATTATTTCGGAATCTCTTACGATTACTCCAGAAATTAAATACGAAGAATTTGTATTGCAAAACTCAGCTACTCGTTTTATTAAAATGGAGGTAGTAAAAGGAATTAATTTTTCGCTTACTTATGAAGCTGAAGTTGACGTTTTACACCAGGTAATCGCTGCTGAAAAGATGTTACAATCTGTTCCCATTATTGATTTAGATAATGAAGTATTGCCTTTTATTTCACCAAGCAGGTATTGTGAATCGGATAAATTATTAGATTTTGCTCATCAGCAATTTGGACATTTACCGAATGAATTTAATAAAGTAAAAGCAATAAACGAATGGGTTTTTAGTACTATAGCTTACAAAGCGGGAACAAGTGATTCCAGCAGATCCGCTTGTGATGTTTTGGCTTTAAAAGAAGGTGTTTGTAAAGATTTTGCTCATCTTGCAATTGCTTTATGTCGTGCTTTGGACATACCGGCACGTTATTTTACGGGTTATGCTTATGCGTTGAATCCACCTGATCTTCATACTTGTTTTGAAGCGTATGTGGGAGGGAAGTGGCTGTTTTTTGATCCAACTAAATTAAGTGTTTCCAATGGATTGGTAAAAATAGCCAATGGTAAAGATGCCAGCGAAGTAGCTGTGGCTAGTTTTTTTGGAGAAGTGAATTGTACTTTTATGAAAGTAGATTGTAATCCTGTTTCGACTGATTTTATTCCTTTTGATAAAGAAGAAAACACAGCAGTTTCTTACGGTTGAAACCGCTGTGTTTTTTCGAATGGATTAATCATCAATAGCTTGTTCAGCCAAAAGTTGGAATTTCCAGCCTGTATTGTCACTCGTTTTTTGGGTTTGTTTTAAGATAATACCAATCAGTTCCTCTTTAGGGTCGGCAAAATATTGCGTATTGAAATAACCGCCCCAATTGAAAGTTCCTGCACTGCCTTGACCGCCCAAATCTTCGCCCATTTGGGTTAAAACTCTAAATCCTAAACCATGGTAGGCATCACTTTTACCCCAAACATCACCAATTTGGTTTGCTAACATAAATTGGACAGTTGTTCTGCTTAATAATCGAATTCCATTTAGTTCACCTTTATTCAGGAACATTTGCAGGAAAGTAGCATAGTCTTTAGCAGTGCTGGAAAGTCCGGCACCCCCAGAGAAAAAGCTTTTAGCTCCTGATTTTGGATAATTAGTATCGTAGAAAGTATTTGGAAACGGAATCCAATTGCCATTTTCTTTGGTTTGAACACTTACTAATCGGTTGTATTTTGATTCCGGCAAATAGAAATAAGTATCATTCATTCCCAATGGTTCAAAAATACGGCTTCTGTAAAACTCGTCCATAGGCATGCCTGACATGATTTCGATAAAGTAGCCAATGACATCCAAACCTTCGCTATAAGTGAATTTCTCTCCCGGATTGTGATGCAATGGCAGTTTTGCCAGTTTTTTGACACTTTCGGCAATGGTGATTTTATCGGTTGTAAACAAATCGGTTATGCCAGCGTCTTGATAGATTTTTTTGAAACGAGAATCGCTATCAATTTGGCCGTAACCAATTCCGGAAGTGTGTGTAATTAAATCGCGAATGGTAATTTCTCTTTTCGCTGGTTTAGTAGTGTATTTTCCATCCGGATACACAGAGTCTAAAACTTGGGCGTTTTTAAATTCAGGGATGTATTTTGAAATAGGGTCGTCGAGTTTGAATTTTCCTTCTTCCCATAGCATCATTACGGCTGTAGTGGTTATGGCTTTGGTTTGTGATGCAATTCTGAAAATGGCGTCGGTTTTTAAGGTTTTTGAAGTAGCATTGTCAGCCATTCCAAAAGCTTTAAAATACACAATTTTTCCTTTTCGGGCTACTAAGGCTATAGCTCCCGGAATTTCCGAATCGGCGACGGCTTTGTTGAGCATATTGTCAATTCGCGCCAATCGTTCGCTGGAGATGCCTACACTTTCAGGAGCAGCTTCACTGAGTTTAGGGGAGTTTTTTATCGAATGAGTTTGCGCATAAGTGCTGCAATTCCATATCGCAAAAATAGTGATGAAAATTTTTTTCATGGTTGGTTTTTTGGTTTTAACAGGATAGCTGTGTTATTCCGGAATTTTCTCTATTAGGATAGGATTTTCGGCATTATCATAATAGGTACAAGTCATTTCGATGATGTCTACCCGCCATTTGGCAATACCACATTGGGCTGCATGTTGGCAAAAAGTATAATAGTCGGTTTGACCGTCCTGGTGCATTACCAGAAATTCAATAAAACGTTCTTTGTTTGTCACAGAGGCAATTGGGAGTGCGTCGTATTTTTTATCTGTACTTGCGGTAAAGTCGTTATCTCCATAATAAGAAACGCGACCATCAGTAACGATAGTATCGTAACCTTTTACGCCTAGATTTATTAAGTCCTGAATGTAATTGGGGAAATCAGCACCCGATTTTACTTTTTCATGTGCTGCTTTGATTTGATCTATGGTAAACATATTTTAAATTTTAGGTTTTCAAATATAGGTTAAAATCAAATTATACCAATACTTCTGATGTAATTTGGCGGAGAGCGGGAAATAGCTTCTTGTTCTTAGTATTTGTTATGACTATGACAGTATTGTTTCTGCTTTTTGCAAGTCTGTCAGTTAGCTTAAAATGCCATCTTGTCAGTTGTTTTGCGACAGCTTTAACATTTTATGACAATTTATAGGGAGCTTTAATATTGGCACAAAGATTGACTTAAGCACGTTGAGTTATTAAATCGAGTATATAATAAAAATTAAATATATTAAAAATGGGTAAAATAATCGGAATTGATTTAGGTACGACCAACTCTTGTGTTTCTGTAATGGAAGGTAGTGAAGCAGTTGTTATTCCTAACGCAGAAGGGAAAAGAACAACGCCATCTATCATCGCTTTTGTAGAAGGTGGAGAAATTAAAGTGGGTGATCCTGCAAAAAGACAAGCAGTAACTAATCCAACTAAGACTATTGCTTCTATCAAACGTTTTATGGGACATTCATTTGCTGAAATTACTGAAGAAGCAAAAAGAGTTCCTTACAGTGTTGTAAAAGGTGACAACAATACGCCACGTGTGGATATTGACGGTCGTTTGTACACTGCTCAAGAATTGTCAGCTATGACACTTCAAAAAATGAAAAAAACTGCTGAAGACTATTTAGGTCAGACAGTTACTGAAGCAGTTATTACTGTTCCTGCTTACTTTAACGATGCACAACGTCAAGCTACTAAAGAAGCTGGTGAAATTGCTGGTCTTAAAGTTATGCGTATCATCAATGAGCCAACTGCAGCTGCATTAGCTTACGGATTAGATAAAAAAGGAACTGATCAAAAAATTGCTGTTTACGATTTAGGAGGAGGTACTTTTGATATTTCTGTTCTTGAATTAGGAGACGGAGTTTTCGAAGTATTATCTACTAATGGAGATACTCACTTAGGAGGAGACGATTTTGATCAGGTCATCATTGACTGGTTAGCTGACGAATTCAAAGCTGAAGAAGGTGTTGACTTGCGTTTAGACCCAATGTCTTTACAACGTATTAAAGAAGCTGCTGAGAAAGCTAAGATTGAATTATCTGCTTCTGCTGAAACTGAAATCAACTTACCATACGTAACTGCTACGGCTTCAGGACCAAAACACTTAGTTAAAAAATTATCTCGTTCTAAATTTGAGCAATTAGCTGATTCTTTAGTAAAACGTTCTATGGCACCAGTTGCTAAAGCGTTAAAAGATGCTGGTTTATCAGTTTCTGATATCGACGAAGTAATCTTAGTAGGAGGTTCTACTCGTATCCCAAGAATAGTTGAAGAAGTTGAGAAATTCTTCGGTAAAAAAGCTTCTAAAGGAGTTAACCCTGATGAGGTTGTAGCTATTGGAGCTGCTATCCAAGGTGGTGTACTTTCTGGAGATGTAAAAGATGTATTGTTACTTGACGTTACTCCATTATCTTTAGGTATCGAAACAATGGGTGGTGTAATGACTGTTCTTATCGAAGCTAATACTACTATCCCAACTAAAAAATCTCAAGTATTCTCTACTGCTGCTGATTCTCAACCATCTGTTGAAATTCATGTATTACAAGGAGCTAGAGCAATGGCTGCAGATAACAAAACTATCGGTCGTTTCCACTTAGACGGTATTCCACCAGCACCAAGAGGAGTTCCTCAAATCGAAGTTTCTTTCGATATCGATGCTAATGGTATCATCAAAGTTTCTGCTACTGATAAAGGAACTGGAAAATCTCACGATATCCGTATCGAAGCTTCTTCTGGTTTAACAGCTGAAGAAATCGAACAAATGAAAAAAGATGCAGAAGCGAATGCTGATGCTGACAAAGCTGCAAAAGAAAGAGCTGAAAAATTAAACGAAGCTGATAGTACTATTTTCCAAACTGAAAGTCAATTGAAAGAATTGGGAGATAAAATTTCAGATGAGAACAAAACAGCTATCGAATTTGCTTTAACTGAACTTAGAATGGCGCACCAATCTCAAGATATTGCTGCTATTCAAAAAGGTTTAGATAATGTAAATGCTGCTTGGAAAACTGCTACTGAAGCTATGTACGCTCAAGGAGAGCAAGGTCAAGCTGCTGCTGAGCCACAAGCTGAAGGTGATAACGTTCAAGACGTAGATTACGAAGAAGTAAAATAATTTAGTATTACTTAATTAGTACTGAGTATTAAGATAAAACCGGGCTAGAAATGGCTCGGTTTTTTTGTTTATTAAACCCGACAGGTTCAAAAACCTCTCGGGTTTGTTTGTTTAAATTATTTCCAAAACATGATTTATCTCATAAAAGAAAAAACTATTTCAATTTACTTTTGTCAGAGTTAATCTGTGTTTTTAAATTGTTAAGTTGTACTTTTTTGCCAAAAGTTTTTTGTAATATTACTGTTAAATGATTTCTTTATGAGAAAAATAAAATATAAAAAGGCTAGAAAAGTACATTTGAATCAGTTAGTATATACGGGAAAACACAAGAAGCTGGAGTCAAAAATGCAGTTGTTTGTGTATGACGATTTGGATTTTACAGAATACCAGGATTTAGCTATTTCAGATTTTAGGGAATGTATCGACAATACAAAAACAAACTGGCTTAATTTACATGGTTTGAGTGATATTAATACAGTGGAGGGAATTGGGGATTTTTTTAGTATTGATAGTTATCTGCTTTCGGATATTTTAAATACTTCAAGAAGGACAAAAATGGAAGAATCGGCCAGTAGTTTGTTTTTTAATATAAAGTCGATATTACCAACGGAGAACTCAGATAATATCAGTTCAGAACAGATTAGTTTTTTTATAAAAGATGAGATTTTGATTTCTTTTCAGGAAAAGAGTAGTGATTTTTTTTCGCATATCAGGGAAAGGATACGCACTCATTCGGGAGTTGTGAGAACTAAAAAAGCTGATTATTTGCTTTCTCTGCTTCTAGAGGCCGTTATGGAGAATTTTTATATTACTATCGAAAATGAAGAAGATAAGGTAGAGGAGTTGATTGATTTGTCAAAAACAAGTACTAATCCTGATGTTTTAATACGAATTGAAAAACACAGGGATAATTTAAGTTTTTTAAAACGCTCTATTATTCCACTAAGGGATTCATTGTACGGTATTAAAACATTAAAAGAAGATGTTGTTTGTAATGTGATTCAGATGGATTCTTATGTTTATTTTTCAAGATTGCATCAAAAAAGTTTAGAGCTTTTGGAACAAATTGAATCAGATTTGGGAATGCTTGAAGGAGCTTCAAATTTCTTTTTTTCTTCTCAATCGCATAAGATGAATGAGATTATGAAAACGCTTACGATAGTGTCTGCTATATTTATTCCGTTAACGTTTATTGTAGGTGTCTATGGGATGAATTTTGATTATATGCCTGAATTAAGATATCAAAATGGGTATTATACTGTAATTGGTATAATGTTTTTAATAGTAATCCTGATGGTTCTTTATTTTAAAAAGAGAAGATGGTTTTGAGAATAATTATCGGTTGTGTGTTGGTAGAATTGCCAAAAGAATTGAATTAATAAAATAAGTTTAAATATTTATAAAATGAACAAAGCCATTTATATCGCAACTTCAGAAAGTAATAGCGGGAAATCGATTATTACGCTTGGATTAATGAGTATGCTTATTGGTAAAACTGCCAAAGTAGGCTATTTTAGGCCTATTATTGAAGATTTTGAGGATGGAAAATTAGACAATCATATCGAAACGGTAATATCTCATTTTGGTTTGGATATTCGTTTTGAAGATGCTTTTGCCATTACCAAGAGTCAATTAATCAAGAAAAAGAATAAAGGTAAAATAGGCGATGTTTTAGATTTGATTATCGAAAAATTCAAACATTTAGAAGAGCGTTTTGATTTTGTATTGGTTGAAGGAACCAGTTTTAGTGGTGAAGGAACAGCAATCGAGTTAGATATGAATGTTCTTATTGCTAAGAATTTAGGTATTCCAACCATAATTGTTGGTTCAGGTGTTGGGAAAACTCTCGAAGAATTTTTGGATGGAGAATATCTTGCTTATGATTCTTTTAAAAATAAAGAAGTTGAAGTGTTGGCTTTTATTGCCAATAAAATCCAACCCGAAAACTTAAAATTAGCAGAGGATGGTTTGCGAAGTGTTTTACCCAAAGAAGTTTTGGTGAGTGCTATTCCTGTCATCTCAAGTTTAAACAATCCTACGGTTAAAGAAATAGTTGAGGAATTGGATGCTAAGATTCTTTTTGGTAAGGAGTTTATTAATAATGAAGTAGGTAGTTTTAGTGTAGGTGCTATGCAATTGCGAAATTATTTATTGCATCTAAAAGAGAATGCGTTGGTCATTACTCCGGGAGATAGAGCCGATATTATTTTGGGAGCTTTACAGGCCAATGAATCGGTGAATTACCCGACGGTTTCGGGAATTATTTTAACGGGGAATATACTTCCTGAAGACAGTATTTTGAAGTTAATTGAAGGGTTAAACAGTGTTGTGCCAATTATTGCAGTTGAAGGTGGTACATACCGAATAACCAACAAAATAGGTTCTATACAATCTAAGATTTATGCCGAGAATATTCATAAAATAGAAACCTCAATAAGCACCTTTGAAAAGTACGTTGATTTAGATGAACTGTCGGATAAATTAAGTGCGTTTGAAGCAGAAGGAATGACGCCAAAAATGTTTCAGTACAATTTGGTAAAAAGAGCCAAACAACACCGAAAACACGTTGTCCTGCCGGAAGGAAATGACGATAGAATAATTATTGCGACCTCCCGATTATTAGCGATGGATGTGGTAGATATTTCTATCATTGGAAACAAAAAACAAATAGAAAATAAAGTAGCCGAATTAGGAATAGCTTTTGATTTTTCGAAAGTGAATATTATTAATCCTATAGTATCGCCTTATTATGATGATTATGTAAATACGTATTATGAGCTTCGAAAAAACAAGAATGTTTCTATGGCTATGGCCAAAGATTTAATGGAAGATGTGTCTTATTTTGGAACAATGATGGTGTACAAAGGTCATGCGGACGGAATGGTTTCCGGTGCGGCACATACCACACAGCATACTATTTTACCAGCTTTGCAGTTTATTAAAACCAAGCCTAATTCGAGTGTGGTTTCTTCTATATTTTTCATGTGTTTAGAAGACAGAGTTTCTATTTTTGGGGACTGTGCCATTAATCCGAATCCTACTGCTGAACAATTGGCCGAAATTGCGATTTCTTCTGCCGATTCTAGTATGGCTTTCGGAATAGAACCTAAAGTGGCTATGTTGTCTTATTCTTCGGGTTCGTCAGGAAAAGGGGATGAAGTAGAAAAAGTGCGAACAGCAACTGAAATTGTAAAGAAAAAACGTCCCGATTTAAAAATAGAAGGGCCTATTCAGTATGATGCGGCTGTTGATATGGAAGTGGGTCAAAGCAAAATGCCAAACTCAGAAGTGGCAGGGCAGGCGAGCGTGCTTATTTTTCCGGATTTGAATACAGGAAACAATACTTATAAAGCAGTTCAGAGAGAAACGGGAGCTTTGGCCATTGGGCCAATGTTGCAAGGTTTAAACAAGCCGGTAAACGATTTGAGTCGTGGTTGTACCGTAGATGATATTATTAACACAGTCGTGATTACGGCGATTCAAGCACAAGGATTGTAAAATGAAAATAGTTATTATAAATTCAGGAAGTTCTTCTATAAAATATCAATTAATTGATATGCCTTCAAAAGAAGTGATTTGTAGCGGGATGATTGACAGGATAGGTTTAGAGACTTCTAATTTTACGTATAAAACAAATAAAGATTCTATAGAAGAAATTTTGCCAATTGCCAATCATAAAATAGGATTGGAGAAAATTTCTCAATTATTATTGGATGAAACTATTGGTGTAATTAAAAGTACGCAGGAAATTGAAGCTGTAGGTCATAGAGTTGTTCATGGTGGAGCTAGTTTTTCGGATACTGTTATGATTGATGATGAAGTAAAAGAAAAGATAAAACAACTTTTTGAGCTGGCTCCTTTGCATAATCCGGCCAATTTAGAAGGGATAATCGTTGCCGAGGAAGTTTTTCCTTCGGCTAAACAAGTGGCTGTTTTTGATACTGCTTTTCATCAAACTATGCCAGAAGTGGCTTATCGATATGCAATTCCAAATTACTTATTGACCGAAAATAAAATCAGAGCCTACGGTTTTCATGGAACGTCTCATAAATATGTTTCGGAAAAAGCAATTGGGTTTTTAAAGAAAAGCAGCAAAATAATTACAATTCATTTAGGAAATGGATGTAGTATTACCGCGGTAAAAGACGGAAAAAGTATTGATCATAGTATGGGATTTGGTCCCATGAATGGATTGGTAATGGGGACAAGAAGCGGAGATATCGATCAGTCGGTCATTTTTTATATGGTAAATACTTTAGGCTATCAATTAAGTGAAGTAAATACGGTATTGCAAAAACAAAGCGGAATGCTTGGACTTACTGGTCATAGTGATTTAAGGGATATTCAGGCCAATGCCGAAAAAGGAGATGTAAATTGTCAGTTGGCTCTTGATATGAATGTGTATCGCATTAAAAAATACATTGGTTCTTATGCGGCAGTTTTAAACGGAATTGACGCCATTGTTTTTACGGCAGGAATAGGGGAGAACTCTGCTTATATCAGGAAATCGGTATGTGCCGACATGCAGTTTTTAGGATTGGAATTAGATGAAACTAAAAATGATATCCGTTCAAGTGACATTCGCGAAATAAATACACCAAATTCTAAGACTAAAATTTTAGTGGTGCCAACCAATGAAGAATTAGAAATAGCCAATCAGGTTTATGATTTGATTTTAAATTAAACAGTAATTAAAAGGCTTCTTGAAAACAGAAGCTTTTTTTATGCCGTTTTCTCCTTTTTTTGTTTACCATCACCTAATAAAATAGAAATTGCTTTTAGGCTTTCTGTGCGGTCAGCAATAAGCTTAATGATACTTGTAAATGGGATAAACAATATCATTCCCGCAGCACCCCATAAAATCCCTCCTAAAGTAATCATGATGATAATAATAAGGGTGTTTATTTTTAAACGATTTCCCACTACGTAGGGAAAAATGATATAAGCTTCTAAAATTTGTACAATCGAGAAAATAGCTATGACTCCAATTGGGTACCAAACAGAATTAAAAGTAATCCATGAAATTGCAATTGGCAAAAGTGCTGATATCATGATCCCAACATAAGGAATAAATGTTAAAATAGCAGCAATAAATCCAAACATAAAAGGATGTGGGATACCTATAATTAAAAGTCCTATACTATTGAGAATTCCAACAATAAGATAAACGCCCAACATGCCTTTTATAAAATTATGGTAAGCATTTATTGTTTCCATAAGGATTTCAAGGATTTTTCCTTTTTGTTTTGAAGGGAAAAAATTAAGTAAAGCATCTGTAAACATACTTCGATGAAAAAGAATAAGAGCCGTGAAAACAGGAATGATTATAGCGTAATAAAGAGTGTGGGAAAAAGAATAAAATGAAGATTCTAAAATAGCCAAAACCTGATTCTCGGAATGGTTTATCAGGTTTTCAAAAAAAGAAATTTGTTCAGTATTTGTAATATTAAAATATTGCGAAATGAAAATACTAATTTGATTAATGGCTTCCAGCAATTTAGTCTTAAAAGGTTCCCATTCTAAAGCAAATTCTTTAATTTGGAAAATAAGTAAGCTTAGGATGCTTATCATTAATAGAAACACCATTAATAATGAGATGCCAATTGCAATTGTAGGACTGATTCCTTTTTTTTCAAACCATCGACAAACAGGATAAAGTATAAAACTAATAAGAAGAGCAAAAGAAAGAGGGATAAAAATTAGTTTTCCAAAATACAACACCAATGTTATTAAAACAAAATACTGAAGAAATTCTATTGCTGAGATTTTTTTATCGGCATCAATGATAGTCGGGATTTTAGGAATGAGGCTCATCTTTTTAAAAATTAGGTAGTTAATTTTTATACATAAGTTAACTCTTTTTTCGTAAAATTAATTTATTCCTGTTATTTTTTTAATCTTTATAAGTCAGATTTAATCTCTTTAGGTTTAATTCCTCGAAGCTTTGCTTCGTTTTTTAACGCTGATTCGCAGATTATAATATGAAAATCTGCGAATTTGCGGTTGTTTTCTAATACCTCATGGACTCTGCCCCGAAGCAGTATAATAAAAACTATTTTTATATTGCTAATGGTCTGAATTATTTAGGAATCAAATCACAATACCAAAACCCATAATCAAAAGCGGTTTTATCATCGGTATCACAGGCTGTATTTGAAGAGTCTTGTTTTGGCTTTTCATATTTTCGATACACCACTTCGCCAACTTCAAAATTGATCGGTTTTTGAAAAATCGGTCCGTCAAAACTAAAAGTATGGAATTCGCCGTTTTCTCCGCATACATCTACGTTTTCGGGTAAATCATCAATAAATTGCTGATCAATCACACGACCTACAAAACTTTTGTCTAAATAGCGTTCGTTGACACATACCACAATAGTTTTAAAACCTAAAGCAATAAATTCCTGAATTAAATCCTTTGTTGGAATTTTCCAAATCGGGAAAACACCTTCAAACCCCATAATTGCTAATTTGTCTTCACGATATTGGCGTAAATCTTCCAGAAAAATATCCCCAAAAACCGAATGAGTAATTCCTTTCTTTTTTAGTTTTTCCAATGTTTGCTGCATTACATTCTCATAGACTTCCATCGTAGGCATTTCGGGAATTTGCATAATTTCCAATGGAATTCCGATGCTTTCGGCTTGTTGTTTTAACAGTTCAACTCTAACACCGTGCATAGAAATGCGCTGAAATTGTTGGTTTACACTGGTTAACAAACAGTTGATTTCAAATTCAGGATTTTGCAGGATTTTGTATAAGGCTAAAGCAGAATCTTTTCCGCTGCTCCAGTTAAAAAGGGCTTTCTTCAACTTAATTTTATTAAAAGTTTAAGAGGTAAACTTACAAAATACTTTCAATAGTTTATCAAAGCTTTGTAACTTTGGTTTTCTAGCTTTAATACACTTTTAATGAAATACTTTTTCCTTTTTATTTCCACTTTTCTTTTTGCTCAACAAGCAAAAACGGTTGATTTCACTTCGGTTTCGGCTCAATTAAGCTTAAATGCTACTGAAAAATCGGTTGCAGGAACAGTGAATTATTCCTTCGAAATTTTGAAAGCAATCGATACTTTGAAAATTGATGCGCAAAATATGCAGTTTTCAAAAGTGGAATTGAATCAAAAAGAAGTTCAATATCTAAATTCCGGTAAACAGCTTTTGATTATTCATCCGTTTCAAAAAGGAAAAAACACGCTTACTTTTAATTATAATGCAACGCCTAAACAGGCTTTGTATTTTGTGGGTTCGCCAAATTCAGAAGATATGCAAATTTGGACTCAGGGTCAGGGAAAATACACCAGTAATTGGTTTCCAAGTTTTGATGATGTCAATGAAAAGTTGATTTTTAACCTCGAAATTGCATTTGATTCTAATTATCAGGTGGTTGCTAATGGTGTTTTAAAGCAAAAAAAAGATCAAAATAACGCTACTGTTTGGAGTTATCAAATGGAAAAACCAATGAGTTCCTATTTGTTGATGCTTGCCATTGGTAAATTCAAAAAACAAACTCAATTTTCCAAAAGTAAAGTACCACTGGATTTGTATATCGAAAATAAAGACATTTCTCGTTTTGAGCCTACTTATCGTCATTCTAAACGAATTTTTAATTTTTTAGAAAAAGAAATTGGCATAAAATACCCGTGGCAAATTTACAAACAAGCTCCGGTTCGGGATTTTTTGTATGCGGGAATGGAAAATACTTCAGCAACTTTATTTGCCACCCGATATGTGGTAGATTCCATAGGTTTTACTGATAGAAATTACACTAATGTGGAAGCACATGAATTAGCCCATCAATGGTTTGGAAACTTAATTACTGCCGCCAGTGGAAAACATCATTGGTTGCAGGAAGGTTTTGCTACCTATTATGCTTTATTGGCTGAAAAAGCCATTTATGGAGAAGATTACTTTTATTCCAAAATGTATGAGTCCATTCAGCAGATAAAATATGCTTCAAGAACCGATACAATTCCTGTTTTAAATGAAAAAGCCAGTTCGTTGAGTTATTATCAAAAAGGAGCTTGGGCTTTGTTTGTCTTGCATCAGGAAATAGGGGATAAGAAATTCAGAAGAATTATTAAAAACTATTTGAAAAAATACGCTTTCAAAACCGTAACAACTCAAGATTTTTTCACTGAAATTAAAAAGTTAAGCAATTTTAATACTGATTATTTTTCTAAAGAATGGCTTGAATCAACTACAATTAATACGCAAAAGGTCAATGCTTTATTAGTTAAAAATAAAATTACCAAGATAATGCTGGAGCTGGACAAAATAAAATCAAAACCTTTATCTGAAAAAGAAGGTTTTTTTAAATTGATTTTAATGTCAGATGCTCATTATTCGGCAAAGGAAATGGTTATTGATCAACTCCGAAACGAAACTTTTGAAGCTAAAAAAAACTTTTTAGAATTGGCTTTGGAAAGCAACAATCCCCAAGTTCGTCAGGCTGTGGCTTATTCGTTACCTAAAATCCCTGAAGAATTTCGAATGGATTACGAAAGTCTTTTAAGTGATGATTCTTATCAAACTCAGGAAATTGCTTTGTTGTATTTATGGCGAAACTTCCCAAAACAACGATTGGATTATCTGGAAAAATCAAAGAAATGGATGGGTTTTAATGATTATAATTTAAGAACTTTATGGTTGTCATTAGCACTGAATACTCCTGAATTTTCAACTGATAAACAAGTTTTAATTGATGAATTAATTAGTTATACATCTGATAAGTTCGAGGCTACAACCAGACAAAATGCTTTGGAAAAATTAATTGGGTTTAAAATAATTAATGATATTGTTTTAGTAAATTTAGTGAAGGCAACCACACATCATATGTGGCAATTTTCTAAATTTGGAAGAGATACTATTCGGATTTTATTGAAAAATCAAATTTATAGAGATTCTTTTATTCGAATTTTAAGCAGTTTGAATGAGAAAGAACAGTTTCAGTTGAATCGATTATTAAATGAAATAATATGAGAGCATTAGTAATTTCCGGAGGAGGTAGTAAAGGCGCATTTGCCGGCGGTGTTGCCCAATTTTTATTGGAAAAGAAAAAAATAAAATACGATATGTTTTTAGGAACCTCTACCGGAAGTTTGTTGATTCCTCATTTGGCTCTGGGAAATATCGAAAAAATTCGTCGTATTTACACTAATGTTAATATGCGGAAAATTTTTAATGTTAATCCTTTTATAGTTAAAAAAAAGAACGGAATTGATGTGGTAAGTATCAATCACTTTAATGTGTTATATCAGTTTTTTAGAGGAAAAAGAACCTTTGGTGAAAGCAAAAAATTACGCTCTTATATTAAAAAAAATTTTCCTATAACCGAATTTAATCAATTAAAAGCTCAGAATACTGATGTAATTGTTACAGTAACCAATCTTTCAACCAATGAATCCGAGTACAAGTCGATAAAAGATTGTACTTATGATGAATTTTGCGATTGGGTTTGGATTTCCAGTAACTATATTCCTTTTATGAGTATTGTAAATATTAAGGGTTATGACTATGCCGATGGTGGTTTTTCGAGCCTAGTGCCTATTCAGGAAGCCATTAATCGCGGTGCTACCGAAATTGATGTGGTTATTTTAGAAACAGAACAAGCAATTCCCAGAACAACTATTGGAAGAAATCCGTTCTCTTTATTGATTGATTTGTTCCAAATTGAATTGGATCAAATAGGAAAGCATAATATTTTATTAGGGACCTTATCGGCTTCTCATAACAACGTAAAACTCAATCTCTATTACACTCCGATTGATTTGACTAATAACGCCTTAATTTTTAACAAAGCCAAAATGACACAATGGTGGGAGGAAGGATTTCAATATGCTTTGAAAAAAGACATTGTCTTAAAAAGTGATGTTGTTGAAATAGATAAATAGCTTACCACAATTCGGCTACTTCATTTTTTATAAAAGCCAGGGCGGTGTTAGTAGGCGAAGTTTTTTCTAATAATTCACTGATTATAGCTGTTCTTAGTTCATCAGCATTAGTTATTTTCTCGTTCTTAGTAACTGAACGAATCATTTGAACAATTGCATTTTTAGCCGTTAAAATAACAGTCCAGCATTTGTCAGAAAGATAAATTTGCTGTGCTATATTGTGTTCAAATTCCTGTTCTATGTGTGCAATTACATAATTGGCATAATCGTTTTTATCAGTAGAAACAGGATTAATACGCACCATTAATTGTGACGGATTAATGCGTTCCATCAACAAAGTCATTCTCTCATAAGCCTGTAAACGCAAAGGTAGAGCTGTTTTTTGATTGTCTTTTTGCAATAACCAACGTCGGGTGTTTTGCTGGTCTTTAAAATGCGAATTGAATAAAAAATAGGCAACTCCGCCTGTGATTACTGATGGTATTGTGTAAGCTATTATTTCGATGATATTTGTAGAGTTCATTTGGGTATAAAATTTGAAAGCAAAAGTATACTTTTAGAGTTATTTCACAAAGATTCGCTAAGAGAAAAGCACAAAGACTCGCAAAGATAAGTTTAAAATCTTAGCGTATCTCTGTGTTGACTTTGCGTTTCTTTGCGGAATATATTACACAAAGCTTCGCAAAGAAATTAAATAAAATGCTTTGTGTCTCTCTGAGTTTCTTAGCGAATCTCTGTGAAAGTATATAGCAAAGAGAAGTATTAGTTTATGGTTAAAAAAAACTTTGCGTTTCTCTGTGTTACTTTGAGAATCTTTACGAAATAAATCCCTGTAAATACTTATTTTTGCATAAATAGAAAAAAATAATGCAACAATATATTTCGCAACTCAACGAAGCTCAGCGCGCACCAGTACTACAAAAAGATGGTCCAATGATTATTATTGCCGGTGCCGGTTCTGGAAAAACCCGTGTGTTAACCATTAGAATTGCTTATTTGATGCATCAGGGAATTGATGCTTTTAATATTTTGTCGCTTACCTTTACCAATAAAGCGGCGCGTGAGATGAAAAACCGTATTGCTGACATTGTGGGTGCCAGCGAAGCCAAAAACCTTTGGATGGGAACTTTTCACTCTATTTTCGCTAAAATTTTACGTTCGGAAGCAGACAAATTAGGTTATCCTTCTAATTTTACTATTTATGATTCTCAGGATTCGCTGCGTGCTATTTCCGGAATTATTAAAGAAATGCAATTGGACAGGGATATCTATAAACCCAAACAGATTCTAAGCCGAATTTCGACTTTCAAAAATAGTTTGATTACGGTAAAAGCCTATTTCAATGATCCCGATTTACAGGAAGCCGATGCCATGGCTAAAAAGCCGAGAATGGGCGAAATCTATCAGGCTTATGTAGATCGTTGTTTCAAATCGGGAGCGATGGATTTTGATGATTTATTGTTGAAAACCAATGAATTATTAACTCGTTTTCCGGAAGTTTTAGCCAAATACCAAAATCGTTTCCGCTATATTCTGGTGGATGAGTACCAGGATACTAACCATTCTCAATATTTGATTGTTCGTGCTTTATCGGATAAATTCCAGAATATTTGTGTGGTGGGTGATGATGCACAAAGTATTTATGCTTTCCGTGGAGCGAACATCAATAATATCCTGAATTTCCAAAAAGATTATCAAGGTGTTCAGACCTATAGATTAGAACAAAATTACCGTTCGTCCCGAAATATTGTGGAAGCAGCAAATACGGTAATGGAACATAATAAAACCAAACTGGAGAAGGTGGTTTGGACTGCCAATGAGTTTGGACCAAAAATTAAAGTACACCGCAGTTTAACCGATGCAGAAGAAGGTCGTTTTGTTGCCAGCACTATTTTCGAACAAAAAATGCAAAATCAAATGACTAACGGTCAATTTGCTATTTTGTATCGAACTAATGCGCAATCGCGAGCAATGGAAGATGCACTCAGAAAAAGAGATATTCCGTATCGAATTTATGGAGGTTTGTCTTTTTACCAAAGAAAAGAAATCAAAGACGTTTTGTGTTATTTGCGATTAGTACTTAATCCTAAGGACGAAGAAGCTTTAATACGTGTTATCAATTATCCGGCACGAGGAATAGGGGATACGACTATTGAAAAATTGACTGTTGCAGCGAATCATTACAAAAGATCAATTTTTGAAGTGATGCAGAATATTGATCGCATCGATTTAAAACTGAATTCGGGAACCAAACAGAAATTACAGGATTTCGTTACGATGATTCAGAGTTTTCAGGTGATTAACGAAAATCAGGATGCTTTTTATATTACGGATCATGTTTCTAAAAAAACAGGATTAGTTCAGGAATTAAAGAAAGATGCTACTCCGGAAGGAATGGCAAAAATCCAGAATATCGAAGAATTATTAAACGGTATTAAAGATTTTACCGAAGGTCAAAGAGAAATTGACGGAGCCCGTGGTTCTTTGTCTGAATTTATGGAAGATGTGGCATTGGCAACCGATTTAGACAAAGATACCGGCGATGAAGATCGTGTGGCTTTGATGACGATTCACCTGGCAAAAGGACTGGAGTTTCCTCATGTTTTTGTGGTAGGAATGGAAGAAGATTTGTTTCCGTCAGCTATGAGTATGAGTACGCGTTCAGAATTAGAGGAAGAACGCCGTTTGTTTTATGTTGCCTTAACAAGGGCCGAACATCAGGCGTATTTGACTTATTCGCAATCGCGTTACCGTTGGGGGAAATTGACAGACAGCGAACCTTCGCGTTTTATCGAAGAAATTGATGGGCAATTTTTAGAATACCTAACACCGGCCGAAAGTAATTATCGATTTAAACCTATGATTGATAAGGATGTTTTTGGAGATGTAGACAAATCTAAATTACGTTTAGCAAAACCTTCAAATGGAACGCCTCCAAAATATATTACTGATAACCAACCCAAACCGGAAGCGGCAATCAGAAAATTAAAACCGGTTTCTTCTAATGCTCCTTCAGGAGCTGCGAACTTATTTGATAATCAATTAACTGCCGGAAATATTGTTATGCACGAACGTTTTGGGCGAGGACAAGTATTAAATTTGGAAGGCGTTGGTGCCGATAAAAAGGCTGAAATTAAGTTTGAAGTGGGAGGGATTAAAAAGCTTTTGCTACGATTTGCGAAGTTGGATGTTATTGGGTAAAACAGAAATCAGAATCAAGAATGCAGAAAGTATAAGCATAAGTCAATGGTTTTTTTTTAACTTTAATACTATTAGAAATAAAATAAAAAATGGCAGAATTCATAAAAATATACGAAGACAAACCATCCGAAGCAGCTATTGCTAAAGTGGTTAAGGTTTTAAGAGATGGTGGTCTGGTAATTTATCCAACAGACACAGTGTATGGTTTGGGTTGCGATATTACTAATTCCAGAGCTTTAGAAAAAATCGCAAAAATTAAAGGTGTAAAGCTTGAAAAAGCGAAGTTTTCGTTTATTTGTCACGATTTGAGCAATCTTTCGGATTATGTGAAGCAAATTGATACCGCGACTTTTAAAATTTTAAAAAGAGCTTTGCCGGGTCCTTATACTTTTATTTTACCGGGAAATAATAATTTACCAAGAGAATTTAAAAAGAAAACTACTGTGGGTATTCGTGTGCCTGAAAATAATATTACGCTGGAAATTGTAAGAGTACTGGGAAATCCTATCGTTACAATGTCTATTCGTGATGAAGATGATGTGGTAGAATATACCACTGATCCTGAACTGATTTTTGAAAAATGGCAGAATCTGGTTGATATGGTTATTGATGGTGGTTATGGGGATAATGTGGCTTCTACTATTATTGACTTGTCAGGACATGAACCTGAAGTAATTCGTGAAGGAAAGGGAAGTTTGGATATCCTTTAAGTAAAAAAAGGATTTTTAGTCAATAAAAAACATCTTGAGTAATCAGGATGTTTTTTTTATACTTTTATAAATATTAATTAGTTCGAAATAGTTTAAAAATGAAAAAGTATTACTTCGTAATCTTATTATGTTTCAATTTGGTTGTTGGATATTCTCAAAGTGAAAATATTGAAAATCCAGCTATATTAAAGCAGTTTCAAAATTTATATAATACATCACAGTATGATAAGATACATGCTTCATTTTCGGATTTTGCCAAAAAGAATTTACCTCTTAATGAAATGAAAGATTTTTTAACAAAATTGAATTCAAGTTATGGTGCAATTCATAAAATGGAATTGGTAGGTTTTAAGGATAATTTTGATGTTTACAAGACTGATTTTGATAAAGGTGTATTGTGTTTATATCTAGCCTTAAGTGATACTAAAATAAGTGGAATTTATGCTTCGCCTTATGATGCCAGTAAATTTCCTGAAATTAAAAGAAATGTTACTCCTATGCAATTACCTTTTAAAGAAGAATGGACGGTTTTTTGGGGTGGTGATACCAGAATTTTAAATTATCATGTTGTCTCAAATTTTCAGCAGAATGCATTTGATATTGTGATTAATAAGGAGGGAAAAAGTTATAAAACAGATGGTAAAACAAACGAAGATTATTATTGTTTTGGAAAAGAAATTATTGCTCCTTGCGATGCAGAAGTTGTTTTTGCTATTGATGGAATTAAAGACAATGTTCCAGGAGTTATGAATACGATGTTTTTATTAGGGAATTCTATTTTGTTGAAAACAAAAAATGAAGAGTATATTTTATTGGCACATTTCAAGCAAAATTCATTGAAAGTAAAACAAGGGGATTTTATAAAACAGGGTAAATTACTTGGTTTGAGTGGGAATTCTGGTAATTCTTCAGAGCCACATTTACATTTTCATATTCAAAACCAAGAAAGTTTTGATAAAGCTAAAGGGATAAAGTGTTATTTTGATTCCTTAAAGGTTAATGGTACTTTAAAAAAGAATTATTCTCCAATAAAAGGAGATAAAATTACCAACTATTTTTAACCACATTGCCATAAAAAAACGTCCCAAATTCCGATAACTACGGGATGGGACGTTTTTTTGTTGTAAGCCGTAAACTAATACCGAGAACTATCAGGACTGTTCACTGACCACTATCTTATTTTTGTTGTTTTTTCATTTCTTTTTCAACCATATCATAGAACTGGTCAATTTTAGGAAGAACAAGAATACGGGTTCTTCTGTTTTTAGCTCTGTTTTCAGCAGAAGTGTTTGGTACTAAAGGAACATAAGAACTTCTACCTGCGGCAACTAATTGTTCTGGTTTCACACCTAATTCGTTTGTTAACACACGGATGATAGAAGTAGAACGTTTCACACTCAAATCCCAGTTGTCTAACAAGATGTTGTTTCCAATGTAAGGTACATTATCAGTATGACCTTCAACCATACATTCAAAATCCGGTTTATCGTTAACTACTTTTGCCACTTTTGCTAAAACGCTTTTTGCTCTGTCAGTTACATTATAACTACCTGTTTTAAACAACATTTTATCAGAAATAGAAATAAATACTACTCCTTTTTCAACATTGATTTCGATATCTTCATCGTTTAATCCTACTACGCTTTTTAAGCTGGTTACAACAGCAAGTGTAACACTGTCTTTTCTGGTTAAAGCATCCTGAAGTCTGGATATTTTTAAATCTTTTTCTTTTAAGCTTTCCAGTGATTTTTCTAAGTTTTCAGCTCCTTTAGCTGTTAACATAGTCAAATCTTTTGAAGTACTGATTAAACCTTGATTTTGTTCTTTTAAACCTTCAACTCTTGCTGTAAGTCCTGCTTTTTCTTCAAGGCATGAATTTAATTTTACAGTAGCAGTATTTAATAAATCCTGAGTTTCTTTGTTTTTTGCTTCTAAAGCTGCGTATTTCTTTTTAGATACACAAGAAGTTAAAAGAGCGAGTACCGAAAGGGCAATTACAACTTTTTTCATAAATTTTATTAGTTTTTGAGTTTTTACAAATTTAGTTTTTAATGTTTAGAAATTAAATATAAAATAATGTTAATTTTACTTCGCAAAGACCTTGCCATTGTTTAAATAGTAATTTATAACGATACTTTTAACAGTATAGTATGTTTTTGATTGAAAATCACCTCTTTTCTTGTAAGTTTCTGAAAATAAGCTGTAAAAATAAAAATGTGCTTTCAAAATTGCCCAGAAATGACTGAATTTTCCTTGTGTTAAAAAATGTATTCCAGCAATTCCATCGAGTAATAATCGAATAAATAAAACCGAATACAAACTTTCTTTGGGTAAATTTTTAACCAACATTAATAATGAATTTCGGAAATTCAGAAAAGTTTTCTTTGGATTTCCTTGTTGTAAAGTCGCTCCGCCTACATGATATACTACTGAATTAGGGTTGTATTTGATTGTATAATTTAAATTTTTTGCACGCCAACACAAATCAATTTCTTCCTGATGCGCAAAAAAATCAGCATCAAATCCTTTTAATTCATGATATACTTTACTGCGAATGAAAAAACAGGCTC
Organism: Flavobacterium commune; assembly: GCF_001857965.1. Lineage (NCBI taxonomy): Bacteria > Pseudomonadati > Bacteroidota > Flavobacteriia > Flavobacteriales > Flavobacteriaceae > Flavobacterium > Flavobacterium commune. The sequence continues at coordinate 3,557,254 of NZ_CP017774.1, read as the reverse complement.
CTGAAGCCCAAGTGATTTCAAGGGCGTCATTATATTGCCCGTTATCTTTTTCGATAGTTTCAAAAATACGTCCACGACAATAAGGATAGCCATATTTGTCAATGAAACCACCAGCAGCACCGGCATATTCAAAGTATTCTTTGTTTTTAAAATCCAATAATTTAGGTTGGATAATAGCTGTTTTTGGTTCGTTTTCGAAAGTTTCTAAAATAGGATTTAACCAATTTTCAGTCACTTCAATATCTGAATTGACCAAAGCATAAATTTCGGCATCAATGTGTTGCAAAGCTTCGTTGTAACCTTTGGCAAAACCATAATTCCCGGTGTTTTTTACAATTTTAACAGTTGGAAAATTCGCTTTTACAAAGTCAACAGAATCATCAGTCGAAGCATTATCGGCAACATAAATTTCAGCTTCTGGAGAATATTTTACAACGGAAGGTAAGAACTGTTCCAGTAATTTTGTTCCATTCCAATTAAGGATAACGACTGCTATTTTTTTCAAGGTTTTGGTGTGTTTTCTATTTTATAATCGGGAAGTTCGGCTTGAAATTGGTATTTCTCATTCTCATAATCCATTTGGCAAAAATAATGATTCAATCCATTGCTTACCATCAAAAAACTGGATTTCATCGTCATATTGTAGCGGGCAATTTGGTCAAAAGTCCCCTGGGTGATTTTTACTTCGGGTGCTTTGCATTCGACTAAAATATGGATGGAACCGTCAGGATTAAAAACAACCACATCGTATCTTTTTCTTAATCCGTTGACCAATAATACTTTTTCGACATTAATTAAGGATTTTGGATATTTTTTCTCTTCCAATAAAAAACGGACTACATGCTGACGAACCCATTCTTCGGGAGTAAGAATGATGAATTTTTTCCTGATTTCATCAAAAATTGCCGTTTTATTTTCGCTATTTTTGAAACGAAAAGTATAAGCTTGAAAATTGAGTTTTTGCATGAGGCAAAAATAGTTATTTTGTTTATAGTTTATGGTTTGTTGTTTTCAAATAAACCATAAACTCCAAACTATAAACCAAAAGAATGGACGAAGTCATAAAAATTGTAAACGATATAAAAGCCGGAAATATCAAACCTATTTATTTTTTAATGGGGGAGGAACCTTATTATATAGATAAGTTATCGGATTATATTGAAGAAAATGTTTTATCTGAAGACGAAAAAGGATTCAATCAAACGGTGATGTACGGCAGAGATGTTTCGGTTGAAGATATTGTTTCGACTGCTAAACGTTACCCAATGATGGCCGAACGTCAGGTGGTAATTGTAAAAGAAGCTCAGGATTTGACTAAAACCATCGATAAATTAGAAGCTTATGTCGAAAATCCAATGCTTTCTACCGTTTTAGTTTTTTGTTACAAATACAAAACCTTAGACAAACGTAAAAAAGTAACCAAGGCTATAGCCAAAAACGGAGTCGTTTATGAGAGTAAAAAACTGTATGAAAATCAGGTAGGCGATTGGATTAAGCGTGTTTTGTCAGGAAAAAAATATGCTATTGAACCCAAAGCTTCAGCCATGTTAGTGGAGTTTTTAGGGACTGATTTGAGTAAGATAAATAATGAACTCGAAAAATTGCAGATTATTTTACCGAAAGGAAGCACCATTTCTCCAAAAGATATTGAAGAAAACATTGGATTCAGCAAAGATTTTAATGTATTCGAATTGCGAAAAGCCATTGGAGAACGCAATCAATTAAAAGCATACACGATTGCCGAAAATTTTGCCAGCAATCCTAAAGAAAATCCGATGGTTGTTACCACGAGTCTGGTTTTTGGATTCTTTGTGCAATTATTAAAATACCACGGATTAAAAGACAAAAATCCTAAGAATGTGGCGACTGTTTTAGGGGTAAATCCCTTTTTCTTAAAGGAATATGATCTGGCTTTGAAAAATTATCCGATGCGAAAAGTAAGTCAAATAGTAGCTGCATTAAGAGAAATTGATGTTAAAAGCAAAGGAGTAGGAGCTAACGCCTTATCTAATGCTGATTTATTAAAAGAAATGCTGTATCATATTTTTAATTAGCATTATAAATTAACGATATTTGCATTTTAAAAAATACCACAATAATGGGAATGAATAAAAATACCATCTTAGGATGGGCTACTTTTATAATGATTGTAATGGGATTAATCTTAATTGCTTTAGGAATCTTCAAATACCGCGACGTTTCAGGTATTGGATTTGCTGCCGTGGGTATTGGATTTTTTGCCATTGCATGGGTTTTTAGCTCGCTTAAGGGAAGGGTTTAAAAAGTTTGTAGTTAATAGTTTGTAGTTATGGCAACAATATCAAAATTTGAAGGATTAGAAATTTGGCAGAAAGCAAGAGAAATTTGCCAATACGTTGAATTATTAATTCAGACTACAAATTTAAAATCAAACTTTTCTTTAAAAGACCAAATTGACAGAAGTTCAGGTTCTATAATGGATAATATAGCCGAAGGTTTCGAAAGAAATGGTAATAGAGAGTTTATTCAGTTTTTAAGTATAGCAAAGGGTTCTGCTGGTGAAGCAAAATCACAATCATATAGGGCTTTTGATAAAAAATTGATTTCAGAAGAACAACATTTAAAACTGAATGAAATGATTGAAATTGAAAAAAATAAAATAGGTTCGATGATGAACTATTTGAATAATTGTGAAATTAAAGGATTAAAATTTAAATAATTAAAAGGTAGTTTGTAATTAACAAACGATAAACAACAAACAAAAAACAATAAACTTTAAATTATGTCAGACGATAAGAAAGTAATATTCTCAATGCAAAAATTGAGTAAAACCTATCAGGGAGCAGATAAGCCAGTGTTGAAAAACATTTATTTGAGTTTCTTTTACGGGGCTAAGATTGGTATTCTTGGTTTAAATGGTTCAGGTAAATCTTCACTTTTAAAAATTATTGCCGGAGTTGATAAAAACTATCAGGGAGATGTTGTTTTTCAACCGGGTTACACTGTTGGATATTTGGAGCAGGAACCTATTTTGGATGATTCTAAAACTGTTTTAGAAATTGTTCAGGAAGGAGCTGCTGAAACAATGGCAGTTTTAGCAGAATACAACCAAATCAATGATTTATTTGGTCTTGAAGAAAACTATTCTGATCCGGATAAAATGGATAAGTTAATGGAGCGTCAGGCGGCTTTGCAAGATAAAATTGATGCTTTAGGTGCTTGGGAAATCGATACCAAATTAGAAATTGCAATGGATGCTTTACGCACTCCAGACGGAGATACACCAATCAAAAATCTTTCAGGAGGAGAGCGTCGTCGTGTAGCTTTATGTCGTTTGTTATTGCAACAACCAGATGTTTTGCTTTTGGATGAGCCTACCAACCACCTTGATGCGGAGTCTGTACTTTGGTTAGAGCAGCATTTGGCACAATATTCAGGAACTGTAATTGCTGTAACGCACGACCGTTATTTCCTGGATAATGTTGCAGGTTGGATTTTGGAATTAGATAGAGGAGAAGGTATTCCTTGGAAAGGGAATTATTCTTCTTGGTTAGACCAAAAATCAAACCGTTTGGCACAAGAAGAAAAAGTAGCTTCGAAAAGAAGAAAAACTTTGGAGCGTGAGTTGGACTGGGTTCGTCAAGGAGCTAAAGGTCGTCAAACAAAACAAAAAGCGCGTTTGCAGAACTACGATAAGTTGTTGAACGAAGACCAAAAACAATTGGATGAAAAATTAGAAATTTACATTCCAAATGGTCCACGTTTAGGAACTAATGTTATCGAAGCTAAAAATGTTGCTAAAGCTTTTGGAGAAAAATTATTGTATGATAATTTGAATTTCACTTTGCCACAGGCTGGAATTGTTGGAATTATTGGGCCAAACGGTGCTGGTAAATCAACTATTTTCAAAATGATTATGGGCGAACAACAAACTGATGGTGGAGAATTCACTGTTGGGGAAACGGTTAAAATTGCTTACGTTGATCAATCGCACTCTAATATTGATCCAAATAAATCCATTTGGGAAAACTTTGCTGATGGACAGGAGTTGATTATGATGGGAGGAAAACAAGTGAATTCAAGAGCTTATTTATCGCGTTTTAACTTTGGTGGAGGAGAACAAAACAAGAAAGTATCGATGCTTTCTGGTGGAGAACGTAACCGTTTGCACCTGGCAATGACTTTGAAAGAAGAAGGAAACGTATTGTTGCTGGATGAGCCAACGAATGATTTGGATGTAAATACACTTCGTGCATTAGAAGAAGGTTTAGAAAATTTCGCCGGATGTGCCGTAGTTATTTCGCACGACAGATGGTTCTTAGACCGTATTTGTACTCACATTTTAGCTTTTGAAGGAAACTCTGAAGTATATTTCTTCGAAGGAAGTTTCACCGAATATGAAGAAAATAAGAAGAAACGCCTTGGTGGTGATTTAACTCCAAAACGTTTGAAATACAGAAAATTAATAAGAGGATAATTTTTTTTCTTGAAAAATTAAAACCGCAAATTTTATTAGGATTTGCGGTTTTTTTTATGTTTTTTTTTGAGTTAATCTTACTGTTTCAATTAGTCTCAAAATAGTTTAAAACTCTGCATTTTACGTTGTTACTTTTAGTTTCTAAAAAAATTACCGCAGATTCCCAGATTGAAATATTTTGCATCTATATCAAAAATCTGCGAATCTGCGGTTTAAGTTTTCTAATTGGTCTTTAACCTAGAAGATTTTTAGGCTGCCAACAAAATCTATGAACTTTAAGTCCTAGTGGTTTATCTGTGTATTTCTTATTATGAATTACTAAACTGTAGATTACTTAGGTTTTTGTAAATTCCGTTTTCTAAGCCTATTAATTCAGAATGCGTTCCTTGTTCGCTAATCATTCCGTTATCAATAACTAGAATTTGATCAGCTGAGCGAATCGTTGATAAGCGGTGCGCAATAATAATACTTGTTCTTCCTTCCATCAAAATTTCCAGTGCTTCCTGAACTAATTTTTCGCTTTCGCTATCCAAAGACGAAGTAGCCTCGTCTAAAATTAAAATACTAGGATTTTTAAGTAAAGCACGAGCAATAGCAATACGCTGTCTTTGACCACCGGAAAGTTTAATTCCTCTTTCGCCCACAACAGTTTCCATTTTTTCTGGAAAACTTTCGATAAAATTGTAAGCATTGGCTTGTCTGGCTGCTAATAAAATTTCTTCGTCAGTAGCATTTGGTTTTCCGTAAGCGATATTTTCTTTTATGGTTCCGCCAAATAAAATTACATCTTGAGGCACAATACTCATGTTGCCACGAAGGTTTTCCAAATCAAAATCATGGATGTTTTTATCATCAATTAAAATTTCTCCACTATCAATATCGTAAAAACGCAATAATAAAGATGCAATAGTTGATTTTCCGGCACCACTTGGTCCCACGATGGCAATTTTTTGACCAAAATTAGCCGTGAAATTTACATCTTTCAACACCTGAATTTCTTTTCGGGACGGATAACTAAAAGCAACATTTTTGAAAGTTACATTTCCTTTTATTTTCTCGATTGAAGCTGAATTAGTAGTCGCATTAATTTTTTCAGGAGTTTCGTCTAGTAATTCAAAAACACGCTCTGTAGCTCCAATCGCCTTTTGAACCTGAGCATACAATTCCGCAATTCCTCCCGAAGAAGCACCTACATAACTGGAATATAAAATAAAGGTAAATAATTCACCTACGGATATTTCACCACCAATACTTAATTGAACACCATACCAAACCACAGCCACAATAGTTCCAAATAAACAAATGATGATAAAAGAAGCAAAATAACCTCTTAATTGCCCGCCTTTGATAGCAACTTTAACTACTTCTTTTATTTTACCCTGATAACGGGCAATTTCGTACCACTCATTCGCAAAGGCTTTTACAATGCTAATTCCCTGCATGGTTTCCTCAACGACCACCTGACTTTCGGCAACCTGATCTTGCACTTTTTTGGAATATTTTCGAATAAAACGACCAAAGAGTACCGCTGCTACTCCGACTAAAGGAACAATCGAAACCATCATTATCGTCAACTTAATGTTGATACTGGCTAGCATTACAAAACTTCCAATAATTAAGATGAACTGTCGCAGGAACTCGGCAATGGTTGTTGTTAAAGTATCCTGAATTTGGGTAATATCGTTACTAATTCGACTGTTTAATTCACCAACTCTTTTTTGAGAGAAGAATGACATCGGTAGTTTAACCAAATTAGTATATAATGCCAATCGAACATTGGCCAAGGTGTTTTCGGTAAAGTTAACAAACAAAGACAATCTGAAAAAAGAAAATACCGATTGTAATATTAAAACCAATCCTAATCCTAAGGCGATTTGGTTCGCTAAGCCGGCATCTTTTTTGTTAACACAGTCTACAAGCATTCCCATGAACTTTGGGAAGGCCAATGCCGTGACACTCGTTAGCAATAAAAAAATCAATCCTACATAAAATTTCCAACTGTTATTCCCGGCGTATTTAAAAATAATTTTTGCCTTTTTAAGCGAACTTGCTGTAATTTTTGATTTTGGTAAATCGTTTTCTTTGTACCTAGCCATTCGTATTTTTATTTTAGAATGCAAATGTACTACTATAAGCCAGTGATAGCAAAAAAATATAGCTAAGCTTAGTTTGTCTAAAAGTCTGTATCTAAGCAAGAAAGAAAATAAGTGTAATTTTTTATTAATTTATTTTCAAATTATGCTTGCAAATATAAAATCTAGCTGTATATTTGCACTCGCAATCAGCAATGATAGCAAAACAAAATAGGGCGATTAGCTCAGCTGGTTCAGAGCACCTCGTTTACACCGAGGGGGTCGGGGGTTCGAACCCCTCATCGCCCACCAAGAAACTCCTTAAGTAATTAAGGAGTTTTTTTATATCTAATTTTCGGATTAGCACAAAAAAGTTCTCATCTATCTTTCAAATAATCCAATAGTTCCGCCCACCCAGTCTTTATCTTTATTGTATTTTACACCAATCATTTCTCCGCGACTCAAACGCACTAAATTGCACAAAAGAGTAGGAGAAGTATCTTCTTTTTTCCAGGTACAAAGCATTCTCACTTCGGCTTTTACTTTTCCGTCAGGCGATTGAATAATAGGTAAATAATTGACTTTTTTCTGAAGAATATACAGTTCTTTATCAACAACAGCTTCTATATCTTCTTTTTTTACATGGAAAATCACGCCTGAACCTGAGAACGAGAAAAGAGGTTTCAATACATAATTTTCTAAGTCTTCCGGAATTTCTTTTAAATCACTTAACAGCGTAGTTTCAATAAAATATTTTCCTTTAAGCAAAGGCAAAATAAACTTACTGATTCTGAAAAACCAATTGGGATGTCCAGCCCATTCTACGTCCAATTCATCCGAAAAACTAAAATTCAATTTTAAATCAGTGCGTAAATCCAATTCGTCAAAAATGACTCTATTGTAAATGCGTTTTACTAAAACTTCGTCTCCATTTTCATTTTTATAAAATAACTGATTGCCTTTTTTAATCAAATCGGTGACACATACAAAAGGAATTCCGAGGTCTCTTTTGCAATAATAAAAATCAATTTTTGTGTTTTGTTTTTCGGGTTCTATTTCCAGTAGAATAACATTTTCCTTGGGATGATTGTTGCAAAAAACAGCCTCCAAAGTTTTCAAATACTCCTGAGGTGTAGTATCATTCAGGAATGGTGTTAACTCTTTAAGAAAAGGATATTGCTTTTTAAATTTCTCAAATAAATTAACCTGATAATTAAACAAAGAAGGAAAACCCTGTACCTCAATTAATTTAGGAATTGTTTTTCCGTTCTCTTCGCAAATTCCAAAATCGATAGCTAAAAAAGTACTGTGTTCATCTTCGTTTGGAACTTTATTGTTTAATTCTAATGCTTTATCTGTAAGTTCTTTGAAGTTACTTTGTTGAATTAAATTTATAACATCATTACAGCCTTCGATAAGTTGTTCTTTTAATTCGTTGGAAATAAAAAAAGGGGTTTCTCCTAATCGAAAAGTCGGGTTATAATCAAAATCAGTTGCAATATCTTCTTTTAAAGCCTGGTATTTTTCTTCGGTAAATTGTTCGTTAAATAATTTTCGATATTTAGAAATCATATAGATTTAATTATTAAAAAATTGGAACACAGATAGTATTAATTGGATAAATAAAAAGAAATTTATCTTCATTTGCTATAATTTCCTTAATCTGTTCAATCAGTGTTTCAATATTTATAGTAGCACAATAATTTATTTAATTTGACATGATTTTTTTAGATTGCATCAGGTCAGTAATGGCAGAACGAAGAAAATTAGGAATCAAAGTCTCGTTAGTTCGATATATTTTATCATCGTCAACTAAGTCTTCCAGCATATTTCTGAATTTTCGTTTGCCTTTCATTTTTCTTATTTTGTCTTTTACTTCTTTATTTCTCAGATGTGACAGAAAACTAATGGGATCAGCTTCAGGATGAAATTGTGTTCCTACCAAATGATCTGTAAAACGTACCGCCATGATGGCTCTTTCGTATTGCACATGATCTCTTATTTTTTCCAGAGAAATGATTTTTGCGCCTTTTTTAGCAAAAACACTCAATTTTGGTTGAACTACCTGATAATCTCTGGAGTCGATAGCATAAAATGGATCAGATAAACCTTCGAATAACAAATCTTTGAGACCGTCTTTGGTTTTATGAATGGTCATTACACCAAACGAGGTGTCGTTTCGTTTTGTAATTTCGGCCAAACCAAAATGCTTGCAAGCCATTTGAAAAGAATGACAAATAAAAAGAACGTGTTTTTTTATCGGATTTTCAGTATTCCATTTTACAATGGAATCTATAAAAGCATAATATTTTTTGTCCCATTCGCCATCTCCTTCTAACGGATTTCCGGGACCTCCGGAGGAAATATAAATATCAAACTGATCAATTTCGGGCAACTCACATTTTCCTCTGACATCAAATATTTTGAAACATACAAAAGGGGCAAATCGGTTAACAACATCAATAATACATCGCATTCCCTGATTAGGTTCGCCATTGTACATGTCTAATATTGCGACTGTTATACTTTTCTTTTTCATAAATCCCACTTTTTAAAATAATTATTCAAAGATAAGTTATTATTTTATAAGCCTTTAGTAAATTCTGAAGTTATAAAATCAACCACTTTAGTAAGGTCTTTTGTTTCTTCAAAAATGGCCAATTGTTTATCGGCTCCGGTACCGTTTTTCAGGATTTGGTGAGCAAAATTAATGTGTTCTCTACTACCTAATTCATCCACAACATCTTCAATAAAATCAAGTAATTCCAAAATCAACATTCTTGTTTCAACTTCTTTTTGAAGTCCAAAATCAATCATTTGTCCCTCAATCCCATAACGGGCAGCACGGAATTTATTTTCTTTTATCAATGCTAATCGGTAAATATTGAAACTCATATTTTGTGAATTTATACGATATAATTTGGCTACAACTGCCTGAATTATAGAGACAATACACATGGTTTCTTCAACCGTTAAACTCATATCGCAAATGCGAAATTCTATGGTATCATAGAAAGGATGTAAACGCAAATCCCACCAAATTTTCTTTGGATTATCAATACAGCTAGTTTTAACCAAGGTTTCCAAAAAATTATCATAGGAAGATAAAGAATCAAAATATTCAGGCAAACCTGTTCTTGGAAACTTATCAAAAACCTTTGTTCGGTATGATTTATAACCCGTTTGTCTGCATTCCCAAAAAGGGGAATTAGTAGACAACGCAAAAATATGAGGTAAAAAATAACAGGCCTGATTGATTAATTGTAAGCCAATTTCTCGATTTTCAATTCCCACATGACAGTGCATTCCAAAAATCAGATTAGAACGAGCTGCATCCTGTAATTCGTTAATAATGTTGTGATAACGGGGATCGTCTGTTATGGGTTGATCCTGCCATTTTGAAAAAGGATGCGTTCCTGCTCCACCCACAATAAGTCCCTGTTTATCGGCTAATTCAACAATTTTTGTCCTTAAAAACTTAATCTCACACTCAGCTTCCTTGACATTTTTACAAATATTAGTTCCAACTTCCACAACCGATTGGTGCATTTCGGCTTTTACCTGTTCATTCAATAATATTTTAGCTCCATCAACAATTTTTGACAAATGGGAGCGTAGATCTCTGGTTTCGGGATCTATAATTTGGTATTCCTCTTCAATACCCAGTGTAAAAACAGGCAATTTCTTCATTTAAATTATTCCAATTATTTATTTTAATCCAACAGCATCTTTCATAAATGTTCCCCAGGTAAGGTTAATTTTTCCCGGTTTTTGTTTTTTTGCTGCTGATATCGCCATTTTAGCGGCTTCTTCAACAACCCATTCAAAGTTTTCAGCTCCAACCGAATTGATATCGGCATCGGGAGCAGGATTTCCAAAATCGATAGCATACGGAATCCCATCACGGACAGCAAATTCCACGGTATTAAAATCGTATCCCAAACCTTTACAAAGACGAATAGTATAATCTTTTATGGTAGCCAATAACTTTTTATCTACTGGTGGCCCGTCAAGTACATAACGCAAATGTGGCTGATTTCTAGGTTCGTATTGCATGATTTTTACCGCTTTACCACCCAGACAATACACTCTGAAATATTCGGTAAAAACAATTTCTTCTTGTAACAACATCACCAACTGTCCAGTTTCCCTGTGTTTTTCCCAAAACTCTTCTTTGTTTTCCAGTCGATATACATTTTTCCATCCACCACCTGCATAAGGCTTCATATAAGCCGGGAATTTTACATAGTCGAAAATCCCTTCCCAATCCAATGGAAATGTCAAGTTTCTAAAGGAATTAGAAGTCGTATCTGTAGGATGTTCTGCCGACGGAAGAATTACCGTATTAGGCAACGGAACTCCAAGCGTGTCAGCTAAGGCATTATTGAAAAATTTATCATCAGCACTCCACCAAAAAGGATTATTAATCACATTAGTTCCTGTTAAGGCAGCATTTTTAAGAAAGGCGCGGTAAAAAGGAACGTCCTGCGAAATTCGATCAATAATTACAGCATACTCACCACCTTTGTTTTGGATAACCTTATCGATAGAAACGGCTTCGGCCACAATGTCTTTTTCATTTTTTGAATTAACACGGTCAATAAATGCTTGCGGAAAGGTGTCTTCCATTCCAAATAAAATTCCAATTTTTTTCATTTTAATAATATCGATTAATAGCGTATAATTTTTTCTTGTTTAGAATGAGATTCTAACTGAATTTAATTCGGGACAAATAATGAGGAAACATTTCTTTCCATAGCGGCCAGTCATGTTGTTTTTCCTGTCGGATATCAAGCCAGTGTTCCATGTGTTTATCAGCAAGTAGTTTACTCATTTTTAAATTGGCATCAAAACAAATATCCCAATTGGAAGTTCCCAAAACTACATCCATATTCCACAATTCATAATCATTGAGTCCATGTAAATAATCATCGGGACTGTGATAAAAAACAGTGTCGTTATGAAAACCGTCTAAGTAACTTTTGATATTAAAAATACCGCTCATACTAAACAAATGACTCACATAACCTGGATGCCTAAAGGCAAAATTAGCCGCATGATAACCTCCAAAACTGCAACCTGCCACCACAACTTTTCCAGAAGGAGTATTGTGACGGACTTTTTCGACGATTTCATGACAAATCATTTTATCATACCAATCGTGGTTTTCTATGCGGTGTACCGGATGAATTTGTTTATTGTAAAAACTGTCCTTATCAATACTGTCCGGGCAATAAATTTGGATTAATCCCTGTTCGACATACCATCTTGCGGATTCAATCAATCCCATGTCTTTATTTTCATAGAAACTCCCCATGGAAGTTGGAAACAGCACCACGGGATAACCCGAATGTCCGAAAACAAGCATTTCCATTTCTCTGCTTAGATTGGGTGAATACCAATTCAAATAGCGTTCTTTCATAAACATTAAGATTTCAACAATTATAATGAAATTTATTACACCAAATTTACAATTAGTAGCTGTTTCATTATTTTTAACGAAAAGATAATACTCGCTTGTTTTACTTGAGTATCATCCGTTTTTTAGCATAAGAAACTTACTTTTGCTGAGTAATTTCTTAACATAACGGTAGGGTTTGGGATTGTTTTTTTTGCTAAACCAGACTTTGGTCAAACAATTGAACCTGGCTTTTAAGACGTTCAATAAGCATGTTCATCATGCGTTTGTTTAAATTCGACGAATTCCTGATATACAATAAATATTCATCGACGGTAAACAGGGCAATAATCATTCCCTTTAAAGCATTTCTGAACTTGATGTCTTTTTGAATAGCATTTTCAATAATGGCTAATTTTTTTTCGACACTGAGCGAATAAAAATCCCTTTTGTATTTACTAATGTAATTATGGAAAGAAGCGATGAATAAATCATTTTGAAGTTTTAATATGGGTCTCAAAACTTCATTTTGAAAAATTTCATCTGCTGAAGATTGCGTGCTAACACTCCCGATAGCTTCACCTCTGAATTCACTTAAAAAACGATCTCTCTGGTTCATCTTTTTTTCTTAAAAATAGGAAAAAAATTATCAAGGATGTTCTATTTTAGCATAAATAATTTAAAAATATGCGATTTCATACCAGAAAATGGGTAAAGCCCGAAGACCTCAATCCAAACGGAACTTTATTTGGAGGAAAACTATTAGCCTGGATAGATGAAGAATTGGCTTTATACACCATTATTCAATTTGAAAATTCCAAGGTGGTTACCAAATATATGTCTGAAATTAATTTTAAAAGTTCAGCAAAACAAGGAGATATTATCGAAATAGGAATTGATGTAGTTCGTTTTGGGACAACTTCAATTACTTTAGAATGTGAAGTCCGCAATATGATGACCCGAGAAACGATTATTACTATAGATAAAACGATAATGGTAAATCTGGGTGAAGACGGCAAACCAAAAGCGCACGGAAAAACGGAGATTGAATTTGTAAAAGACCGTTTGTAAATTATAAAACCGCAGATTCGCAGATTTTATAATTTATAATCTGTGAATCTGCGGTAATTATTTTCACAACAGTTTATTGATCTAGCAATATTTCTTTTCTACATAAAAAGTACCGAATGGAGGAATTGAAGCCAAACAAATAATGACATATTTTTTAAGATCCCATTTTTCACTGAATTTTAATATGGTTGCCAACACAATGTAAGCAGTAAACAAAACCCCATGCGCCATACCAATATGTTTTACATACATGGGTTCGTTAAAAATATATTTCATTGGCATAGCAAAGAAAAACAACAATAAAGCAGAAATTCCTTCTACGAGTGCAGTAATTTTAAAAATTTTAAGCATGATTATTATTTTAATTATTTCGTGCCAAAAATAGTGATTATCATTGATTTTATAGTTAAGAAAACCCAAAGTAATTTACATTTGCAATCATAAAATTTTCATAATGAGCAAAAGAGATTTAAAGAAATATTTGGGCGAACTCGATAAAGAACAGCTTCAGGAGCAACTGATTGAATTGTATGAAAAATTTACTGCCGTAAAAGAATATTATGATTTTGTTTTTAATCCAAAAGAAGAAAAACGACTTCAGGAAGCCAAACTGAAAATCTCTCATGAATATTTTCCTGTTTCGACTAAAGGAAAAAGCCGAAAGCCTAAAATGCGCCGTTCGACAGCCCAAAAAATCATCAAACATTTTATTACACTGGGAGTCGATCCTTTTGTAACTGCCGATGTGATGTTATACACTATTGAAATTGCTCAGACTTTTTCGGCTGAAAATCCCATAAAACAGGAAGCTTTTTATAAAAGTATGCAGAATTCTTTTGAGCAGGTCGTTCAATTTTTAATTGTAAATGGTATTTTGAGCGAATTTAAAAGCCGAATAAATGGTATTTATGAAGAAATTATAGAGCAAAAATGGAAAAATAGAAGCGATTTCTTGCTAATAATGGAGCAAATTAGTGAATAAGCCCCTTGTAAATCAAATTATTTCATATTGAGTTAATAATTTAAATTAAATATAACAAGATAACTGTTTTTTAGACGTATTTTTGCAAAAATTCAACAAAAAGCAATGTTCGAAAGTACGATAGAAATAGAAAAAGAAGAAAAAAAAGAACTTTATGCCTACCAGCAGGGCGATATTGATGCCATTTTTGAGCGCATTGATAATGGTCCTGAAAAACACCATCTACTGTATCAATTGCCTACAGGTGGTGGAAAAACAGTAATATTCTCAGAAATTGTTCGCCGTTACCTATCCAAACACAATAAAAAAGTAGTTGTTTTGACACACCGAATCGAGTTGTGCAAGCAAACTTCTAAGATGTTGAAAGGTTTTGGTGTTAAAAATAAAATAATCAATTCTAAAGTAAAAGACCTGCCGGATCAAAACGAATATTCTTGTTTTGTTGCCATGGTCGAAACCCTTAAAAACCGTATTAATGACGAAAAATTGATATTGGATAATATTGGTTTGGTTATTATTGATGAGGCACATTATAATTCGTTCAGAAAATTATTAAATTCATTTTCTAATGCTTTTATATTAGGAGTAACCGCTACGCCGTTGAGTTCTAATATCAAATTGCCGATGAATCAAAGTTATAATGAATTAATTGTGGGAGATACTATTAGTTCATTGATTGAAAATGGATTTTTGGCAAAAGCTACTACTTATAGTTATGATGTAGGATTGACTTCGCTTAAAGTAGGTATTAACGGAGATTATACCGTAAAATCATCTGATGATTTATATACCAATACCTTAATGCAGGAGAAATTATTGCATGCCTATACCGAAAGATCTTTAGGTAAAAAAACCTTGATTTTCAATAATGGTATCAATACTTCATTGTATGTATATGAAACCTTTAGAGAAGCAGGTTATGAAATTCGCCATCTGGACAATACCAGCAGTAACGAAGAAAGGAAAGAAATTCTACATTGGTTCAAACATACTAAAGACGCTATTCTTACCTCTGTAGGGATTTTGACAACCGGTTTTGATGAGCCTACAGTAGAAACTATTATATTAAACCGTGCCACAAAATCATTGACTTTATACTATCAAATGATTGGACGTGGTTCGAGAAAATTGCCTCATAAAGACGAATTTACCGTTATCGATTTAGGTAATAATGCGGCGCGTTTTGGACTTTGGAGTGAGCCTGTAAACTGGCAGCACATTTTTAAATCACCTGAATTTTATTTGGAAAATTTACGTGACGATGCTGAAATCGAGATGTATTTTAAATACACCATGCCACCGGAGTTAAGGGCTAAATTTCCCAATACTGAAGATGTGACATTTGATGTGGATGAAGAACATAAATTGGCTATTAAGCAAAATTTACGTTCTAAGGTAGTTTTGGATAAATCGCTGGATCAGCACGCAATTATGTGTGTTTACAATACCGAAACTTTGCAGGAAGCTAAATTATTATCTAAGGAATTAGATGATGATATTGAATGCCGTATCAAGCGTTATGCAAAATGCCTAAGCCAGTGTAGTAAAAACTACCGCGAATGGCTTGTAGATGATTACAAACAAAAATTAACTTTGTTGATAGGGAAGAAGTATCGTGAGAAAATCATGAACGAACCTGATGATGAGGATTAAAATACAAAGACTAAAAAAACTGTTTTTCATACAAACAATTAAAACAAAACAATGTCAAAACAATTCTCAGATTTAGGAATTTCGACAGCTTTATTACAAACTTTGAATGACTTGAAGCTTGTGGCACCAACAGCCATTCAGGAGCAAGCCATTCCTTTGCTTTTAGCAAATCAAACTGATTTGGTTGGATTAGCAAAAACAGGTACGGGAAAAACGGCCGCCTTTGGTTTACCAATTTTACAATTAATTGATTCTTCAAAGCCAAATGTACAAGCCGTAATATTAGTTCCAACCAGAGAATTAGGACAACAAGTTTTTAAAAACTTAGAAGCTTTTGCTCAAAATCTTCCTGCAGTTTCTATTGCTGCTGTTTGCGGAGGAATTCCAATAAAACCTCAAATTGAACGATTAAGCAATCCAACGCATATTGTGGTGGCAACTCCGGGACGTTTGATTGATTTATTGCAACGAAAAGCCATCAGTCTAAAAGAAACTCAATTTTTAGTTCTTGATGAAGCCGATGAAATGGTAAGTATTCTAAAAGAAAGTCTGGACGAAATTGTTGCCGAACTGCCTAAAAATCACCGTACTTTTTTGTTTTCGGCTACTATGCCGGGAACTATAAAACAGTTGATTCAGAATTATTTACATAAAAATGTGGTGCAAATAAGTGCCAATATGGAAACTTCTGGAAATCAAAGTATTGATCACCAATATATTATTGTAGATCCTATTGAAAAACTGGATGTTTTAATGCACTTTTTGAACTCAAGAGAAGGACAACGCGGAATTATTTTTTGCAAAACAAAAGCAGCCGTAAATAAATTGGCTAAAAACTTAGCTATCAATCGTTTTTCGTCAGGAGCTTTGCACGGAAGTTTGACTCAGGGAATTCGCGACCGAATTATGGAGCAATTTCGCGAAGGACACATTAATATACTAGTAGCTACTGATTTGGCAGCCAGAGGAATCGACGTTAAAGAAATTGCTTATGTAGTCAATTATCATTTGCCTGATACTTACGAAAATTATGTTCATAGAAGCGGTAGAACTGCCAGAGCAGGAGCAAACGGATTGTCCTTAACCGTTTTACAAGCGGAAGAAGAAGTAGAAATTGCAGATTTTGAAAAGGAATTAGGTATCCAATTCAAACCATTTGCAAAACCTTCAGTTGCCAGTATTGAAGACAATAATACTTTGCTTTGGGCGAAACAAATTTTTAAAACCAAGCCCAATCACGAAGTAGATTCCGAATTAAAAAACAAGATAAAAACCATTTTTCATCATTTAACCAAAGATGAACTAATAGAAAAAATACTAGCCAATCATTTGTTACAAAATAAAAACCAAGTTGCAGAAAAACCAGTAAAAAAACTAAAACAAAAAAAATAAAAACAATCCAAATCTCTTTTGGTGACTGACTAACTAAGGAGGTTCTTTTTAAAATTGTAAAATATGGAAATCGTAATAATCGGAGGCGGTTTTGCAGGGATGAATCTGGCAAAAGAATTATTAAATCAGGACGGAGTACACGTAACTCTGGTTGATAAAAACAACTACAATTTTTTCCCACCATTGATTTATCAGGTGGCTACGGCTTACTTAGAGCCATCAAGTATTAGTTATCCGTTTAGAAAATTTTTCGCAGGAAAAAAAAACCTGCAATTTCGTTTAGGAGAATTAGTAGAAGTGGTGCCTGCTGAAAACAAGGTAATTTTGAGCAATGGCGAATTACATTATGACAAATTAGTTTTTGCAACCGGAGCTGAGACGAGTTATTTTGGGATGGAAAACGTAAAAAAGAACGCTATTCCAATGAAAACCCTGAACGATGCCATTGTAATGCGTAACACTTTGCTTAAAAACTTAGAAAAAGCGGCTATTACTAAAGACATTCGTAAACGTCGAAAATTATTGACCATTGTAGTTGCCGGTGGAGGTCCTACAGGAGTGGAGATTTCAGGAATGTTTGCCGAAATGCGCAAAAACATTCTTTTAAAAGAATACCCTGAATTAGAAACAACAGCAAGTAATATATATTTGGTTGATGGTGCACCTGCTTTGTTAACTCCAATGAGTAAGGAATCTCAGGAAGATACTCTTAAAGCTATTACCGACTTAGGAGTTATTGTAAAATTGAACAACAATGTGGTGGATTATGTGGATGATACAGTTCATTTTGCTAATGGAGAAACCATTCAGACCAAAAACCTGATTTGGGCAGCCGGAGTAACCGCACGCGAATTTAAAGGACTTCCTGCTGATTGTTACGGGCGTGGAAAGCGTTTAAAAACAGATGCTTTTAATAAAATTGAAGGTACAGAAAATATCTATGCTATAGGTGATACCTGTATTCAGTTTAATGATACCGCTTTCCCTCACGGTCATCCACAAGTAGCTCAGGTAGCCATTCAGCAAGGAATTAATTTGGCTAAGAATATTAAAAACGAAATGCAACAAAAAGCATTAGTTCCTTTTAAATATGTTGATAAAGGATCGATGGCAATCATTGGAAAAGCTAAGGCCGTAGTTGATTTACCAAAACCTAAAATGCACTTTAAAGGAACATTTGCCTGGATGATTTGGTTGTTTATTCACCTGATTTCGTTGATTACTTATAGAAATAAAATAAAAACATTCTACAACTGGATGATTGCTTATTTCTCTAAAGACAACTCCTTGCGAATGATTATCAGACCTGATAAAAAAGTAAAAGTAGAAGACGTGGTAAAATAATCTCTTTTATTAACAATAGTAAAACCGATGCGGAAATGTATCGGTTTTTTTTATGAATTATTTTTTCATAATAAGAAATGGATTACTTTAGATAAAGTTGTTATATTTGGAGAGAATAGTAAAATGACAAAATAAAATCACCTTGCGTTTTGTTATTAAAGGACTCATTCTAAATAAGTTTGCAATCATATATTTAAATTAAAAAATGATCATAAAAATAAGTGTATTCAGAATTAAAGAGATTTTTTTAGGCTTGTTTATTATTACATCCTGCTTACTAATGATTAATTGTTCATCCGTAAAACCATCAAAACGAATCCAATTCGAATTTATACCTAACAGTTTTCAATTGGCAACCACTGGGCATGGCTTTGTAGATGTCTATCCCGACAAATTAAAAATTCAAATTACAAAAGGCGAAATACGAATTAATCCAATACACAGTAGATTTACAACTTCTTCTGCATATGCAATTCAAATAGCAATATCTAGATATTTTCCAGGTGATAAATCTTTTAAAATCATAGCTACTGGAGAAAAAATAATAATCAATAAAATATTTATATCTAAAGAAGCTTCTTATACTTTTTCAAATTTAAAATTTACTATTACCAATATCAAAAAAGAGGATTTAAAAAACTCAAGAATCACGCTTACTATTTATATGGATAAAACTCCTAGATCTAGTACAAATTATGCTCATTCAATTGATGAAAACACAATTTCTACTTTATTCGATTATTGACTTTCACTCGTTTGCAACGAGTACTAGCTTACTTTTTAAAAGAGAATAAAGCATTTGTAATGCGGCTTATTAAAAATAACTTGTTGAGATTTACCCCATACTGGTACTCATTTTCAACGAGTACCTACTTTATTTTTAAAACAAAACAGAGCGTTTTTAACGGCTTATTAAAAAAATAACTTATTGAGATTGCTTCGTTCCTCGCAATGACAAGTTTGTGGGAAATAAATAATCCATGAAAATCCGTGTAACCTGCCTCTCGGCAGATAGGTCCGTGGTTAAAAGAAAATTTAAATATTAATCAAATAACTCTCCTTATAGATTTTTTGATACACATCTTTACTGAACATATACAATTGAGACGGTTTTTTAGAAACGCCCACTTGTTTTTCATCCAGTGCAATGATGTATTTTTTAGTAATTAATTTTCTTCTAAAATTACGGTTGTCAATCTCAATCCCTAAAATGGCTTCGTAGGCATCCTGCAAATCCTTAATGGTAAACTTATCGGCAAGTAATTCAAAAACAATGGGTTTAGATAAGGCATCTTCTTTTAAATCAGCATAAGCTTCGGCAATGATTTTTTTATGGTCAAAACCCAATTCTGGCAGCTGATTTACCGGAAACCATTGCGGATTGTATTTGTTTTCTAATTGAACTATATTCGTTGGCAGTAAAATATAATAAGCAATAGTGATGGTTCTTTCGCTGAAATGTTCGTTTTCGGCCCAAATCACATCTTTTTCATTCTTCAAACGGTTGGGATCACCAAAAACATTGAATTGTTTTTTGTATAAATTATCTAAACCGGTCAATTCTTTCAAAACCCGATTAGCTGTATCGTCTATGGTTTCGTTTTCATAGGTGTGAAATCCTTTCAGGACATAATCGTTAACAATCGGATTTTCGGAGTTTTCTACTTTCAAAACACGTTCGATTAACAATACATTCAGTGATTTTGTTGTGTTGTCGAATCCAAAAATGACACAGTCAACAGATATATTTGGAATTATTTCGGCTTTCTTGTTTTGAATTAAACTCATGTTTTTTTGGGGTAAGTTGGTTTTGTTATGTCACAAATTTAACGATTAAATTTTAATATTCCTTCTTTTAGTTTTCTTTAAAATTCAATATTAAACGTTTTTAAAACGTTAAATGTTTTTTCGTTTTCTCTGTTTGATAATTGTTTTAAAATAGTGGTTTATGTGTAATAATTACTTTATAATATTAATTTAAATGCAAAAATATTCTATTTTTTTTGTTGCATATAAAATTAAAATAATACATTTGAAAAATAATAGTCAAATTGACGTTTAATAAAAACACATTTAAAACTAATTCAAAACCATGAAGACAAATTGCAAATCCAGCCTTTATAACCAACTAAAAATTCAAGTTGGCTTAATGCTATTTTGCTGTTTTGCAATAAACATGAAGGCTCAGGTAGTAATTACTAATTCTAATTTTTCGATGGGAACAACCGGTAGGATAGGAGTTGGGCTTTCGCCAAATGGAGAAGGGAATCAATGGAAACCGCTGAATTTATCCGGACAGGGGTCACTGGGCGGACGAATGGAACAGGTAGATTATGTAGATATTTTACCTGCGATTCATTTTACACCAAAAATCATTGGAAACGACAGCACAAATGTTACTTTTCAAATGCGATTAGGAATGTATTCGGCTAACGGCCAGTTTGTAGGCAATGTTAGCAGTCGCTCTAATAACGGACTGACTTTTATTCTTCCGGAAGCTTATGTTGAAGCAACTAATATTTTGGGAAGTAAATGGTCGGCCTGGGCAGGATCCCGTTTTCGCAGATATGACGACATTCACATTAGTGATTATTTTTATTTTGACGACCATTCGGCTCAGGGTTTTGGTGTAAAATATAAAAACACCGAATTGACGATGCTGATGCCTACTTCAACCGATTCTACCGGGGTTTTTCCATATAATTATGAAATTACGGTTGCCGGAGCAACTAATCCTGTCATCCGTCAGCGTATGGTTTGGATAGGAGAGCATAGTATTCATTTTAAAAATAAGAGTGTAATAAAACTTTTAGGCGAATTTCATTATGTTTCTAAAAGTTCAGCCGAAGCTTCTAAAGATTTTCCTTCGGATAATGGCTGGGTTGCCGGAATTAAATACAATAGTCCGTTTAAAACAGTGAAGCCGGGTTCATTTAACCAAATTTCAGCGC
Organism: Flavobacterium commune; assembly: GCF_001857965.1. Taxonomy (NCBI): domain Bacteria; kingdom Pseudomonadati; phylum Bacteroidota; class Flavobacteriia; order Flavobacteriales; family Flavobacteriaceae; genus Flavobacterium; species Flavobacterium commune. The sequence goes on along the minus strand of NZ_CP017774.1, from coordinate 3,535,935 downwards.
GTTACGGTTCCGGAATTGCGAATGGAGGCGACAACGGAAACACCTTTACCTGGGCAACTTATGGTGCTCCCGATACTGACGGAAAATACACTAATGCATATTCGTTCACGATGGTAGAACATTTTTTACTGAATCTATCAAACAAGTTTAGTATTAACGGTTATGGCGTTTTTACCAAAAGCAAAGGAGGGTCATCAAGTACAAATACTGATGAATATTTCAACGGAAACCAACTCTATAACCGAAAAACTGATTTTGTTATTGGCTTAAGAAACTTTTATTATGTAACCAATTGGCTTCATCTAATTCAGGAAGTGCATTATGCTGTTAGAAAAGACGGTGATAATCCCGAAGCCAGTATGTGGAAATTTTCATTGGCTCCTACAATTGTTCCGTTAGGACAGCGTGATCCCTGGAGCCGTCCCCACATTCGATTAGTTGCCACTGTAGCAAGATATAATGACTACGCAAAAGACCATAATTATTCTCCTTTTTTACAAATTAATCAAAAACGCTGGGGATCTTATATTGGAGTTAAAACAGAATGGTGGCTTTTTTAAAAATCATTATTACCTAATTAATAATTGTTTACAATGTATCACTTAAATTATTTTTTAAATTAAAAATTAAATCGTTATGCCAATTTTTGGAACATCTATTTTATCATTTATACCCAATTGGACTGCTGACGGAGGACAATATGCGATACAAAAAACAGCCGAATGTGGTTTTGATATGCTGGAAATTCTTTTACCAACTTCATTGGATTTCGATTCCAAACAGGTAAAAAAACAATTAGATACAGTAGAAATTTCGGCACGTTGTACACTCAATTTGCCTGCTGATTGTCATATTCCTTTTTATCCGGAACAGGCTGTAAGCATCATTAAATCAGCATTGGATAAAGTAGCCGAAATGAATGGTGATTTTTTAGGAGGTGTTTTACATTCAGCCATTGGAACATTCACCGGAAATCCTTGTACTAAGGATGAAAAAAAAGTTATCCAACAAGTTTTTACCGAAGTTGCGGCTTATGCTAAAGTACATAACATCAATCTGGGAATCGAACCCATCAACCGCTATGAAAGTTATGTATTTACAGCTGCCGATGAAGTTTTAAATATGATTGAAAATATTGGTACAACTAACATTGGCTTGCATTTGGATACTTTTCACATGAATATTGAAGAATCTAATTTTTACGATCCAATTATTCGGGCAGGAAATAATTTAAATCATTTGCACATTACAGAATCGGATCGTGGAATGACCGGTGAAGGCAATGTGCGTTGGGATGATTTATTTAAAGCTCTCGCTCAAATTAATTATCAGGGGCCGTTGGTTTTAGAAAATTTTTCATCTGAAATAACCGAATTGATTGGGCCAACTTCGTTGTGGAGACCGTCAAAATACAATTCGGAAGATCTTGCCAAAGGCAGTCTGGCTTTTATGCAGGAAATGGTAAATAAATATTACAACAAAAATGATTAATCAGTTGTCGGTCTGTCCTGAAGTTTCGGGATGTTGAAGCCTGATTTTAATAGAAAGTATGCACTTAGACAAGCTTAGTGTAACAAAAAACAGAATAAATATTACAATTACTACAGTAAACCTAAAAAAAAGAAGCAATGAAAAAAGAATTAAAAGCAGTTTGTTTTGGAGAAATCCTTTTTGATGTATTTCTGGAACATAAAAAAATTGGCGGAGCACCACTTAACGTAGCCACAAGATTGAAGGCGCTAGGAGGAGAGGTTGCGATGATAAGCGCAGTAGGGGATGATAATAATGGTAAAAAATTAACTCACTATTTAGATAATCTAGGAATTGACACCAGAGGAATTGAGGTAAAACCTAATTATCCAACAGGAATTGTCAATGTGATTTTAAACGAAAAAGGGAATGCTTCTTATGATATTCAGTATCCGTCGGCCTGGGATAAAATTGAAACTACGGCTGTAAATAAAAAAATAGTTGAAGAGGCTGATTTTTTGGTGTACGGAAGTTTATCGTGCCGAGATTCAATTTCTAAAAAAACATTATTAGAATTATTGGCAGTAGCCAAATATAAAATATTCGATGTTAATTTAAGAGTGCCGCATTACACTAAGAAAAATGTATTGGATTTATTATATGCCGCTGATTTTATCAAATTTAATGATGAGGAATTGAATGAAATTTGCGAAGATTTACATTCGAATAAAAAATCCTTGGAGCAAAATATCCAATTTATTGCCGAACTTACCGATACACCAACTGTGTGTGTTACACTGGGGTCTCATGGTGCGGTACTTTTTCACAACAATACATTCTATCACAACTGTGGTTACAAAGTAAATGTTGTGGATACTGTTGGTTCAGGTGATTCTTTTTTGGCTTCACTAATTATCATGCTTCTCAATGGTGAAGATCCGCAATATGCCATCAATTTTGCCAGTGCCATTGGAGCTATTGTGGCACAAAGTGAAGGAGCAAATCCGATTATTTTGCAATCGGAAATAGACGAATTTCTATGCGATTTCAGTAAAAAAAAACATCACCAATGCAAGCGTTTAAGCAAAATACAGTTCGCAATCAAATAACCAAAAAATCAATATAATTATGAATCTTTCTAAAAAAATACCCGTAGTCAGCAAAGAATATGTTTTTCAGTTTATCATTATCACCATACTATTTGCACTATGGGGAATTGCCAATGATTTGACTACGCCTATGGTTTCTACTTTCAAAAAAGTAATGCCCGAACTTTCGAATACTCAGGCATCATTAGTGCAATTTGCCTTTTATTTTGGTTATTTCTTTATGGCATTGCCAGCGGCATTATTCATTAGAAAATACAGTTATAAATCAGGAATAATCGTTGGATTGATTCTGTATGCTGCAGGAGCTTTCTTGTTTTATCCTGCAGCACATTACCAAAGTTATAATTTCTTTTTGCTGTCTTTATGGGTAATTACCTGTGGTTTAGCATTTTTAGAAACAACATCTAATCCTTTAATTTTATTTTTGGGAAACAAAGAGACGGCCACACAGCGTTTAAATTTAGCTCAGGCATTTAATCCTATCGGAGCAATAACAGGATTAGTAATGGCTCAGTTTTTAGTCATTAAAGAAATAAAATCAGACGATTACAGTACCGATGCTTTTAACGCTTTGTCCTCAAGTGAATTAGCCAGTATCAGAGAGAATGATTTAGGTATTATCAGTATTCCTTATATTGGATTAGGACTTTTTGTGTTGCTTATTTTAGTAATTATTTGTTTGACAAAAATGCCAAAAACAGCGCATGAAGACAAAATGTCTATTGGTGATTCTTTCAAAAAATTACTGGCTAATAAAAATTACAAACATGGTGTTATTGCACAGGCTTTTTACGTAGGCGCACAAATTATGTGCTGGACTTTTATTTTTCAATACGTTGACAACATTAATATGAACTTAGGGTTAGAATTGACAGCTACGTATTATAATATAGGAGCGATGCTGTTATTTTTGTCAGGCCGATGGCTTGGAACTGCATTGATGAAAAACACCAATCCTTCCAAAATATTGATGTATTTTGGTCTTGGAGGTGTTTTGTGTTCCGCTGGAGCAATTGTACTTCAGGGAATTCCGGGTTTGATTTCGCTGATTAGTATTTCTGTTTTTATGTCGATTATGTTTCCAACTATTTACGGAATTGCATTAAAAGATATGGGCGATGAAGCTAAAATTGGTTCAGCCGGACTGGTAATGGCCATTGTTGGTGGAGCTTTAATGCCTGTTTTGCAGGGAAGTATTTTGGATTGGGGAGGTTCAGGATTTTCAGATATTCAAATTTTAGGATTTATTCCTGAAGTAAATTTTTCATTTATTTTGCCTTTAATTTGTTTGGCAGTTGTAGCACATTATGGTTATGCAACTTATAAGATTTCAATAAAAGAGAAAAACACGAAAAAAATACTTGTAACTGAATAAATCACCATTTTAAAAATCATTCAAACCGATGCGAATCAATGATTTGTGTCGGTTTTTTTTATTTCGATGTTTTTTAAAATAATTTTTCACTTTTATAAAGTGATTAATATTCATTAAAATCAACTTAAAAGCTTCAAAAAACCATGAATTTTAGATGTATTATTTTTGAACTATAATTTATATTATGTAAAATAGAATTTTTCATTTGTTGAAAAAAAAATTGTTAAATAATAATAATCTGATTGTACTGTTCTATCTATATAACTTAGAATAGAATTTATAATAAATAGTACACAAAATATTTTTGTAAAACAACAACATTAAGCAGTAATCAAATATATTTTAACTCATTTATTTAGTATTTTTACGGCAATATTTTATCAAAAACACATGAATATAATCGCGGAACAAATTGCCGATTTTTTAAAAAATTATGCACCTTTTAATCAGCTGAGATCAGATGAATTAGCTGAAATTGCTAATAATGTTCGTGTAATTAGTTTAGAAAAAAAGCAAACTTTATTTAAAATTAATGATGCTTTGCACGACAGTTTTTATGTTGTGGCTTCGGGGGTTGTTAATATTTCAGTAATTGCTGATGCCGAAGAAAGTATTATCAATAAATGTCACGAAGGAACTATTTTTGGTTTACGTCCTTTTTTCGCCAAAAATAAATACAAAATGACGGCAAAAGCTCGTGAAGAAAGTTTGGTTTACGCAATTCCTATCGCTGTGTTCAAGCCTTTACTGGCAAATAATTCGGAGGTTTTAAATTTTTTATTAGAAAGTTTTGCCAGTAACTTACCCGAAGATCGTTCAACTCAGGGAAATCTTGCTTCAGACGGGTTTTACACTGAAAAGCAATCGGAAGTACAATTTTTTCAAACTTTAGCATATAATACTACACCTCTACTGGCCACTGCTGACAGTACTGCCCAGGAAGTAGCCCAATTAATGGCAGAATCTTTAAAGAATAATGTAATTATTTTTGAAAAAAATGGTCCAATTGGGATTGTAACTCATGCCGATTTGGCTTCAAAAATTGCTACAGGCCGCTATCCTATTAATATCCCGGTAAATAATATCATGTCTTCGCCTGTGGTTACCGTTTTAGAGAATGTTTCTTTGGCGGAAGCCCAATTATTAATGCTTAAAAATAATGTGACACATTTGTGTGTTACAGTTGACGGAACCGATAAATCTGTGATTAAAGGAGTAATTTCTGAACATGATTTGATTGCAGCTCAAGCCAGTAATCCTGGGGTTTTAATCAAAGAAGTCAAACGTTCTTTGTCTTCAAATGAACTCAAAGAAATTCGCAGTCGATTGACGAATTTAATTCAGTCTTCGATTCAAAAAAACATTCCTTTAACACACATAACTAATATTGCCAGCGAAATTAATTTTGCTATTTTAAAGCGAGCAGTCGAATTGTCTATTTTAGATTTAGGCTCCCCTCCTGCTCGATTTGCCTGGTTGAGCATTGGTAGTCAGGGACGAAAAGAACAACTTTTATTAACCGATCAGGACAGTATTTTAATTTTTGAAGATGTTGCCCAAGATAAATATATTGAAGTAAAAGATTATTTTTTAAAACTGGGAAAAAAGACAACTGCTACCTTAGAAAAAATAGGTTATCAATTGTGTCCGCATGGTCATATGGGGAGCAACATGATGTGGTGTAAATCATTGACTGACTGGATAAAACAGTACAACAATTGGATGAATGCTCCAAGAGAGAATCAGGACAATTTAAGTAGTATTTTCTTTGATTATGAATTGGTTATTGGAGAACAAAAAATAGAAACTGCGATCAATAATATTGTTTTCGAAAATGCCTATAACAATACTTTATTTTTTGATTTCTTAGGAAACGACGCTTTGCGAAAAAATTCGCCTTTGAGTTTTTTCAAAAAATTTATTGTTGAAGAAGAAGGTATTCATAAAGACAAATTTGATATTAAATCCCGTGCATTAATGCCTTTAATTGATAGTGCGCGGCTTTTTACCTTAAGTCATGATATTAAAGGAATCAACAATACTTATACCCGTTTTAAGCAATTAGCAATTGTTGATCCTAAACATGCAGAAATTTATCTGAATTGTGCTGAAGCTTATTTATTTTTAACCCGAATCAGAACTTTAGAAGGTTTAAAAAACGAAAATTCAGGACAATATATTAACTTAGAGGAACTATCTAAAAATGATAGAGAAAAATTAAAAAATGCCCTAATTCCAATGAAAGAATTAGAAGAATTAATTAAAGATAAGTTCCAACTCACTCAATTCTCATAGACAGATGTTAGACTGGTTAAAACATATAAATAAGGAATATCCTGAATTTTGGAATGATTATTTGGCTAAATTTTCGAAAAAATCCAAGCGATACGTAATTCTATCTACTGACGCAACAGGAAATTCAACTGAAAAAGACGTGATAACATTTATAAGTGCTTTTGCAGTTGAAGATGATGCTGTTTTAATCAAAGATAGTTTTGAAACAATATTATTGCAGTACCGTTTTTTGCATGATAATCATCTTTCAAACGAGTACATCATCGAAAGCAGATTGCTTAAATTATCTGAACCCGAAGCTCTGAAAAGTTTTATAGAATATCTGGGTAATGCAATTATTGTAGGTCATCAGGTGCAATCAAGTGTTGCTATGATTAACGCTACCTTAGAAAGACTAGAATGTGGAAAATTGCGTAATGAAGCCTTAGATATTGACATTATGCACCGAAAACTCAACGAAATTACCGATGACAAAGAATTGTCTCTGGAAGAACTTGCTGATTTTTACAAAATTCAACCCACACCTGCTGATACAACCACTGAAAAAGCCTATAAAATTGCTTTACTCTTTTTGAAATTAAAATTCAAACTGGGATTGAAATAACAAAAAACATAAAGATTACTCTTTATTCAATTGTGCTAAAATTTCATAGGAATGCAATCTCGCTTCATGTTCATAGACGGCAGTTGTTACCATTAATTCGTCAATTTGGGTAATTTCGATAAAATGTTCCAATTCCGTTTTTACTTTTTCTGGTCCACCAATAAAAGTATATTTGATCATTTGTTGTAAAGCAGCCTCTTCCATCGGATCCATAAAATCTTCATCGGGTTCAACGGGTTCTTTTAGCTGTTGCCTGTTTCCGGTTATAATGCCCAAAAATAATTTTTTAAACGAAGTAGCTAATCGCTCGGCTTCCTTATCAGTATCGGCAGCAATTACATTCACACAGGCAATTACATAAGGTGCTGCTAATTGTTCTGAAGGAATAAAATTTCTTCTGTAAATAGCCAAAGCATTATGCAAATGAGCCGGAGCAAAATGACTCGCAAAGGCATAAGGTAAGCCCAAAGAAGCTGCTAAATAAGCACTTTCGGTGCTCGAACCCAGAATCCAGATTGGGATATTCAATCCTTCTCCCGGGAAAGCCCTTACTCTTCCGTTTTTATTCCCTTCTGACAAATAACGCTGCAATTCTTCTACATTAGCAGGGAATTCCATTGCGGCATGTTCGTCCCTTTTTAAGGCTGCAGCCGTAAATTGATCGGTTCCCGGAGCGCGTCCTAAACCTAAATCGATGCGGTCAGGAAAAAGAGTTGCCAAGGTGCCAAATTGTTCCGCCACAATTAAAGGAGCATGATTAGGAAGCATAATTCCTCCAGAACCCACTCTTAGCCTGGAAGTTCCAGCAGCAATATGTCCAATCAAAACTACTGTAGCGGTGCTTGCAATGCCTTTCATATTGTGATGTTCAGCCAGCCAAAATCGTTCATAGCCCCACTTTTCTGCCTGTTGGGCTAATGCCAAACTGTTTTTAAAAGTATCGCTTGCGTTTCCTCCGTCTCTAACTATGGCTAAATCAAGAACGGATATTTTTATTTGTGAAAGTTTATTGCTAGTCATGAAAACAGTTTCTTATTTGTATATACAAAGGTAAGGATTGTAATGTGCTTTCAAGAATATCAAATACTAATAGAAAGTTAAATCAGAATTAATCAAGAAGTTTAAGAGATAAAACAAAGAAGAGCAAAATAATCGTTATTAACTATAGAATTTTCTAGTAACAGTCTTTTGCCTTAAATTTGCATAAGCTAATAAGCAGCAAAAAAACACTGAAAAAACATATTTTCAGGTTAAACAAAGAGGAATTGGAAAAAGAAAAAAAGGAAGCTACAAACTGGACTATTTGTTTGGATTGTAAAGGACAAGGCAAAAAAAGCCAAAGACTCAGTAAGAAAGTGCGACTACGTTACCAAATGGAGTTAGAACAATTTGAAAAGTCCAATGGTGAAGGAACGGTTCCTGTTCCTCCTAAAAGTCACTTAATTCTCTGCTCTAATTGCAACGGATCCGGACTAATTCCCGCTACCAGTCCTCCTATTCCTGACAAAGAAAACTATCCACAACTTGCTATTATTGGTGGCGGTATTGGTGGTGTAGCTCTGGCTGTGGCCTGTTTGCATCGTGGTATTCCATTTACGCTTTATGAACGTGATACTAATTTTGAAGCCCGATCTCAGGGTTACGGACTCACTTTGCAACAAGCAAGTAAGGCTATTGAGGGTTTGGGTATTTTTTCTTTAGATGAGGGTGTAATTTCCACCAGACATTTGGTTCATACCACTGAAGGAGAAGTTATTGGTGAATGGGGAGTTAGAAAATGGCTACAATCAGAAACAAAAAACACTCCGAAACGTACCAATATTCACATTACCCGACAATCGCTACGTTTAGCATTATTGGAACAACTCGGTGGAAATGGTGCTGTGACATGGGGACATCGATTGATAAATTTCAAAGCAACCGAAGACGGAAGTATTGATCTCAGTTTTCAGGTAAATAATGAAATAAAACACTCGAAAGCTGATCTTGTAGTGGGGGCTGACGGAATTCGTAGTTCAGTACGCAACTTGTTGATTAGTGAAGAAATTACTCCATTACGCTATTTGGATTGTATAGTGATTTTAGGAATTTGTCCTTTGCATGCTATTGAAAGTTTTGATAATTCTTTATTGGATTCTGCTACGGTATTTCAAACAGCTAATGGTAATGAACGAATCTATATCATGCCTTATACTTCCGATTCGGTGATGTGGCAACTTAGTTTTCCAATGCCGGAAAATGAAGCTAAGTCTTTAAGTGCTAAAGGTTCCCAGGCACTCAAAGAAGAAGCCTGTCGAAGAACACAATGGCATGCTCCTATTCCTCAAATTATAGCCGCAACTCAAGAAGCTAAAATTTCAGGTTATCCGGTGTATGACCGCGAATTACTGAATTGTGAATTATTGAAAAAAGGTGGACAAGTAACATTAATTGGTGATGCAGCTCACCCCATGAGTCCGTTTAAAGGCCAGGGAGCTAATCAGGCATTATTGGATGCACTTTCATTGGCTCGTACCATCACAAAAGAATGCCGTCCATTATCACAATGGAGAAAATCCGGAATTAGAGAAAGTGTACTCAATAAGTTTGAAGCAGAAATGTTAACCCGCTCGGCTATAAAAGTAAAAGATTCAGCAGCTGCTGCCGAGTTTTTGCATTCGGATATTGTACTTCACAAAGGAGATGAGCCTAGAGGCCGTTTTTTGAAGAGAAAAGAATAAAAAAATCAATCCTGAATTCGGCATAAATTCCAATTATCTATAATCTGGATTTTTTATCATTCCATTTAAAAAATTATTTTTTCCAGAATTTTTTAAACAAAACAGGACAAACTTTTTCCATTGTTTTAGGTTCATCAACATTCCAGTTGAATTCTAATATTGGATAATGTTCGTCGGTTGTTTGAAAATTTTCGTAGTCAATGTAAGCTTCAGCTTCTTTGTTGGTCAGGTTTTTAAAAGCATTATTGGCTACATACCAAAAACCTTCAAAATCATACGCATGAGGTTCGTTTCCAACCAAATTAACTAAATAATCAGGGGTTTCCTGTGTTTTGTAGTAAGCTTCTTTACCTCTTGAAATCAACCAACATCTGAAATAATCAAAACCTTCATCGGCTGTTCCGTTACTAATAATATAATTAGCACACCACAAATTAGAAGTATAAGAATCAAACAAAAGTTTATCTGTTCTCAGGCGAAAACCAATCATTTCCTTTGGAGAAAGTTTTTCTAATTCAGCTGTAAGAAAAATTTCCTGATCTTCCTGATTACTGGTTTCTTTCAATGATTTTTCTATAATTCCCCAATAGCTTTCTTCGTCCAGCATTTCAGATGAGGGTGCAAATTGAATCGAATCTAAATTGATTTTAGGAGCCGCTTCAATAGAATCAGTACTTGTTTGCAATTCAGTCACAGCAGGATTAGTTTTAGCATTTTGACTATAATTAATCCCTGATACCATTAGAAAAAAACACAAAAAGAAGTTATATGGTCTCATGTTATTTAGGATATTCGGTTTAACAGTTTTGAATTTCCTGATAAAATTAGTCTATTTTATTTTGTAATATTCATTTCGACAACATAAAAATTAGGATCAATTACTAATTTCGAATTTTGGCTGTTATTATCTTCTGTTTTCCAATTAGTTTCAGGCTTTAACCATTTTTCAACATTATCAATACTAACTTTAATTGGCATATTAAATTCGGGAACACAATTTGTCCAATGATAAAAAAACTGATTGTCTTTAAAATAATATTCTAACTTAGGTATTTTAACGTCCCTTAAATACTGGTTAAAAAATGGATTCAAATCCATTCCAACTTCTTCACTCAAATAATCTTCAATTTGTTTTGTGGTAACGGTTTGATGGTAAAAAGTACTGTTTAAGCCTCTTAAAATTCTTCTCCATTTTTTGTCATCATTTAAAATTTGGCGCAAAGTATGAAGCATATTTCCTCCTTTCGAATACATATCTACTGACCCCTCCTGATTCACATTGTAAGTACCAATGATAGGAATATCATTTTTAATACCACTTCTTGTTCCTATAACATATTCAGATCCGGCTTTTTTTCCGTAATAATATTCCAGAAAAAGACTTTCGGAATAGTTTGTAAAACTCTCGTGAATCCACATATCTGCAACATCTTTATAGGTAATATTGTTCGCAAACCATTCGTGTCCTGACTCATGAACAATGATGAAATCAAATTTTAGTCCCCAACCTGTATTACTCAAATCATGTCCTAAATAACCATTTTGAAATCCATTGCCATAAGTCACCGAGCTTTGATGTTCCATGCCTAAATAAGGTACTTCAACCAATTTATAACCATCTTTATAAAAAGGATAAGGACCAAACCAGTATTCAAAAGCCTTTAACATTCTAGGGACTTCCTTAAATTGTTTTTTGGCTTTCGCCAAATTATTTCTCAAAACATAATAACTGCAATCTAAAATGCCTTTTTCACCTTTATATTTTTCTGAAAACGAAACATAATCTCCAATATTGATATTGACTCCATAATTATTTATCGGATTAGAAACATACCAATTATAAGTTTTCGTGCCATCTTTTTTCTTTTTAACACTCAGCAAACGACCATTGGAAACATCCATTAAATCAGACGGAACATTCACACTAATATACATATCCTCCACTTCATCATACATGTGATCTTTATTTGGCCACCAAACACTAGCTCCTAATCCCTGACAGGAAGAAGCAATAAAGGGTTTTCCGTTGCTGTCTTTTTTCCAGCTAATTCCACCATCCCAAGGCGGATTAACAGCAACTTTAGGTTTACCTCCATAAAAAACCGTAAGTTCTTTTATAGCACCCTCTTTTTGAGAAGCGACTAAATCAATCCAAAAAACATTGCCTTCACGTCTGTATTTTAAAGCTACACCATCCTGAATAACTTTACTGATTTCTAATGGTTTTTGCAAATCAAGATGTATTACATTATATTCTCGTAACACTTGATATTTAATAGTATTAGAGCCTGTAATTGTGCTATCTAAAGGATTGATTTTTATATCTAAACGATACTGTTTTAAATCCCACCAGAATCTTTCTTTAGTGATACTTCCGCGCAAACTATCTTGCTTAGTAAACGAAGTTGTTTGGTTACCCAAAAGTGATTGTGCTTTTATTCCATTCGAAATAAAGAATGATATAAAAACAAAAAGACAAATATTTTTCATTGAAAAGAATCCTTAGAGAAGTTTTTTAAAATAATAACTTTCTTTTTTGCTTGATCAAAAAAGAAACAAAAAAGAAAGTTTTACGCACGGAATATGATAAAAATAGAGAACAAAAGGTCAATCTAAAAAATGAATTAATTGAGATTAATGCAATTTGGTCACTTTGTTTTGTTCCACAACCACGGTATAATCGGCAATTAGGCGATCGACATAATTATTGAGCAACTCTAAAACTCTTTCGTTTTTATCCGATTTTACTATTAATCCCGCATGATAATCTAATGGAACTCTATAGCAAACTTCGGGATCTGAGAAAGAAGACAAATCAGGATATTGGTATTTGGATAAAGTCAAAACGATACCGGCGTATTCTTTTTTTACTTTTGGCAACTGATATGCTTTTTCTTTAACCAAAGCATCTTCGATAGTTGCCCATTCTTTCCAAAGATTGATATTCGAAGCGGCTTCGACCATTTCTGCAATATGAGCACCACCTACACGGGAAGAAGTTTCCAGAAAATAGATTTTACCATCTTCATTACATTTTATAAATTCAGTATGAGCCGCTCCATTTTTTAAACCAAAGCTTTTTAAAACTTCTTCATTCACTTTTTTAATTTCAATATCATCTTCTGAATCATACGGAATATTTGAACTTCTAAAAACACCTCCACCTTGTGTGATTTCCATTGGTGTAGCTAAATATTTTGAAGTGAGACTAAACAGGTTTTTACGGTCTAAAACTAAACTATCACAATGATAAACGGAACCGGGTTTAAACTGTTCCAATAAATATTTGAATCGGTTATTGCCCATTTCATTAATATGAATCCATAGCATTTCTTTGTCAAAAACCTTTATAATTCCGGATGCAGAAGCTTCGGAACGGGGTTTTAAAACCCAGGGAGGTGAAATCGTATCAGCAAAAGTATTGATGTCATGGTCGTTAAATAAAGAACAAAATTCGGGAATTGGAATTCCGCAACTTTTAGCTCTCATACGCATCGCTAATTTATCCCTAAAATAACGTCCCGTAGTTTGTCCCATTCCGTCAATTCGGAGATTTTCTCTGAGGTAAGTAGCTTTTTCAACATCGAAATCGTCTAAAGCGACTATAGCATCAATGTTCTTTAACTTCATCAAACTGCCAACACCTAATAATAAATGCTCTAAATTCCATTCGGTATCCTGTCCCTGCATATAGAAAATTTCGTCAATATAATCATGTGGCCAAGGCTTCTCACGTAGTTTTTCACTAGTTACCAGATATACCGTATTACCTAGTTTTTTTAACTGAATTAAAAAATCAGTTCCTTTAAAATAATTTGAGATACAAACGAAGCTTTTAGCACTTTCCATAATGTCATAAATTTTCTATGAATTTAGTCAATAAATGTACACCATAAGCAGTTGCATGTTTACTTTTTGCAAATTCGTCATCACCAAAGGCTACGCCAGCTATATCTAAGTGCGCCCAGGCGATATGTTCTTTAGTAAAAAACTCTAAAAACTTAGCTGCACTGATGGCTCCGGCTACCGGTTTTCCACTGAAATTTTTAACGTCGGCAATATCGCTTTCAATGTCTTTTTTATAATCATCCCACAAAGGTAAAGGCCATAAACGTTCGCCAATTGACTCTCCTGCTTCCTGTATTTTTTTAGCAATAGATTGATTATTGGTAAACAAAGCGCCACATTCGTATCCAAAAGTAGCGACACTACTTCCTGTAAGTGTGGCAATGTCTATAATATATTCGGGATTGTAATTCTTAATTAAATAGGATAATCCATCGGCTAAAACTAATCGGCCTTCGGCATCGGTATCGATTATTTCAATTGTATTTCCGCTGTAACTATGAATGACATCACTTGGTAAAAAAGACTTACTATCGACAGAATTTTCAGCACAAGGAACAATCGCAGTAACCTTTACGGGCAATTGTAAATCGGCAATCAATTGCATGGCTCCTAAAACAGCAGCTCCACCGGCCATATCACATTTCATGTGCACCATTCCTGCCGTTTTGATATTCAATCCTCCAGTATCAAATGTGATTCCTTTGCCTACTAAACCAACATGTTTTAAATTAGTAACAGCTTCTTTAGGACTGTAATTCATGATTACAAATTGAGCTTCATTTTGGCTGCCTTTTCCAACGGCCACAAAAGCACCTAAATTTTCTTTTTTAGCAGCTTCTAATCCTAATATTTTGACATCAAAACCGTATTTATCTCCTTTTTCTTGTGCCCATTGCGCTAAATACTTTGGAGTAACTGTATTGGGAGGTAAATCTACCAGTGCAAAAGTTTCCAGTTGTGCTCGCGCAATTTTTATAGCCTTACTAATTGATGCTGAATAATCTTTACCAGAAGAGTTTTTGAGTTCAAATTCCGCATTTAAAAACGGATGTGTTTCCTTTTTTTTATAATGTCCCAGATTATAGGTTCCTAAATACAATCCGGAAATAGCAGCTTCTACATGCTCTTCAGTAAAAACTTCCGGTAAAAATAAAGACACATTCTTGGTAAATGTGTCTTTTTCTTTAAATGTAATTCTCCTAAATATTGTTTTTAACGATTTATAATCAATTGTTTTTCCCAGCCCAATAAAGATATAGATTGTATCGTTTTTTTCCACTATATAATGGGTGTCTTTTTTTCCTGAAAAAATCTTTGGACTTATTTCCACGCCGTCAAATTGGATAGAAGTCAAATTCTTAGCAGCCGTTTCAAAAACGGGAATTAAAACTGTTCCTGAAAATTTTCCTAAACTATCAATATTTGTCGTTTTCATCTAATTATTTTATTTAGTGTTAAAAAAGAGCCATTCTATTGCCTTAGGGAATTCGTCACTCCAATAGGTTTCGTTGTGTTTTCCTAATTTGTTAATACTAAGATTAATTTTCATCTTATCATTAACAAATTCATTTTCAAGTATTCGGGTTTTGAAAGTTTCCACATGTTCAATCATGGTTGCACTTTCGTCTCCTCCGGCATACAAATAGATTTTAGTGTCACCTGAGTTTTCTGCATCTTTAACTTTTATTTTGGGGTTAACCCAAAGTGAAGGCGAAAAAATCATCAGTTTACCAAATACTTCCGGATACCTTAAACCGCTAAAAATGCTGACCAAAGCTCCCATCGAACTTCCTCCTATTCCGGTAAATTCTCTTTCTTTTTTGGTTCTGAAATTATTATCCACATAAGGTTTTAAGGTTTCAACTAAAAACTGAATGTATTTTTTTCCTTGTCCTTTACCTAAAAGTGTTTTACCAACATTGTATTCTTTTATCCGGTCTTCTTCGGCATGTTCAACGGCAATAACAATAATTTTGCCTACTTTATATTCAGACATTACTGCTAATTTCTTATCAATTTCCCAATTGCCATATTCAGCATTTTCGTTGAATAAATTCTGGGCATCCTGCAAATACATCACCGGATAGCTTTCTTCCGATGCATCGTAATCATGAGGCAATAAAGCCCAAATTTTTCTGGTGGTATTCAGTTGCGGAATTTCAAACTCATCCGATATTAATTGGATTTGAGGCAAAAAATTAGGTTTGAACGGCAACCAGTTTCTTCTCCATTTATAAACATGCTCATTTTGAATTCCTGTATGTTTTGTTGTAGAACGATTTTCTGTTCGTTCTTCGTTAATACCAATTTCTACATCACTCCAGTCTCCTTTAGTAAATTTATACAATAAGGTTTCCGGATAATTAAAATCGTGAGTGAACTTATAATGATACAGGCCTACACCTACTTTTTCCATCATAAATTCCTTGTCCTGAGTACGCCAATCGTTGAAATTACCCGATAAATATACCGGACGTGAATCGTCTTCGTCAGTGGTCAATATGATGTATAGTCCTGTTTTTATTTTAGTATCGATTAAATCTTCTGAAAAATGAGTTTTATCAAAAATCATAAGTTGTTATAGCTAATCATTAATTAATGCGGTAAATATAACAGATTGTGTTTTTGTGGAAAAATAAAAACGAATCTATAAGGTGTTTTCTACACTTATAAACTCGTTTTTAATATAAATTAACACAAAATAAGGTTGTTATTTCTGACGGCTTTTCAAAACGTCAATCACATCATTAAGTTTGTATCCTTTAGCCTGTAACAAAATCAAATAATGGAATAATAAATCGGCACTTTCATCCAAAAATAAATTATCGTTAGAGTCTTTAGCTTCAATGACTACTTCTACCGCCTCTTCACCTACTTTTTGAGCAATTTTGTTGATTCCTTTTGCAAAAAGAGAAGCCACATAACTTTGTTCTGAATCGGCTTTTTCTCTTCGAATTTGTATGGTGTCTTCCAATTTCGAAATAAAACCATAACTACTCTCGTTAGGAGTTTGCCAGCAAGTATCAGCACCGGTGTGACAAGTTGGTCCTACCGGAACAGCCTGAATCAAAAGAGTATCGCCATCACAATCATTTTTGATATCAACCAAATTTAAAAAGTGACCACTTTCTTCTCCTTTAGTCCAAAGGCGTTGCTTAGAACGACTGAAAAAAGTTACTTTTCCTGTTTCAATTGTTTTTTGATAAGCCTCGTCGTTCATGTAACCCAGCATCAAAACGTTTTTGGTTTCGCTATCTTGAATAATGGCCGGAATTAATCCGTGTGCACTTTTTGAAAAATCTATTTCCATTAATTTTAAAGTTTGAGATTAGAAGTTAGAAATTAGAAATAAAAGAAAGAAGATGAATACTTCTGACTTCTTATTTCTAAATTCTAACCTCAATATTATTATTTTTTAATTCGTTTTTCAAAGTTTTGATTTCAATTTCCTTGAAATGAAAAACACTTGCTGCCAATGCTGCATCGGCTTTTCCTTTAGCAAAACTATCCACAAAGTGCTGAATGTTTCCGGCTCCACCCGAAGCTATAATAGGGATATTGACTAAACTTGACAATTTAGCTAAAGCTTCATTAGCAAATCCGTTTTTAGTTCCGTCATTATCCATTGAGGTAAAAAGGATTTCTCCTGCGCCTCTTTGTTCTACTTCTTGTGCCCAGTCAAAAAGATTCAATTCGGTAGGTACTTTTCCACCTACTAAATGAACAATCCATTGTCCGTCAATTTGCTTCGCATCAATTGCTACCACGACACATTGACTTCCAAATTTCTGAGCCAAATCATTAATCAACTGCGGATTTTTTACCGCTGATGAATTAATTGAAACTTTGTCGGCTCCATTTTGCAACAAGACTTCAACATCAGAAACTGCCGAGATTCCACCACCTACAGTAAATGGAATATTAATAGTTGAAGCTACTTTTCGAACCAAATCGACTAAAGTTCGTCTTCTTTCCTCAGTTGCCGAAATATCTAAAAAAACCAATTCATCCGCGCCTTCATCCGAATAAATTTTAGCTAATTCCACCGGATCTCCTGCATCACGCAAATCTACGAAATTAACACCTTTTACGGTTCTTCCGTTTTTAATATCGAGACAAGGGATTATTCTTTTTGTAAGCATATTTTTTTTGTTACACAGAGATTCGCAAAGATTCCACAGAGATACACAAAGTTTTAGCGAATCTTTGTGTTTCTTAGTGCTTCTTTGCGAAACAATCTATTTTATTATGAATTCTTCTAGTTGCTTCAAACTAATTCTTCCTTCGTAAATTGCTTTTCCAATTATAGTTCCTTCGCAACCTAATTCGGCTAATTTAGGCAATTCATCAAAAGTAGAAATTCCTCCTGAAGCAATTAATTTTAAACCTTGTGCTTGTTTTAAAATTTTGGCATACAAATCAAAACTTGGTCCTTCCAGCATTCCGTCTTTAGCAATATCAGTACAAATTACGTATTGAATTCCTTTAGATCGATAATCCTGAATAAAAGGAACTAAATCTTCATTAGAATCTTCTAACCATCCAGAAACAGCTACTTTTTCGTTATTGGCATCGGCTCCTAAAATAATTTTATCAGCACCATATTCAGCAATCCATTTTTCGAAAATAGCACGGTTTTTCACGGCGATACTTCCTCCTGTAATTTGGTTAGCTCCACTTTCGAAAGCAATTTTCAAATCAGAATCCGCTTTTAATCCACCACCAAAATCAATTTTCAATTTGGTTTGTGAAGCAATTTGTTCCAATATTTTATAATTTACAATTTTGCTTGATTTGGCTCCGTCTAAATCCACCAAATGCAAATATTCGATTCCGTGTGCTTCAAATTCTTTAGCAACTTCTAGCGGATTTTCGTTGTATATAATTTTGGTATTGTAATCTCCTTTAGACAAACGAACACATTTTCCGTCTATGATGTCTATGGCTGGTATTATTCTCATTTTATTTGTCATTGCGAGGAACGAAGCAATCTCATTCCGCTGATTTTTTAAATATTGAAATTTATAATTTTAAAAAATTCCCTAAAATTTTCTCCCCTACATCACCACTTTTTTCAGGGTGAAATTGGGTTCCATAGAAATTATTATTTTCTAATGCCGAAGCGTATTCTACTTCATAATTAGTTGTTGCAATGGCTTCGTCACAAAGCGGTGCGTAAAAACTGTGTACCAAATACATGTATTCGTTTTCGGTAATTCCTTCAAAAAGCCCCGATTTCAAATTATAAATCTGGTTCCACCCCATTTGTGGCACTTTTACTTTTGGTGTAAACTTAATCACATCCACGTCAAAAATCCCCAAACCGGTAGTATCGCCTTCTTGTGTGTGTTTGCACATCAATTGCATGCCCAGACAAATTCCTAAAACCGGTTGTTTTAATGTTGGAATTAAAGTATCCAATCCACTTTCCTTTAGCATCTTCATGGCATAACTCGCCTCTCCTACACCCGGAAAAATTACCTTGTCCGCAGCTTTGATTTCTTCTGGATTATTGGTTAACACAGCAGAATATCCCAATCTTTCTATTGCAAATAGAATACTTTGAATATTTCCTGCTCCGTAATTTATGATAACTATTTTCATTGTTTTTTTTAGTTGGGAGTTAGAAGTTGGGAGTTGGAAGAAGCAAATATTACTTCAAGCTTCCACCTCCAAGCTTCCTACTTTATAGCATTCCTTTCGTTGAAGGCAAAATCATTTTTTCGGTATCACGTTTTACCGCAACTTTTATCGCTTTCGCAAAAGCTTTAAAGATGGCTTCAATCTTGTGATGTTCATTGTCACCTTCTGCTTTGATGTTGATATTGGCTTTCGCTCCATCAGAAAATGATTTAAAAAAGTGGAAAAACATCTCAGTTGGCATTTTTCCCACCATTTCACGTTTGAATTCGGTTTCCCAAATCAACCAGTTTCTTCCACCAAAATCGATAGCCACCTGGGCTAAACAATCGTCCATTGGCAAACAGAAACCGTAACGCTCAATTCCTAATTTATTCCCTAAGGCTTTTGCATACACTTCACCTAAAGCAATCGCAGTATCTTCGATTGTATGGTGTTCATCCACTTCCAAATCTCCTTTAACTTTTATATCCAGGTCCATTTGTCCGTGACGCGAAATTTGGTCTAACATGTGGTCGAAGAAAGCAATTCCGGTATCGATGTTGCTCTTTCCGGTTCCGTCCAGATTTAACTTGATGTAAATATCTGTTTCGTGCGTTTTTCTGGTAATTGAAGCTGTACGCGCTTCTAACTTTAAGAACTCATATATTTGTTTCCAATCAGTAGATTGTAACACTATTGTAGCGTCTAATTCTTCTCTTTTAGCACTGATTTCTTCACTTCCTGCGCCATCAGTCGTATTCATAAAGATGGCTTTAGCACCAAGATTTTTAGCCAATTCCACATCAGTAAGTCGGTCACCAAGAACAAATGAGTTTGCCAAATCGTAGTCTGGGTTATCAATATATTTGGTTAACATTCCCGTGCGAGGCTTGCGTGTAGGCGCATTATCTTCTGGAAAAGAACGATCGATAAAAATATCATCAAAAAGCACTCCTTCGTTTTGAAAGGCTTTCAGAATGAAATCCTGTGTTGGCCAAAAAGTATCTTCAGGAAAAGAATCTGTTCCTAAACCGTCCTGATTGGTTACCATTGCTAATTCATAATCCAATTCGTTAGCAATTTTAGCCAAATATTGAAACGCTTTCGGATAAAACTCTAATTTCTCCAGGCTGTCTAATTGGTATCCTTCCGGTTCTAAAACAATCGTTCCATCACGATCTATAAAAAGTACTTTTTTCATTTATTTTTATAAGTTAAATATCTTCTATTATAATTTTAAAGACATTTTGTGTCTTCAACTAATATCTCCATTTTCTTTTTAGCAGTGTTCTCAGTTACTTCTTCACAATAAATATTATTAATAAAAACACCTGTTTCAAAAACAAGCTGTACATAAGTTATTTTTCCTGGTTCAACTTGAACTTCAAACTTCTCCGCTTTTTCTTTAGATGTCTTTCCTCCAAATTGCACAGAACATTCATGTTTACCAACAGGTACTTCATGAATAGAATACTTTTTATTATTCAATTTGCATACAAATTCTCCATCTATAAACGTTTTGAATGCAACTGCAGAACCTTGAAAACCTGTTGACCGCAAAAAATAGATTTTACCAGTTCCTAAATTTTCTTTTTCTTGAGCCGAAACAAATGAAGTAACTATTAAAGAAACTAAAATTGCAAATACTATATTTTTCATTTATTATGTTTTTTTGCCACAGATTTCACGGATTTCACGGATTTCACGGATTTTTGATCTTTAATCCGTGAAATCTGTGGCCTATTTTTTTTAATTCAATTCTGTTAATGCGTTCATCAACTTTTTATTCTCTTCTTCTGTTCCAATAGTAAAACGCAAGCAGTTTTCACATAAAGGCTGCGTAGTTCTGTTTCTGATTACGATGCCTTTAGCAATTAATTCATCATAACGTTTGTTGGCATCATCCACTTTTACCAAGATAAAATTAGCCTCTGTTGGATAGATTTTCTCAACAAAAGATACTTTGTCCAAAACTTGCAATAAAGCTTCTCTTTGTGCTATAATTGAGGTGATTTCGTTGTCAATTTTTGATTGATCTTTTAATCTTTCCAAAGCTCTTTGTTGTGTCAATTCGTTTACGTTATACGGTGGTTTTATTTTATTCAAAACCGCAATCACTTCAGGGGAACCGTAACAAATCCCCAAACGAATTCCTGCCAGACCATAAGCTTTAGACAAGGTTTGTGTAATAATTAAATTAGGATATTGATCTAATTTGGCTAACCAACTCGCCTTATCAGAAAAGTCAATATAAGCTTCGTCAATTACAACAAAACCATTGAATTTTTCTAAAATTGTTGTTACACTTTCTTCGGTGAAAGAGTTTCCTGTTGGATTATTTGGTGAACACAAAAAGATAATTTTGGTGTTTGCTGTTACCGCTTCTAAAATTGCCTCCACTCTTGGTTGGAAACTTTCTGAAAGTAAAATTTCTTTATGTTCTACGTTGTTGATATTTGCCAAAACACCATACATTCCGTAAGTTGGAGGCAACGAAATTACATTGTCTTCTTTTGGCTCACAAAAAGCTCTAAAAAGTAAATCCAGTACTTCGTCACTTCCATTTCCTAACAAAATTTGTTTAGGACTCAAACCTTTATTTTTGGCTAAAACCACTTTCACACTGGCTTGTTGCGGATCTGGATAACGGTTTACCCCATTTTGATACGGATTCTCATTGGCATCCAAAAATACCATATTAGCGGTATCAAAATCTTCAAATTCATCACGTGCTGACGAATAAGGCTTCAACACCTTTACGTTATCACGAACTAAACTATTTATATCGAAATTTTTCATTTTTTTTATTTCAAAAAGAGTACAGAATAAAGAAAATAGAATATAAACTTGCTGAACAAAATCTCAATTAATATTCTTTCTTTTTTCTATTCTCTATGTTCTATTTTCTATTATCTTTTTCTATCTGAGCTAATCTCAAAGTAACTGCATTTTTGTGTGCTTGCAATCCTTCGGCTTCGGCCATGATTTCAATAGCTTTCCCAATATTTTGAATTCCTTCGGAAGATATTTTTTGAAAAGTCATCGATTTCATAAAACTATCCAGATTCACACCGCTGTAATTCTTAGCATAACCGTTTGTCGGCAAAGTATGATTAGTTCCAGAAGCATAATCTCCGGCACTTTCCGGCGTATAATTCCCTATGAAAACCGAACCCGCATTTTGGATTCCATCTACATAAAAATCATTATTGGCAGTACATACAATAAAGTGTTCTGGCCCGTATTCATTGATTAAATCCAGAGCAACAGCATCATTCTCAACAAAAATCAATTTCGAATTAGCAATGGCTTTTTCGGCAATGGCTTTACGAGGTAACACTTCTAATTGCAATTGAATTTCGTTCTCAACAGCATCCATCATCGTTTTAGAAGTAGAAACTAAAATTACCTGACTGTCAGTTCCGTGCTCTGCTTGCGACAATAAATCAGAAGCTACAAAAGCAGGAATAGCCGTGTCATCAGCCACTACCAACAATTCAGATGGTCCGGCAGGCATATCAATCGCCACACCAAATTGCGTTGCTAATTGTTTCGCTACAGTTACATATTGATTTCCAGGTCCGAAAATCTTATATACTTTTGGGATTGCTTGCGTACCGAAAGTCATTCCGGCAATCGCTTGAATTCCTCCTACTTTGATAATTTTAGTCACACCACATAAATTAGCAGCGTACAAAATCGCAGGATTGATATTTCCGTTTTTATCAGGTGGAGAGCATAAAACAATTTCGTTGCAACCAGCAATCTTAGCAGGAACAGCTAACATTAACACTGTAGAAAATAAAGGCGCTGTTCCTCCAGGAATGTATAAACCAACTTTTTGAATTGGTCTTTTTTCCTGCCAGCATTGCACGCCTGGAGCAGTTTCTACTGAAACGCGAGACGTTTTTTGTGCTTGATGAAAAGTTTCTACATTGGCTTTTGCCAAGGCAATTGCTTCTTTCAAATCATTTGGTAAAGTCGCAACAGCAGCATCGATTTCAGCAGCCGTTACTTCAATATTTTCAAAACTTACGCCATCAAACTGCTTTGTATAGTTGGAAACAGCTACATCTCCGTCTTTTTGAACAGCAGCAAAAATTTCTTTTACCGTTTGTTCTATATCGTTTACCGTTTTAGTTGGTCTTTCCAAAATAGAATCCCAGGTATCAGGTGTTGGATTGTATATTTTATTCATGTTGTTAAGTTATGAGTTATGAGTTGTCAGTTAAGTGTCAGTTGTTATTCAGATTATCTGAAAACTTCTAACTACTAACTTCAAACTACTAACTTTTTTAAAGCACCATTTTCTCGATTGGGCAAACCAAAATTCCTTCAGCACCAGCTGCTTTCAATTGGTCGATAACTTCCCAAAAAGTATCTTTGTCAATTACGGTGTGAACACTACTCCAACCTTCCTGAGCCAATGGCATCACCGTAGCACTTTTCAATACCGGAAGAATACTGCTTACCGCTTCGATTTTATCGTTAGGCACATTCATCAAAATGTATTTTGATTTTCTAGCTCTTAAAACCGATTCGATTCTGAATTTTAATGTATCAATGATTTTTTGAGATTCAGCAGAAACTTTTGGAGAAACCGCTAAAACTGCTTCACTTTTAAAAATTACTTCAACTTCTTTCAAATTGTTTTTAAACAAAGTACTACCGCTAGAAACAATATCCACAATTGCATCGGCCAGACCAATATTTGGAGCAATTTCTACCGAACCGGAAATTTGGTGAATATCAACGGTTACTCCTTTTGAATTGCAATAATCAATCACCGTATTTGGATAAGATGTCGCAACACGTAAACCATTCAAATCCTGAATAGAATTGTATTGAAACGCCTTTGGTACAGCAATAGAAACTTTACATTTAGAAAAACCTAATTTTTGAATTACTTCAATGTTTTTTCCTTTTTCAACCAATAAATTATCTCCTACAATAGCAATATCCACTACTCCATCAATCAAATATTGAGGAATATCGGAGTTTCTTAAATACAAAACTTCCAATGGAAAATTTGATGCTTCAGCCTTTAACTGATCAATACCATTGTTGATAGAAATTCCCGCATCTTTTAGGATTTGGATACTTTCTTCGTTTAATCTACCTGATTTTTGAATTGCAATTTTTAGCGTACTCATTGTTTTGTTTTTTTATGTTTTATTGAATGTGTTTGAGTACAAAGGACTTAACACACAATGAAAAACCCGTTTGATGTACTCAAACGGGTTTATTAATATGATGACTTACACGCATACCATTAACACATCGCTTGAGAGCAATAATGTGAATGATGATGATGCAATTGATTTGATAACATTATGATTTTGTATTAATCTTAATTTTGTGCTGCAAATATAAGTGATAAAATAGTTACAACCAAATTTTTAATTTAACTAAATGTTTCAAAAATATTAAAAAAAAGAACTTTATTAATTGATCATTCCGGACTTTCAACATTAAGATTTTGAAACGCTTTTTCAGGGCGAATTTCGGTATGACGAATTTCTCCTCCAGATGTTCCCACTTTTGTTGAAAAAAACACAGCAACTATCGAAATAACTAAAATTGCATACGAAAAGAAATTGGCTTTAGAATGTTTTTTAATGTTAGTTATTAATCCAATAACAGATACAGCACCTAATAAATACATGATAATAGCAAATTTTTCCGCCAATTCTTCATGATTATGAATAATTTCATGCCCGATAGTTGGCATATCCTCCACTATTTCTTCCGCCCCTTCACCGGTTGTCATAGAAAACACTGTGAAAACGGTAGCTGTTATAAATAAAAAATAAGCGGTATTTTTAATTGGAGTGTTTTTAAAAAACAGACCACCTATTAAAACCAATAATCCTAAAATTGGTCCAACAATAGGAAAATGGTTTACAATCATATGTAAATGTGCATCATTCATAATTATTCTTTTTTAATGTTAAACATTTTTATTTCAAAAATTATCCTGCTAGGGAAACACCTATGAGCGAACCAATTCCATAAGTTATTGCGGCAGCAACTAATCCAAATAAAACTTGTCTAAGGCCTGAAAACCAAAGACTTTTACCCGTTAATAAAGTAATCGCTGCTCCAATACCGAAAAGTCCAATAACACAGCTTGCTAAACTTAACAAAATTGCTTTTTCGCCATTGATAAAAATAAACGGATACAAAGGAATTATGGCTCCAATTGAAAACAACACAAAAGAAGCTATAGCCGCTTCCCATGCAGAACCTCCTAATTCTTCTTTATCAATTCCTAATTCTTCTGCAATGATAGCGTCCATCGCGGTATCAGGATTTTCAAATGCCTTTTCGGCTAATTTTTGAGCTTCATCAGCATTCATTCCTTTTGCCTGATACAACAAAACCAACTCTTTTTTTTCTTCTTCAGGAGAGACTTCGAACTCTTCCATCTCCAAATCTATTTGACGCTGATTTAATTCTCTCGAACTTTGTACTGATAGCCATTCGCCTAAAGCCATAGAAATAGCCCCTGCTAAAAGTCCCGCAATTCCAGTAAGCAGAATAGTGTTATTAGAAACAGCAGCACCCGCAACTCCCATAACCAAACTCATATTGGAAACCAAACCGTCATTAGCTCCTAAAACGGCAGCACGCAAAGCATTTCCCCCAACTGATTTATGACGGCTTTCAAATTTAGACAACAAACCACCCGAAACATTGAGCGCTTCATTTTGACTAACAGCTTCAATAATATTCAAATGATTGTGTTCAAATCCTGAAGTTTTAATTCCTTTGGCTATTTTGTCTTTAATAGCAATTTCTGCGAACTCTCTCTCGGTATTTGACAAATTACTAATAATACTGCTATATCCAAAATACTTACCTGCTTTGAGTTGTATCTTGGCCCTGGATGAAGCAGCTGGCATTTCGTAATTAGGCTCAACCGCCCTCACTTTTTGAAGCATATGATTGGCATGATTGTTTTCAATCTCTGCCAAGCTATTTAAAACCTTAGTTAAATTAGAATCCGTTTGTATAGCCGCTATATTTTCATAAAGAAAAGCAGTATCAACTTCGGTTTGCAACTGACTTTTTAGTTTTTGTAGATTCATAATACAAGATTAATTAGCAACTTCATAAGCTCCTTTTAGCAAAATTCTGGAATTTTTATTGATTTGATTATCAGGAATTATTTCAACATAATCCTCTGATACTGCTCCAGTAGTAACGGCTACTTTTTTAAAAGTATAATTACCATTTTTGTTTTTACTTAATAAAAGTATGAAATTTTTGTTTTCTTCATTCAATAAAGCGTCTTTAGGAATGGCTAAAGCTTTTTTAGAATCAACAATAATATTGGCTTCCACAAACATTCCGGTAAGCAATCGTTGTTTGATATTATCGTCTAAATGTGCATGAATATTTATCGTTCTGTCGTTACCTTCAATTGACTTTCCCACCAAATGAACTTTAGCATTAAAAACCTCCTTAGAAGCCTCCGGAACAGTAAATAGAATATCTTGTTCTTTCTTAATTTTCAAAATGTCTTTTTCGAAAATAGCCAATTCTAAATGCAAATGATCCGTTTGGATAATTTCTAAAATCACATCGGATGGATTAATATGCATTCCTAAATGAGCATTCATTACCACAATATCTCCTGAAATAGGCGCGTAAATAGTTACAACAGATGATAACTTTCCTTTTTCAACATTAGCAGGATTGATGTTTAACAATTTTAGTTTTTCTTTCAAACTTTGATACATACCTTTAGCCCGACGATAATCACTTTCCGCTTTTAGATAATTTTTCTGAGAAGTAATTTTTTCATCAAACAATGTTTTTTGACGAAAGTATTCTGATTTCAAATAATTAATTTGTTCAGCTACTTCCAAATATTCTTTTTGAATATCTAAAAATTCGGTGTTTTCAAGAGTTAATAAAGCCTGTCCTTTCACTACTTTGTCTCCAACCAATAATTGAGTTGACTTTACATAACCTCCAACAAAAGAAGTGATTTGAGTACGATTTTGAGGAGGCACATCCACTTTACCAGTCGCTTTTACCATAACATCAAAAGACTGTTCTGTTGGACTGCCAAGTTCCATCCCGGCTGATTTAAATTGGGTAGCTGTCACTGTAATTAAATCAGAATCAACTACAGTATTTTCTTCTGTTTTATTTTGCTGGCAAGAAAACAAAACAATTGATAAAGAAAGTATAGAGAGTATTTTTTTCATTGGAATCTATTTAAAATTTAAGTATTGAAAATCTAATTGAGTTTGGTTAAACTGAAGTACATTATCTAAATATTCGACTTCAATAATTGTAGCGTTTTCAAGACTTTGGATGTATTGAAAAAAGTCAATTTCTCCATGCTTGTAACTCATATTAGCTACTTTCAGAATTTCGTCAGCTAATTTTTTTCCCTGTTGATTGTAATAATGAATAGCTTCTTGGTGCTTTAACAATTCATTCTTTTTGTTTTCAACAAAAGCATTTATTTTTTGATTTTCATTTTGGATTTGTGCTTCCCAACTTTCTAATTCAAGTTTGGCTGCTTTAGTTTTAGAAACATTTCCAGAGAACAGAATTGGTAAAGCTATCCCCACCTGAAAACCATTCAAAGATTGGGATAATCCTTTATTAGAACCTCTGAAGTATTCTAAATTTAAATCAGGCAACCAATTTTGTTTTTGTAAATTCATTTGATTGATATAATTTTCCCTAACAGACTCTAAATAATTACTATAAAGTGTTTTACTTATTTCATTAGTTGAAAACTCTAAAGGTTTGATTTCATTTGTTTTTATTGTAATTTTCTCATTCGATTGAATGTTATATTGAAGTAAATTATACTGTGCTTCTTTCTCATTTCTAATTTGTGAAAGCTTTAAAGCAATTTGTCTTGCTTTGGACTGAGCTGTGATTTTTTCAAGATAATTAGTTTCTCCTAATTCAAAACGACGATTGCTTGCTTTAGAGAAATTTTGATACAAACTATCTAATCTTTTGTATAAAATCTCCTGGTGTTGCAAATACACAATTTGATAAAACAATTTCGAAATTTCTAAACTCAACTTGTTTTTTTCTAATTCAAAAACAGCTTGTTGCTTTTGAAATTCGGCTGTGTTGAGTTTTTTTTGGGCAGCATACACCGTAGGAAACAAAAAGCTTTGTTGAACTCCAATTACCGAAACAGCTTTATTATTGTAGGCCAAATTATTTTGGTCGTAATTATAATAAACATTGGTTTTGTCAAAAGAATAAGCACTGTTAATATTGGCTTTTACTTTTTCAACCTGTAATAAAGAAGCTTTCAAAGAGTTGTTATTATTGATTCCTATTGTGATTAACTGATGTAATTCTTGATTAGAATTTTGTCCAAAAGCAAATGAAGTACTCAGCAAAAACAAAACAACAGAAGCTCCATGATGCAGTTTTTTAAATTTTGTTTTTTTGAATTCTTTTCCATCAAAAACTTTAAATAAAACAGGCAACACTATCATTGTCAAAATTGTAGCCGTAAACAATCCACCAATTACTACTGTTGCTAATGGTCTTTGAACTTCGGCTCCAGCAGATGATGAAATTGCCATTGGCAAAAATCCTAAGGCAGCTGCTGCTGCTGTTAATAATACGGGACGCAATCTATCGCTTGTTCCTTTCAAAATTAATTCGTCTTTATTTGTAATTCCCTGATGTTTCAATTCTTTAAAATGTTCAATTAATACAATTCCGTTTAATACCGCAATACCAAACAACGCAATAAAACCAACTCCTGCAGAGATACTAAAAGGCAAATCTCTTATCCATAAAAATAAGATTCCTCCAACAGCAGATAATGGAATGGCTGAATAAACCATCAAAGCTTCTTTGACAGAACCAAAGGCAAAATACAACAGTATGAATATCAAAAATAAGGCAATAGGCACTGCAATAAGTAATCTTGCTTTGGCACTTTGAAGGTTTTCAAATTGTCCTCCATATTCAATCGAATACCCAGATGGTAATTTTACTTTGGCAGTTACATTATTTTGAATGTCAGTTACCACACTTTGTAAATCTCTATTTCTAACATTAATTCCAACGACAATTCTCCTGTTGGTATTGTCTCTTGAAATTTTTGCAGGACCTTGAGTATATTCAATTGTTGCCAATTCTTGCATTGGAATCTGATTACCCGACGGAGTAGTTACATAGAGATTTTTTAAATCCTCAATATCATGTCGGTTATTTTGATCCAAACGAATGACCATATCAAATCGTTTTTCACCTTCAAACACATTTCCAACCGTTTTTCCGGCAAAGCCAAGAGCAATCAATTCATTCAAATCAGCAATATTCAATCCATAACGTGCTATTTTAGAACGGTCAAATTGTACACTCATTTGTGGCAAACCTTCTGTTTTTTCTATAATGATATCCGAAGCTCCTTCAACATTTCTAATGGCCTTCTCAATTTCTTGTGCTTTTTTAGCTAAAACATCTAAATTTTCACCAAAAATTTTCACCGCCACATCCGAACGAGTCCCTGAAATTAATTCGTTAAAACGCATCTCAATAGGTTGGGTAAATTCGATTTCCATATTCGGAATTTGTTCTTCGACTGCTAATTTGATTTTATCAGCCAATTCGTCTTTGCTGGAAGCTGAAACCCAATCCGATTTTGGTTTTAGCTTCACAATAATGTCGCTTTCTTCCATACTCATTGGATCGGTTGGGACTTCGGCTGCTCCTATCCTACTAACAACCTGTTGAACTTCGGGAAAGTTTTTAAGAATTATTTTCTCAATTTTAGTTGTAGTTTCGATGGTTTTACTCAAAGAAGTTCCTGTTTTTAAAACAGGCTGAATCACAAAATCGCCCTCATCCAAAGTCGGAATAAATTCGCCTCCCATAGTTGAAAATAAAATGACAGCCATTACTAACAATCCTATCGCGCTGTACATTACTTTTTTAGTATTTTCTAACGCCCAACTGATTACAGGCAGATAAAAGGAATTTAATTGGGCTATTAATTTATTCGAAAATGAATCTGGATTTTCTTCTTTAGGTTTTAAAAATAAGGATGCAACTACTGGAACATACGAAAAACAAAACAACATTGCTCCAACCAAAGCAAAACTAAAAGTCATTGCCATGGGTTTGAACATTTTTCCTTCAATGCCGGAAAGCGATAGAATTGGAATAAAAACAATTAAAATAATTAACTGTCCAAAAATAGCCGAATTCATCATTTTTGAAGCACTTTTGTAGGTAATCTGGTCAATTTCTAGCTGACTGTCTTCTCTTGAAAGTTTGGCTAAATGTGCTGATTTATGAGCAATTTGGAACGCAATAAATTCGACAATAATTACAGCTCCATCGATAATGATTCCGAAATCAATCGCGCCTAAACTCATTAAATTGGCATCAATGCCAAAAATATTCATTAACGAAATGGCAAACAATAAACACAGCGGAATAACCGATGCTACAACCAATCCTGAACGCCAATTTCCAAGCAACAAAACAACTACGAAAACAACAATCAAACAGCCCAGAATTAGGTTTTCGGCAACTGTAAAAGTAGTTTTGCTTACTAACTCACTTCTTTCCAAAAAGCCATTGATATAAACGCCTTCAGGTAAACTTTTCTGAATTTCTGCAACCCTGTCTTTTACATCATTAATTACCTTTTTAGAATTGGCATCTTTGAGCATCATTACTTGTCCAAGTACCTTCTCTCCTTCTCCGTTTCCGGTAATTGCTCCAAA
This sequence comes from Flavobacterium commune, assembly GCF_001857965.1. Classification (NCBI taxonomy): domain Bacteria; kingdom Pseudomonadati; phylum Bacteroidota; class Flavobacteriia; order Flavobacteriales; family Flavobacteriaceae; genus Flavobacterium; species Flavobacterium commune. The sequence goes on along the minus strand of NZ_CP017774.1, from coordinate 3,505,153 downwards.
ACGATTGGCATGACCAAAACGCACATTGGCAACATTTTTAATAAAAATAGGCAAGCCATTATGATTTGTAACCACAATATTTCCAATATCTTCTAAAGATTTTGTTTTTCCTTCAGCACGAATAAAATAACTTTGGTTGACTCTTTCAATATAGGCTCCTCCTGCAATTCCGTTGTTATTTTGCAACGCTTTAAAAACATCCGAAACACTTATGTTCATCGCATTTAAACGAGAGGGCGAAATGGCTATTTCGTATTGTTTTAAATAACCACCCCAAGTATTAATTTCGACTACTCCTTTAATTCCTGAAAGTTGACGTTTTACCACCCAATCCTGAAGTGTTCTTAAATCCGTAACCGAATAATTGTTTTTAAATTCAGGTTTTACTTCAAGTGTATATTGATAAATTTCACCCAGTCCGGTTGTTATAGGCCCCATTTCGGGTGTGCCAAAACCTTCCGGGATTTTCTCAGCAGCCGATTTAATTTTTTCGGCTATTAATTGCCGTGGCAAATAAGTTCCTAAATCATCATCAAAAACAATAGTTACTACCGATAATCCGAATTTTGAAACCGAACGAATTTCTTTTACTCCAGGCAAATTAGACATTTCAATCTCCACCGGATAGGTAATAAATTGTTCAATATCCTGAGTAGAAAGATTGCGTGAGGTAGTAATCACCTGAACCTGATTGTTAGTCACATCAGGAACAGCACCTATGGAAATTTGGAAGACAGAAAAAAATCCGAATCCAAAAATTCCTAAAGTGAATAATAGTACGATGAGCTTATTCTGAATAGAAAAAAAGATGATTTTATTAAGCATACTAGTTAAAATTAAATAAATTATTTAGTTAGAATTATTTAACAATCAAATAATTCTTGAACTACTAATTACAAAAAGACAATTAGTTAAAAATATTTATTTATGCTAGTTTAGGGGGCTGCCAAATCGACAGAAGTACATTAGAAATATACCATTCTTTATAAATCGGAAGGGATTGATTTACAGAGATCAATATTGGTTTCTTAAAAGTAAAAATAGTTAGAATCTCTTCAAAAGTAAGAACAACAGTATCTAAATTTAGAGTTTGTGTCTTGAAAGGTAAATTTTCATGTTTATCATGTCCATCTGCATCAGTGTGTTTTTGTGAATTTTTGTAATGATTAATAATAAACGCCATAAAAGATTGTGGCTGTTCTTGCTTGTGATTAGTATGCTCTAAATAGTGTTGAACAAGATTTGAAATTTTAAATAACTGCCCCAGTTCTGTATTGGAATATACAAAAAAGAGTAAAAATAAAAGTGTAATTATTTTTTTTAGAGTCATAATAATGACAATTATAAAATTTAAAAAACTTTAAAATTAATTACAAAAATAAGATCTAATTACATCAATCGTCTTAAGAACTGCTTAAATAAAAAACAAAGTATATTAGTTTTATTTTACTCCCTATTATTAGAGCAATATTTCCTGTTTTTATATAAATAAGAGGCCGTTATCACATGAGCCAAAGCGTCTTTTGCTAATTCTTTATTCAGAGTTACAGGAGTAAACACAGTGTCTTTTTCAACCTTAAATTGCAAAGGTTCTTTATAAGGTTGCATGATAACTACCTGATTGCCTAATCTAAAAGCATTGATGTCGTTAAACTGCATTATGGCTCTTCCTTTTACATTTTCCGGAAGTTCAAACAAATTCCTGCCAGGCATTGGAGTACTTACATTCATACCAATTTTGCTTAAAACTGTTGGTTGTATGTCAATTTGACTACATAATTTGGTATATTTCTCTCCTTTTGGAAAATTAGGACCAATGATTAATGCTGGAATATGAAATTTATGAATAGGAACTAAATGCTTGCCATAAGTTCGGGTATTGTGATCAGCAATTATTACAAATATGGTGTTTTTATAATAGGCTTCTTTTTTAGCCATCTCAAAAAACTTTCCTATAGAATAATCGGCATATTTCATTGCATTATTTACTGTATTTTTCTGTTTGTCATATAATTTAATTCTTCCTTCGGGATACTCAAAGGGCTCGTGATTAGAGGATGAAAAAATTAATGAAACAAAAGGTTTTGTCTTTAACGAACTAAAATAGGTGTTTGCTTTTTTCATTACATCTTCATCACACCAGCCCCATGTTCCATGAAAAATGCTTTTTTTGGAATCAAAATTGTCTTCGTCAATCAAATAATCAAAGCCGTTTCCATTAAAAAAAGAACCCATATTGTCAAAATTATTCATGCCTCCATAAATAAAACTAGTGTCATATCCTTTTCTCTTTAATAAACTCGCAATAGTATAAAAATTGGTTTGGGAATTATTTAATTTTACAACACTTTCTGATGGCGAAGGTAAAAAACCTGTAACCACAGCTTCAATTCCTCTTACACTTCTAGTTCCTGTTGAATATAAATTAGTAAACAGCAAACCTTCTTTTGCTAATTTATCAAATTCAGGAGTTAGCTTTAAGCCTTCTAAACACCCTACATATTCTGCTCCCAAACTTTCTTCTAGTAGAATAACTATGTTGTATGGTCTCTTAAGTAGTGTATCAGAATATTGATTGTGTAACAATGGTAATTCTTTATCAGTAAAATCACTATTGCTAACATTCATATATTTTTTAACTCTTGAAATGGCTTCCTCAGGATTCATTTTCCCATAAATTTTCCCAGAGTTGCCTTCATTTTTTATTGAATATAATGCAAATGTAATGGTGTAAAATGAATTTAATCCCAAACAATTGGTCAATTGATCTGTAGAAAACACTGCATTACTTGAATTTATTGGTCTCTTGGAAGTAAGACTAGAGCGAGCTCCAAAAAATAACAGAAAAACAATCAATGGGAATAAAATCAACTTGGTTTTATAAACCGAAAAAACTGTTCCAAAAAGTCTTATTCTATGCTTTATCAAAACATAAATAAATACAGAAATGATAATAAAAGTTGCAATAATTGAAAGAAGATAACCTTTGTAAAGCAGCTGCAAAATTTCTTTGGGGTAAATTAAATATTGGATAAATAATTGATTCGGCCTAGTGTCGTATTGTCCTATGAAATTTGGTGTTGCTAATTCTAAAAACAAAATTAACGACAAGAAAAAAACAAAATAAAAAGTAAAAAAAACGCTTATTTTCTTTAAAAACCGATCTGGAAGTAAACAAATTAACAGTGTTGGAAGAAAGAGAATATAGCAGAGTATTATTAAATCCATTCGCAAACCTATTGGAAAAACATACCAATAATCAGCAGTTGAAATTACTCGTTCGATATAGAAAAAAAACAAAAGAAATCTAGATAAAGTAGTTATCAATAATCCAATAAATAAGAAACTAAATGTTGGTTTGAGGAAAGCTATTTTTTTCATAAATATAATTTAAAACTGAATTCGTAATAAATTATAAAAGTAGATTCAAAAATTAAATCAACCAGATTAACCACCTTAATATTTAATTAGTATCGGCTTAAGATTCGCTTAAGAATTTTTATTGACCTTTAGCTATTAAAACTTAAAACAACTGTAGTTCCTTTGCCTACTTCGCTATGAATTTCAAATTGAATATTGAGCAAATCTGCTAATCGTTTTACAATAGAAAGTCCTAATCCAGATCCTTTTATCTCGGGATGCTGCGTTGGATTTGAACGATAAAAAGGATTGAAAATTTTATCTAAATCTTCTTTAGCAATCCCAATTCCGTTATCCGTAATGGTACAAGTTGTAGTGTTTTGATTTTGTGAAAGTTGTATTGAAACAGTTCCTTTCTCATTAGAATATTTAATTGCATTACTGATAATATTACTGATGATTATGGATAGTAAATAATTATCGGATTCAATATTAAAATCTTTTGAAAAAGAAGGATTGATGCTTATTTTTTTGACATTAATTTTACTGGAAAATCGGGTCAGAATATCTAAAATCATAGCGTTCAAATAAACTTTTTCTACCTTCAAACTTTGAATTTGATTTTCAAATCGAGCCAGTAATAACAGTTGATCTACTAAAGTATTCAATCGATTTACTTCTGAAATTCCATATTTAATTTTGTCTTCATATTCCGCTTGTGTTCTGGGTTTTCTAACCAGAACTTCTAATGTTCCTTTCAAAACCGTTAATGGAGTTCGTAATTCGTGTGAAGCATCTGAAGTGAATTGTTTTTCTCTTTCTACGGCATTTTCAATTCTATCCAGCAAATCATTTATTGTTTTGGATAAAACATAAAGTTCATCTTTATTTTGAGGCAGAGAGATACGCTCCTTGAGATTGTCTTTAGTAATTTTGCTGGATGTTGCAGTAATTAAGCTTACAGGCTTGATACTTCTTCCGGCAATCAATCTGGCAATCAAGAAAAGAATAAGTAGTATTAGCGGAAAAGCAATTAATAAAGTATTTTGCAAATTATTCAAAATCATTGTTGCATCATCTAATGACATGGCAATTAATAAATAACCAACCACTTTATTTTTGTCTAATAGTGGTACTTGAATTTGTCTAATTGGTTTTTTATTCAAGTAAGTATCTATAAATTTATTGTTCCATTCTGTAGAATATACTTTGAGTTGTATTCCTTTTAAATTAGGAGACTTGTCAATTAATTGTTTGTTGATGTCTAAAAACTGTACAAAAACAGGATTTACATTAACGGTATTGTGCTCCCGTTCTCGCCATTCGTCCACCTGAATCAAATAAGTATTATTAGGATCAATGACAATCTCTCTTAAATGCTTTTGCACTTCGTCGTTAATATCTTCATTGATATGAGTATTTACATTGTGATCTATACTATGATAAATCACAAAAAACACCACCGAAATCAATAATCCCGTGCTGATGATGTAGTAAAAAGCAATTCTGTTTTTAAAAGAAAAGGAAAACATATATTGGGTGTTAATCATTAGCAATATAACCAACTCCTCGAATAGTTTTGATTAAATCTTCATCTTTATTTAAATTTAATTTTTTACGAATGGCATTCATAAAAACATCAATCACACCAGTATCATATTCAAAATGAATGTCCCAAACGTCTTCTATAATTTGAGTTCGAGTGCAAACTTTTCCTTTATTTTGAACTAAATAGCGTAGCAATTCAAATTCACGTTGTGTTAAATTCACTTCAATTCCATTGACGCTAACAAGATATTGAGCCAAATCAATTTTTATAGACCCCAATTTTAATATTTCAGGTTGAGTTTGATTCCTAAAATGAATTTTAATTCGTTCGAGTAATTCTTCAAAACTAAATGGTTTTTTGATGTAATCATTGGCTCCAGCTTTGAGTCCTTCTATGGTTTCCTGAACTGTATCTTTGGCCGTAAGAAAAATAATTGGTGTTGTTGAATTTGCTTTTCGAATAGCTTTACAAACTTCAATTCCGGTTATTTTGGGTAACATCCAATCTAAAAGAATAATATTTACTGTTTGAGCCAAGGCTAATTCGAGTCCTTTTTTCCCATCATTAGCAACTAAAACAGTATAACCTTCTTCTTCCAAACCTTGTTGGAGAAAATTAGCGATACCTATTTCGTCTTCAATTAGTAGAATTTTCATTTTTTTATTGTAAGATAAACTTAAATCCAATAGTAGCAATATTTGCGGTTAAATTATCACTTCTTCGATAATGGCTGAATCTGAAATCGATATTCTTTAAACCTAATTTCCAAATTTTTGCTCCTGTAAAAATATCCGTATAATTAATACCAAAACCATATTGATTAGTATCAAAACTACTTAAATCAGCATCTGATGTATAATATTTTTCGGTTGATAAATGGGTTTCATAAGGTGCATAATATTTGGATTGCGTTTGGGTATAAAAACGATACATTGGGAAAATAGTAAATCGATCAGAAATTTTAAAAGGCAATTCGATATTGGCGGTGTGCGATTGAATATCCCAATTATCGGAATAATAGCGATAATAAGTTCTCAAAACAAATCGTTCGTTAATGTAATAATTGAGTCGCCCTCCAATAGGCAATTTGAATCGACTATTAGGCAATCTTTCAATATCGTCTGACAATTGATACACTCCTACATTGCTTTGGTTTTGGTATTCAGGAATATATTGTGCTTGACCAATATAATAATTGTCTTTGTCAGCAAAATAAATTCGGTGATACGGTGTTGACAATAATCCTTGTTGCTTTAAAACATCAAAGAATACAGAGAATTGTAATTTTTTTGAAACTACCTGCGAAAATCCAAATGAAGCAGAATACGAATTTCGATTCACAGCACTTACAGTTTGAAAAATTGAAGGTAAATAATCCACCGTAGCTTGTCCGTTTTGATTTAAAACTGAAACTCCACTAAAAAATCCTTGGTTTAAGAAATCAGGACCATTTTTTGAATATTCGTGTAATTCTGTTGGATAAATAGGTCTCCATTGATCTAAATACGCATTGACTTTAAGATTTATTTCTGAATTTTTATCGTTAAAAAGTTGAGCTACACCTCCACCAAAACCTATAGAAGTATAATCATATTCATTAGAAAAAGAAACATCTGCATTCCAAATAAAATTACGAGAATCACTACTGTGAGCATAATTTACGGTTATAGCTGTTAACTGATCACTCTTTGAAGCTCCTGAAGAAGCTTGCCATGGAGTTCCATAAGGTGCTGTTGAACCTGAATTGGGATTATCATCGTTATCATCGTCGTCGTCATCGCCTCCACCGCCCGAAGCACCAGTTGCATTAAATGGATTAATATTACTGGAAGAAGCAGATGAATATGCCGAAATACCCAAATCAACCGTTAAAACATCATTGTCATTTATAGGCATGGAAACTACAACATTTGAAGCTATATCTGTTAATTGTTCCGAACCAAGACCACCTGAAACGGCTGATTTAGAGCCGTCTTGATTGTAATAACTCAATAGAAAATCTACCTCGGTACTTTCTAAAACTCTTTTCTTAAACTGTATGCTGTCAGTAGTTTTTTGAGAAAATGCACTGATTCCAACTAATAAAAAGAAATATATGATTCTATTTTTCATCTTACATATTATAAAATAATACTCCATCCACTGGAGATAGAAATTTAGTTGCAACCACAACCTCCACCCGATTTTCCTCCATTGGCTCCAGCTGCAGCTTCTCTATAAACCTGAAAAGCAGTTTCATAACGTTCCGATGTTCGAGCAGAAAGTTTCATGTCGGGATCATTGATGGATACTTTTTCATACTCTCTTACTGTGTTACACGATTGAAAAACAACTACAATCAATAACACTAAAATTATTTTCTGTATCATCTTATTCAAATTTTTTGATGTCTATTCCTTTTGATGTATGAATTTTACCTTTATCATCCACAATAATACACTGAATCCCTTTCATTTGATTGACTAAATCCAAGCCTACTTCTACTCCAAGAACAAAAATTCCTGTAGCTAAAGCATCAGCAATTTCGGTTTGTTTGGCAAAAACCGAAACACTCACAATGCCTTGAGCCGGATATCCCGTTCGTGGATCGATGATATGAGAATAGCGGATACCATTAAAAAAAACAAATTTTTCATAGCTACCAGAAGTTTCTACAGCACTGTTTTCTAATGGGAAAGTGGCAAAAATTTTATTTTTATTCATGGGGTTTACAATAGCAACTGTCCAAGATTTTCCATCAACTTGTTTACCCCAAGTATTAATATCGCCTGAAACATTAACAATACCTGAAACACAGCCTTTAGTTTGGAGTAATTCTTTCACTTTGTCAGCAATATAACCTTGACCAATGCCACCAAGTCCTAATTTCATTCCTCCGATTTTAAGGAAAATAGTTTGCTCGTTTGAATCAAGAATAATGTTTTTATATCCAATTTTAGAAACCGATTTCTTGATGGCTTCTTCCGTTGGCATGGCTTTCATACTACCATCAAATTTCCAAATTTTATCCATTGAAGCATAGGAAATATCAAATGCTCCAGAAGTAATTTGGGATACTTTGATAGCTCTACCCACTAGATCAAATACTTCTTTATCTACTTTAATGGCTTTGATTCCGGCATTTTGATTGACTTTCGATATTTGCGAACTCGGAATCCAATCGGAAATTAAATTTTCGATGCGTTTTACTTCAGCTATTGCCATATCGATATATTGATTTCCTTGAATAGTGTCTTGTGCAACAACAGTTATTTCTAATGGACTACCTAACATTGATAGTTTTCTCTTGTGCGTGATTTGTCCAAAAGAACTATAAGTCGCAAGTAAAAAAAGGAAGTAAGCTATATTTTTCATTTTTTCTCCAATGAATGAATTAACTGTATATAATCTATTGCTGAAATGTTTTTGAAACCAGTCATTCCAATCACTTTTCCTGTTTTATCCAAAAGGATCACCAAGGGAAAACTACCATTTCGATTGTATTTTTCCGCCAATTTATTATTCGATTCTGTTTGTTCGACTGACAACTGATTGGCTTTCTTTTTAGGAAAATCAGCTTTATAAATCACCCAGTTTTTTTCGGATTCCGATTTGAATACCTCCGATTTCCAAACTACATTATCTAATTTGATGCAAGGTGCACACCAATCTGAGCCAGAAAATACAAGAAGAATGTTTTTATTTTCATTTACAGCTTCTTTTTTAGCTTCATCAAAATTACTTTTCCAATCTTGAGAATACCCAAAAAATCCAGTTAAAACCAACAATAGTAATAGTGTATTTTTCATGAAATCCTTTTTTAAACTTTATTCAACAAACAACATTAAGTTTAATCAAAGAAACTAAAATTCAAAAAGAATATTACATGTTTATATCTTTCTTAAGCTAAACTTAAGAATAAAACCTAAAACCAATTTTCTACTATTATGAATCCTATTTTATGTTTTTATAAAGAGATTATCCAATTTTACCAGGAGTACAACTCTTTATAAAAAGAATTAGAATATTCCAGTTTTTGAAATTTTTTAAAAAAATCAAATCAAAATTGCCAATAAAGCCATTGTAGCAATAAATCCCCATAACAAAATTCCTTGTATCAATGGTTTTATTCCAACAGCAAGTAATACCGAACTACTAAGTCCTGAACCAATAAAAAACAAGGTAACTGTTAATCCAATTTTAGCAACAGCAACGATATAAGGAGTCGCAATTGCTACTTGAGAAATATAAGTATTTGCAATCATCGCCAGAATAAAAAATCCAATGAAATAAGGAATTTTTATTCTGCTTGCTTTGTTTTTAAACAAGAAGCTCGTTAACAATACAATTGGAATTATCCATAAAGCACGTGCTAATTTTACAGTTGTAGCAATAGCTAAGGCTTCGGCACCATACTTGTTAGCTGCTCCCACAACCGAACTGGTATCATGAATCGCTAAGGCACACCACAATCCAAAATCTTCCTGAGATAAACTTAACCAATGACCAATAGTTGGAAACAAAAACAAGGCAATAGAATTTAAAATAAAAATCACTCCTAATGCTACCGAAGTCTGTTTTTCATCCGATTGAATAACCGGAGTAATTGCAGCTATAGCACTTCCACCACAAATGGCAGTTCCGCAGGAAATTAAATGAGAAGTTTTTTTATCAGTATTAAGCCATTTTCCTAAAACACTTCCCAGAAAAACAGTACTAAATATTGTGGCAACCGTGAGTATGAAACTTTCTTTACTCGATAATAAAGCATTAGTAACATTCATTCCAAAACCCAGTCCTACAACCGAAACCTGAAGTAAAACCCGAATGATTTTATGGTTTAAATGCAACCAGGGATGCCCCGAAAGATTAGCAACAAGCAAACCTAATAATAATGCAATAGGCGGAGTAATCATCCCTGTCAAACAAACCAATAGCAAACCCACAAAAATCACCTGCTGTGTTCTGGTATGTTTTTCTAAATTGAAGATTCCGTGTTCAGGGAGAATTTTGGATTGTTTTTTCAAGAGAAATCTTTTTATTAAAATTTAAAATTGCTTACAACAAACCGTTGTATTTTCGAACAAACCATTCGATTGCAAAAAAGCCACAAATGAATACCAACAGCCATTTCCAATCAATCAAAGGAGAACGTTTTATGTTGCTTTTTTCAATGGTTTTATAATTCTCATCAGCTAAAAGCGATTGGATCAAAGCATCTATTTGATTCGGATAATAAACTTTTCCCTTTGTTGATGAGGCTAATTGATTCAGTCTGTCTAAATCAGGATTTACAAATTGCTTTTCGATATCAAAATCTAGAATTTCAAAACGACCCGAATACGAAGCATTTGAATTTAATTCTTTCACCGTAAACTGATAATTCCCGGCAGCTAATCCATCCAGATTTACCTTGTAGGCATTGTTTCCTTTCAATAAATCGTAATTTTTAGTTTGCTTCGTTTTGGAATTAATCAGCTTAATAGTTAAATGTGCTTTTTCGTCAAATTCATAATTCTTATTGAAATATTGAGCTGTGATTTCGATAGCATCACCTGAATTGTAAAAACTTTCGTGATTGACAACCAAAGATTTTTTAGCATTGTTTGTTGCCAAAAACTGAATGATTTTATCAATAAAAACATCATATTTTTCAAAAGATTCATTTGTAATATGACTTTCTAAACGCCATTTCCAACTGTTTTCTCCCAAGAGAAAAGCAGACCGATTTCCTTGATTTTCATTAAAAGCAAGCAATGGTGCCTGAGTGTCAATATTTCTGATTTTTGAAGAAAGTAAAACAGTAGTGTTTCCGTTTACTTTGATTTTTCCATACGGATTTTGCAAAGGAGGAAAATTTTCGAAACCAATATTATCAATAGCAAAAAGATTGAATTGCGATTTATATTCAGCCAAATAATCTTCTTTTTGAGAAGTCATTTTAAATTCTAAATTATTTTGCTGCTGATTTAAAAATCCAAAATCAGTATGTGTTCCGGTAATAAAAAAAGCATTAACTCGGGCTGATTTATTGGCATCAAAAACAGTTTTAAATTCCGTTGTAGGTTGGTAAAAAACCAAAACATTATAATTGTTTAATCCATTGATTTGTTTCGGATTAACTATAGTTGCTTTACGTTGTGCATTAGATTCAATTGCCCGTTTTAAAGCAGCTATATCAGGATGGTTTATTGACGAAATTATGGCAACATTGGTCTTTTGATCTATAATTTCTACAGCAAAATTTTTATTGTTGTTATAGCTGTTTTTTTCTTTTTCATTCGAAACCAAACTCGCCTTATACAACTGCGTTCCTATTTTATTTGCTGATAGCAAAAGAGAAATAACAGCTGTATTTTTAGTAGCAGAAAAAGAAACTTTCTGCTTGCTCAAAACTGAATTTCCCTGCGAAATCTGAAAATCAGCAGTTATATTTTTTGTGCCTGAATATTGTAAAAACACTTCTACAGGAAATTTATTCTTAAAAAAAGCGTATTTATTGACATTCAGCTGATTGATTTTTAAATCTAAAACCCTGGTTGTATCTCCTAAAACTATGGGATAAACTTTATTGGAAGCATCAAAACTATATACATAATCATTACCTGAAGTTTGGTTTCCATCACTAATTAGTACCGTAGGAAACAGGCTATTTCTGTTGATTGCCTTTAAATCTTTAGCCGCTACGTCCAGATTGGTTTGAGTTCCTTTAAAATTTAATTTTTCTAAAAGAGAAAACTCCGAATCAAATTGATAGGATTGAATGTTGAATTTTTCATTCAATGCTTTATTGTTTTTTAGCTTCAAATACAATTCAGAAGCTGTTTTTTCAGCTTTTAAAAAAAATATGGAACCGGAATTATCAACCACCACAGCAAGCGGAGGCTTAATCATTTCTGTATTATTGGTTGTAATTATTGGATTTACCAGCAATAATAATATCCCGAAAATGCTTAAAAAACGCAAAAAAGCCAAGAGTAAATTAACTTTTAATTGACTCTTGGCTTTGTAATAATATTGAAAATAAGACAACCCAGCTGCTATTAATAATGAAAGCAATACTAATAGAATGGTGTTTGTTGTCATATTTTTAGTTTATGGTTTATAGTTTATAGTTTGTGGTTTCAAAAAAACAACAAACTATTAACAACAAACTGATTAAGTAAGCATTCCTCCGCAAACATTCAATACTTGTCCTGTAACATAAGCACTCATATCTGAAGCTAAGAATAAACAAGCATTTGCAACATCTTCAGTAGTTCCACCACGTTTCAATGGAATTCCTTCTCTCCATCCTTTTACAACATCTTCGCTTAATTTAGCAGTCATTTCAGTTTCAATAAATCCTGGAGCAATAGCATTGCAACGGATATTACGAGAACCTAATTCTAAAGCTACTGATTTTGTAAACCCAATAGCACCAGCCTTAGAAGCCGCATAATTAGTTTGTCCTGCATTTCCGGAAACCCCTACAACTGAACTAATATTGATGATTGAACCTGCACGTTTTTTCAAGAATGTTTTTTGAATGGCTTTAGTCATATTAAAAACCGATTTCAAATTCACATCAATTACCTGATCAAAATCAGCCTCTGACATACGCATTAACAGATTGTCTTTTGTAATTCCGGCATTATTGATAAGGATATCAACTGTACCAAAATCAGCTAAAATAGTATCTACTAAAGTTTGTGCTTCATTAAAATCGGCAGCATTGGATTTATAACCTTTAGCTTTAATACCTAATGCGTTCAATTCATTTTCCAATACCTGAGCTGATTCAGCAGATGAGCTGTATGTAAAAGCAACATCGGCACCGTTTTTTGCAAAAACTTCAGCAATCCCTCTTCCAATTCCGCGACTTGCGCCTGTAATAATAGCTACTTTTCCTTCGAGTAATTTCATATTATGATAATAAGTTTATTTTCTAAATTGAGGTACAAATATAAACGATTTAGCTGTTTTATAAAATTTATGCTATAAAAAAAGCCTTACCGAAGTAAAGCTTTTAATAATAATATTTTATTTCACTGAAAATGAATTAGAAAGCTACATTCCATCTTGGCAATTTTGCATTTTCACTTAAAAAGTTTTGCAAAATCTGAGCTTCGACAAAAGTAGGAATCACTTTAGTATCATCGTTAAATGTTTCATACCAAACTACTTCTAAACGGCTAATTTCTTCTTTTTTCATTTGTGCAGGCCAAGAATATTTTCTTCCTGTTTTTGCAAATTGGTGACCGTTTACAATTTTATCATACAGTCCGCCATTTTTAGTCTTCAAAGTACCATCATTTTGTACCGTTCCTGTAGAACCTACCATGATTAATTCTTTTTCATCGGCAACATCATAAACTAAAAACACACCTGAACCCTCAGTAGCATTACAAACTTCTTCTAAGCTATCTTCTATTGTTAATGAAAATTGATTTTTAACTTTGAATCCTTCTAATTCCTTATACATAGTATTTCCTTTTGAATTGATTTCAGAAAAAAACATGAAATCAATTATTTATTTTTAATTTACTTTTAGATTAAATCAGAGCTTTGATTTTAATCGAGTGCAAATGTATTCCTTTAATTCTGTTTTATACTAAAAAAGCCCCACAAATGTGAGGCTTAATTTATTTAAAATTTAATTTAGAAATAATTAAACTGTTGCTGTAACTAATACTTCTTTAACTTTTTTACCAATTTCAGCTGGTGAATCAACAACATAAATTCCGTTGTCTCTCATAATTTGTTTTTTAGCAGCAGCAGTATCGTCAGAACCCCCAACAATAGCACCGGCATGTCCCATAGTTCTACCAGCAGGAGCAGTTTCTCCAGCGATGAAACCAATTACAGGCTTACGGTTACCATCAGCTTTAATCCATTTAGCAGCATCAGCTTCTAATTGACCACCGATTTCGCCAATCATGATGATTGCTTCTGTTTCAGGATCGTTCATTAATAATTCAACTGCTTCTTTAGTAGTTGTTCCAATGATTGGGTCTCCACCAATTCCGATAGCAGTAGTGATTCCTAAACCTTGTTTTACAACCTGGTCAGCAGCCTCATAAGTTAAAGTTCCTGATTTAGAAACAATACCTACAGTTCCTTTTTTGAAAACGAAACCTGGCATGATACCAACTTTAGCTTCACCTGGAGTGATAACACCTGGACAGTTAGGCCCAATTAATCTGCTGTTTCTTGCTTTAACGTAGTCGTTTGCATAAATCATGTCAGCAACAGGAATTCCTTCTGTAATTGCAATGATTACTTTAATTCCGGCATCAGCAGCTTCCATAATTGCATCAGCAGCAAAAGCTGGTGGTACAAAAATAATAGAAGTATCAGCACCTGCTTGCTCAACTGCATCTTTAACAGTGTTAAAAACAGGAAGGTCTAAGTGAGTTGTTCCCCCTTTTCCTGGAGTTACACCACCTACAACGTTTGTACCGTATTCAATCATTTGAGAAGCGTGGAAAGTACCTTCGCTACCTGTAAATCCTTGAACGATTATTTTGGAATCTTTATTAACTAAAACACTCATGATATATATTTTTTGTGATTTTTAAATTTGTTATGCAAAAGTAAGATTTTCGAAATTAATCTAAACAGTTTTCTTACCAAAAAAAAGATGGATATTCTACCCATTTTGTTAGCTTCAACACAAATTATTTACTTTTTAAACAAAATTAATAATTTGGCAGCACTTTTTTTATTGTTTTAATTTATCAAGAATCTCCGGAATCTTTTTGATATTGGCTAATTGTTTTAATTTTTCTCTGGACTCCTGAATAGGTGTTCCGAAATAAGTTTTCCCTCCTTCTACTGATTTAGTTACTCCGGTTTGTCCCATGACAACAGCTTTTCCTCCAATTGTAATTCCGCTGGTTGTACCAACCTGTCCCCAAAGTGTCACTTCGTCTTCAATGATTACACAACCTGCAATTCCGGTTTGAGAAGCTATTAAACATTTTTTTCCAATCACAGTATCATGACCTACATGAACCTGATTGTCAATTTTTGTTCCTTCACCAATTGTTGTATCACCGGTAACCCCTTTATCAATAGTACAAAGAGCACCAATGCCTACATTATCTTTAATAACAACACGACCTCCTGATAGCAATTGGTCAAAACCCTCAGGACGTTTTTTATAATAAAACGCATCGGCACCAAGAACAGTTCCGGCATGAATAATTACATTGTCTCCTATTATAGTATGATCATAAATGGACACATTAGAATGAATCAAACAATCTTTTCCAATAACAACATTATTACCAATAAAAGAATTTGGCTGAATTATAGTTCCTTCGCCAATAATTGCCGTTGGAGCAATAGCTACTCCGGCAAATTGGAAAGGTTTAAAAAAATGAGTTAGTTTGTTGAAATCACGAAAAGGATCATCAGAAACAAGCAATGCTTTTCCTTCAGGACAATCCACTTTTTTATTAATCAAAACAATTGTAGCTGCCGAGTTTAGCGCTTTGTCGTAGTATTTAGGATGATCTA
Source organism: Flavobacterium commune (assembly GCF_001857965.1). Lineage (NCBI taxonomy): Bacteria > Pseudomonadati > Bacteroidota > Flavobacteriia > Flavobacteriales > Flavobacteriaceae > Flavobacterium > Flavobacterium commune. Next base: position 3,489,762 of record NZ_CP017774.1, on the reverse strand, counting down.
CAAAAACAATATCTCCTTTCTCCACCACATGAATTTCGTTCATGCCTAAAACCTCAAAATCCTCATTCCCTACAAATTCACAGTTGAGTAAATTTGCGATTTCTTTTAAAGAATATGCTCTTGTAAATTTCATCTTTTTAGTATTTAGCCCGACTGTCGGTAGGCAGGTATTCAGTTTTTAATGTCCAGCCTGATTTTCAAACTGGAGCACTAAATACTGTAAACTATTCTTTAACACGCTCCATGTAGGATCCTGAAGCGGTATCAATTTTAATTTTATCTCCTTCGTTGATAAACAAAGGAACGTTAACTGTAGCTCCAGTTTCAACAGTTGCTGATTTAGTAGCATTTGTAGCTGTATTCCCTTTTACTCCCGGTTCTGCATAAGTTACTTCAAGAATAATTGAAGCCGGCATATCTACTGATAAAGGCAAATCAGTTTCAGTATTAATCTGAACCATTACATTAGTTCCTTCTTTCAATAAATCCGGAGCATCAAGAATACTTTTGTTCAAAGTAATTTGCTCAAAAGATTCGTTATTCATAAAATGAAATTGATCTCCTTCTGCATATAAATATTGGTACGTATGTGTTTCTACGCGTACATCATCAATTTTATGTCCTGCTGAAAAAGTATTATCCAATACTTTTCCGGTTGTTAAACTTTTTAATTTTGTTCTTACAAAAGCAGGTCCTTTTCCTGGTTTTACGTGTAAAAATTCGATAATTTTATAAATATCGTGGTTGTATTTAATACAAAGTCCGTTTCTAATATCTGATGTAGATGCCATTTTATTTATGATTTAAGATTGTAGATTTTAGAGTTTATATTTCTAAAATCTTATTTTATTTATTTTCTAAAGATCAACTAATATAAATTAAATACCTGATCTTTTCTCATTCTTCTTTTTTTATTCTATTAGCCTTTAATAGCCTCCACTATAACCTTTCATAATACCTCTGGAAGAGTTTCTTATAAAATCAATAATTTCGTCTCTTTCAGGAGTTGCTTCCATTTCGGCTTCTATGATTCCTAAAGCCTGAGTATTATTATAATTTTTTTGATATAAAATTCGATAGATGTCCTGAATTTCTCTGATTTTTTCAGTTGTAAAACCTCTTCTTCTCAATCCAACAGAATTGATACCTACATAGGACAAAGGTTCTTTAGCCGCTTTAGTATAAGGAGGAACGTCTTTACGAACTAAAGAACCACCTGAAACCATTGCGTGATCTCCAATATTGATAAACTGATGTACTGCTGCCAAACCGCCTAATACAGCGTATTTACCCACAATAACATGACCCGCCAAAAGCACACCGTTTACAATAATTGCATTATCTCCTACTACACAATCATGAGCAATATGAGCTGCTGCCATAATTAAACAATTATTTCCAATAACTGTTTGTCCGGAAGCATTAGTACCTCTGTTGATAGTTACACACTCTCTAATAGTACAGTTGTCACCAATAATAGCCAATGAATCTTCACCACCAAATTTTAAATCTTGTGGAACAGCCGAGATAACTGCTCCGGGAAAAATATTGCAATTTTTTCCAATTCTTGCACCTTCCATGATGGTTACATTAGAACCTATCCAGGTACCATCGCCAATTACCACATTGTTATGAATGGTTGTAAAAGGTTCAATTACCACATTTTTGGCGATTTTCGCACCAGGATGAACATAAGCTAACGGTTGATTCATCTATTTTTTGTTTTTATAATTAATTACCTTAATTACTATTTAAAAAATCATAGTAACAGGGAGGAACTGTTTCTATCCTAATTATTGTTGTTGTTTTCTTGCAATTTGTGCCATTAATTCAGCTTCAGCAACTAATTTACCATTAGCGTAAGCATTAGCCTGCATGTGGCAAATTCCTCTTCTGATAGGAGTAATTAAATCACACTTGAATATTAAGGTATCTCCTGGCAATACTTTATGTTTGAATTTCACATTATCAATTTTCATAAAGTAGGTCAAATAATTCTCCGGATCCGGAACGGTACTTAAAACTAAAATACCACCAGTTTGTGCCATAGCTTCAACAATTAAAACTCCAGGCATAACCGGAGCATCAGGGAAATGTCCAACGAAGAAATTTTCATTCATAGTTACATTTTTCATCCCCACCACATGACTGTCAGACATTTCGATGATTCTGTCAATCAACAAAAATGGTGGCCTGTGTGGCAACATTGCCATGATTTTATGAATATCCATCAAAGGCTCTTGATTCAAATCGTAAACAGGAACGTAGTTGCGTTGTTCAATTTTAATCATCTTAGCCATTTTCTTTGCAAATTGTGTGTTTACAAAATGACCTGGTTTATTAGCAATAACTTTTCCTTGTATTTTTATTCCAATCAAAGCCAAATCACCTATTACATCCAATAATTTGTGTCTTGCAGCTTCATTTGGATAATGTAAAGTCAGATTATCTAAAATACCATTTGGTTTTACAGTAAGTGTTTCTTTACCAAAAGCTACTTTTAAATTTTCCATTGTTGCTGTAGAAATTTCTTTATCTACATAAACAATAGCATTATTCAAATCACCGCCTTTAATCAAACCATTATCTAAAAGAGACTCTAATTCGTGCAAAAAGCTGAAAGTTCTTGAAGATGCAATTTCAGTTTTAAAATCGTCTATACTTTTAAGAGTTGCATTTTGTGTACCTAAAATTTTAGTACCAAAATCAACCATTGTAGTTACCGTATAATGATCACTAGGCATTACCAGAATTTCGCTTCCGCTTGCTTCGTCAGTAAATGAAATTACTTCTTTTACAACGTAAACATTGCGTTTAGCACTTTGTTCCTCTACACCTGCTTTTTCTAAAGCTTCAACAAAATATTTTGAAGAACCATCCATAATAGGAAGCTCTGAAGCATCTAATTCAATGATAACATTGTCTAAATCACAACCTACCAGAGCAGCTAAAACATGCTCAGGTGTTTGAATTTTAACGCCTAATTTTTCCAGATTTGTACCTCTTTGAGTATTGACAACATAATTTGCATCTGCCTCAATTACAGGATGTCCTTCAAGATCTAACCTAACAAAAGTAAAACCATTATTTGCAGGAGCAGGTTTAAAAGTCATTTTAACTTCTTTACCGGTGTGTAAGCCAACTCCCGTTAACGAGATTTCTGTTTTGATGGTCTTCTGTTTAACCATTGTTTCCATGTTTTTGGTTTAATATTTGTTTCTTTAATTCGTCAATTTCTGCAATAATCTTAGGGAAATTTTTGAAATGCACATAGGATTTACTAAAATCAGTATAACCAAATGTAGGACTCCCTTGCAAAACTTCGTCGTCTTTTATATTTCTTGCCACTCCGGACTGCGCCTGGATTCTGACATTATTTCCAATTATTAAATGACCTGATATTCCTACTTGCCCGCCAATCATTCCGTTTGTACCAATCTTAGTAGAACCCGCAATTCCGGTTTGAGCAGCTATTACAGTATTTTCGCCAATTTCAACATTGTGAGCAACCTGAATCTGATTGTCTAATTTCACTCCTTTTCTAATTCGGGTTGAACCTAATGTGGCTCTGTCAATTGTAGTACAAGCTCCTATTTCAACATCATCTTCAATAACTACATTTCCTATTTGGGGAATTTTCTTGTATGTTCCATCCGAATTGGGTGCAAACCCAAAACCATCCGAACCAATAACAGTTCCTGCATGAATAATACAATTATTACCAATTATGGTTTCCGAATAAATCTTTGCGCCGGCAAAAATAGTGACATTATCGCGAATGACAACATTATCGCCAATAAAACAGTTAGGATATATTTTTACATTATCACCAATAACCACATTTGTACCTACATAACTAAAGCTACCTAAATATAAATTTTGACCATATTTGACATCTTCAGATAAAACTGTATGAGGTTCGATACCTTTTTTACTGGCTTTTTTTGCCTGATCGTAAAATTCTAACAACTTGGAAAAAGCCATATAAGCATCATCCACCTTAATTAGTGTTGTTTTTAAATCTGATTCAGGGACAAAAGTTTTATTTACAATGGTTATTGTAGCCTCGGTAGTATAGATATAATTATTGTATTTGGGATTGGATAAAAAAGTAAGCGAACCCTCTTTTCCTTCTTCTATTTTAGATAATTCATGGACTTCAGCTTGGGGATTCCCCACTACTTCGCCCTCTAAAACACCCGCTATTTGTTCTGCTGTAAATTTCATTCCGACAAAAATATAAAAAATAGATTTTAAATATGGTTTTATACCAGTTGTTTTGGGAAACAAATGTAATATTTGGTCACCGACTTTGATAAAGATTTCAAATTCAATTGATCTGATGATTCGATAACATCTTCAACTGTTCGGTCTTTTTTCAAAATTCGTATGGGTTCAGCTTCCTTGTCATAAGCCTGATTTTTTATTTTTCCTTTAAAAATAAAATAATTAGCATCGGCTACACTGATATTATTTTCTAAGGCAAAACGCTCTTTTAAAGGAGTTAAATCTTCAATGGCTACTTTTTCACTAGTCAATTTTATTTTCAATAAATCTCTGTTGATAATCATTTTACTCAAAGTAGATAAAATAAAATCATCTTGTCTTTGCCAGGCTTTTAAGGCGCTAATGATATCAAAATCATCTAACTGAGAAAACAAATCTAAAGTAATAGTATTAAACGATTCCAACGAAATTTTATTTTGCATAAAAAATTGCAATGGCTCACTGCAAGGCAAAACCATTCCTTTTAATGCTAATTCTTTGGCGCGTTTTAAGATTTTTGTCAAAATCAATTCGCCCACTAAACTGGTCTTGTGCAAATAAGCCTGCCAATACATCAGTCGGCGTGACATTAAAAATTTCTCAACTGAATAAATACCTTTTTCTTCGATAACCAAAAAATCATCTTCGACATTCATCATTTGGATTAAACGCTCCGAATTGACATTTCCTTCGGCCACACCCGAATAGAAACTATCACGTTTTAAATAATCCATTCGATCCATATCCAATTGACTTGAAATCAATTGCAACATGAATTTTCGATGATAATCTCCTTCAAAAATTTTAATTGCCAGACTTAATTTTCCTTTGAACTCAACATTTAATTGCTTCATGAACAACAACGAAATTTCCTCATGATGCACATCTTCTACAATACTTTTTTCCATTGCATGCGAAAATGGTCCATGCCCAATATCGTGCAATAAAATAGCAATATACAATGCGTTTTCTTCTTCTTCCGAAATGGAAACCCCTTTAAAACGCAACACATCTACGGCTTTTTGCATTAAATGTAGGCAACCTAAGGCGTGATGAAAACGAGTATGATTAGCTCCGGGATATACTAAGTACGACAAACCCATTTGAGAAATACGTCTTAATCGTTGAAAATAGGGATGCTGAATTAAGTCGTATATTAAAGCATTTGGAATGCTGATAAATCCATAAATAGGATCGTTGAATATTTTAAGCTTATTGATTTGCGTCACTAGAACTTGAATTTTAGGTTGACAAATATAAGTAAATTAGATTGTAAAAACAGTAAAATTACTAATTCTCCAAGGTGTTTACTTTTAGAAAAAAGTTGTACACGACCCGAGCGATAGCGAATTGGCGAAGCAATTACAACAATTGTTACTAATTATAATCAAAATTAAAATCGAATAACACAAATTCTATCTGTTTTAATGATTAGTGTAATTAAAAACAACGTTTAATTTGTACTTATTGGTCTAATTTTCGGCAAAAAAATTTAATGCACTTGACCTGCTAATTGCCATTTTTAAAGTTTTCTTATCCAAATATTTCTAAATTGATTTTTAGTACCATGATCCTGAAGCGAAATAACATCATCACCATGAGAAGACGGATAATTATGTAAACCGATATAAAGCGTCAAACCATTTATTGTTACATTATTTTGTATCAAAACACCGTTTAGAAAAACAGTAATTCTGGCTGGAGCATCAATTTTTCCATCAGTCCTGAAGCGTGGTGCGGTATAGATTACATCATAAACATTCCATTCCAATGGTGATTTTACAGCATTTACTAATGGTGCATGATCCTTATATATACTTCCCGCCTGACCGTTACTGTAAGTTCTGTTATTATAAGAATCTAAAATTTGCAATTCATATCTGTTTTGGAAAAACACACCACTATTTCCCCTTGCCTGTCCTCCATCTAAAACTTCGTCCGGCGTACTCCATTCTAAATGAAACTGACAGTCTCCAAAAGTCATTTTTGTCTGAATATCACCCGAACCTGGTACAACTTCTAAATAATCATTATCAACAATTTTCCATTCCGCCGGTTTATTACTGTTTTTTTTACTGACCCACTGATCTAAGTTTTTTCCATCAAATAAAACAATTGCGTCCGAAGGTGCGTTGCCCAAAATTTTAGCAGGTGTAATTATTTTTACTTCCGGTTTCCAAATTTCAGTCATTTCAGGTTTCATGGGCATTGGAGAAACTTCCGGCGGAGTATTTACAAACTTGTTTTGTGCTGTAATTCCTGCCGAAAATAAGACTACCGATAAAAAAGATTGTTTCAAAACTTTAAATTTCATGGTTCAATTTATTTGAATGGTTAATTTTTGATTCTCAATATTAAGCATTTTTTTTAAGAACTAATTTTATTAAAATAAAACTATTGAACAATTGATTTTGATGTATTTAACTGAATTATTTTCAAATCTGAAAAATATGGCTGTATAAAAATTAACACAAAATTAAGTTCGGTTAGTTCGGTATTTTACGAACTAACTTTAAATTTGCAAAAAATTAGTCATGGACATCAAAAAAGAAAGGGAAGAAATCATAGAATTGTACGGGAATTATTTTGAAAAACTCTACAATATTTCACCACTTGCGGCAAGAATCTTAGGAACACTAATTATTGACGGATGCAAAACAGGGCTTACATTTGAATCTTTAGTCGAAAAATTAAGTGCCAGCAAAAGTTCAATTTCTACTAATTTGAACTTACTCTTAAAGATGGAAAAAATATCCTATTTCACCAAAACAGGAGACCGCAAAAAATATTTTAAACCGGCCAACTTAAGTGAACGTCTCGGCAATATTATCAAACTAATCGATTCTGAAATGCTCATCATTGACCGATTGGTCGAGTACCGAGAAGCCACTGCTTCCTGCCCTGAAGAAAAGTGCAATTTGGAAAACGTAAAAGCCTACAGAACACATATTATAGAAGTTGGAAAAGTGTTTAGTAAAACAATTAACAACTTCAAACAAATAGAAATCAATAACAACAATAATAAATAATTTGTCTCAATGAAAAAACTTTCATTAACCCTTATAAGTGCCATTCTCTTAGTAGCTTGTGGTAAAAAAGAAGAACAGGCAGCAGCACCTACTGTAATTCCGTACAAAGTAATTCAAATACAAAAATCAAATACTACTCTATTAGCCGAATATCCTGCAACTTTAGAAGGAATTACAGATATTGACATTCGTGCAAAAGTGGATGGTTATATCGAAAAAATATATGTTCAGGAAGGTCAGGAAGTAAAAAAAGGACAATTGCTTTTTAAGCTGGAAACACAAACGGCTAATCAGGAAGCCGCTGCTGCTAAAGCAAAAGTAACTGCAGCTCAAGTAGAAGTGAATCGTTTAAAACCATTAGTAGAACGCAATATTATCAGCGATGTACAACTGGAAACAGCTAAAGCAAATTTAGCCAGTGCCAAAAGTACCTATCAAAGTATTCTTGAACGCATTAATTACGCAACAATCAAAAGTCCGGTAAACGGAATAGTAGGAACTTTACCTTTACGATTAGGAAGTTATGTAAGCAGCCAAACTGCCGAGCCATTAACCCGAATTTCAGACGTAAGTACTATTTATGCCTATTTTTCAATGAACGAAAAACAGCAATTGGATATTACCATGCAAACTCCTGGAAAAACTTTTCAGGAAAAAATCACTAAAATGCCTGCCGTCAATTTGATTCTAAGTAACGGAATGCAATATGATTTAAAAGGAAAAATCGAAACTTTTAGCGGACAGGCTAATACACAAACAGGTTCTTTTAACGTAAGAGCCAGTTTTCCAAATGCAAACAAAGTATTGCGTTCCGGAGGAAGTGGTAGTATTCAAATTCCAACTAATTTAAAAGATGTGATTTTAATTCCACAAAATGCTACTTTAGAAATGCAGGACAAACGCATTGTATTGGTTGCTGATAAGGACAACAAAGTAAAATTTGTTCCCGTTGAAGTTCGTGCGGTACCCGGAGGACAATATTTTGTTGTTGATAAAGGATTGAATAGCAATGATAAAATTCTTATTGAAGGTGTAGGAATTGTTGCCGAAGGAACAGCAATAAAACCTGAATTAGTGGACTATGCCACCATAATTACTGCTGATAAAAAAGCCATTAACTAACATCGAATAATAACAGAGTATGTTTTCAAAATTTATTGACAGACCCGTATTGTCAACGGTAATTTCTATTATCATTGTTATACTGGGAATATTAGGGTTGATTTCGCTTCCCGTTTCACAATATCCCGAAATTGCACCTCCTACGGTAACGGTATCCGCTAATTATCAGGGTGCGAGTGCCGAAGTAGTAATGAACTCGGTAGTTATTCCTTTAGAAGAACAAATCAATGGTGTAGAAGACATGACCTACATGACTTCAACCTCAAATAATGATGGTTCAGCTTCAATTAATATCTTTTTTAAATTAGGAACTAATCCTGATTTGGCAGCTGTAAATGTACAAAACCGTGTAGCACGTGCTGCTTCATTATTGCCACAGGAAGTTACTAAAGCCGGAGTTACTACATCAAAAAAACAAAGTGATAACATTTTAATTTTATCGCTGTATAGTGAAAATCCGGATTACGATATTACCTTTCTTCAAAACTATGCCAACATTAATATTTTACCAAAAATCAAACGTGTTCCGGGAGTTGGAGAAGCAATGATATTTGGTCAGAGAGACTACTCCATGCGTATTTGGTTGAAACCTGATGTTATGGGTGCTTATGGTTTAGTGCCCTCGGATATTTCTGCATTATTGGCCGAACAAAATATTGAAGCTGCTCCGGGACAATTAGGAGAAAGCGGCGACCAGTCTTTCCAATATACTTTAAAATACAAAGGACGTTTACAAAGTACTAAAGAGTTTGAAGAAATTATTGTGCGTTCTACTCCCAATGGCGAAGTATTAAAACTGGGGGATATAGCCCGAATTGAACTGGGAGCGGTTAATTATGCCAGTAAATCGTTTACTAATGGCAACCAATCTATTGCCATTGCCATTGCTCAAACCGCAGGATCTAATGCACAGGAAGTAATTGAAGGCTCTCTGAAAGTAATGGATCAGTCAGTAGTGAATTTCCCAAAAGGAATAAAATATACCACTTTAATTAATGCTAATGATTTTCTGGAAGAATCTATTTCTAAGGTAATCCATACTTTAATTGAAGCTTTTATATTGGTATTCCTTGTTGTTTTCATCTTTTTGCAAGACTGGAGATCTACATTAATACCGGCTATTTCTGTTCCGGTTGCTATTGTTGGAACCTTCTTTTTCTTAAGTTTATTTGGTTTTACCATTAACTTATTAACTTTATTTGCGTTAGTATTAGCTGTTGGTATTGTGGTTGATGATGCCATTGTGGTTGTAGAAGCTGTTCATGCTAAAATGGAAGCCGGTGAACATGATCCTAAAAAAGCAACTCATAGTGCCATGGGCGATATCAGTAGTGCTATTATTTCGATTACCTTAGTCATGTCGGCGGTATTTATTCCGGTTTCATTTATTAGTGGATCTGCCGGAGTTTTCTACAAACAATTTGGATTGACCTTGGCTATTGCTATCGTACTTTCTGCTATCAATGCCTTAACACTTTCGCCGGCTTTGTGTGCTATTTTCTTAAAAAATCATGGAGAGAAAAGTAGCAAAGGATTTTTAGACCGTTTTTACTCTGCTTTTAATGCCGGATTCGACTCAACAACTTCTAAATACAAAAGAGCCGTTGAATTTTTAGTTAAGCGTAAATGGTTAGCTTTCTTAGGAATTGTTGTTTTTGCAGGACTTTTTATCTTATTGACTAATACTACTCCAAAAGCGTTTGTACCTAGCGAAGATACCGGAGCCATTCTTTCGGATGTTTCTTTAGCACCGGGAACTTCTTTGGAAAAAACCGAAAAAGTACTAATCCAAATTGAAAACCAGGTAAAAAACATGCCTGAAATTCAGGAAGTACTTCGTATTTCAGGTCGAAGCTTGATAAGTGGAACAGGAAGTAATTACGGGATGGTCATTGTAAAATTAAAACCCTGGGCCGAACGTAAAAATGCAAATCAGGAAATTACCGCTGTGGTACAGGAATTATTCAAGCGTGCTGCAGTTGTTAAAGATGCCAAAGTACTATTCTTTGCGCGCCCTACATTAGTTGGTTTTGGTTATTCGAATGGTTTCGAATTTCAATTACAAGATCAAAAAGGAGGAACAATCCAGGAATTAAGTACGGTAAACAGTCAATTTTTGGCGGCTTTAAACAGTCGTCCGGAAATTCAATATGCAGCTACTTCATTCTCTCCTAATTTCCCGCAATACCGAATTGATTTGAATGTAGCAGCTATCAAAAAATCGGGGCTTAGCGTTACCGATGTTTTAGGTACAATGCAAGGCTATTATGGTGGAGTTTATGCTTCTAACTTTAATAAATTCGGAAAGCAATTTCGTGTAATGTATCAATCCGAACCACAATTCAGAACAGATCCGGAATCTTTAAACAAAGTTTTGGTTCGAAATAACAGCGGACAAATGGCACCAATTTCTGAATATGTAAAATTAGAAAAGGTATTTGGCCCTCAAGCCATCGAACGTTTTAACTTATTTACTTCGGTAAAAATTACAGGAGCTCCAAAAGAAGGATACAGCTCAGGAGACGCTATTAAAGCGATTGAAGAAGTGGCTGCACAACATTTACCTTTGGGTTACGGATATGAATTCTCAGGAATGACGCGTGAAGAAATCAGTGCAGGGGGACAAACCTTATACATTTTCTTATTGTGTCTAGTGTTTGTTTATTTCTTATTGGCAGCCCAATATGAAAGTTATATTCTGCCTTTTGCCGTATTGTTATCATTACCTGTTGGTTTAGCCGGAACCTTTATTTTTGCTTATTTCTTTAAGTTAAGCAATACTATTTACCTCCAAATTACGCTCATCATGCTTATTGGATTATTGGCTAAAAATGCCATTTTGATAGTCGAATTTGCTGCCGAAGCAAGAAGAAAAGGCTTAAGTATTTCACAAGCAGCCATACAAGGTTCAGTAGCTCGTTTGCGTCCTATTTTGATGACTTCTTTCGCCTTTATTCTTGGATTATTGCCATTAATGTTGGCCAAAGGAGCCGGTGCGGTTGGTAACAAAGCAATTGGTACAGGTGCTATTGGAGGAATGCTTATCGGTACTATTTTAGGAGTATTTGTAATTCCAATTTTGTTTATTGTTTTCCAAAATTTACAGGAAAAAATTTCAACAAAACCACTTCCAACTCCAATTGGCGAATCTAATATTGAATCTTTAGAAGAAGAAAATGAAAAATAGAATATATAAAATCGCTTTATTAGCGATAGCTGCGGTCTTATTACAATCTTGTTTTGTGTCCAAAGATTATAAAAGACCTGAATTAAAAACAGCCGATTTGTATCGAAATGAAGTAGTGTCAACTGACACTGTTTCATTTGCAAATGTTTCCTGGGATAAGATTTTTACCGATCCGCTTTTGCAGGGATATATCACAAAAGGATTGGCAAACAATTTGGATATTAAAATCGCCATGCAAAATCTTGCCGCTGCCGAAGCGTCTATGAAACAAGGAAAAGCAGGCTACTTCCCTACTCTTTCTGCCGGAGCCGACTGGACACATCAGGAATTGTCTAAAAATAGTCAGTTTGGTGCAATTGTTCAAAACCGTAGTACCGATCAGTACCAACTTACTGGAACTTTATCCTGGGAAGCGGATATTTGGGGAAAAATACGAAGCAATAAACGCGCAACCAATGCTGCGTTTCTACAAACTTCGGCAGTTAATCAGGCTATAAAAACCCAATTAATTGCTTCGATTGCCACTACTTATTACCAGTTAATGGCTATTGATTCTCAAATAAAAGTAGCTGAAGAAACCTTAATCAACAGAGAGCAAAGTGTTGAAACAATCAAACAACTTAAAAAAGCCGGAAACGTTACCGAAGTAGGTGTCAAACAAACCGAAGCTCAAAAATATGCAACACTATTAATTATTGCCGATTTAAAAAACAATGCCGTTTTACTGGAAAATACGTTGAATATTCTTTTAGGCGAATCTTCTAAAAAAATAGAACGAAGCACTTTTGAAACGCAAAAAATACAACCCCAAATTACCCTTGGCGTTCCTTCTAATTTACTGCGTAATCGTCCTGATGTAATTGCTGCCGAGTACAATTTGATCAGCAATTTTGAAATGACAAATGTTGCTAAAAGCAGTTTTTATCCTTCATTTAAAATCACAGCTACCGGCGGATTACAAACTATTCATCTGAATGAATGGTTTAGTGCTAATTCCATTTTTGCCAATATCGTTACCGGTTTAACACAGCCTATTTTTAATCAAAGACAGTTAAAAACCAAATATGAAATTGCAAAAGCCAATCAGGAAAAAGCCTATATTCAATTTGAACAATCGCTTTTAACGGCAGGAAAAGAAGTTTCGGATGCACTGGCACAGTACAATAATGAAACTTACAAAATCAAGGTTCGTGAAAAACAGGTTGATGCTCTAAAAAAAGCAGCAAATTTTTCAGATGAATTGTTGACTTATGGTTTAGCCAACTATCTCGAAGTTTTAACGTCTAAAAACGATGCCTTGAATGCCGAATTGAGTTTGGTTGATAATAAATTCCAACAATACAAAGCCATCATTCAATTGTACAAAGCCTTGGGCGGAGGATGGCAGTAAATTATTATTTACTCAGTTTACATTAGGTTATATATTCAAAAAGCTATCCCGTTCCAAAAAACGAGATAGCTTTGTTGTGTTGTATTCATGTTATTTAATTGTTTTTCAAACATCAATTGCGTCGGGCTTTAGCCCTATGTAAGTAATTGTCAACAAATGGTTTTAGCCAAATCTATTTTAAGTTTGACTAAAGCCATTAAATCCCGTTCCAATTCATCAAATAACACTATAAAATTCATTTAAATCTGCTAAAATCCGTTTGATCTGTGTTCCTTAAAAATTCAAGTAATTATTTCAATCGAATCGGAATCCAGATTTCCTCTTCTGAATTAGGATCACCTTTTTTGTATTTAGCACCTAATATTTCAAAATGTGGTCTGTCATCCACAACGTAAGCCGAATTAGGAAACCAGGTTCCAAAAATAGACTCAAAAAAAGCCGGAGCATCACTCCCATCCCCTTTATAATCAAAAACGGCATACCAACCTCCCGGAATCACTAAAGAACTCATATTCTCAGGAATACTGTCAAAATCAGTTACTTCAACCGCAGCCCATTTTTCAAACACAGTTTCAGGGTTAAATTGAGTCCAAAAACCTTCCGGAAATTGCTGAACCGAAAACAAATCAGCACTTACAGTATTTATAATTTCCTTTTTTATAGGCATAAAACTTTGCCATAACGGTACCGGATTGTAAGCCACATAATTCATGTTTTGCTTACAACCAATTAGCTTTTTCTCTGAAAGTGTGGTGATTTTTGGTTTCATTTTTTCGTTTGAAATTTATTTATAATCTGTAATAAACGTTACTGTATTCTACTATTTTTAAACGTTTGCTACTTTTTCATCAAACCAAATGTCTTCATATTTTTTACTATCAATCTGAAATCTATAACCTACGGGTAATCCCAAATATTTAAGTATTTCAGGTTTACTATCAATTAAGTGATAAATGTGAATTGATTTAAAAAAATTTTCTTCATCATGAGGTATTTCATCACCACTCCAAATATACCAACCTTCAATATTTCCATTACGATTATGCCTTAAACCATTTATTGGTTCAATATTTAAGAACAAAGAATCATTAACTGCTAACATAGAATTTTCATTTACAGAATTCCATTCTAAATTATACTTTTTACAAATTTCTTTTTGTTCTTTTTCAAAAATATTCCATTCCATTTGACTTCCTATAATTTAATTAAATATAAATGTTTGAAGATTTTATTTAAAAATGATAATTTAAAAAATATCAGAAACCTTTTAATTACGATCAAATATAAAGTATTTAGTATAGATTTTAAAAAACTGTATTACTTAGATAATCGATTATTAATTATTCAAACCTTATTTACTAAGAAACTTTATCATAATATTAGCAATTTGGAGCGTATAAAATCTGTAATTTGCACAATGTACTTGCGTTTTTTACGTTCAAGAATAACTTTAGAACCGACAAAATATGGACAAAATAAAAATACTTTGGGTTGACGATGAGATTGATTATCTAAAACCACACATTCTTTTTTTAGAGAAAAAAAATTACGAAGTTACTACCTGTAATAATGGTCTTGACGCTATTGAAATATTTGAAAACGAGAACTTTGATATTGTTTTTTTAGACGAAAATATGCCCGGAATGAGCGGACTGGAAACCCTTTCGGAGATGAAAGAGAAAAAAAGTGCTATTCCGATGATTATGATTACCAAAAGTGAGGAAGAATACATCATGGAGGAAGCCATTGGCGCTAAAATTGCCGATTATCTGATAAAACCCGTGAATCCAAACCAGATTTTACTGAGTTTGAAGAAGAATTTGGATAATTCGAAACTGATTTCCCAAAAGACCACTTTGGATTACCAAAAGGAATTCCGAAAAATTGCCATGGAAATGGGTATGGTCAACAGCTATGAAGATTGGATCGAATTGTACAAAAAACTATTATTCTGGGAATTGCAGCTTGAAGATATCAACGATCAAAGTATGATTGAAATTCTGGAATCGCAAAAAGTAGAAGCTAATTCGCAGTTTGGAAAATTCATCGAACGCAATTACGAAGATTGGTTTTTACCCAAAGCCGATAAACCCATTCAGTCGCACACTTTATTCAAGGAATTAGTGGTTCCTGAATTGAAGAAAAAAGAAAGACCAGTATTGTTTGTAGTCATTGACAATTTACGTTATGACCAATGGAAATCCTTTGAAAGCGTGGTGTCCGATTATTACAAACTGGAAAAAGAAGTGCCTTACTATTCTATTTTGCCTACTGCAACCCAATATGCCCGTAATGCAATTTTCTCCGGATTATTGCCGGCAGAAATGGAGAAAAAACATCCTGACTTATGGAAAAATGATCCCGATGAAGGTGGAAAAAACTTATTTGAAGCCGAATTTCTTGAAGCTCAATTAAAGCGTTTGAGTCTGAACATCAAATCGGATTATTTTAAGATTACCAATATGGCTTCGGGTAAAAAGCTTCTTGAGAGTTTCAGAGCCTTAAAAGACAACGATTTGGTTGCTGTAGTTTATAATTTTGTCGATATGCTTTCGCACGCCAAAACCGAAATGGATGTGGTAAAAGAACTCGCACCTGATGATAAAGCTTATCGTTCGCTAACATTGAGTTGGTTTAAAAATTCTCCTTTGTTAGAAATCATCCAACAGGCACAAAAACTGGGTTTCAAATTGATTTTAACCACCGATCACGGAACCATCAACGTCAAAAATCCTTCAAAAGTGGTAGGTGACAAAAACACCAGCCTGAATTTACGTTACAAAACCGGTCGTAGTCTGACATACGAAAGCAAAGATGTTTATGCGGTAAAAGACCCAAAAAAAATTGGTTTACCGGCCATAAATATGAGTAGTTCTTATATTTTTGCAAAAAATGATTTGTTTTTGGCTTACGTCAACAACTACAATCATTATGTGAGTTATTATAAAAACACCTATCAGCATGGAGGAATTTCTCTGGAAGAAATGATTATTCCATGTTTGATATTTAATCCTAAGTAGGGATTTAGTCCTTAGTTGTTAGTCCTTAGCATCGAGAACCGAAACTAAGACTAGGGACTAAGGACTAGGTACTAAAAAACTAAAAACATGGAAATCACTTTTTCATTAGACGAAATAAGCAATGTAGCTGAATTGATTGTAGCTGCTCAACCGAATAAAATCATACTTTTCAATGGTGAAATGGGTGCCGGAAAAACTACTTTTATCAAACAATTGTGCAAAACCTTAGGCGTAGCCGAAGCTACCAGCAGTCCCACTTTTTCCTTAGTTAATGAATACCAAACCACAGATAATCAGATAGTTTATCATTTTGATTTTTACAGATTAAAAAAAGAAACAGAAGCCTTAGATATGGGAGTCGATGATTATTTGTATTCCGGTAATTGGTGTTTTATTGAATGGGCCGAAAACATTGCCAGTCTTATTCCTGAAACGCATTCGACCATTACTATCGAAGTGCTTTCTGATGGCAAACGTCTTTTAAAACTAAACTAAACCAGTTAGAAACAAACAAGTTCTGATAACTGATTTTCAATACATTACACACTTTTTACTTAGTATAAATTCCGAAAAAACTGCTAAAAAATTTCTATAAAAACTTAAAAAATACAACTTAATGTTAATAATTAAACACATTTGTATTTTTATCAAAACATAAAGCTTATTCTTTTAATCTTTTTGTGTAATTTTACTTTTTAATTGTAGCAAAAACGATGTCAATATCAATAACTCCATTTACCAAACAACAGTTATTACCTCAGGAAGAGAAGCTGGAAGTAGCTAGAAAAAAAGGCAAACTTTTTATTGGTATTCCCAAAGAGACTAGCTATCAGGAACGTCGCATTTGTCTCACGCCGGATGCTGTGAGTTCGTTAATTTGTCACGGACATCGGGTGATGATTGAATCGGGTGCCGGAGAAAGTGCCAGTTATTCAGATAAAGAATACTCTGAAGTAGGTGCCGAAGTAACCAAAGACACTCAAAAAGTCTTCGGTTGTCCTATGATTTTAAAGGTAGAGCCGCCTACAGTTGCCGAAATCAAAATGATGAACAATCAGGCGATACTCATTTCGGCAATCCAATTAAAAACCAAGAAAAGAGAATATTTCGAAGCTTTAGCTAAGAAAAAAATTACAGCTCTTGCTTTTGAATACATCAAAGATGTTGATGACACCTACCCCATTGTTAAGTCTTTAAGCGAAATTGCCGGTACTGCTTCTATTTTAATCGCAGCCGAATTAATGATTGCCAATTCTTACGGAAAAGGACTCCTTTTTGGTAATATTACCGGAGTTCCTCCTACCGAAGTGGTTATTCTGGGCGCGGGTACTGCTGGTGAATTTGCAGCAAGAACCGCTATTGGCCTGGGAGCTAACATCAAAGTTTTCGATAATTCGATTACTAAATTAAGACGACTTCAAAACAGCCTAAATCAACGTATTTTTACTTCGACCATTCAACCTAAGGCTTTAATGAAAGCTCTAAGACGTTGTGATGTGGCTATTGGTGCTATGCGTGGTTTAGAACGCTGTCCGGTAGTAGTTACTGAAACCATGGTTGAACACATGAAAAAAGGTGCTGTAATTGTCGATGTAAGCATTGATACAGGCGGTTGTTTTGAGACTTCCGAAGTCACAACTCACGAAAAACCAACTTTTGTAAAAAGCAATATTCTTCATTATTGCGTTCCTAATATTCCTTCCCGTTATTCTAAGACAGCTTCGCTTTCTATCAGTAACATTATCACTCCTTATTTATTGAAAATTGCCGAAGACGGTGGTATTGAAAGTGCCATTCGTTGCGATAAAGGTTTGAAAAATGGAATTTATACCTATCATGGAATTTTGACCAACAGAGCCATTGGAGATTGGTTTGATTTACCTAATAACGACATCAATTTAATTGTGTTTTAAGTAAACTTTCGATTACCTTTGCAAAAAATATTTCATGAAATTTGTACAACGTTTTGCCTATTATTTGGTAGGTTTAGTAATAGGTTGCTTTTTTGTAGCCTTTGTTTTTAGCGGAAAAGATACCCGTTGCAATTATTTCCCAAATGCCAGGGTACTCAATGATCTTCGCAACAAACCTTTCCATTATTCTGAAAATGCTAATAAAGTTTTATCTGAATCATGGGTGACTATTGCAGATATAAAAAACACTTTGGAATTTGGCGATGTTGATTTTGACAAAAGCGACACCGAATTTGGAAAAAGAACAAAAATCTACATTATTGAAGGTAAAACCCTAAAAGGACAGGAGATTATTCTAAAAGTAAAAAACGAAGAAGGTAAAGCTACTTTGGAAGAAATTATAAAAAAGTAATTTTAGCTTTTATCATATATAATATAAGCCATTTAAGTTTCTTTTGGAAATTTAAATGGCTTTTTTATTATCTTTTTCTTACATGAATTTCAATTAAAAATACGGTACAAAACTTCATTTAATACTTCTGAAACTTATATGGCTTATATGTTTTAAAACTACAAAAACCAATCAATTTCAGATTTATCATTCGTTTTTAAATAGGTATTTGCTTTGCTAAAATGTTTGTTCCCAAACCATTTTCCCTGATTCGCACTCATTGGTGACGGATGTCCTGATTCTAAAACCAAATGTTTGTTTCTGTCTATTTTACTTCCTTTTTTTTGTGCGAATGCGCCCCAAAGTAAAAAAACAACATGTTCTTTTTCATCCGAAATTTTTTGAATCACTGCATCGGTAAACAAATTCCATTTCAAATGTTTGTGACTATTGGGTTTGTCTTTTCGAACGGTAAGTGCCGCATTCAACAACAAAACGCCTTGTTTTGCCCAATGTTCTAAATTTCCGGAAGTTGGCATAAAAATCGAATCCAAATCATCATTGATTTCCCGATAAATATTGCGTAATGAAGGCGGAATCTTAACTTCACCATTCACCGAAAAACACAAACCATTCGCCTCTCCATCCCCATGATAAGGATCCTGACCAATAATAACCACTTTCACCTCTTCAAAACCACAATAATTAAAAGCCGAAAAAATCAGGTCTTTTGGTGGAAAACACACAAATTCCTGATACTCTTTTTCTAGCTCCTGCAATAAATCATTAAAATATGGTTTTTGTAATTCTTCAGATAAAATGGTTTGCCAATCAGGATTTAAGGAAATTTGCATCTTTACTTTAAATTTGTTCCGCAAAGATACACAGAGTAAACACAAAGACAAACCAAGATCCTTTTACAATTAAGCAAATCTTTATGAATCATAGCGAAATCTTTAAAAATCTTCGTGAAAGAATCTCTACTATTACCTATTTTTGCATAAAAAGAAGCACTCACAAAGAATGATATCCATCACCGAAAAAACATTACAAGATCTACAATTTCCAACGATTCTCGAAACCATTTCAGAGATATGCAATACCGAAATTGGAAAAGAAAAAGCACTTCAAATTACTCCTTTTAGAGACAAGGAAAGCCTGATGCAAGCTTTGTTACAAACCTCGGAGTATGTTTCTTCTTTTCAAAACAATAATGCGATTCCAAATCACGGTTTTGATGCGATAACAAACGAAATAAAATTCCTTGCAATTGAAGATAGTTTCCTTGAAGTAGGTAGTTTTAGAAAAATTGCTACGCTTTCTTCAACGGTAAATTTCCTCTTGAATTTCCTGAGAAAATTTGATGATTACTATCCAAATATCAATGCCAGAGCTTCACGCGTTGAACTTACTAAGGAAATTGTAGCACTTATTGATACTGTTGTCGATAAATATGGTGAAATAAAAGACAATGCTTCTCCTGTTTTGTCAGATATTCGCAGAAATATGAATATGGTTCGCGGCAAGGTTAATCAGAGTTTTGGTATTGCTCTGACTCAATACAATGGTTTAGGATATTTAGATGATATTAAAGAAAGTTTTGTGCAAAACCGTCGTGTTTTAGCCGTTTTATCAATGTATCGCCGAAAAGTGAGAGGTACTATTTTAGGAAGTTCTAAAACTGGAAGCATTGCGTATATAGAACCTGAAATGACGCTGAAATATTCCAGAGAATTGAGTAATTTAGAATACGAAGAAAAAGAAGAAATCACGCGTATTTTAAAACAATTATCGAATGCTATTCGTCCGTTTTTACCTTTATTAAAAGAATATCAGGACTTTTTAAGTGATGTTGACGTGATTGCTGCCAAAGCAAAATATGCTGAAAGAATCAATGGAATTTTACCAAATATAACTGAGGAACGCCGTTTGTATTTTAGAGACGCCTTCCATCCTATTTTATATTTGACTAACAAACAAAAAAAGGAAGTTACTCATCCACAAACGATCGAATTACAACAGGAAAACCGAATCATTGTGATTTCGGGACCTAATGCCGGAGGAAAAACCATTTCGTTAAAAACGGTAGGCTTACTCCAATTAATGCTACAATCAGGAATGCTAATTCCGGTTCATGAACGCTCAGAAACTTTTTTATTTGACAGAATCTTGACCGACATCGGAGACAATCAATCTATTGAAAATCATTTAAGTACATATAGTTACCGACTAAAGAACATGAACTACTTCCTGAAGAAGTGCAATAGCAAAACCATGTTCCTGATTGACGAATTTGGTACTGGTTCAGACCCTGAATTAGGAGGAGCCTTGGCTGAAATTTTCCTGGAAGAATTCTACCATCGGGAAGCTTTTGGTATCATTACCACTCATTATGCTAATTTGAAAATTCTTGCTAACGAATTGCCTTTTGCTACCAATGCCAACATGATGTTTGATGAAAAATCACTGGAACCCATGTATAAACTGGCTTTAGGACAAGCGGGAAGTTCGTTTACTTTTGAGGTAGCACAGAAAAATGGAATTCCCTTTGGATTAATCAATCGTGCCAAAAAGAAAATCGAAGTTGGGAAAGTGCGCTTTGATAAAACCATTGCTACCTTACAAAAAGAGCGTTCTAAACTCGAAAAAACGTCTCAAAACCTGAAAGAAGAAGAAACAAGAGCGCGCGAAGAAGGTAAAAAGATGGAATCTATCAATACCAAAATCAAGCAGAAACTGGAAAGCTATCAGGAATTGTACGACAGCAATCAGAAAACGATTTACATTGGTCAAAAAATAGAGGATATTGCCGAGAAATATTTCAATAATAAAAACAAAAAGGAATTGATAGGCGAGTTTTTGAAAATAGTTGAAATCGAAAATTCGAAACGTAAAAAAGCGACTCCAAAAGAGACTAAAGCCATTGTAGCCAAGAAAAAAGAAATCATCGATGAAGTTAAAGTTCAGGTTGAGGAAATTAGAAAAGAAAAGAAAGAGAAAAAACTAAAACCTGTAATTGAAAAGCCAAAACCGATTTTAAAAGTAGGTGATCGCGTGAGAATGCTGGACGGAAAAGCTGTGGGAAGTATTGATAAAATTGAAAAGAACAAAGCCGTTGTTAATTATGGTTTGTTTACTTCTAAAGTAAGTTTAGATGAGTTGGACTTGGTGGAAGCGGTGAAAAAGTGATCAGTTTGAAAAAGTCATTGCTTCGTTCCGATAGCTATCGGAACGAAGCAATCACACTAACACGAGTAAATGCAGTATGTAAAAAAATAAGAAAATGAGATTCTTTCGTTCCTCGCACTAAAAAAGAGGAACCCGTTTTTCTACATCAATTTGATGAATTAAAAAATTTAACAGCTGAATAATACCAATTGAAATGGAAACACCTGATGAGATTGCTTCGTTCCTCGCAATGACTGCAGAAAACAAAAAAATAATACTCTTTGATGGCGTTTGCAATTTGTGCAATTCGGCAGTGCAGTTTATTATTGAAAGAGATAAAAAAGATGTGTTCCGGTTTGTGACTTTGCAATCGGATTTCGGGAAAGAAATTTGTAGTTACATTGGTATCGATCCAAAAATGACTGACAGTATTATTCTGTACGAACCTGGAATTGCTTATTATTATAAATCCCAAGCTGCTTTTAAAATCGCTTCACAATTAGGCTCTTTCTATAGTTTACTTGCTGTTTTTAAAGTTTTACCCAGAAAAACCTGCGATAGTATTTACGATTATATTGCTAAAAATCGCTACAGTTGGTACGGCAAAAAAGAACATTGTATGATTCCCTCTCCTGAACTAAAAGCGAAGTTTATTTAAAATAGTATTCCAAAAAGTTCTACATAAAAAAAAAAGCTGCTTCGAAGCAGCTTTTTAGAATTATTTTTTCTCACTTTGAATTTCTTCGATAATCTCCGGATTCAGTAAAGTACTGGTGTCTCCGTAATCAGAAAAATCTCCCGCTGCGATTTTCCTGAGTATTCTACGCATAATTTTTCCGGAACGCGTTTTTGGCAATCCTGAAACAAACTGAATCTTATCTAATTTAGCAATTGGTCCTACGTGATCAGATATGTATTGATTGATTTCGATAAAAAGATTCTCTTTATTTCTAATCTCACCAGTTTCTTTCAAAATAACATAGCCATACAAAGCATTTCCTTTTACATCATGTGGAAATCCTACTATGGCGCTCTCAGCAACAGCCGGGTGTTCATTAATAGCATCTTCAATTGGAGCAGTTCCTAAATTATGTCCTGATACAATAATTACATCATCCACACGACCTGTTATTCGGTAATAACCTACTTCATCACGTAAGGCACCGTCTCCTGTAAAATATTTTCCGGGATATTGCGAAAAATAAGTATCGATATAACGTTGATGATCGTTCCAGATGGTTCTTGCCATTCCCGGCCAAGGGAATTTAATACACAAGCTACCTACCACTTGGTTTCCTTCGATTTCATTTCGCTTATCATCCATCAAAACAGCCTGGATTCCAGGTAATGGGAATGTAGCATAAGTAGGTTTTGTAGGGGTGATAAAAGCAATTGGCGATATCATAATTCCTCCCGTTTCGGTTTGCCACCAGGTATCCACAATTGGACATCTTTTTCCGCCCACATGATCATTGAACCAGTGCCAAGCCTCTTCATTAATTGGCTCCCCTACTGATCCAATTACTTTTAAACTTTTAAAAGGATATTTCTGTACGTATTCTAGTTTTTCTTTTGCCAATGCCCTAATGGCTGTTGGTGCCGTATAAAACTGACTTACTTTGTGTTTTTCGATTACTTCCCAAAAACGACTGAAATTAGGATAGGAAGGTACTCCTTCAAAAATTACAGTTGTTGCACCATTCAATAATGGACCATATAAAATATAAGAATGACCTGTTATCCAGCCAATATCGGCAGTACACCAGAAAACGTCATTCTCTTCATAATTGAAAACATTTTTAAAAGTATAGGCTGTGTAAACCATATAACCGGCAGTAGTATGCACCATTCCTTTTGGTTTTCCGGTAGAACCCGAAGTATAAAGAATAAACAAAGGGTCTTCGGCATCCATAATTTCAGCTACACTATTATCAGAAGCTTCATCTAATAATGGTTGTAACCAGATATCCCTGCCCTCTTTCATATTGATGGCTGTATTGGTTCTTTTCGTTACCAAAACAGTACTAACCGAAGGGCAACTTTGTAATGCTTCATCAGCAATTTCTTTTAGTTCCACGGTTTTATTACCACGGTAACCACCATCAGAAGTAATAAGCATTTTACTGTCGCTATCGGCAATTCTAGTTGCTAAAGCCTTAGCCGAGAATCCGGCAAAAACCACAGAATGGATTGCTCCAATTCGGGCACAAGCCAAAATAGATACTGCCAATTCCGGAATCATAGGTAAATAGATACATACACGATCGCCTTTTTTAATGCCTTGCTCACGCAAAACATTAGCCATCTTGCATACTCTTTGGTGTAATTCGTTATAAGAAATGTGTAATGCTTCTTCATCCGGATTATTCGGTTCAAAAATAATTGCCGTTTTTTCACCTCTTTTATTAAGGTGTCTGTCAATACAGTTTTTAGCAATATTTACTTTAGCACCGGCAAACCACTGAACATCAGCTTCTGCCATATTAAATTCAACCACCTTGTCCCACGGTTGGTACCATGTGAAATTTTCTTCGGCTATTTTTCCCCAAAATTTTCTTGGTTCTCTGATGGACTTATTGTAATGCTTAAAATATTGTTCTAAATTATCGATTTTGTAGTAGCTCATCCCTTTTTATATTTTTGATAAATATATTAAATCTCAATCTATTCTCTAAAAAAAATAAATCATAAATCGCCGCAATTTAATTAAAATAACGAAAAAGTAAGCCCAATAAAATGCAAAATATTGAAAATCTCGTTAAAAAACACTTTTATCTAAAACACAAATATTTAGAAACCAGTCTTTGTTATTTCTTTGTCAAAAAGAAATATTCTGATTAACTATCCTAAAGCTTCAGAAAATCCAACAAAACAGTGGCTTTTAAATTTTACTGCACTTTGTCGATTATTTTTGTTAATTTTTTCTAAAATATTTAATTTAGTATCAATCCTTAATCTATAAAAAGAAAATTATGAAAAAATTACTACTTAGCCTACTCGCTTGTGCATCACTTCTTTCTTGCTCTAATGATGACAATGATGACAACAATTTATCAAACAGTCCAACTGCAACAGCCAGTTATGACAGTAAAAATTATGGTATTTACAAAGGTGTTTTTGTAGGATCAACAGGAACTATTGTGATTAATTTGAAAAACAATGGAACGACCTTATCGGCAACTTTGGTTATTGACGGTACTTCTTACACTTACACTTCTCAAGATGCTGTGACTGAAGGATCAAACACAGAAATTACTTTTACTCATAACAATGATTATTTTGATTTTACTGTAAATGCTAATGGAACTAATCCAACCGTTTCTAATATCCACATTAGTGGTCACCCTGAGGCCGCTATTAATGTAGGCAAAGAAGAATCGGACGTTCAGGTTTATTGTTACGTGGGTACTTTTATTGAAGACGGTATTACGGGTGGTACCTGGAATTTAATTATTTACGGAAACAAAGTTACGGGAATGGTTTTGCCAAATGACGGTCAGGTTTTACCATTTATTGTGGGTACAATATCTAACAATACCATTACCGCATCTATCCCCGATACAGCTACTATTACAGGAACACTAAATGGAAATACTATAACTGGAAATTGGGTTTCATCTACAGGAAGTGGAACCTGGAAATCCACCAGAAAATTATAAAATTAGAACATTCCTAATAATTGACGAAAAAGAGGCTATTTGTTTCCATATAGCCTCTTTTTTTCAATAAGATTCAGGAAAAACTACAAATCTCTTCTTTTTATACTTGCTTTAATTTCTGCAATTCTTTTTCTTGTTAGTTCTTCTAAATAAGTTGAATATATTAAAGGTTGCATACTACCGCCTTCATATGTGAAGCATCAAACTCTTTGTTCTGTTTTTAAAAGTAAGAAGGTTCTCGTTGCAATCTAGAAGTAAGTGCGCTAATTTTAAATCACAATTTTATTTTTATTCCCGTTATAAAATAATCTGGGTTATCTGTTCCAAATGCCATAAAAATATAAAGAGTATTGTTCTTTATAATTGGTGACACAAAACCGCCTAAATGATCCCAAGCCCAATTATAAATAGGGTATTTGTTATGCAACTGAACTGGATTTACTATCAGTGGACTTCTAGGATCATGTTTCCAAGTATCATTATTCAATTTCATTAAACCATATTCCCTGTTATTTGAAGTAAGATAATTAGAAGGTAATTCTTCTCCACCAATAAGCAAGTATAACTCGGAATTAAAATTAATATAATTAGCATCATCAGCTTTTCCTCTTAAGTAACCACTACTGCTAGTTCCTTTATGAATCATTGTAGAAGAAACAATACTTTTGTTTAAGTCAAGAGCATCAAATAAATTTGAAGCTATGACTTCATGAATTTCTCGATCAATAAAATTTGGATTTCGTTTATGAAATAAAATTCGATACTTATTATTGAATTTTGTTATTGCTAATGGAAAACTATTATTGTCTAGTCCATTCCATTCGGGAATATTAATTTCCTTGGGAGGCTGTATAATTGTAAGATTCTCATCAATAATCATATATGCCGAAGTATAATTATTATTAGGTTCTTGTACACCCAATAAAACTAATAAATTTCCATTGTCTAATTTGAAAGGAGTTCCTGTAGAAAATACATTTCCATTCGTTTTAGCAAATGGAATCATATCAGTACTAAGTAGCTTTTTATTTTCAAAAACCCAATTCTCCAGATTTGTACTCGTCGCATAATATATACTTCTTTTATCGTGTGCTCCAAATACAATTGGAGTTAAAAGAATATAACTCCCATCTGTTTTTTCAATAATACCTCCTGATTGTATATAATTAAAATTTCCTTCGGTTACAATAGTTGAATAAGGATTGAATAAAGGGCGATCATTAATTATTTCGTAATTAATAAATGGATTAAAAAATTCTAAAGTGCTTCCAATACTTGTGCTTAGTCTCCCTGAATAGGTACTTCCTAAAGAAATCCATCCACTTTGAATATCTACATTTGTAATTTCTACAATTGTTGAAGCTTCACTATTTTGAGTTACAAACCAACTTTGATTGTTAGTAGCTTTTACCAGTAAGTTTTTTAAATAAGGATAATTTGTTTTAATCCGATTATTTATTTTGTCATATGCTGTAATTTTTATCGGGTTTCTCCTTTCGATATTACTTATTATATCTGAAATTAACGCATTTGAAAAAAAACTATTTAAACTTCCGTCTGGAAATTTTTCTTCCGGAATTACATTCTCATCGTCTATAGGGTCGGGATCATCTGCTATTTCTGAGCTATCAGGATTACAAGAAATGAGTAAGGATAAAGAAAGGAATAAAAATAGTAACTTTTTTTTCATAGGTTAATTTAAGTGACTTTGTCAAGTTTTTTTAGTTGTTTTTCTGGTCTGTGATTAAATCACATAAATCAACTTAAATAGGCAAATTTGTTTGATTTAAGTCATGTGTAAAAGCAAGTTCAAATATATAAAAATTATCATACAAATCACTTTTTTATAGCTAATGTGCTTGCTTTACTTCGTGCCTCACAAATCCTCGCAGTGGCAATATTTGGTACTCATTATGAAACTATTGAATACCAAAAGAGCTCTGTTCCTGTAAATTAAACACAAAAAAGGCGAAGTAACTTAATACTCCGCCTTTTTGAATTAACTATAATTGTAAAGAATTATACAATTTTTTTCATTGCAGTCATTGACTCTCTTAACCAAGCTCCAACTTCTTCAACCGGGTGATTTCTGATGATTGAATTCACATCGATTAATTCTTTGTTGTCAACACCGTTATCTCCACTATTGAATGGACGACCAATTAAGTTAGATGGTGCATTTTTAACGTACTCAGCGATTAATGGCTTACAAGCATGGTCAAATAAATAACATCCGTACTCAGCAGTATCAGAGATTACACGGTTCATTTCGAACAATTTCTTTCTTGCAATTGTGTTAGCAATAAGTGGAGTTTCGTGTAATGACTCGTAGTAAGCAGACTCTTCGATAATTCCTGAATCAGTCATAGCTTCAAAAGCTAATTCAACACCAGCTTTTACCATAGCTACCATTAATACTCCGTTGTCGTAGTATTCTTGCTCAGAAATTTCAACATTTCCAGCTGGAGTTTTCTCGAAGTTAGTTGCTTCAGTAGCAGCTCTCCAAGTCAATAAGTTTTTATCGTCATTAGCCCAGTCTTCCATCATTGTTTTAGAGAATTCTCCAGAAATGATATCATCCATGTGTTTTTGGAATAATGGACGCATGATGTCTTTTAATTCTTCAGCAGTGTTGAATGCAGCAATTTTAGCTGGATTAGATAATCTATCCATCATATTTGTGATACCACCGTGTTTCAATCCTTCAGTGATAGTTTCCCATCCGTATTGGATTAATTTAGAAGCATATCCAGCATCAACACCTTCAGCAACCATTTTGTCAAAACATAAGATAGAACCTGTTTGTAACAAACCACAAAGGATTGTTTGCTCTCCCATTAAATCAGATTTAACTTCAGCTACGAAAGAAGAACGTAAAACTCCTGCTCTGTTTCCTCCTGTTGCAACAGCATACGCTTTTGCCTGATCTAAACCAAAACCATTTGGATCGTTTTCAGGGTGAACAGCGATTAATGTAGGTACACCAAATCCTCTTTTGTACTCTTCACGTACTTCAGATCCTGGACATTTAGGAGCACACATAATAACTGTTAAGTCTTTACGAATTTGCATTCCTTCTTCTACGATATTAAAACCATGAGAATATGATAATGTAGCTCCTTGCTTCATTAATGGCATAATTGCAGTAACTACAGCAGTATGTTGTTTATCTGGTGTAAGGTTGCATACTAAATCAGCTGTAGGGATTAATTCTTCATAAGTTCCTACATTGAAACCATTCTCAGTAGCATTTCTGTAAGAAGCTCTTTTTTCAGCAATAGCTTCAGCACGCAAAGCGTAAGAAATATCTAAACCTGAATCTCTCATGTTTAAACCTTGGTTCAAACCTTGAGCACCACAACCTACGATAACTACTTTTTTACCTTTTAAAGCTTCGATTCCGTTAGCAAATTCGGATTGATCCATGAATTCGCAAACGCCTAATTGTTCTAATTGTAATCTAAGTGGTAATGAATTGAAATAATTTGCCATTTTCTAATATTTAATTTATGATTTTAATTCCTCTAGTAATAAACTTGTCACTTCCATTTTTTCTTTGGAAACTGATATTCTTCCTGAACGCACAAATTGCATGATTCCGAAAGGCTTTAATTTTGCATGTAATTCTTCTATTTCAGAACGTCTTCCTGATTTTGAAATCACAAAAAAGTCTCTTGATACCGTTACAATTTCCGAATGACTTTCTTTGATGATGTTTTGAATTTGTCTTTCGTCAAATAATAAGTTAGAAGCGATTTTGAATAAAGCACTTTCCAGAAAGATAGTTTCCTCATCTACATGGTAGAAAGCTTTAATTACTTCAACTTGTTTTTCGATTTGACCCACAATGTTTTGTACCCATTTTTCAGTAGTATCTACTACAATTACAAATCGGGAAACGTTTTCAATTTCCGATTCGGATACATTTAAACTCAATATATTGATGTGGCGTTTCAAGAATATTCCTGATATTCTGTTCAATAAGCCAACGTTGTTTTCTGAATAAACAGAAATCGTGAATGTTTTATTTTCTTCCATAATATTAACTTAATCGGATGTCAGAAACCGAAGCTCCTGTTGGAATCATTGGGAATACATTGTTTTCTTTTTCTACCATAACTTCAAGGAAATAAGAGTCTTTAGAAGCCATCATTTCAGCAATTGCTTCATCTAGTTCTTCTCTTTTAGTTACTTTACGAGCTTTGATATAATAACCTTCGGCAATAGCACAAAAGTTAGGATTTGTCATCACTGTAGAAGCATATCTATAGTCAAAAAACAATTCCTGCCATTGACGCACCATCCCTAAAAATTCGTTGTTTAAAACTACAATTTTAACCGGAACTTTCGTTTGATGAATCGTTCCTAATTCCTGAATGTTCATTTGGAAACCACCATCACCAATAATAGCAACTACTTCGCGATCCGGACGCCCCATTTTAGCTCCAATGGCTGCTGGTAAAGCAAATCCCATAGTTCCTAAACCTCCAGAAGTTACATTACTTTTAGTTTGATTGAATTTTGAATAACGACAAGTAAACATTTGGTGCTGACCAACATCAGAAACCATTATTGCATCACCTTTTGAATGTTTGTTAATCATTTCGATAGTTTCTCCCATAGAAATTCCTTTTCCGTTAGTTGGAGCTAACTCTTCGTTGATAACTGCATCCAATTCAATTTCATATTTCTTCTTGAATTCGTTGTGCCATTCTTCGTGAGTATTCTTTTCGATAAAAGGTAATAATGCTGTTAAAGCTTCTTTTAAATCCGCTAATACAGCAACCTCAGTTTTAACGTTTTTATCAATCTCAGCCGGGTCAATTTCAAAATGAACTACTTTAGCTTGCTTAGCATAAGTTGCTAAATTTCCAGTAACACGGTCGTCAAAACGCATTCCTAATGCAATTAAAACATCGCATTCGTTAGTTAAAATATTAGGGCCGTAATTTCCGTGCATTCCTACCATTCCTACGTTTAATTCGTGTTCTGTAGGTAATGCAGAAAGACCTAAAATAGTCCAGGCTGCAGGAATTCCTGATTTTTCAATTAAAGCTTTCAATTCTTCTTCAGCCTTACTTAGAATAACCCCTTGACCAAAAACAATCATTGGTTTTTTAGCCTTATTGATTAACTCAGCCGCTTCCTTAACCTTGTCTAATTTTAAAATCGGTTTTGGATGGTAACTTCTGATGTCGTTACATTTTTTATAACTAAAATCTAAAGTGTCAAACTGAGCATTTTTAGTAATATCAACTAATACTGGTCCCGGACGTCCTGAACGTGCAATGTAAAATGCTTTTGCCATAATCTCAGGAATTTCATCTGCTTCGGTAATTTGGTAATTCCATTTGGTTACCGGAGTTGAAATTCCAATAATATCCGTTTCCTGAAAAGCATCAGAACCTAATAAATGTTTCCCTACTTGTCCGGTAATACATACCATTGGAGTAGAATCGATTTGAGCATCGGCAATACCTGTAACCAGGTTTGTAGCTCCAGGTCCTGAAGTTGCGATTGCAACCCCTACTTTTCCGGTAGCTCTGGCAAAACCTTGGGCAGCGTGAGCTGCACCTTGCTCGTGACGCACCAATACGTGGTGCAATTGATCTTGAAATTTATATAATTCGTCGTAAACCGGCATTATGGCACCACCTGGATATCCATAAACTAAGTCAACTCCTTCGGCTAATAAGCATCTGATAACTGCTTCTGCTCCTGATATTTTCATTGTTTGTCTTTTTTGTTTTGGCAATTTATTTTTTCGAAATCAGATTGACATTGCAATTGATTTTTAAAATTGTAATTGACTATTATTTGTCAGTAACACATCCTTCAGATGCACTGGATACTGAACGCATATATTTAAGTAAAACTCCTTGTTTGATTGGTGATTCTGGTTGTTTCCAATTGGCTTTACGTCTTGCAAATTCTTCATCAGAGATTTTCATATTGATGGTGTTTTTTACCGCATCAATTGTAATAACATCTCCATTTTCGATTAAAGCAATTCCGCCTCCTTCGTAAGCTTCCGGAGTAACATGTCCTACTACAAAACCATGAGAACCTCCTGAGAAACGGCCGTCAGTGATTAAAGCTACACTGCTTCCTAAACCAGCTCCCATAATAGCAGAAGTTGGTTTTAGCATTTCAGACATTCCAGGACCACCTTTTGGGCCGCAATAGCGGATAATGACGACATTTCCTGGTTTTACTTCACCAGCCTGAATTCCTTTGATTACTTGTTTTTCTCCTTCAAAAACTACAGCTGTACCTTCAAAAAATTCACCTTCTTTTCCACTAATTTTTGCCACACAACCTTCTGAAGCAATATTTCCGTATAAAATTTGGATATTTCCTGTTGGTTTTAATGCTTTATGAATTTCGAAAATTACTTCTTGCCCATCATGTAAATCTGGAATTGAAGCTAAATTTTCAGCGATTGTTTTACCTGTAACCGTTAAACAATCTCCATGTAAGAAACCTTCTTTTAGTAAATATTTCATTACTGCCGGAACGCCACCTACATTATGTAAATCTTCCATTAAATATTTTCCACTTGGTTTCAAGTCGGCCAATAATGGTGTTTTATCACTGATATCCTGAAAATCTTTTAATGTCAATTCGATTCCTACAGAATGCGCCATTGCAATTAAGTGCATTACTGCATTTGTAGAACCACCTAAAACAGCCACCATTGTAATCGCATTTTCGAATGCTTTACGTGTCATGATGTCTCTAGGTTTAATATCTTTTTCTAATAATATTTTGATTGCTTTTCCGGCATCAACACATTCTTGTTTTTTTTCCGGGCTCAAAGCAGGATTAGAAGAACTGTATGGCAAACTCATTCCTAATGCTTCAATTGCTGATGACATAGTATTAGCTGTGTACATTCCGCCACAAGCACCTGCACCTGGACAAGCATTTTGAATTACACCTTTAAAATCTTCAGGAGTAATAGTGTTACTGATTTTTTTTCCTAAGGCTTCAAAAGCAGAAACAATATTCAAATCCTGACCTTTCCATTTTCCCGGATGAATAGATCCACCGTAAACCATAATAGACGGACGATTTACTCTACCCATAGCCATTAAAGCTCCTGGCATGTTTTTATCACATCCCGGAACAGCAATCATACCATCGTACCATTGTGCACCCATAACAGTTTCGATAGAATCGGCAATTACATCACGAGAAACTAATGAAAAACGCATTCCGTCATTTCCATTTGACATACCATCACTAACACCAATGGTATTAAAAATCAAACCTACTAAATCTTCTTTCCATACTCCTGTCTTAATATCTTTAGCCAGATCGTTCAAGTGCATGTTACACGGGTTTCCGTCGTAACCCATACTTACAATTCCTACCTGTGCTTTTTTAAGATCTTCTTCTGTCAATCCAAGTGCATATAACATCGCTTGGGAAGCAGGCTGTGTTTCGTCTTGAGTAATTGTCTTGCTATATTTATTTAATTCCATCTTTTTTATTTTTTTTTTGTGCTGATATAATTCCAAAAAAAAACTCCCATTTTATTGGGAGTCATATAATATTATTTTTCAATTATATTAATAGTTTCCCTTATGCACTTGTTGATACAACAATGACATTAACGACAGAAACTAATACAATTGAATTTTTCATTTTCTTTTTTTGATGGAACAAAAGTATAAAAACCTTTATACCTAAAAAAATAAAAATTAAAAATTTATGAATTTCTTATCATTAATTTCAATTATTTATCAAAATAGTAGATTATACTATTGTTGATTGACCTAAATGCACATTATCATTATTAAAATACATTAGGTCGTCTTTATTTAAAATGAAATTGGAAACAAATTCCCCTACTTCATTAGTTCCAAATTTTGTATCCGGATTCAGATCTATCGTAACCACATTGTATTCAATTGCTTTTTCTACTCCTTGATATACTTTTTTAGCTTCTTCGTTCAAGCCAAAATGTTCCAACAACATTGCTGCCGAAAGTATCGCTGCAAAAGGATTGGCAATATTTCTTCCTTTTGCATGAGGATAAGAACCGTGAACCGGTTCAAACAACACATTTTTTTCTCCTAATGAAGCTGATGCTAAAACTCCTATTGAGCCTGTTATAACACTGGCTTCATCAGATAAAATATCTCCAAATAAATTCTCTGTCAATATTACATCAAACTGTTTCGGATTTGATATAATTTGTTTTGCTGCATTATCAGCATACAAAAAATCTAAAGTTACATCTGGATAATCAGCTCCAATACTTTTAACTACATTTCTCCATAAACGTGAAGTTTCAAGAACATTAGCCATATCAACTAAGGTTAATTTCTTTCTTCTGTTTTGAGCTGATTTAAATGCTAAATGCGCAATTTTTGAGATTTCGGCTTCAGTGTATTCACATAAATCAGAAGCAATTGTTCCTGATTCATTTAGTTTTTTTTCTCCAAAATAGATTCCGCCAGTTAATTCTCTGTAAATGATAAAATCAACTCCTTCGACTACTTCTCTTTTTAAAGGAGAAACATCAACTAAGCCTTTAAAAGGCTTAAGAGGTCTGATATTTGCATAAAGATTTAACTCTTTTCTCAATCGCAACAATCCTTGCTCCGGACGAACTTTTGCATCAGTATCGACATCGTATTTCGGATCACCGATAGCACCCAGCAAAACAGCATCGGTATTAAGACATAGATTTAATGTTTGTTCAGGAAGCGGCGACCCTGCTTTATCTATAGCAATAGCTCCCACAAGCGCATCTTCAAAAATAAAATCATGTTCGTAAACGACTCCTATAGCGCACAAGGCTTTTTTAGCCTGTAAAATCACTTCAGGACCTACACCATCACCCGACAACACAGCAATTTTTAAGTTCATGAGATTGATTTTTAATTAAAACGCTGCAAATTTAATCATTTAAAATTCCTAAGCTCTAACTATCGTTTAATTAAATCACCTTCAATTTTCGAAGCCGCAATAATCAAATGAATATCATCGTCTAAAACTTCTTTTTTAACATCGGCAAATTTCAAAAACTCAACATAGACAACATCTAACTGTGTTTTTGTTAGCTCATACCCTACTTTTTTAGCTCGATATGCTAATGCTGCTCTACCACTTCTGGCAGTAAGCACAATTGAAGATTCATTAACTCCTACATCTAAAGGATCAATAATTTCATACGTAGCTCTGTTTTTAATAACACCATCCTGATGAATTCCGGAACTATGAGCAAAAGCATTAGCTCCAACAATAGCCTTATTAGGCTGAACCATCATCCCCATACTTTCAG
The DNA here is from genome assembly GCF_001857965.1 of Flavobacterium commune. Lineage (NCBI taxonomy): Bacteria > Pseudomonadati > Bacteroidota > Flavobacteriia > Flavobacteriales > Flavobacteriaceae > Flavobacterium > Flavobacterium commune. Next base: position 3,455,322 of record NZ_CP017774.1, on the reverse strand, counting down.
AAACCAAACGACTCATTTCATTCAATTGTTTGGTGTCGATATCAGTATATAAATTCAAATCCGGATGTTGCTTAAAAATCATCACTACTTCTTCCAAAGCAGTATTTCCGGCTCTTTCCCCTATTCCATTGATAGTACACTCAATTTGTCTGGCACCGTTAATAGCTCCTGAAATTGAGTTAGCTGTTGCCATTCCTAAATCGTTATGACAGTGACAAGAGATAGTTACATTATCAATACCTTTTACATTTTCTTTAAGGTATTTGATTTTTGCACCATACTCATCAGGCAAACAATACCCTGTAGTGTCAGGAATATTTAATACTGTAGCTCCTGATTTAATAACTTCTTCACAAACTTGTGCCAAGAAAGCATTGTCAGTTCTCCCTGCATCTTCTGCATAAAACTCTACATCTTCAACATAAGATTTAGCATGGGCTACAGCGGCCTTAGCTCTGGCAATAATATCTTCTCTTGTTGTTTGTAATTTATGTAATATATGAGATTCTGATGTCCCAATACCAGTATGAATACGTGGTCTTTTAGCATGTTTTAAGGCTGCGGCTGCTACATCGATATCGTTTTTTACAGCTCTGGTAAGACCACAAACTGTAGCATTTTTAACGATTTTACTAATTTCAGTAACAGACAAAAAATCACCAGGACTAGAAACCGGAAAACCAGCTTCAATAATATCAACCCCCATGTTATCTAAGCGTTCAGCTATAACAAGTTTTTGATTGGTATCTAATTTACATCCTGGAACTTGTTCCCCGTCTCGTAAAGTGGTATCAAAAATTTGGACTTTGTCTCTATTCATTTTCATTTATTTAATGTAATTTCACATCTTGATAACAAAAATATATTCTTTACTTTGGATAGAAAATTCATTTTAACTGAATATACTGTTTATAAGCCTGTTATTGGCTATGTAAAACACTTAAAATCAACTAGTTAAATCTATTTATTTTACAATGGCTAACCATCAAAAAGATTTTTTATTCGTTCTAATAAAGTCCTTATCTAAATCTGAAAAACGACAATTTAAGATTTTTGCAAGTCGATTAGAGACAAGTTCGAATACAAAATTCATTGAACTGTTCAATATTTTAGATAAATCTGAAAACTACGATGAGAAACTTATTTTAAAAAGTGGTATCATTAAGAAAGTACAATTATCAAATTTAAAATCGTATTTGTACAAGCAAATATTAGTTAGCATCCGCCTTAATATCCCTAGTCAAAACATTCGTTACCAATTAAGAGAACAAATTGATTTTGCTACCATTCTGTATAATAAAGGTTTGTACAAACAGAGTTTAAAAATCCTTGATAAAACTAAAAGCCAGGCAATAGAAAATGACGAAAAGTTAATGGCGTATGAAATTGTAGAATTCGAAAAATTAATCGAATCACAATACATCACCAGAAGTATTCAGGGACGTGCCGACGAATTAGTAATTCAAGCCAAAGAATTAAATTATCAAAATACCATTTCGAGTAAATTATCCAATTTATCTTTGCAACTGTATGGAATCATGCTTAAAACCGGTTATGTAAAAAGCGATGAAGAATACAAGTATATTGATGATTATTTTAACAAACACATTTCTAAATTAGACGAAAACAAATTTGGATTTCGAGAGAAATATTGGTTTTACAATGCTAATTTATGGCGTAGTTTTCTGGTTCAAGATTTTTTAGGCAGCTATAAATTTGCTTCCAAATGGGTTACACTTTTTTACGACAATGAAAACATGATCTTCCTGAATCCGGTGTTTTTCTTAAAAGGAAATAATTACTTATTGGAATCTTTATACATGTTAAAGTATCAAACCAAATTTAAAAAATACCTAACATTACTTGAAGAAACTATCAAAGACCCGCGTTTTCCTATTAATGATAATATTGCCTCGTTGTCCTTTTTATATTTATATAACAACAAATTAAATCACCATATTATGGAAGGAACTTTCGCCGAAAGCGAATATTTGGTTCCTGAAATTCTGAGCAAATTAAAAACTCACAACGAACATCTGGACGAACATCACGAAATGTTATTTTTCTATAAAATTGCCAGTATTTATTTTGGTGTTGAAAAATACAACGAATCCATATTTTATTTGGAAAAAATTATCAATAACAAAAACCTAAGCATGCGCGAAGATTTAATGTGTTTTGCCCGCATTTTATGTTTGATTGCGCATTATGAATTGGGGAAAGACTACTATTTAGAAAGTCAGCTAAAAAACACCTATAAATTTTTACTAAAAATGAATGATTTACATGAAGTACAAAAGGAAATCATTCGCTTTTTGAAAAACCTGAATTCTATTTACCCAAGCGATATCAAAAATGAATTCCGAAAAATGAAAGAGCGTTTTGTAGAATTAGAACAAAGTACTTATGAAAAAAGAGCTTTTCTTTATCTCGATATTATTTCCTGGCTGGAAAGCAAAATCGAAAACCGAAAAATTAGCGACATTATTAAAGAAAAAGCAAAACTAAGCAATAGATAAAAATCAAAGAGAGAAGTACATCCTTCTCTCTTTTTTTTCATTGGTCAAATTCTTTTCTTCCTCTAATTATATCTTCAAACGAGCTACATTTTACTATTTCAGTTTCTCCATCAATCAACATTGGCAAATAAACAAATTCTACTTCTGATAAATCTTCTTTCAGAAAAAAAGCCATGTCATCTAGTTTGAAAAACCATTCCGTGTCAAATTGCATCTTATTAATAGTAGCATCTTTAATGAGTAACTTCTCTTTCAATGGTTTCATACATTATTTTCTTTTCTTTAAAAACCAAAAATAAGTCGGCATATTGATAAAAACAAATCAACAGGCCTGAGTAATTCAAAATTCCTTAACTCATTTTATCAAACATTAGCAACAAAAGCCCGAAAGCAATCAATTATAACAAAAATTTAGCGAATTAAATTATTGCCATTTTATAAATTTAAATACTTTTGCACACTTAACTAATTTAACTAATTAATAATGAAAAAATTATTTTTATTGCTTTCTGCCTCTGCTGTATTATTTTCTTGCAGCAAAGTAGGTAAAGACGAGTACATTATCACTGGTACAGCAAATGGAATTGAAAACGGAAAAACCATCATTCTTCAGGCACAAGATCCTAGCGGAATGGGAGGATTAATCAATATCGATACTGTAAAAGTAGAAAACGGAAAATTTGAAATCAAAGGAAAAGTAACTGAACCTGCGTTCCACGTACTTCAATTAGAAGCAGCTAACCAACCGATTCCTTTTATCTTAGAATCTGGAGAAATCAACATCGAAGTTAACAAAGACAGTATTCAAAACACTAAAATATCAGGTACTTACAACAATGATGAGTATGTGAAATTTAACGAAGAAATGAAAGTGGTTCAAAAGAAATTAATGGATTTCCAAAAAGCAAATATGCTTAAAATGAACCAGGCTCAACAAACAAAAGATACTGCTACAATTAACAGCTTAATGCAACAATACCAAAAAATTCAAGAAGAAGTTGGTACTAATTCTAAAGCTAAATACATTACTTACGCTGAATCACACCCAAAATCTTTTATTAGTGCTTTAATCATCCAAAGTATGCTTGCTGATCCATCTGCAGATATTAAAAAAGCAGAAAGCATCTACAACGGATTTGAAGACGAATTAAAAAACACTAAACCAGGTAAAGCTATCAAAGAAAGAATTACAGCTATTACTGCTGGTCCAAGCGCAGCAGCTACTCCTGGTGCAGCTCCAGCTCCAGCAGCTAAATGAAGAACAGATTTTTCAGCTCCTAATCCGGAAGGAAAAGTAATTTCTCTAAAAGAAAGTCTTGGAAAAGTTACAATAGTTGATTTTTGGGCATCATGGTGCGGCCCGTGCAGAAGGGAAAATCCAAATGTAGTAGCTCTTTACAAAGAGCTACACTCAAAAGGTCTTAACATTATTGGAGTATCTCTAGATGAAGATGCAAACAAATGGAAAGAAGCTATTGCAAAAGACAAATTGACCTGGCCACAGGTTTCTAATTTAAAAGGCTGGCAAGAACCAATAGCAGCTCAATATAAAGTTGACGCTATTCCTGCTACTTTTATACTGGATGCTTCAGGAAAAGTAGTCGCAAGAGACTTAAGAGGTGCTGAATTGAGAGCAAAAATCATAGAACTTTTAACTAAATAAAGCATTTTAAAAGCATAAAAATAATAAATCTCCCTAGTGGAGATTTTTTATTTTATTCAAGACCAATAGGTTAAAAAAAACCTTAGAAAATAATGCAAAATTAGTCCAAAATTAGTTTGCAGAACCGAAAAGTGTTCCTATATTTGCACCGCTAACAACAACAAACAACTGTTGTACTCAAAGGCTTCGGGGAGATACTCAAGCGGCCAACGAGGGCAGACTGTAAATCTGCTGTGAAAACTTCGCAGGTTCGAATCCTGCTCTCCCCACAAAACGCTTCAAGAAATTGAAGCGTTTTTTTTTATCCCTAATTTTCACGAACCATTTCATTTTAAAATTCTATTAAATACATTTGTAAAGAGAACTCAGACACTCTTTACTATTGTTACATAAAATAAAATTATACAATATGCAAAACATCCCTAGTGTTGATTTAGGCGACTTTTTATCAAACGATCCGCTACGCAAACAAAAATTTGTAAACGAAATTGGAAATGCTTTTGAAGACATTGGTTTTGTCGCCTTGAAAGGACATTTTTTAGACCAGCAACTGGTTGAAGAACTGTATAGCGAAATCAGACAATTTTTCAGTTTGCCACTAGAGATTAAACGAAGCTATGAAAATCCAGAGCTTGGAGGACAAAGAGGATATGTTTCTTTTGGTAAAGAGCACGCTAAAGGACGAAAAGAAGGCGATTTAAAGGAATTTTGGCATTTTGGACAATATGTATCCGCAGATTCAAAATACGCCTCAGAATATCCTGAAAACATCAACGTAAAAGAATTGCCACGATTCAATGAAATTGGAAAACAAGCCTATCAAATGCTTGAAAAAACAGGGATCTATGTTTTGAGAGCCTTGGCTTTGCGTTTAGGACTGGACGAATTCTATTTTGACAACTACGCCAAAGAAGGAAATTCCATTTTAAGACCCATACACTACCCTCCTATTACCTCTGAACCTGAAAATGCTATTCGCGCAGCTGCTCATGGTGATATTAATTTAATAACACTTTTAATGGGCGCTCAGGGTAAAGGACTTCAGGTTAAAAATCACGATGGAGAATGGATTGACGCTATTGCAGAGCCAGACGAATTAGTAATCAACGTGGGCGATATGTTATCCCGTCATACTAATAACAGATTGAAATCGACTATCCATCAAGTGGTGAATCCTCCAAGAGAATTATGGGGAACTTCACGTTATTCCATACCGTTTTTTATGCATCCGGTGAGCGATATGCCTTTGAATTGTTTAGAAAACTGTATTGATAACGATAATCCAAAACAATTTGAAGATACTACCGCAGGGGATTTTCTGTACGAGCGATTAGTAGATTTAGGATTGATTAAGAAATAAAAATAGGACGCGGATAGAACGATTTACTTTATAAAGACACAGAAAAAAACAGATTTTATCAATTAAAAATCCGTTTTATCTGTGTTTTCGCTTTAGCGAATCAGTTTCATCTGTGTTCCAAAAAACATAAATTATGGATCTACAGGACCAATTAAAAAACTTATTCCCGGATCATGTTCCCAGCAACGAACCGGAAGAAAAAAAAGAAACATCACATGAATTATATGTTCAAAAAGAGCCTATGATTTGTAAATTCGAAAAAAGAAAAGGAAAAGTAACTACTATAATCGAAGGTTACGAAGGCGATGACGAAGATTTTAAGATTCTTGCCAAAGAAATTAAAACCAAATTAAGTGTTGGCGGAAGTTTCAAAGACGGAGCTATTATCATTCAAGGAGATTATCGTGACAAAATCATGAAAATTTTACAGGAAAAAGGTTTTAAAACCAAGCGTGTTGGAGGGTAATTGATTGTAGATTTCAGAATTTTACAATTGGAGTTGCAAAAAACACTTTACTAATTAGAATCTTAGGAAATTAAAAAATGATACAAGCATCAGAATTGATTCTAAACCCGGATGGAAGCATTTATCATCTGAATTTAAAACCCGAGCATATGGCTCAGGATATTATTTTTGTGGGAGATCAGGAACGGGTGGAGAAAATCACCGCACTTTTTGACAATATCGAATTTACCATTCAAAAAAGAGAATTCAAAACACAAACCGGAATCTACAAAGGCAAAAGAATTACCGTGATTTCTACAGGAATTGGTCCTGACAATATTGATATCGTCTTAAACGAACTGGATGCTTTGGTCAATATTGATTTTGAAACCAGAAAAATTAAAGACCGACTCACTTCTTTAAATATTATTCGAATAGGAACTTCAGGTTCGCTTCAGGATAGTATTCCTGTTAATAGCTTTGTGATGAGCCAGTATGCCATTGGTCTGGACAACATGCTTCGCTCTTATTGTATCGACAAAATTTCGAATACAGAAATTGAAAACGCTTTTATTGAGCAGACCAATTGGGATTTAAGAAAAGGAAAGCCTTATGTAATTCCTTCAAGTAAAACTTTAGCTAATCGTTTTTATTCAGCTCAAATTCATAAAGGATTTACAGCTACCGCTGGCGGGTTTTACGGTCCACAAGGAAGGGTTTTACGCTTGAATATTCAAGATGTTAATTTGAATCGAAAAATGGATCAGTTTGATTACAATGGAATCCAAATTACAAATCTCGAAATGGAAACCGCAGCTATTTACGGACTTTCGGCTCTTTTAGGACATAAAGCAATTTCCCTAAATGCTATTATCGCTAATCGTGCCGATGGAACTTTTAGTAAAAATCCATACCAAACAATTGATAATTTAATCCGTTACACTTTAGATAAATTAGCAAAATAAAATTATGGGACATTTGATTCAAAAGATATTTTTAGCATTAGGAGGATTAGCGTTATGGATTTGGGCACTATTAATGAATAGTTGTATGCATAAAAATAACAGAACAGATATTGGATATTATCTTTTTGAGGATTTTAAAATAGATAACAATACTAGTTTTTCATCAGAAGGCATAAGATTTGTTCTTGGAATATTTGTTTTTATCGTCATCATTATTTCATTAGACTCTTTTTAATTAAAAATAACATGAAAACAATAAAAATAGCTGGCGTACCGGAACATTTTAATTTACCTTGGCATTTAAGCATTGAAAACAAAGAATTCGAAAGTCAAAATATTGATTTGCAATGGACAGATGTTCCTGAGGGAACCGGTAAAATGTGTCAGATGCTTCGCGATGGAGAAACCGATATTGCTGTAATTCTTACCGAAGGAATTGTGAAAGATATTGTAGCAGGAAATCCAACTAAAATTGTTCAGATTTATGTTCATTCACCCTTAATTTGGGGAATTCATGTGGCTGCGAAATCCAATTATAATACCTTAAAAGATATTAAAAATACCAAAGTTGCTATTTCACGTTTGGGTTCGGGTTCGCAATTAATGGCTTATGTAAATGCTAATAATCAGGGTTGGGAAACACACAAACTTCAATTTGAAATTGTAAATACTATTGATGGCGCTGTCGAAGCTTTAACTAATGAAACTGCCGATTATTTTATGTGGGAACGTTTTATGACCAAGCCCTTAGTTGATAAAGGTATTTTTAGAAAAATTGCCGACTGCCCTACTCCCTGGCCTTGCTTTGTAATTGCAGTGCGCGATGAAATTCTGGAAAAAGAACCGAAAACCATTCGAAAAATTCTTGATATTATCAATAAAAAGACAATTGCGTTCAAGTCGATACCGGATATTGATAGTGTTTTAGCCAATAAATACCATCAGAAAACAGCTGATATTCAGGAATGGCTTTCCCTGACAGAATGGTCACAAGAGCAATTAACTGAAGAAATGTTAAACAATATTCAAAATCAGTTATTAAAACTTAAAATTATTAATAAAATAGGTACTTTTGATGAAATAGTTAAAACAGTATAGTTTTTCCTTTTTTGCCTGGCATGATAAACTTTAAAAATCTTAATCTTCAAAATATAAAACAGCGATTTCAGGTCAAGAAGCCTTGGGATGATGTTATCATTTTTATTTTAAATATTTTGATTAGTATCCCTGCTTTTATCATCGCACACCAAAACTTAATCGAATTAAATTGGGTACTCAATCTGGATCGAATACTATTATTTCTTTTTATTTTAATAACCACTCAACTAGTTTTAAGACTTCTAAGAACTATCATTATCTTTTGCATGATTCTTTATATCATGATGCTGTTTTACGGAACGGTGTTAGGGAACTATGGTTTTGAAAGTGTTTATGAGGATTATGATTCGATGATTTATACTATGTCTGACAATCCAAATCCACAGGATATTATTATTTCAAAACTACTTCCTTTTCCTAACAAATCTGAAATTCTTAGTGCCATTGAATACCAAAATCCAAAGGTTCGAAATTTTGCCGTTATGGCAATTAATAAAAATTTCAAAAATGTAAAAGGATATACTGATTATCGTGTCATTATTCAATGTTTTGCTGTTTTTAAAGAAATTAACAGCCGTTGGAATTATGTGAGCGATCCTAAAGACGGTGATTATATTGCAACCGCCAGCGAATCCTTAGTGTATTTATCAGGTGATTGCGATGATCATTCTATTTTAATGGCTGCCTGTGTTCGCGCCATTGGAGGGACTCCAAGATTAATTCACACCAAGGGACACATTTATCCCGAAATTCTTATTGGAAGCATGAAAGACTTGGAAACAGCCAACTACTTAATCAAAAATATTCTGTTTCCAAAGGAAAGTTACGGAAAACAACTCCACTACCACATTGATGAACGCAACCAAATTTGGTTAAATCTGGATTACACTGCTAAATATCCCGGAGGACCATTTATGTCCGAAGAAATTCTAGGAGCTTTAACTTTAAATTAAAAAACCAATCTGCTAATTTTTTTTCTAAAATAGCTATTAATTATTTGATTTTTTCCTGCGTTGCCGCTCTTTAATAATCATTTCTAATTCACGACTGGTTTGTCCTATAACAGCCGTATTCTCCTGAGCACGTCGAATTAAATAAGGAACCACTTCTTTTACAGGACCAAAAGGCACATATTTAGCAACATTGTAACCTCTGGCAGCAAGATTGAAACTAATCGTGTCGCTCATTCCGTACAATTGACCAAACCAAATTCGGCCATCATTAGTTACAATGTTCTTTTCCTTCATCAATTGCATCAAATAATAAGAACTGGATTCGTTATGTGTGCCTGCAAAAAGTGAAAATATATTTAAATTAGCAATACTATATTGTAATGCCAAGTCGTAATTTTCATCTGTTTCCTGCTTGCTGGCGCAAATAGGCGACTTATAATTTTCTTCTTCAGCACGCTCATTTTCTTTTTCCATATAAGCACCACGAACTAATTTGATTCCAACAAAAAAACCTTCCGATTGGGCTTTTTGATGGATTGCTTTCAAATAATCCATCCTGTCCCAGCGATACATTTGCACGGTATTATAAACAATTACCTTCTCTTTATTGTATTTCCGCATCATTTCAAGAACCAATTCGTCAGCTGTAGTTTGCATCCAGCTTTCTTCGGCATCAATCAATACTGCTACATTTTTTTGACAGGCTGTTTGACAAACTTTCTCAAAACGAGCTATAACATCAGCCCATTCTTTTTGTTCTTCGGAGCTCAAAACTTCCTGTTTTCCTTTTTTTTCGTATAAATCAATTCGTCCAAAACTTGTAGGCTTAAACACAGCAAAAGGAATTGCCTGACGCTCTTTGGCAAATTCGATAATTTTTAGCGTTTTTTCGAGTGCATTCTCAAACTCAGTTTCTACAGCTTTTCCTTCAACAGCATAATCTAAAACCGTCGAAACTCCTTTGGTAAAAATAATATCCACCACTTTCAGACAATCTTCTTCATTAATACCACCACAAAATTGATTAAAGATGGTTTTTCGAATTAAATTTTCGACCGGCAAATGCAATTTCAAAGCCAAATTGATAAATTTGGTTCCAATTTTTACCAATGGTTTAAAATTCATCATTTTAAAAAGCAAATAGGATGTGTTTAAATCGGTGTTACTTTTTAAAGCAAAAGCAATTTCTGTGTCATCGAATAATTTTTTCATTTTTTTCGCTATTTAAAACAAATATAGCCAGAGTTATGAATATTAATTACTAGAAATTACCTTATTTTGCATTTCAAATTAATAAATACAGATGCAAACAATTCAAGCCAATAACTACCCAATCTATTTTAACGAAAAAGGATACGAAGCTTTAAATCTTCATCTAAGCCAAAATAAATATTCTAACATATTCATTCTTGTAGATAGCAATACCAATGAGTTTTGTTTACCAAAATTATTGCCTTATATCGAAACCGATTTGAATGTTGAAATTATCGAATTTGAAGCTGGTGAGGAAAACAAAAACATTGAAACCTGCGTTGAAGTTTGGAAAGTTCTTACTGAGCTTGGCGGAGACAGAAAAAGTCTTGTTATTAATTTAGGTGGCGGTGTGGTTACTGATCTTGGTGGTTTTGTAGCTTCTACTTTCAAAAGAGGCGTTGACTTCATTCACATCCCAACTACTCTACTCTCTATGGTAGATGCTTCGGTAGGTGGAAAAAACGGGGTTGATTTAGGAAATTTAAAAAACCAAATTGGTGTTATCAATGTGCCAAATATGGTTCTTATAGATACTCAATATTTAGAAACGGTTCCTCAAAACGAAATGCGTTCCGGTCTTGCCGAAATGTTGAAACACGGTTTAATTTACGATAAAAAATACTGGGAAGAATTTCTGGATATTTCAACTATTGATTTTGATGCACTTGACCAATTAATTTACCGATCGGTAGAAATTAAAAACGAGATTGTAAAACAGGATCCTACTGAGAAAAACATTAGAAAAGCTTTAAATTTCGGACATACTTTAGGTCATGCTATTGAAGGTTATTTTTTGGAGAGCGAAGTTAAAACTACCCTGCTTCACGGTGAAGCAATTGCAGTGGGAATGATACTTGAAAGTTATATTTCATTAAAGAAAGGACTAATTTCTCAAGAAGAATATATCCAAATTAAAACAGTATTAAAGTCTATTTACGAAGATATTATTTTTGAAGAAGCAGACATCGATCCTATTTTAGAATTATTAATTCATGATAAAAAGAATGAATACGGAAGCATTCAGTTTGCATTAATTGAAGGTATCGGAAAGATTAAAATCAATCAAGCTGTTGAGAATGAATTGATTCTTGAAGCCTTTGAAGATTACAAATCTTAACTATTTTTTTTTATAAAAAAGGATTGCATCACTTATATTTTATTTTTTACATTTGCCGCAATGAAAAAAGATCAAAAACAAAGAAATTACAACTCAAATCAGAGCGTTAACAATAGTTCTTTATTAGGAATATTGAAACGTTTTAATTTAGTGAGTCCTTTTAGTTTTGATGTTTTTCAATATTTAAAATCAGGAAACGAAAAATTACAAATTGTATATGCTAATATTAGAGTTTGAATTACAGTTTAATTTTAAACATTAATCTGTAACATCACAAAAACTCTAAAAGCAATGAATACAAAATATTCTGATCTAATCAATCAAACCTACTATTTCCCACAGGAAGAATTCAAACTTAACAAAGACAATCTTCAGTTTCACAACATCGATTTGATGAAATTGGTTGAAAAGTATGGTACCCCATTAAAATTTACTTATTTACCTCAGATTTCCAACAATATCAACAAAGCCAAAAGTTGGTTTCGTAGAGCGATGGAAAAAAACAAATATGAGGGAAAATACTATTATTGTTATTGTACAAAAAGTTCTCATTTTGAATTTGTTATGAATGAAGCTTTCAAAAACAATATTCATGTTGAAACTTCATCAGCATTTGACATCAATATTGTTGAGAATCTTTTAGAAAACGGTAAAATCAACAAAAGCACTTATATCCTTTGTAATGGATTCAAAAGAGACCAATATATTAGCAATATTGCCCGATTAATCAATAACGGACATAAAAACACGATTCCAATTATTGACAACTATGAAGAATTAGATTTACTTCAGTCGGAAATCAAAGGGAAATTCAAAATTGGAATTCGTATTGCTGCTGAGGAAGAACCTAAATTTGAATTCTATACGTCAAGATTAGGAATTGGATACAAAAACATTGTCTCTTTTTACAAAAAACAAATTCAGGAAAACGATAAATTAGAGCTGAAAATGCTTCACTTTTTTATCAATACCGGAATCAACGATACCGCTTATTACTGGAACGAATTGGTAAAATGTATCAAAGTTTACATCGCTCTTAAAAGAGAATGCCCTACTTTGGACGGTTTAAATATCGGAGGAGGTTTTCCAATAAAAAACTCTTTAGCATTTGAATACGATTACCAATACATGATTGACGAAATCATCAATCAGATCAAAATTGCCTGTGATGAAGCTGAGGTCGATGTTCCTCATATCTTTACCGAATTTGGTTCATTTACAGTAGGTGAAAGTGGCGGAGCAATTTACCAGGTTCTTTATCAAAAACAACAAAACGACAGGGAAAAATGGAATATGATTGACTCTTCATTCATCACTACATTACCTGATACCTGGGCCATAAACAAGCGTTTTATCATGTTAGCCGTGAATCGTTGGAACGATACTTACGAAAGAGTATTATTAGGAGGTTTAACTTGTGATAGTGATGACTATTACAACTCGGAACAAAACATGAACGCCATTTATTTACCAAAATACAACAAAGAAAAACCACTTTACATTGGATTTTTCAATACAGGAGCTTATCAGGAAACCATTGGTGGATACGGCGGATTGCACCACTGTTTAATACCACAACCTAAGCATATCTTAATAGACAGAGATGAAAATGGTATTTTAGCTACAGAAGTATTTTCAGAACAACAAACCTCTGAAGATGTATTGAAAATATTAGGTTACAAATAAAAAATAATTAACAAAACACACAATTAGTAGATTTATAATTTCATTATATTTGAGCCGATATAGATTCAAATACACATAAATTTACAAAATATTTAAACCCCTTAAAATGAGTAAAGGACCGATCAGTCAGTTTATTGAAAAGCATTATTTACATTTCAATTCTGCTTCTTTAGTCGATGCCGCAAAAGCTTACGAACAACAATTAGCCAATGGTGCTAAAATGATGGTAAGTATGGCTGGTGCAATGAGTACAGCAGAAATTGGAAAAATCTTCGCCGAAATTATCCGTCAGGACAAAGTTCAGATTATCTCTTGTACAGGAGCTAACCTTGAAGAAGACATCATGAACTTAGTAGCTCACTCTCACTACGAAAGAGTGCCTAACTACCGTGATTTAACTCCTGAAGACGAATGGGCTTTATTAGAAAGAGGATTAAACCGTGTAACTGACACTTGTATTCCTGAGCACGAAGCTTTCCGTAGATTGCAAAAACACATCTACAAAATCTGGAAAGATGCTGACGATAAAGGAGAGCGTTATTTTCCACATGAATTTATGTATAAAATGCTACTTTCAGGTGTCTTAGAAGAATATTATGAAATTGACTTAAAAGACAGCTGGATGTATGCTGCTGCTGAGAAAAATTTACCTATTATTGTTCCTGGATGGGAAGACAGTACTATGGGGAATATCTTTGCTTCTTATGTAATTAAAGGAGAACTAAAAGCATCAACTATGAAATCAGGTATTGAATACATGACTTTCTTAGCTGATTGGTATCCAAAAAATAGTGAAAATGGTATTGGATTTTTCCAAATAGGTGGAGGTATCGCAGGAGACTTCCCTATTTGTGTAGTTCCAATGTTGTATCAAGACATGGAAATGCACAACATTCCGTTCTGGAGTTATTTCTGCCAAATCTCAGATTCTACAACCAGTTATGGTTCGTACTCCGGAGCAGTTCCGAACGAAAAAATTACTTGGGGAAAATTAGATATTACAACTCCTAAGTTTATCATTGAATCAGATGCTACCATTGTAGCACCATTAATTTTTGCTTATTTATTAGATTTATAATACCATTTTTATGAGAAGAATTATTGTTGAGTACGCTAAGCTGACAAACGAAATTTTAAACTTATTAGTTGAGAAATTTCCTGATGGATATGACGACGAAGATATTATTCGTTTCAAAAATGCTAAAAACGAATTAATAGAAGCTGTAGAAGTTCGCACTGAAGACACTATCTATTTAGTAAAAGTAAGTACTAAACTTGCTGACAGAATCGAAAATTTTGACGAAGACGATGATATAGACGATGATATCGAGCCAATTGCACCAATGAAAGGTTTAGATTTGGATGATGATATTAGCGATGATGATGACGAAGATGACAATGTTGACAAACCAGAATTAGACGACGACGATGAAGATGCTGACGACAAAAACATTGCGGACGATGACGATGACGAAGATGATGAAGATTAATTCTTAAAACATACAAAAAAGGAACTCAAAAAAAGAGTTCCTTTTTTAATTTTACCATTCCATAAAATGATTACTTCTCAAATATTACATACTACCCTTAAAGAAAATTTTGGATTTGAAAAATTCAGAAGCAATCAGGAAGAAATTATAAATACTATTTTACAAGGCAACGACACCTTAGCCATCATGCCTACAGGTGGCGGAAAATCCATTTGTTTTCAATTACCTGCATTATTGTTTCCCGGAATTACCATCGTGATTTCGCCACTTATTGCGTTAATGAAAGATCAGGTAGATAGTTTAAAAGCCAATGGAATTACAGCTTGCTTTATTAACAGCACTCAAACAGAAACCGAACAGCAACAACATATTGAAAATCTGAAAAGCAATAAAGTAAAACTGGTTTACATTGCGCCCGAAAGTTTGTCCTATTTGGACAACGCTTTCAGTGTACTTACCATAAGCTTAATAGCTATTGACGAAGCACATTGTATTTCGTCATGGGGACATGACTTTAGACCTGCTTATACCAATTTAGGCTATCTTAAAAACCGTTTCCCTACTACCCCAATTCTTGCTTTAACTGCCACCGCCGATAAAGCTACACGTCAAGATATTAGCAATCAATTAAACTTAAAAAAACCATCAATTTTTATTTCCTCTTTTGATAGAAAAAACCTTAGTTTAGAAGTGCGCCCTGCCTTAGACAGAGTCAAACAAATCATCGAATTTATAGAATCAAAACCTAACGATTCGGGCATTATTTATTGCCTTAGCAGAAAAACCACCGAAGAACTTGCTGAGAAACTCTCAAAAAACGGAATACCAGCCAAAGCTTATCACGCAGGTTTAGACAGCGAACTTCGCTCTAAAACCCAGGATGAATTCATCAACGACCAATGTCAAGTGGTTTGTGCCACCATTGCATTCGGGATGGGAATTGACAAATCCAATGTGCGCTGGGTAATTCATTACAACTTACCCAAAAACATCGAAGGCTATTATCAGGAAATTGGTCGTGCAGGTAGAGACGGATTGGCTTCTGAAACTATTTTGTTCGAAAGCTATGGCGATTTGATTCAGTTGCAAAAATTTGCTTCGCAGGGACAAAATGCCGAAATACAATTGGCAAAGCTTGAAAGAATGAAACAATATGCTGATGCACTAAGTTGTCGCAGAAAAATATTGCTTTCTTATTTTGGCGAAATCGTAACCAAGAATTGTGGCAATTGTGATATTTGCAAAAACCCTCCTGCCTTTTTTGACGGAACTATTATTGCCCAAAAAGCTTTTTCAGCTATCATCCGCCTTAAAGAATCAGAACCACTTCCAGTAATAGTTGATTTTTTACGAGGCTCTAAAAACGCCTATATCTACGAAAAAGAATACCAAAATTTAAAAACTTACGGCGTTGGTATTGAAACCTCCTGGCATGACTGGAACCAATACCTAATTCAATTAATCAATTTGGGGTATTGCGAAATTGCTTTTCACCAACAAAATAAAATCAAACTTACACCTTTAGCCAAGAAAGTACTATTCGAAAAAGAAAAAGTACAACTCAACACCGTACAAAAAGCAAATACCAGTGAAACTGAAACCAAGGAAACTGAAACCAAGGAAACTAAAGCAAAAACAGTAGCCAACTCATTATTTGAAAGTTTGCGTAAATTACGTTATGAACTAGCCAAAGAAGAAGATGTTCCCGCTTATGTAATTTTTAGCGATGCTGCTTTACGCCAAATGGAAATCAATCGTCCAATGAGTGAAGAAGAACTGATTTCGATTGACGGGGTTGGAAAAGCCAAATTAGAAAAATATGGTGATGCCTTTATTAAAACCATTATCGCTTTTCAAAAAGACAAAAAAGTAAAATCTAAAAAAGAATCCAGCACCTACAAAGAAACTTTAGCTTTGTACCAAGAAGGATTCTCTACTGAAGAAATTGCTGCAAAGCGAAAATTAGGTGTTAGCACCATTATGTCACATTTGGCAAAACTGTATTTAGACGGAGCTTCAATTGATTTACACCAATTTGTTTCAGAAGAAGAAGTTAGATCAATAAATGCAGCCCGAATTAAATTAGAAAACCCTACTGCTTTAAAACCTTATTTTGATTATTTCGAAGAAAAAATAGACTACGGAAAAATCAGACTGGCTTTAGCAATTATCGAGAAAGAAGAAAACAACAATTAAACAATCATGATTTATTCCTTTCCTCCTTTTGTCAACGCAGAAACCGAAATTCTAATTCTGGGAACCATGCCCGGAATTGCTTCGCTAGAAAAACAGGAATATTATGCACATCCACGCAATCATTTCTGGAAAATAATTTACACTATATTTGACAAATTACCCGTTGCTGGGGTTTTTGAAGAAAAGATAAAACTATTACAAACTAACAAAGTCGGGATTTGGGATGTCTTGGAAAATTGCGAACGCAAAGGAAGTCTGGACATTCATATCAAAAATCACAAGCCAAATGATTTTGAAAGTTTATTTAAAGAATATCCAAATATTAAGAAAATCATCTTCAACGGAAAAGAAAGCCACCGTTATTTTATTAAGAATTTCAGGCAAATAAAAGGCATTACTTATTATGTAATGCCTTCTACAAGTCCCGCTAACACGATGTCTTTTGAAAACAAGTTAAAAATTTGGTCCACTTGTTTTGAATAATTTACAGGTATCTTTCCTTATATACTTTTTGATGGTGTTTTTGATGCCCAATGATAATAAAACCAATGGCACGCACTGAAATTTCATTATTGGAAGCAATTCCAATTCTTTTTAATTGTTCTTCCGAAAAATTTTTAAAAAGCGCTAAAGTACTTTGACGAACAATGGACAATTCAGTTAATAAACTTTGTAAATGTCTGCTATTAGCATCTGTATTTAAAGCAAAAGCATTTTCATCAAATCCCGGTAATGGTGTTTTGTCATTTCTCGAAATTCGCAAAGCCCGATAAGCAAAAACACGTTCCGTATCGATGATGTGCTGGATAATTTCTTTGATTGTCCATTTGCCTAAAGCATAACGATAATCAAATTTATCCATTGAAATATCCTGAACAAAACGAATAAAATCATGAAGACTTATTTCTAAGTCTTCATATAAATCTCCATCACCTGCTGCATTTATATAAGTAGCATTGAATACAGAATATTCGTTTTCAGGTACATCAGTGCGCTTCATAATCGAATATTAAGCTGAATTTCTACTAGCATTAGTATTTCCAAACAAAGAACGCATTACGATTTTTTCGTACACTTTGATTAATTTATCATCCGGATTAGCTTCTTTATTCAATTCATTAATTCGCAACAAAGCATATTGTTGAATTGTCAATAAAGGTAATACAATACGCTCTCTCACCTGGATTGAAGCTATTCCGTCAGGATAATTCTCCATTAACTCTTTATGACCGGCAATTTTTAACAACAATCTTTTGGTTTCCAAAAATTCATCGTAGATATTTTGCCAGAATTCTCCAAATTCAGGATCATTTTTCATGTAAGCCGTTAATGGGAAAAATGATTTAGCCAATGACATCATACTGTTTTCAAGCAATGTTTTGAAGAACATTGAACTATCATACAATGCCTGAACTTTGTCCCATTGATTTGTTTCTTCAAAATGTTTTAAAGCAGCTCCTACTCCATAAAATCCAGGAACATTTTGCTTCAACTGACTCCAGGACCCCACAAATGGAATTGCTCTTAAATCTTTAAAATCTAATTTTTCAGACTTACTTCTCTTTGAAGGACGACTTCCGATATTAGTTTTGGCATAATATTTCAACGTACTCATTTTCTCTAAGTACGGAATGAATTTATCGTGATTCTTAAAGCTTAAATATTTTTTATATCCTAATTCCGATAACTGGTTCATTACCTCTTTATCTTCATCAGATAATTTATTCAAATCTTTATTAAATACCTGATTGGTAACTCCGGCACTTAATAAATTTTCTAAGTTATGACGACAAGAATCTAAAGTTCCAAAATTAGAACTAATGGTCTGTCCCTGAACAGTTACCTGAATTTCTTTGTTTTCGATATTTGGTCCTAAAGAAGCATAGAATTTATGTGTTTTTCCTCCTCCACGAGCTGGTGGTCCACCACGTCCGTCAAAAAATATCACTTTTACACCATATTTTCTGGACATAGCAGTAAGCTGCTCTTTAGCCTGATAGATACTCCAGTTAGCCATTAAATAACCTCCGTCTTTTGTACCGTCAGAGAATCCAAGCATGATAGTTTGCTTCATTCCTCTGCTTGCAACATGCGCAGCATAAACCGGATTTGTATATAATTGCTCCATAACATTATGTGCATTTTGCAAATCATCAACCGATTCAAATAAAGGCACAATATCTACTGAAGGGAATTCCCAATTATTTAATCTAAACAAAGCAAATGCTTCTAAGACATTTACCGCATTTTCATTGTTACTGATAATGTAACGGTTAGCTCCTAACTCGCCATTAGCTGTTTGAATTTGTTGGATTGCACGAATAGACTCCAAAGTCGATTTGGTCATATCGTTCTTAAAGTCTTCAGGATTCAAATCTCCTTTTGCATTTGCTAAAACTTCAATCTTCTCATTTTCCGATAATTCGTAATAATTTTTAGGAAAAACATTTTCTCCTTTCTCTAAATAAAAATCGAATACATCTTTAAATACAGCATCGTGAATCTTGCTGTTTTGACGAATATCTAAAGTAGCAAAATGGAATCCGAACAGATTTATTTTGATAAGCAAAGCTTCTAATTCATCAAGATATAAAGACTGATGTTGCTCTACAATAATGGTTTTTATCTTAATTAATTGAGATTTAAACTCTTCTAAGGTAATGTAGATTTCACCTCTTGAATAAAAAACAGAACGATATAGTTTATTTTCAAGTTCAGCAACTAAAACATCTACACCAGGAAAAGTTAACTTTCTTTTTAAGTCTCTCATTTCAAAATAATAACATTTTAAAATAGAAGTTCTTAAACGGTCAGCAACTTTTAGAGTAATATCAGTAGTTACAAATGGATTTCCATCTCTGTCTCCTCCCGGCCAAAATCCAAGTTGGATAATCGGATTTTTAATTCCCTCCGGAGAAATATTAGTTTCCAGATAATGCATCATATCACCAGCGGTGTTATAAAATACATTTTCCAAATACCAAATCAAACTTACTGCCTCGTCAAAAGGATTTGGTTTTTCATTTTTGATAAACGGAGTTTTTCCTAATTGCGCTAAAAGCTGTTTGATTTGAAGTAAGTTATTATCACGAATTGCCTGAGTCAAATCGTTAATAATTCCTAAAACAGCACCTGGATAAAACTGTGTAGGATGCGCCGTTAAAACAGGTCTTACATTAAAATTTTCTAAAAACTCAACTAATTCTTCATTTTTTCCTCTGGCATCCGCTTTTTCTTTAATATCTCTCAAAGAACCACGTCCCTCCATATTATTTACAATAGGAAAAGCTGCGTCTTCTATAGCATCAAACAATACAATTTGACGTTCGATATACTGGATAAAACGAAACATTAAATCAATTTTATCGGCCTCTACGTCAGTATGTAAATATTTTTTAGAGAAAAACTCAAATATTTCCTTTGGTGTTTCCATTTTTCTAAAACCTGTTTCACAAACCTCTGTGAACAAAGGCAGTAAAGCACCTGTATTGTCTATAGAATCAAAAGGTAAAGTAATGAAAACGCTGTTGTAAATATTATATTTAGAAAGAACATTTTGTTTAAAACGTTCAATTTTAGGGAGCGTGTACATAAATTATTGTTGAATTATTTAGTTAATTTTATCGTTGTTTTGAAAAAAAATAACCCCAAGAGTCAACTTGAGGTATTATTTTAAAATAACATTCAAGTTCTTAGATTACATATTTTTGAAGATAGTATGCATCAAACGCTTCTTGTCGTTGATACTTTCTTCAAGAGAAATCATTGTTTCAGTTCTGTAAACACCATCAATATCATCAATCATAAAGATTACATCTTTAGCATGTTTAGTATCTTTAGCTCTAATCTTGCAGAAAATATTAAACTTTCCTGTAGTTACAGAAGCCACAGTTACGAATGGAATTTCATTAATTCGTTGCAAAACAAACTTAGTTTGAGAAGTGTTATTTAAAAACACCCCTACGTAAGCAATAAATGAATAGCCTAATTTATCATAATCAAGAACCAATGAGGATCCCATTATAATACCTGCGTCTTCCATTTTTTTAACTCTAACGTGGACTGTTCCAGCAGAAATCAATAACTTTTTAGCGATATCTGTAAACGGAACTCTCGTATTGTCAATCAACATGTCTAATATCTGATGATCTACTTCATCTAAACGGAACTTACTCATATTTCTTTAATTATATTATTAATTATCATTTTAAAGCATAAAAATATACATTAAATTGATAAACTCGTACAAAAAATTAGTTTTTTATCAGTCCATTAACAAAATTAAGTTTTTTATCTAAACTAAAATTTGCTTTTTGATCTAATTTAGGAACATTTTCACCACCATCTTCATAAAGAGCTCCCTGAGCATCATAAACCTCATGACCAAAGAATCCTTCTAAATCATCAAGTCTGGCAACATAAGCGTTGAAATTGATTTTACCATCAACCAATTCTTCCTTATACTGTGCAGCAAAATTCGTTATTTTTTCAATACCGTCATAATTTATTTTAACCTTTTTGTATATAAAATCATAAAAAACGACTTTATTTTGAGGAATATTCAAATAATCCTCCGTTCTATTAATTTCTATAACGTTTTCGTTAAGTATTGTGAAACTCGAAACCAACGCCATAAAAACATATTTTCGGGTAACTTCTCTTTGATAATCTCCCGGAAAATGACCTGCTTCAAACAAAATTGTTGGCACTCCTAAATACTGAAAGGTATCGCCAATACAATTAATATTAAATGAATCATCAAATCGACCTATTTGCCCCGGAATAAATTCCTGCAAAACAGCATTCATTCCGGCAATCAGATTAATAGCTTTTTGTCTGGAATCATTTATTTCTCTTTCTTCATTATAAGAAGGCGCCAAAAAAGACACCGTAGCGGGTTTTCCGGTATCAGCAACACCAAAAATAGTTCGCTGATCATGAAGATTATAACAAAAATCAGGTTTAAACTCCTCAAAAACCGCTCGCAAAACTTTACTTTCCGGTTGAGTAAGATCTTGTGAATCTCTATTTAAATCAATTTCATTGGCATTAGCACGAGTATATAATGTAGCTCCATCAGGATTCAATATAGGTAAACAACAAAAAGTAAAACTACTCAATAATTCTTTGGCCAAATCAGAACCACTATGCAACACATTTAAAAAGTCAAATAATGCTTTTGTAGTGGTACTTTCGTTACCATGCATTTGTGACCAAAGATAAATTTTAGTTTTTCCGGCACCAATAACATACTTATAAATTGGTCTTCCCTGAACTGATTTTCCAATAACCGAAAGTTGATTATCTGTATTAATTCTTTTCAAAATAGGCTCAATAGACTCTAATGTCAAATACCTGCCTTCAATCGTTTTTTCCTTGTTGTCAAGAAACAACTGCTCTAAATTCATAATCTAATATATTTGATTTACAAAAGTAAACATCTTTATTTTTACATTTGTAAACTGAATTTTATTGAATTGTTTTAATATTGTAAACAGTTTTTCTAGCCTTATTAGACAAGCTCAATTCAAAACAGTTAACAAATGTTATTCGTTTTTAAAACAATATATAAATACAATTATTTCAGTAACTTAAGCAGAAACAATTAAACCTAAATATAAACTACTAAAGATATTTAACATCGATTTACAACTGTAAATTTGTAATCCAAACTAGTTTTGGTTACATTTGTAAATACCGTATTTCAAACTTCATTTTACAATGGTAAACACTGACGATTTTATAAAAAGACTCGAAATTATACTGGATTATTACAGCATCAACGCTTCTGCATTTGCCGATAGAATTGGTGTGCAACGCTCCAGTTTATCCCATCTCCTTTCGGGAAGAAATAAACCAAGTCTGGATTTTATCCTCAAAATTCTGGATGTGTATCCTGAAGTAGATTTGTATTGGATTTTAAATGGCAAAGGTGATTTTCCTAAAAACAATTTGACAGCAACTGAATCAGAATCAACAATCAACTCCACTTCCATTCCTTTATCAATAAATCCAAACCCTGCTATTGCTGAAGATTTATTTTCGAAAAGTATTATCGAAGAAACAAAAACTACTTTACCCCAACATTCAAATGAAATGATTAAAAATTTATTTGAAGAAGATATTGAAAAAATAGTGTTTTTCTATAAAGACGGCACTTTTAAAACCTTTAATCCAAATCAAAAAAAATAGCCCTAAATGCTTTTTTATTCACATTTAGGACTATTCAAAACAAGTAAAACCTACTTCTACTTTCTTATAACAAAAATTGAAGTTACACCAGCTTCTGATCTTACAGTCAAAGGTGTAGCATCAGCAGATACTGTTGCTTTAGCAAAACTCAAAACCTTTCCTCCTCCATTTAATCGCTCTGCCACATAAGTCGTATTGGTAACGTAATCATAACCCACATCTACCGGATTTCCTAATTGCGAGTTAGGACCATAAATCCTAATTTGGTTGCTCATATTAATAGTTCCCATATTAGCTGTAGCTGCAAAAACACTCATGAAATTTTTGATAAAAATCAATCCGCCATCAGAATCAGAAGCAGCAGCCCCAACATCAGTCAAAACCATTAAATTATCTTTGGCTGAATACGTAATTCCGTGCGTTCTTACAAGCCCCTCAATAGTAACACGTTTAGTAGCTGTTATAGCTCCGGAAGCATTACTCATAAAATTCTTAAACTGAACAATATCTCCCGTTAAATCTACCACCGCATAAAGATCGTTACCTTCCATGTGTATTCCCCATAATTTAAAATTAACGGTATAAGAATTTAAAAGCGTAAATCCTGACGAAGTTTTTTGATAAACCAATAGTTTATTAACCAGGCCATTTGAAACCGACTCATCCTGAGCAACAATAATTTTGTTTCCCGAAACCGCTGTTTCCCTGGCATTAGTAAAATCGAGATTAGAACCGTTCAGAGACAATGTTAGCGAAGTAGAACCCGATATTGCAGCAGCTTTAACCCCCGAATAAGCCTCCAGTCTATTATTAGTACGAGAAGCAACAATTAACGTATCTGATTTAGGATTATACGAAATTCCCTCAGCATCTAAAGAGGAGATAGTAAATGACTTTACCATTGCAGTTGGCTCTAATAAATCAACATAAGTTACTTTTCCTGAAGTATTACTTGATGTTACCATTGTCAATTCGGGATTACTCATTGGAGTATCATCATTATCACAGGAAACAAATGACATTGCTACAATAGCACAAGAGAAGAGTAGATTTTTCATAACTATAATTTTAAAGTTTATATCATCTACGAAAAAAACAATTGCTCGGTTTTAAAAAATTATATTTTTTTTACAGAAAATCCATCCTTAGTTTAAAAATATAAAAGCTATTTTTGATAAAAAGTCATTCATGATTAAACGATTACTTAGCTATTTCTACCCTATAAAAATTTATAGCCAAAAATCGGCTTTGAGCCAATCTATAGAAATTACCTGGGCTAATGGTGATTTAGTTATGGATTCCCTAAACACTAATTATTCATACGGAAGTTTGCAACGCATTTTGAAATTAGGTTTGAAAAATATTGGCTTTGCCAAAATAAAAAAGATGGAATCCATTTTAATACTTGGTGTTGCCGGAGGAAGTGTCATCAAAACTTTGGTGGACGACATTCAGTTTTCAGGAAAAATTACAGGAGTTGAAATTGATGCCGAAATGATAAAAATAGCAAATCAATATTTTAAATTGGATAAAATTCCGCAACTCAATATAGTAATTGATGATGCTTTTGAATTTGTTTTAAAAACTAAAGATAAATACGATTTAATTATTGTTGATATTTTTCAGGATACCAAAATGCCAAATTTCCTATTCGAATCTTTTTTTATAGACAGAATTTGCTTTTTATTAAAAAGTAAAGGTTTTATCCTTTTCAACACGATGCTTCTGAGCCCTGAAGAGAATCTTCGCAATCAAAAATTGATTAACGAATTTAAAACAGAATATTTTTCAATCAAAACAATTCCAAGAGTTGAAATACATAACGAATTAATTGTGATTGAAAAATTAGATTAAAAAACCAGAACAAACACTGTTCTTAAAAATAAAGCCACGAATTCACAAATTATATTTTTATTCGTGAATTCGTGGCAAAAAAAAAAACGTTCACTTAAGAACTAAACAATTTTTCGGGCTTTTTCTAAATCCTCTTTGGTATCGATACCAATTCCGGCATGAGTAGTTTCGACCATTTTAATTTGTTTGCCAAATTCTAAATAGCGTAGTTGCTCTAATTTTTCAGAAGCTTCCAAAGATTTCATTGGCAAATGATAAAAATCCAACAAAGCCTGTTTTCTAAAAGCATACACCCCGATGTGTTTCATATAACGCACACCCACATTTTGCTCTCTTGGATACGGAATAACCGAACGTGAAAAATACAAGGCAAAATTGTTTTGATTCACAACCACTTTTACATTATTAGGATTGTTGATTTCTTCCTCATCTTTGATTTCATACATCAGCGAAGCTAAATCTACTTTTTTATCCAAATCGTTTTTAAAAACTTCGATTACTTCTTTTAAAGGTTCGGCATTGATAAAAGGTTCGTCTCCCTGTACATTGATAACAATATCCACATCCAGATTTTCAACCGCTTCAGCAATCCTGTCACTCCCCGATTCATGCTCTTTGATACTCATAATGGCTTTTCCACCATGAGCAACAATTTCGTCAAAAATTAAATTCGAATCCGTTACTACAAAAACATCATCAAACAAATTAGTGTTTACTGCGGCTTGATAGGTTCTTAAAATGACTGTTTTTCCGCCAAGATCCTGCATTAATTTAGCATGGAATCTTGTGGAAGCGTAACGGGCGGGAATGACTGCTATTATATTCATTTGATATTGATTTTGCCAAAAGGCAGAAAGTGGCAAAGATATATTAAAATTAGTTGTTTTAGATAATCATATTTTATTTCATATAAGATTCAAATTCATCACTTATGTCTATTATATTAACCTTTTTTGGTTTTTGTTTTGGGTCAAATAAATAAATTCCAAACATTTCTTTTTCCAAATCAAGATTTATAATTGTCATATTTTTATCATTTGAATTGAATTTCAAAATTTTATTATTTTCAGTTGTAATAACTTTTATTTTCTTTGATTCTAAATATTCTGTGGATTCACTGATATAAAAAAGAACATCATCTAAACCAATATCAAAGTTTTCTTCATTAACATCTTTTTTACTCCTTTGAATACTCTTTTCTGTTGGCTCGTATATTACTGCACATTTATAATTAATAACTAAAGTGTCGCTATTTACTGCTGATAACAAATCTTTAGATTTCTTATCTTTTGAAATAATTATTTTTCTGTTAACAACATTTGATTTCTCTATATCTTTTTTCTTGTTCTCATTACATGAAATCATAATAAAAAGACCTAATAGTAGCAATAGAAACCTTCTCATTTTATTAAAAACACTTTAGTTAAATCTTAAACCTATTTACAATCAAAACTTCGTAAAATCAATGCTCCCCATAACCCACATCATCCATTTTCCCGTTAAAGACTTTGTATTGAATAATAAAATAGCCAATTACCAAAGCTAATGCAATAGCAAACCAATATATACCTACTGATAAGGCATATTCGCCATTGGCAACATTGTAAATGGTCAAAGAAGGATTAACGTTATTAGTTGAAGGCAATACGACCGGAAAAATAGAAGCTGTTGTAGATGTAAATCCGCCAACGAGGAAAAGAGTCGAAAACAAAAATCCGGTGCCATCTTTCTTAAAAGTTCTGACTTTAAATAACCCAAACAAACCCACAAATGTAATCAGCGGAAAAATAAAAAGGATGGGGTTATCAATAAAATTATGAAAAGGTTTTTTCTCAATTATATGCCAAACAGAAAGTGAAACAATTACCAATGCCAACAGAACAAAATTCATTTTGTAAACCACATTTTTTAATTGCGTATTCAAAGACGAATTGGTTTTATAAATAATCCAGTTAGCACCATGAATCATCAAAGCCACCACACTTACCACGCCCAGAAAAAGCGTAAACCAGTCGATAATTCCTAGTTCAGCCGCTTCCGGACTAAAACTAGGATTCCACAACGGCAGGAAGAAAAAATGCGGTTCCTGAGTAGAAACACCGTTCGTTACCATCCCGAGATTTACGCCGCGAACAACATTTCCTAATGCCATTCCGAAAAACAAAGCCAACAAGAAACTAGCGATTCCAAAGGCTTTATCCCAAACTGCTTCCCACATGTGATTGTGAATTTGGCCTCGCAATTCTAATCCTACCGCTCTAAAAATAAGCAACCACAAAATCATCATTAACGGTAAATAAAATCCGCTAAACGAAGCTGCATACAAGGTAGGAAAAGCATAAAACAAAACACCACCTGCGGCAATCAGCCACACTTCATTGGCATCCCAAAAAGGTCCAATAGCATTCGTAATTGCTTTTTTATCTTTCTCTGTTTTGGCAAAAAACAAATGAATGATTCCCGCTCCAAAATCATAACCATCCAGCACTAAATAAGTCGCCAAAATGCCAATTAATACAACATACCAAAAGAATTCCATAGTTTATTTTTTATATTTTTTGACAAATAAATATTTTATAAATTCATTTTAAACCATTAAGAAATTAAGAAAAATTAATACTTAATTAAGCTTAACTTCTTAATGGTTTATTTTAAAAAAAATTAAGAATGTTTTGGTTCAGGACCGTGATAAATAATTTTTCCAACTAAAATAGCAAACAACATTCCTAACAAGGCATACAAACCTACAAACCCCATCAGCGTAAATAAGGTATTCCCGGAGGAAACCGTTGGTGAAGCCCCATCGGCAGTGCGCAATAAATCATACACTAACCAAGGTTGACGCCCTAATTCTGCCGTGTACCAACCCGTAATATTAGCGATATAAGGAAATGGCATTAGGAATAAAAACGCCCACAAAAGCCATTTGGTTTGAAACAATTGCTTGCGAGTCAATTGAAAAGCGGCCAACACCATCACGCCAATAAAAAGCGTTCCTAAACCCACCATAATATGATAAGCATAGTACAAACCAGAAATATTGGTTGGGTGTGTGTCTTCTGGAAATTGATCTAATCCTTTCACTTCAGTATCCCAATTGCCATAAGTTAAAAAACTCAACACATTAGGCACTGCAATTTTATTATCCAGTTTTTTGTCTTTTACGTCTGGCTGCCCAATAAGAACAATTTCGGCTCCTTTTTTCTCCGTATGGAAAATTCCCTCCATAGCTGCAAAAGTTACCGGCTGGTGTTTTACCACGTTTTTAGCCAATAAATCTCCTGTTGGCATCGCAACAATAATACTCGAAATCAATCCGAAAACAACTCCTGTTTTCAAAAACAATTTTCCGTAAGAAACATTTTTGTTTAACAAAATATAAAAAGCTCCAATTCCTGCTACGACAAAAGAACTCGTCACCATAGATGCCATTTGATTGTGTAAATACGAAGGCCACAACCACACATTGGTAAACAAAGCCGAAAAATTAGTCAATACAAATTTTCCGTTTTCCAATACTTCATAACCCACCGGATGCTGCATCCAGGAATGCGTAGCAATAATCAAAAATCCGCTGGCCCAGGAACCCAAACAAATCAATAATCCGGTTACAAAATGCCATCGATGTCCGAGAATTTTTTCACCAAATAAAAACATCCCTAAAAAAGAAGACTCCAGAAAGAAGGAAAACATGCCTTCCATAGCCAGAGTTTGCCCGATAATTCCACCTGTTAGTTCCGAAAATTTAGCCCAATTGGTTCCAAACTGAAATTCCATTGGGATTCCTGTAACTACACCCATAGCAAAATTGAGTGCAAAAATGCGCATCCAAAAATGTGTGGCTTTATTGTAATGTGGATCGTTTGTTTTTAAGAATTTCCATTTGAAATAAACAATGATTAACGAAAGTCCCATTGTTAACTGTGGAAATAAATAGTGAAAGGTAATGGTAAACGCAAATTGCATTCGGTCATAAAAGAGCATTTCTTCCATTGGAAAGGAGTTTTTTTTGATAGCCCAAATTTAATTCAAATGCCTCTAAAAACCCTCATGAAAAATCCATTTTAATTTACTTTTTTTCTCCATTTTTAGAAAACTGACAATTAAAATTCTTTCTGTAACTTTAGTCACTATATCCCGCTCAGGCAAACTTTATCTTTGTTACATCAAATTAAAATAGTGATTATGAAAATCGAACAAATATACACTGGATGCCTTGCTCAAGGTGCTTATTACATTACTTCAAATGGCGAAGCGGCAATTATAGACCCTTTACGCGAAATTCAACCTTACTTAGATCGTTTAAAACGTGATAAGGTCAAACTAAAATACATTTTCGAAACCCATTTCCACGCCGATTTTGTTTCAGGACATGTGGATTTGAGCAAAGAAACTGCGGCTCCAATTGTATATGGGCCAACTGCCAAACCTGAATTTGACGCTATTATTGCAACTGATGGTCAGGAATTCAACATTGGAAACATTACAATACAAGCCTTACACACTCCGGGGCACACCATGGAAAGTGTTACTTATTTGCTAATTGATGAAAATGGCAAAAAACATGCTATTTTCTCCGGTGATACTTTATTTATTGGCGATGTAGGAAGACCTGACTTGGCACAAAAAGCCGCTCACATGACTCAGGAACAATTAGCAGCAACTTTATACCATTCATTAAGAGATAAAATCATGACTTTGCCGGATGATGTAATTGTATATCCTGCACATGGAGCCGGAAGTGCCTGCGGTAAAAATATGAGTAAAGAAACTGTTTCGACCATTGGAAATCAAAAAGCCACTAATTATGCTTTGAGAGCCAATATGACCGAAACTGAATTTATCAAAGAAGTTACCGACGGACTATTGCCTCCACCTGCTTATTTTGGGATGAATGTGGCGATGAACAAACAGGGATATGAAAGTTTTGAATCGGTTTTAAACCACGGAATGAGAGCCATTGAAGCCAAAGATTTTGAAGCCGTTGCCGAAGATTCTGGTGCTTTAATTTTAGATACCCGTAAAAATGCTGATTTTGCCAAAGGTTTTATTCCGCAGTCCATTAATATTGGTATCGAAGGCGATTTTGCTCCTTGGGTAGGTGCGTTGATAGCCAATGTAAAACAACCTATTATTTTAGTTACCGAAATTGATCAGGAAGAAGAAACCGTAACCCGCCTGAGCCGTGTAGGTTTTGATAACATTATTGGTCATCTTAAAGGTGGTTTTAAAGCTTGGGAGGAAGCAGGATTTGAAATCGACACCATCAATCGAATTCCAGCAGAACAATTTGCCCATGAAGTAAAAATTGGCGAAAGCAAAATTATCGATGTTCGTAAAGAAAGTGAATACGCTGCCGAACATGTTCAAGAAGCATATTCAAAACCATTAGCTTATATCAATGATTGGATTAAAGATATCAATCCACAGGAAAATTTTTATCTGCACTGTGCCGGAGGATATCGCAGTATGATAGCTGCATCTATTTTACAAGCCAGAGGTTTTAGAAATTTTACCGAGATTGAAGGAGGTTTTAATGCTATTTCAAAAACGACTGTTCCTAAAACTGATTTTGTATGCCAAAGCAAAACATTAAACAACTAAATTATTGATTTTAAGACGATTAATCCTTAAATTTGTATTATGATTAGCCAGTATTTTTAACCCTTAAATTCTAGAAATCATGAAACATAATATGGGAAAAACAGACAAAACAATCCGTGTGACTATTGCAGTAGCAATTGCAGTATTGTATTTTACAGGAAACATTCCGGGGAATTTAGGAATTGCTGCAATGGCTTTTGCCGGAATGTTATTAATTACTGTAGGAATCAATTTTTGCCCTTTTTATACTCCCTGGGGAATTGATACTTACAAAAAGAATAAAGAAAAACTAAGCTAATTAGATGCTTAAAAGCAACAAAATTAAGAGATGAAATTTGGGTTACAAAATCTTTTGTAACTCTGCATAACTATGCTTTCATGACATTTGATAAAAATACGAATGTCATGAATAAGCTTTTAAAGTATAAAAATATTACTGTTATGAATAATGAACAATGCTGTACTATATCTTGCGAAAGTCCTTTAGATCAGAAACACTGGGATACGCAGTACAAAGCTCAGGCAACCGGATGGGATTTAGGTGCAATTGCCCCTCCTATTCAAAATTATATCGACTCATTAGTAAACAAAGAATCCCGCATTTTAATTCCAGGATGTGGCAACACTTATGAAGCCGAATATCTTTTAGAAAAAGGTTTTACCAATATTACTGTTATTGATATTGCGCCAACATTAGTAGCGATGCTGCAACAAAAATTTGCTGATAATCCGAATATCAAGATTGTATTAGGTGATTTTTTTGAACATCAAGGAGAATATGATCTCATTATCGAACAAACTTTTTTCTGTGCATTACCACCATTTTTACGTCAAAAATACGTTTGGAAAATGCACCAGCTTCTAGCTGATGGCGGAATACTTTCGGGATTATTGTTCAATCGAACTTTTGAAGTAAGTCCTCCTTTTGGCGGAAGCCAAAACGAATATGAAATGCTTTTTAAAGAGGCTTTTGTTTTCACAAAATTAGAAATGGCAAAAAATTCGGCAGAACCACGAAAAAATTCAGAGTTGTTTTTTGAATTTAAAAAGAATAGTACTGTTCAGGTTCGCCTTTATAGCTTCGAAGGAATTACTTGTAGCGGTTGTATGGAAACTGTGTCAACAAAATTTTCAGCCATTAACGAGGTTTTAAATGTAAGTATGAGTACTGACTTTTCCGAAGTTTTAATTATCAGCAAAAAAGAAATCCCGCTACAGGAACTACAAACAATAGTCTCTTATGACGAAAAATACAAAATACTCCAAATCGAATCCTAAAACAACTAACAATCCCAACTATGAACAGTAATTTCGATAAATTAATTCAATCTGAAAAACCCATTTTAGTCGATTTTTTCGCTACTTGGTGTGGTCCCTGCAAAATGTTGAGTCCGATTTTAAAAGAAGTCAAAGACCAATTAGGAGAGCAAATTTCCATTATAAAAATTGATGTCGATAAAAACCAGCAAGTTGCTGCGCAATATCAGGTGCGTGGAGTTCCCACAATGATTTTATTCCAAAACGGAAAGCAATTGTGGAGACAATCGGGAGTTTTAGATAAAAATGCAATTATCAATGTTATTTCTGAAAAAAGCATAAAATGAACAAAAAAACAATCATAATCACACTCGTAGGAATATTAATTGGCGCAGTAGCCGGCTATTTGTATTACCACTATGTGGGATGTATTACAGGAACTTGTGTCATCACTTCAAAACCTATTAATGCCACCCTCTACGGTGCCTTAATAGGCGGATTACTCTCTAACTCATTGATAAAAACCGATAAAAAATAATTTTGATTAAGTTTTATTACCCCACTAACCATTTATTGAGTACAATTTCTAAATCAGATGGGATGATGGGTTTTGTTATATAATCATTCATCCCTGATTTTAAACATTCTTCTTTTTCTTCAATAAATATTCCTGCAGTCAGGGCAACAATAGGTGTAAATGAGTTTTCTTCGATTTTTCTAATTTCATAAGTGGCCTCAAAACCGTTTTTATTAGGCATTTGAATATCCATCAAAATAATATCCGGTTGTTGGATTTTGTATTGCTCAACGGCTTGCTCCCCATCAAAAGCCTCTAAAATAGAGCAATCAGGAATAATTTTTTGAATCAGTGTTTTGGCCAAAAACATATTAATCTTATTGTCTTCTACAATTAAAACTTTCTTGCTTCCGGGAATTGGCTTCGCTACAGTCATTTTCTCTGATTGTGATTGATGTTGAATTTTAAAATTTGATTTTTTTAAAGTAATGCAAAAATAGAAATTACTTCCTTCTCCCGGAATACTTTCTAATTGTAATTTAGAATCCATCAACTCTAAAAGCTGATTGGAAATAGCTAATCCTAATCCGGTGCCTCCAAATTGACGACTTGTTGAATTGTCTTCCTGCACAAAGGAGTGAAAAATTTTATCTCGATTCTTTGGATTAATCCCTATTCCTGTGTCTTTTACCGAAAAACTAAGATGGACATAATCAGCTTCAATAGGCAATAAAGCTTCAATATCCAATCGTATTTGCCCTTTTTGGGTAAACTTGATGGCATTGCCTAATAAATTAACTACAATCTGTTTTAATCGTAAAAGATCAACAAAAACAAACTGAGGCACACTAGCATCAATATTCAAAATCAGATCAATTTGCTTTTGAGTTGCCTGGTATTTAAATAATGAAATTATCTGATTTGACAATGCAAAAAGATCTACTTCTTCAATTTTAAGTTCTAATTTTCCTGCTTCAATCTTAGAAAAGTCCAAAATATCATTCACAATATCCATTAATGTCATGGCTGATTCATTTATGGTTGACATGTATTTTTGTTGTTTTTCTTCTAATTTAGTCTCCATTAACAACGAAGTAAAACCAATAATTCCATTGAGCGGAGTTCTAATTTCATGGCTCATATTGGCTAAGAAATCGGTTTTGTATTTATTGGCAGCTTCGGCTTGTTCTTTGGATTTTTGAATCTCTTCATTCATTTTATGTTGCTCAGTAATATCTCTGGAAATACATATAAAATGAGGTTCTTTGTTTGCTTCTTCCTTCATGGGTGCAATCGACAGTTCGTACCAATGAAGACCATCCGGCATTTCCAAAGTATATTGCTCTCCGTTAGAAAAGCCCTTTTCGGAAGCTTCTTTTAAAGCATATAAACAGGTTTGAGCCGCATTGGGAGGAAGTACATCCGGAATTTTTTTGCCTATAAACTGTTCTACAGGCATTAACAAACTATTGGTGTTTTGAGAATGATAATTATAAATAATGCTATCCAGACCTATTTCAAAAATCATATCAGGAATAGCCTGAATTATGGCTTCGAGCTTTTTATTTGCACTCAAAAATTTATCTTCAGCCAGTTTACGCTCCGTTATATCGGTAATTGTCCCAATAAAACCAATAATTTGATTCTCTGCATTTGTTTCGGGAGTTGCCTGACCTATCACCCAAACAATTGTTCCGTCGGGTTTAACAAAACGATATTCTAACAATGACTTTTCTCTGTTTTTAACTACTTTTTTCCATTCATTAAATAATTTAACCTGATCGTCAGGATGAATAGCTAAATACCATCCGCTGCCCATGGATTGCTCAAAGTTGATGCCTACAATTTGTGTCCAGCGTTGATTGACATAAGTAGTTGCTCCTGTTAAATCGGTTCTGTAAATTCCTACCGGAGAAACCTCAGTTAGAGTATGGAATCGTTTTTCACTTTGAGCAACCGCCTCCTCAGCTCTTTTTCGCATTTTTTCTTTTTCAAAAAACTCTAAGGCAAAAGAAACATCGGAAGTTGCATTATCTAATAATTGTATCTCTTCGTCATCAAAGTAATTTTTTTCAGCTGCATAAATAACAAAAACACCTATTACCTTGTCAAACATTTTAATAGGCAAAGCCATAACTGACAAAAAACCTTTTTTCAATGCTTCTTCCCGCCAGGGTTCCATAATTGGATCATCTTCAATAGCATTACATAACTTGTATTTTGCTGTTCGCATAGCAATTCCTGCGGGGCCTGTACCTCCTTTTTGTTTAGAACTAAGAGAAATAGTTTTAACTATTGACAAATAATCCTGATGATCTCCAGCTACACTCACCGGAAGTACTTCTTTAGTTTCCGGATTAATCAAACCAATCCAGGCCATTTTAAATTTACCAACTTCGATAGCAACATCACAAACTTCCTGAAACAACTGCTTTCTATCCTGAATACGAACAATTAACTGATTAATTCTACTCACAAAAAGATACAAGCGCTTGGCTTTATTCATCTTTTGCTCCTGATTTTTTATCTTAACTAATAATTCGTCATAAGTAGTTTTTTTGTCTTCCATACAATCATGTCTAAGTCAATGTATTTACTGATAAATATACACATTTGGAATTAAAAAAAGTCCCGGACATTAACAAAAAATATAGTGCTAAAACTATTTTTTATGCTTAAATTTGGAAAACTACAGTCTTAAAAACACCTTTTTAAAAAAACAATGTTCGAAATATTCAGACTTCATCTAGAAAAGTTTATCCAAATCAACGAAGAAGAGTTTGCAGCCATCATTCCTTTTTTTAAAGTTATAGAAGTTAAAAGAAAAGAAAACCTACTTATAGAAGGCGCTATTTGCAAATCGCATTTTTTTGTTCTTGAAGGCTGTTTGAGAAAGTTTTTTATCAACGACAAAGGAATTGAACAAACCACCGAATTTGCCATAGAAAACTGGTGGATTACCGATAACATTGCCTACGAACACGGATTAGCAACCTCTTTTTACATTCAGGCTGTAGAAAAATCAGAAATAATGCTTATCGAGCGCGAGGCCCAGGAAAAACTTTTAAAAAAATTTCCTAAAATGGAGCGCTATTTTAGATTCATCTATCAACGTGCTTATGCCGCTTCGCAAATGAGAATAAAATATCTATATGATTTTACAAAAGAAGAATTTTACGAACAGCTTTGTAAAAGCCAACCCGAATTTGTCCAACGCATTCCACAATACCTCATTGCTTCTTTTCTGGGATTCTCCCCTGAATATTTAAGCGAAATCAGGAAAAAAAAGCGTTCTTAAACCAGTTTAAGTTTTTACTGTTTCTTATTGCTGAACTTTGCTCTATTAAAATATAAAACTATAAAAAAATGAGAGTAAATATCAACGAAACAGAGCCCCAAGCTTTTAAAGCCATGTATGCCTTAGAAGGTTATTTAGCTACTATTCAATTATCTAAAATTGAGAAAGAATTAATTAAAATCCGTGCTTCTCAAATTAACGGTTGTGCCTTTTGTATCGACATGCACACTAAAGATGCCCTTAAATACGGAGAGACTACCCAACGCATTTTTCTGCTAAATGCATGGCACGAAACCCAATTATTTACCGAAAAAGAAAAAGCAATTTTAGCTATTACCGAAGAAATCACTTTGATTACCAACAAAGGATTATCGGATGCAACTTACGCAAAAGCCGAAGAATTTTTCGACCAAAATCAAATTGCACAAATTATCATGGCAGTAGTTACGATCAATGCCTGGAACAGAATTGCCGTAAGCACCAATTTAGAACCTGCTCAATAAAAAATTAGGCTACTAAATAATAATACCTCGCTTGAAGCAATTTAAGCGGGGTATCTGTTTTTAATCAGGATAGTTTTCTTTAAAGGCTTTTATATTTTTGCTTACTCCATTAAAAAAATGGAAAGTAATTAAAACCCAACTGAATTATTTCAGTTTTTATATAATTAACCAAAATTACCTTTTAATGAAAAAATTTATTCTGTGTGCTTCGCTAATTCTTTCACTTTCACTTTATTCTTTCAATATTGATCCTCCAAAGGTGACTCAAAAAGAAACAAAAGTTAAAGCACCTTTTGGAACCACTAAGATTAAAACCCCTGACTTTAGTAATTGTGCCACATTCTTAATCACTAATTTTGGCGCTATCAAAGGAGACCAAAATAAAACTACCCAAGCTATCGCTAAAGCTATTGATGCTGCTAACAAAGCGGGAGGCGGAATTGTTGTAATTCCGGAAGGAGAATGGCTTACCGGAAAAATCCACTTTAAAAGCAATGTCAATTTACATTTAAACAAAGGTGCTTTGCTGCTTTTCTCCGATAATCCAAACGATTATTTACCTGCTGTTCATTCTACCTGGGAAGGATTGGAATGTTACAATTATTCTCCTTTAATTTATGCTTACCAATGTAAAAACATCGCTATTACCGGCGAAGGTGGTATTAAGGCTAAGATGGATTTTTGGAAAAAATGGGCTGGTCGTCCCGCAGGTCACATGAATAGTTTAAAAAGACTGTACAATTTATCAGGTCAAAATGTTCCTGTTGAACAGCGTGTGATGGTCAACGATACGGCTAATCTTCGGCCGCAATTTATTCAATTTAACCGAAGCGAAAATATATTATTGGATGGAGTTTCAATAACCAATAGTCCGTTTTGGACGGTTCACATGTACCTTTCTAAGGATATTATTGTTCGAAATCTAAACATCTATGCCCATGGTCATAACAACGATGGTTTTGATCCTGAAATGAGTCAGAACATTTTAGTAGAAAACGTAACTTTCGATCAGGGTGATGATGCTATTGCTGTAAAATCAGGTAGAAATCCCGAAGGATGGCGCTCTAAAACTCCAACTAAAAACTTAATCATTCGCGACTGTATCATTAAAAACGGACACCAATTATTAGCTGTAGGAAGTGAATTATCAGGCGGAATAGAAAATGTTTTTATAGACAATTGCGAGGTATTGGATGGAGCAAAAATGTTCAATTTGGTATTCATTAAAACCAATGAACGTATGGGCGGTTATGTAAAAAATATTTATGTACAAAATATCAAAGGAAGCAAAATGGATTTTGGAGTACTTGGCATTGAAACAGATGTTTTGTACCAATGGAAAAATTTAGTCCCAACAGTTGAACGTCGCCTGACTCCTATTTCTAATGTTTTTCTAAAAAATGTTACAGCAAAAAACGTGAAATTTATTTCCCGAATTAAAGGTGAAAAAGAATTACCTATAAAAAACATTTCTCTTAAAAATGTCACTGCCGAAACCATTCAAGGAGAAGAAAAACACATTAGTGAAAACGTTTTAAACTTTAAAGTTAAGTAATCAAACACCTATTTTATGTTTCAAAAAAACTATAAAAACACCATTCTAACAATAGCATTTTTCACCATTTCTACTTTGGCAGTAGCCCAAAAAGAAAAAATTGACGCTATTTATTCGGGAATTCCATGGTTTGACAATAATGGAAATGTGGTAAGTGCACATGGAGCCAATATTGTAAAAGACAACGGCAAATACTACCTTTTTGGAGAATACAAAAGCGACGATAATAATGCTTTTAATGGATTTAGTTGTTATTCTTCAACCGATTTATACAACTGGAAATTTGAAAAAATGGCATTAGCTGTACAAAAATCAGGGGCTTTGGGTCCTGATCGTGTTGGCGAAAGACCAAAAGTAATGAAATGTCCTAAAACCGGAGAATACATCATGTACATGCACGCCGATGACCTGAAATACAAAGACCAATATGTGGGTTATGCCACCTCTAAAACCATCAATGGCGAATATACTTTCCAAGGGCCTGTGCTTTTTGAAGGTAAACCTATCAAAAAATGGGATATGGGTACT
Organism: Flavobacterium commune; assembly: GCF_001857965.1. NCBI lineage: Bacteria > Pseudomonadati > Bacteroidota > Flavobacteriia > Flavobacteriales > Flavobacteriaceae > Flavobacterium > Flavobacterium commune. The sequence continues at coordinate 3,417,268 of NZ_CP017774.1, read as the reverse complement.
TTTCAGGATGCTGATGGCAGCGGTTACATTATTACACATTCAGGAAATTTATATAAGCTGAATGATGATTATAAAAGTGTAACAGAACAATTGGTAAAAGACATGACATCGCATTGTGAAGCTCCGGTAATTATAAAAAAAGGCAATACTTATTTTTGGTTGGGTTCTGAACTAACTTCATGGGAACGAAACGACAATTATTATTTTACAGCTCCTTCTCTAAAAGGACCTTGGAAATCTCAAGGTATTTTCGCCCCTAAAGATTCATTAACCTGGAATTCACAATCTACATTTGTACTTCCAATAGTCGGTTCAAAAGACACAACTTATCTGTTCATGGGAGACCGCTGGGCTTATCCTCGTCAAAATTCGGCGGCCACTTATGTATGGCAACCGCTTTTAGTAACCGAAACCAGTATTTCACTTCTGGATTATAAACAAAGTTGGCAAATTGATATAGCAAAAGGCACCTGGTCTGCATCAAAGATAAAAGGAACCGAAATTGAAAATACCAATACCAAAGCGATTCAATATTCAGGGAATTGGTCACAAGATAAATCGTCCAAAATAAGTCAATCTGATGCTAAAGGAGCTTCTTTTTCGGTTGATTTTAAAGGAAGACAAGTTGGTTTTTATGGCACTTCAAAAGTAGATGGCGGTTATGCTGCTATTGTTATCAAAAACAAAAAAGGGAAAACAATACTATCGTCCACAATTGATATGTATTGCAAATACACCGAAAACTCTTTGAAATTCCTTAGCCCGGTTTTAACAAAAGGAAGTTATAACATAACGGTTACTGTAGTGGGCGAACACGGAAATTGGTACAAAAAAGACGGAACAGGTTTTGGAAGCACAGGAAATTTTGTTTCTGTTGACAAAATCATCGTTAAAAATTAAACCGCTCTAAAACAAAAAAATCCCCAAATAGTATCTAACTTTTTGGGGGCAATCTAGTTTTGGGGATTTTTTTTATCGTGTAAAAACCAAATGATTTCCTTTGGATAAATTAGCATCAAACTGATAACCTTCGTAATCAAAACCTTTAAGTTCATCAATAGTTTCGACATGATTGTCAATAATGTAACGCACCATCATTCCTCTTGCTTTTTTAGCAAAAAAACTAATCATCTTCAGTTTTCCATCTTTATAATCTTTGAAATCCGGAGTAATTACAGGAACTTTCAAGACTTTGGCATCAATTGCCGAGAAATATTCGTTACTGGCCAAATTAACAAACAATTCGTCTTTTTTCAATTCTTTATTTAAGAAGTGAGTTAAAGTTGTTTTCCAAAATTCGTAAAGATTTTTTTTATCCTCAATAGGCAATTTCGTTCCCATTTCGAGTCGGTAGGCCTGCATTAAATCCAATGGTTTCAAAATTCCATACAAACCCGATAAAATTCTTAATTTGTCTTGCAGTATTTCAAGTTTTTCAACAGGAATTGAGTAAGCATCTAGACCGGTATAAACATCGCCATCAAATGTATAAACGGCAGGACGGGCATTTTCAGGTGTAAAAGGTGTTTTCCACTCTTTGTTTCGTTGCCAGTTCAAATCAGCCAGTTTATCTGAAATAGACATCAATTCGGACAAATCCTTAGGCGATTGTTGTTTCAATACTTTATGAACTTGTCTGGACTCTTTTAAGAATAAAGGTTGAGAAAACTGGCTTGTAGGCAATTCTTTTTCAAAATTCAGAGATTTAGCGGGTGATATTACTATTTTCATTTAGGTTCAGTTTGTTGGACTTTTGTTATTCCATTCAAAAATACTAATTGGAAACAAATTAATAAGCCCGAATTATAATAGTTTTATGAAAAAGCTATGAAAACAAAAAACAAATACCATCTAAAACACTCATTTAAAAAGAATTAAAACCAACTATGTTTTTACGGGATAAAATTGTATTCAAAAATTATTGCAACAATTCAATAAAAAGGAACTCAATTATTTCTCATTTTTTTTATTTTAGAAAAAAAATAAAAATAAAACATTATCATTTTGACAACAACTCTTTACTTTTAATTTTGTTATTTTTGCTTATCTCTACATTTTTAATAAATATACAAGTAAAAAAAGTCCTTTTTTTAACTAAATGACAATAATAATTCAAATTCACATGAAAACATCCATTAAACGCCTTTACCAATCAGAACTTTTTAAAGATTTTTTTGAAAATGAAAAATCCAGTGGACTTGTTTTAATTGGTTGTACGCTGATTTCCTTACTACTTGCTAATTCCTTTTTTTCAAGCCAATATTTACACACCTGGCACATGCAAATAGGGACTGAAAGTCTTGAATACTGGATTAACGATGGTTTGATGACTATTTTCTTTTTATTAATTGGATTGGAGCTGGAACGAGAAGTTTACATAGGCGAATTATCAAATATCAAAGAGGCTTTATTACCTATTTTTGCTGCCTTAGGCGGTATACTGGTTCCGGCGGGTATTTATCTCATGTTTAATTACGGAACGGCAACACAGTCAGGAGCAGGAATCCCAATGGCCACCGATATTGCTTTTGCACTAGGTGTTCTTTCTTTATTAGGTAATCGGGTACCGTTATCATTAAAAATATTTTTGACTGCTTTGGCTGTCATCGACGATCTAGGGGCAATTTTAGTAATTGCATTCTTTTATACCAGCACTATTTTTTGGACTAATCTGGCTATTGCCTTAGGAATTTTACTCTTTTTATTCATCCTTAACCGAATGAAAGTTCACAATCTGATTCCTTATCTGGCAGGAGGAGTTGTTATGTGGTATTTTATGTTAAATTCCGGAATTCATGCCACTATTACCGGTGTGTTGCTAGCATTTGTAATTCCCTTTGGAGACGGAACTAAAAATAGTATTTCGTATAAATTACAGCATTTTTTACACAAACCGGTTGCTTTCATTATCCTTCCTATATTTGCTTTAGCTAACACTGCCATTGTTCTAAGTCCTGATATTGTATCTGCGTTGAATTTAGATTACAGTAAAGGAATCATGTTAGGTTTAATAATAGGGAAACCAATTGGAATTGCTTTATTTAGCTTTCTGGCTGTTGCAATTGGTCTTTGTAAACTACCTAAAGATCTAAACTGGAAAACTATTATTAGCGTAGGATTTCTGGGTGGAATAGGTTTTACTATGTCCATCTTTGTAACCTTACTGGCTTTTACTGACCATCATATCATTAACAATGCTAAATTTATCATTCTAATTGCATCATTAATTGCCGGTTGTATTGGTTTTATGTTATTAAAACTGAACTTAAAGAAAAAATAATGAGCCATATAATCAACAAAATTATTGCCTATATTAATCTTGACAAAGGAGAAGAAGACAAATCTAAAGTTTTAGACAATGTAAAGACAAATGTCTCCTTTAGAGGTTCTAACTTATGGATTTTAGCCTGTGCCATAGTAGTAGCTTCAGTTGGTTTAAATGTCAATTCTACTGCTGTTATTATTGGTGCAATGCTTATTTCTCCATTGATGGGACCGATTGTTGGAGCAGGTTTTGGACTTGGAATATATGATTTTGGATTATTGAAAAGGTCTTTAAAAAACCTTTTAATTGCAACCATTGTAAGTTTATTGGTCTCAACTGTTTATTTCTACATCAGTCCGTTCAAAGAAGCACAACCCGAACTTTTATCCAGAACGTCACCAAATATTTATGACATCCTTATTGCTTTCTTTGGAGGCTTAGTAGGTGCAATTGCAATTACCAGAGTCGAAAAAGGGAACCCTATTCCGGGAGTTGCCATTGCTACCGCTTTGATGCCTCCTTTATGTACGGCAGGATACGGTTTGGCAACAGCCAACTTTAAATTCTTTTTAGGAGCATTATACCTCTATTCCATCAATTGCATTTTTATTTGTATTTCAACTTTTTTTATTGTCAAATTTCTAAACTATCCAATCAAAAAACAATTGGATGAAAAACACCAAAAAAGAGTTAAATATTACATAACCTTCTTATTGATTATTTTTATTATTCCCAGCATTTATTTTGCTTATCAGTTATTTGAAGAAAAAAAATACAAACAGCAAATTACTCTTTTTACCGAAAAAGAATTTACCGAAAAAGGAATCACAATAGTTTATCAAAAAACTAAATTCAATAAAAATCCTAAAACTCTTGAATTAGGATTTCTTTCTAAACGTTTTACAGCACAAGAAATCAAGGAACTCAATAACAATTTAAAAAATTACGAGCTATACAATACCAAACTCATCATCAAACAAGACACTACTGATCTAAAAAATGATATTCTAAACGAAATTAATTCCAACAAATCAGCTTTAAGTCAAAAAGACATCACTATTTTAAATTTAAAGAAACAAATAGAAGCTAATCATTTTGAAAACAAAGCATTATTAGCCGAAATAAAAATTTTATTCCCTGCTATTGAAAATATCTCTATTTCAAATCATCGTTTTAATGAAAATACCGATAGTCTAAAAGTTGTTCCGGTACTTATATATCAGAGTAAAAAAGAGATTAAGACATCTGATAAAATAAAATTAATACTCTGGTTGCAAAAACGATTATCTAAAAAACAGTTCGAAATTTACCGACAAGACCAATAACTCTATTAAGAACTAAATAGTAAAAATTATGGATCTGTTTAATCCTGAATTTAATCCAAACACTAATCTACTACCCCAAGACGGAACAGTATTGTACTATGGAAAAATCATGGATTATGCCAAAGCAGATTATTTTTTTAATCGTTTAATGGAAAATATCGAATGGAAAAATGACGAAGCCATTATTTTTGGTCAACTCATTACCACCAAACGAAAAGTGGCCTGGTATGCTGATACCAACTTTAAATACAGCTATTCAAAAATTACCAAAGAAGCTCTTCTATGGACTCCGGAACTGCTGGAATTAAAAGCCTTAACAGAAGAAAAAACAGGAGAAACCTACAATTCCTGTTTGCTCAATTTATACCACAATGGCAATGAAGGTATGGCCTGGCATAGCGATGCTGAAAAAGATTTAAAGAAAAACGGAGCGATTGCTTCATTGAGTTTTGGTGCCCAAAGAAAATTTGCCTTTAAACACAAAACTACCAAAGAGAATGTTTCCCTAATCTTAGAACACGGAAGTCTTCTGGTTATGAAAGACCAAACCCAGACACACTGGCTGCACCGCCTTCCTCCTACTACAAAGATTAACAAACCCAGAATTAACCTGACTTTTAGAACTATAGTTTCACAATAAAGTTTTAATCTCTTTAGGTTTAATTTCCTGGAAGCTCTGCTTCGTTTTTTACCGCAGATTCGCAGATTATAATATGAAAATCTGCGAATCTGCAGTTGTTTTTCTAATACCACGTGGGCTCTGCTCCGAGGCAGTTTATTTTTAATAAGAACTAAAAAACTTATTTCTACTGTAAAAAAACTACAAAAATCACTTAAAAGCAATCCTTTTTTTAAGGAAACCAACTAATAAACAAAGCTTTTATTTTGTTTTTCAACAGACCTTTAGTATCTTTCCAATCGATTTAACCAATTTAAACAACCTTAAACATTTAAAAAAATGTTAGAAGCAACGAATGATAACCTGCCTCAGTCACAGAATGAGTCAGACGGAGGAAACTTAGCCACTGATGTTCAAGCGAACAATCAAGCTACAACTAATCCTGAAATGGATAATAACCCAGCCATAGAAGAGGCGGATGAAGCAACAGAAATATGCGAAAAGCAACAGGCTTTGAACGAAATTGAGGCTTCTAATGCTGAAGAACATGAGGACGAAACCTTAAAAGCCCGTCATGAAATTCCAATGCTCGATTACGATACACTATCAATGGAGGCATTAGTAAATGAATTGCAAAAACTGGTTTCAAATGAAAAAGTCATGTCAATACGTGACCATGTTGAAGAAATTAAAAAAGCTTTTTTCTCAAAATACAATCATTTTATCGAAGAGAAAAAAGAAGATTTTCATACCGAAAACCCGGACACAACAGAAGAATTTCAATATCATTTTCCTTTAAAATCTAAATTTGACCAACTTTATAATTTATATAAGGATAATAAAAACACCCATTTTAAAAGTTTAGAAAACAATCTAAAAACCAATTTAGAAATCCGTTTAGCAATTGTTGAAGAGCTAAAAGAACTAATTAATCCTAATGAAAACATCAAGGATACCCTAAAACATTTCAACGAATTAAGAGAACGCTGGAAAAATGCAGGATCAATCCCAAAGGATAAATACAACCACGTTTGGAACAACTACCATTTTCATGTTGAGAATTTTTACGATTATCTGCATTTAGATCGTGAAGCCAGAGATTTGGATTTCAAACACAATTTAGAGCAAAAACAAAAAATTATTGCCCGTGTAGAAGAATTACTTCACGAACAGGATATCAACAAAGCTTTTAGAGAATTACAGGATTTACACCGTATTTGGAAAGAAGAAATTGGACCTGTTTCCAGAGAACATCGCGATGTTATTTGGAATCAATTTAGTGATTTGACTAAAAAAATGCACGACAAACGCGAAATTTTATTTGAAAAAATAAGAGGAACTGAGCAAGAAAATCTGGAAAAAAAGAATGCTATTATTGCTCAAATTGAAGAGTTAGCCACTATAAAAGTAAATGCTCATCCTCAATGGTTAGTTCAAATAGAAAAAGTTGAAGCCTTGAGAGAAAGCTTTTTCTCTACAGGAAAAGTACCTACAGATGTGAACGAAGCGACCTGGGCAGCTTTTAAAACCGCTGTTAAAAATTTTAATACTTTTAAAAATTCATTTTACAAAGACATTAAAAAAGAACAAAACGAGAATCTTACCAAAAAGAATGCACTTGTTGCCAAAGCAAATGAACTAAAAGAAAGTGACGATTTTGCAGCCACTACTCCTATCATGAAACAAATTCAGGAGGACTGGAAAAAAATAGGTCATGTTCCAAGAAAATATTCTGATAAAGTTTGGGCTGAATTTAAAGAAGCCTGTAACCACTATTTTGATCGGTTAAAAGAACAAAAAAGCGAAGAAAATGCAGGGGAAATGGAAGCTTTTGACAAAAAGAAAGCTTACTTGGAGTCTTTAAAAGAATTTCAACTAATAGGTGAACACAAAACCGATTTAGACGCTATAAAACAGCATATTGAAACTTGGAAATCTTTTGGAAAAGTACCTTTTACCCGAAGACATATCGAAGGAAAATTCAATAAAATACTGGATGCACTTTTTGACAAACTAAGCTTGAGTAAAAAAGATTCGGATATGATGCGTTTTGCTAACAAAATTGAGAATCTTTCCGAAGGTGGCGATAATCGAAAATTGGAAAACGAAAAGATTTTTATCATTCGCAAAATCGAGGAAGTTCAGAACGAAATTTTCCAATTGGAAAACAACATTCAGTTTTTTACTAATACTAAAAATGCTAAAAAAGAAAACTCCATTGTTCTGGAAGTTCGCAAAAATATTGCTATCCACAAAGAAAGTTTAGATACCTGGAAAGAAAAACTAAAACAACTTAGAAATCTAAATCAGGAATAACAGGAAAAGTTAGAAGTTAGAAGTTAGAAGTGGAAAGTTAGAAATTCAAAAAACAGACACTAGGAACTAGATAAAACAGCAATTTTCAACTGAGAATTGCTGTTTTTTTTTACACAATGTTTGTCCCTCTTCAGATTTCCACTTCTAACTTAATTTCCCAACCATGATAATTGTCATTTTAATTCGCCCCAAATCAAACTATTTTTGGCTTATTAAAAAGAAGTGTCATGAAAAATTCTTTGATTCAAAAATACAATGTACCCGGGCCGCGATACACCAGTTATCCAACAGTTCCTTACTGGAATGAAGCTGATTTCTCCTATCAGGATTGGGTTTCCTCTTTCAAAAAAACATTCCTGGAAAGCAATACTACAGAAGGAATTAGTTTATACATACACCTTCCTTTTTGCGAAAGCCTGTGTACTTTTTGTGGTTGCAATAAGCGAATTACCAAAAATCATAGTGTCGAATCACCTTATATCCAGGCGGTTTTAAAAGAGTGGAACTTGTATTGCGAACTGCTGAACGAACAGCCCATTATCAAAGAAATTCATTTAGGAGGCGGAACACCTACTTTTTTTTCGACCGAAAATCTCGAAGAATTGATCAACGGAATTTTTGCCAAAGCTGTTAAGGCCAAAGATTACGAATTTAGTTTTGAAGGACATCCTAATAATACTTCACATGCACACCTAAAAAAGCTTTACGATTTGGGTTTTAGAAGAGTGAGTTTTGGTGTTCAGGATTATTCTGAAAAAGTGCAAAAAGCCATTCATCGTGAACAGCCTTTCCACAATGTGGCCAAAGTGACTTTTTGGGCCAGAGAAATTGGCTATACTTCTATAGGCCACGATATAATTTTTGGCTTGCCTTTCCAAAAAATAGAAGATGTAGTGGACACAATCGAAAAAACCAAATCCCTCCAACCCGACCGCCTGGCATTTTACAGCTATGCCCATGTGCCATGGATAAAAGGAAACGGACAACGTGGGTTTAAAGACGAAGATATCCCTAAAGACAGAGAAAAAAGGCTGTTGTACCGAATAGGAAAAGAATTATTACTTAAAAATGGCTACCACGAAATAGGAATGGATCATTTTGCACTGGAAACTGATAGTTTGTACCAATCCTTTAAAAACGGGCAATTGCATCGTAATTTTATGGGATACAGTTCATCAAAAACCAAACTGATGATAGGTTTGGGCGTTTCGTCAATTGGTGACAGCTGGTACAGTTTTGCGCAAAATGAAAAAAGTCTAGACGATTATTATAAAGCTTTAGCTCAAAACAAACTACCAATTTTTAGAGGACATTTATTAACCGAAGAAGATCTTATCATTAGAAAACACATCCTGAATTTAATGTGTCAATTTGAAACCACTTGGGATGAAAAAAACACTTATTTCAAAGAAATCCCCGAAGTTTTAGAACAACTGCAAGAAATGGAAAAAGACGGCATTTTGATTATGTTGGAAAACGGAATTCAGGTAAGCGATAAAGGCAAAGCCTATGTTCGAAATATCTGTATGGCTTTTGATCTGCATTTAAAACGAAAAGCACCAGAAACCGCCTTGTTTTCGATGACGATATAGCTCCTTTTTTAGATCTACTAAGCCGAAAACCAAACACCATCTGAAAATCCGATTTATATCATATTTCGGTTTTTTTTATGGTGTATAATTTTATAAGATTTTACAACTGACTTTTACTATTGAAATTATTGATTAGAAACAAACAGTTTATAATGAAATAAAAAGTCATCCTATTCTTTTTTTTTGTAAAAAAATATTAATTTATTATTTATTGAAATATAGCTATAAAGAAGAACTATACATCCAATTTTGAGTAGATTTCTACTACTTAGTAAGAAGTAAACAGAATTTGTATAAAGCCTAACCAAATTGAAATCAATTGAATTAAAAAAATCAAACTCTTCCACCTAAAGTTTAGGAACATAAAAAAGAAAAAGTTATTTCCGAAATAGTCAAGTTTCTGAAAAACTCAAAAATCGGAAATAACTTTTACAAATGGAATTACTGTTTAGTTGACTTTTATCTAAAATTACTTTTAGAATTAAAAATCACTGAAGCTTATTTTTTCATTTTAGCTTTTAAGGCATTTTTTTCGGCAGTCATTTCTAATGCGCTGTAAACACCAGAAAGAGTTTTTACAATATCAGTATTCTCAGGATCTAATTCATAGGCTTTTTGCAAATAAGGCAATGTGCTTCTGAATAAATCTTCTCTTTTCTTTTTCAACACATCATAACGTTTCATATCCTTATCAGAAGTACCTAATTTATTCATTTCTTCGATAAGTACTTTCTCGTTTTGTAATTTCAAAACGGCTAAGTTTATGTAAGCATTAGTATAATCAGGCTTGATTTCAACGGCTCTTTTGTAATATTTCTCAGCTTCTACATTGTCATTTGCATTAGCAGAAATGACTCCCAGGTTATAAACCAATCCTGCATCATTAGGATTTTTTGCTAATACTTCTGTAATAATCTGTTTGTATTTATCAAAATCTTTAGTTTGCAAATACAAGTTAGCTTCAGTCAACATCAAAGAAGAATCGTCAGGATTTGTAACTCTGGCATCAGCAACTGCTTTTTTAGCTTCGGCAATTTTTCCTTGATCTACTAAAATTAAAGCCATGTTTTTGTAGATTTCACCTCTTTTTGACGGAATTTCTTCCGTTCTTGGTTTTTCATGAGTTCCTAGTTTTACCGCTCTGTCTCTTTCGGCAGCTGAAGCAAATCCAACTTCCTGACCGTTAACTTTACTGGTAGCTAAATACTCAGTTCCTTTTCCTGAATAATTTATTTTTTTCAATTCATTATACAACTCCATCGCCTTATCATAATCTTTAGCACTTACATAAGTTGAAGCTGCATAATAAAGATAAATGGTATCTTTTTTATCTAATTGATAAGCTTCGTACAATTTTTTAGCACCTTCCAGATTATTATTTTCTTTTGTTGCCGCAACTCCACTGTTAATTAACAAGCCTTTAATTTTAGTAATTGAAGTAGCTGCTTGAGAAGAATATTTTAATTTTCCGGAAGCTTTTTCAGCAGCAATTAACTCTTTATAAGTATCTGCCGCTATTGCCATATTTGCATCTGTATCTACTTTTTTATCTACCAAATCCAAATAGGCATTTGCTTTTAAAAAATAATACTGTGCTTTTTCTTCATCTGTTGCATTAGCTAATACAGGTTCAACCGCTTTTAAAAGATTTAATACCTCTTTAGCATCTCCGTCTTTTACCGCCTTCTCAGCAGCTTTTAATTCTTTTTTCTGAGCAAAAGTAGCTACCGACAACACTAAAGCCGATGCCAACATTACATATTTACTTTTCATAAAATTTATTTTTAATTTTTAATACTTTTTAATTACAATTTATGCCTCGTCATCGTCATCAGCATCATCTTCATCATCCTCAGGAGTTTCTTCGTCATCTTCTTCGTCATCTTCTACAGCTCCGTCGTCTTCAAGGACTTCTAAAACAGGTTTTACTCTTTCGATAATTGCATCTTCGATAACATTACCATCTTCATCAACAACTACCTGCTCTTCATCGTCTTTCATCACTTTGGCAACTGCAGCAATAGAATCATTTCCTTTCAGGTTGATGAGTTTAACACCCTGAGTAGCACGTCCCATAACACGTAAATCTTCAATAGCCATTCTGATAGTTAATCCTGATTTATTGATAATCATTAAATCATCGGCATCAGTAACAGCGCTTATCGAAATCAATTTACCTGTTTTCTCGGTGATATTAAGTGTTTTAACACCTTTTCCTCCACGATTAGTAATTCTGTAAACATCTTCACCATCTTCATCAACTAATTTCGTACGTTTTCCGTATCCATTTTCGGTTACCACTAAAATTTGCGAATCGCTAATATCGTTTTTATCAACAGTAACCATACCAATTACTTCATCAGTATCGTCTTTTAGTGTAATTCCACGTACTCCTGAAGCGGTTCTTCCCATCGGACGGGTTTTAGTTTCTTCAAAACGAACTAACTTACCAGACTTCACAGCCAGGATAATTTGGCTTTCACCATTAGTCAACTCAGCACCTAGTAATTCATCACCTTCTTTAATAGTAATAGCGGCAACACCGTTTACACGAGGCTTAGAATATTTTTCCAGCGAAGTTTTCTTAACCTGACCTTGTTTAGTTACCATAACCAGGTTATGCTTTTGAATGTAATCTTGGTCTTTTAAATCCTGAGTACAAATAAATGCTTTTACTTTATCATCACTCTCGATATTAATCAAATTCTGAATCGCTCTACCTTTAGCTGTTTTACTTCCTTCCGGAATTTCGTAAACACGCATCCAGAAACATTTTCCTTTTTGGGTAAAGAACATCATGTACTGGTGATTTGTTGCCACAAACATATGTTCTAAGAAATCCTGATCTCTGGTTCCGGCACTTTTTTGTCCTACCCCTCCTCTATTCTGAGTTTTATATTCTGTAAGGTTGGTACGTTTGATATATCCTGCATGCGAAATCGTAATTACTACATTCTCGTCGGCAATTAAATCTTCTATACTTACATCTCCACCTGAATATTCAATTTGAGAACGACGTGCATCACCATACTTATCACGTATTTCAGTAAGTTCTTCTTTAATTAATTCCGTTCTTAAATTCACATCAGCTAATAAAGCTTTCAAATGCTCAATTAACTTCATCAATTCCTCATACTCTGCTCTTAATTTATCTTGTTCCAGACCTGTCAACTGACGCAAACGCATCTCAACAATTGCTCTAGCCTGAATATCTGATAATTTGAATCTTTCAATTAACTTTTCACGAGCTTCCTCTGTATTTTTAGAACCTCTAATCAACGCAATTACTTCATCAATATTATCAGAAGCAATAATTAAACCTTCAAGAATATGTGCTCTTTCTTCGGCTTTACGCAATTCAAACTGTGTTCTTCTAACCACTACATCATGACGGTGCTCTATAAAATAATGAATCATATCTTTTAGATTCAACATTTGTGGGCGACCTTTCACTAATGCAATATTGTTTACACTAAACGAAGATTGTAATTGTGTGAATTTATATAAGGTATTTAAAACTACATTTGGAGTAGCATCACGCTTAAGAATATAAACGATGCGCATACCATTTCTATCTGATTCGTCTCGAATATTTACAATTCCTTCAATCTTTTTCTCGTTAACTAAATCGGCAGTACGTTTAATCATATCTGCTTTGTTAACCTGATACGGAATTTCAGTAACAACAATACACTCTCTTCCATCAACTTCTTCAAAACCAACTTTGGCACGCATTACAATACGTCCTCTACCTGTTTTGAAAGCTTCACGAACACCTTCATAACCATATATAACACCTCCTGTTGGAAAATCAGGGGCTTTAATATGGTGCATTAATTCATCTATTTCAATATCATTATTATCAAGATATGCTAATGTACCATTGATTACTTCAGTTAAATTATGAGGAGGCATATTAGTAGCCATACCTACTGCAATACCTGTCGCTCCGTTAACTAATAAAGTAGGAACACGGGTTGGCATTACTTTTGGCTCATATAAAGTATCGTCAAAGTTCAATTGAAAATCAACTGTTTCTTTTTCGATATCTGCCATGATTTCTTCTGAAATTTTGCGCATTCTGGCCTCAGTATAACGCATCGCTGCCGGGCTATCGCCATCCACAGAACCAAAGTTACCCTGACCATCAACTAATAAATAGCGCATACTCCATTCCTGAGCCATACGAACCATGGCATCATAAACAGAGGTATCTCCGTGTGGGTGGTACTTTCCTAAAACTTCACCGACAATTCTTGCGGATTTTTTGTGAGCAGATCTTGAAGTTACTCCTAAATCATACATTCCATAAAGCACTCTTCGATGTACAGGTTTCAAACCATCTCTAACATCCGGAAGTGCTCTTGATACAATAACCGACATTGAATAATCAATGTAAGCTGATTTCATTTCATCTTCAATGTTAATAGGAATTAACTTTTCTCCTTCTGACATAAGTTGTTATATTAAAAAATTATATTCATTTCAAAACGTGCCAATATACGGATTTCTGAAATTTTGGAAAGCTTTTCAGTGTACTAATTTCAATGATTTATTAACAAATTAACATTCGCTTTTGTTTAATAAATTAAAGGCAAAATCGAGCTTTTTTGTCTTTTTTTTTGTCTATTAGCTGACATAAGTACTTAGGTACGGTTTTTGTTTTTCAATTAGTAATTCACTAAATTTACACATACTAGAATTAAACATTATGGATGATAATTTTTCACCAAGGGTAAAAGATGTTATTACCTACAGTAAAGAAGAGGCTTTACGATTAGGTCATGACTTCATTGGGACTGAACACTTGATGCTTGGTATCCTTAGAGATGGTAATGGTAAAGCAATACAGATATTAAACAGTTTGTCTATTGATTTAGACCATTTACGCCGAAAGGTAGAAATCCTAAGCCCAGCAATCCCGGGAATAGATAGTAATTTAGAAAAGAAAAATCTGCATTTGACTCGTCAGGCGGAGCGTGCTCTGAAAACAACCTTTTTGGAAGCCAAAGTTTTCCAGAGTCCATCAGTAAGCACAGCTCATTTATTACTATGTATATTAAGAAACGAAAACGATCCTACAACCAAGCTATTGAATAAACTAAAAATAGATTATGACGTAGCCAAAGAACAATATCTAAATATGACACCAAGCGAAGAAGAATTCTTAGAAAACTTACCAAGAGCTACAGACTCTTACAATGACGATTTAGGACAAGATGACAGTTTAAAAGAAGGTAACTTCAACAATCCTGCAAATAAGTCTAACAAGAAATCTAAAACCCCTGTTTTGGACAACTTCGGTAGAGACTTAACCGAAATGGCAGAAGAAGGAAAACTGGATCCTGTTGTAGGACGCGAAAAAGAAATAGAACGTGTTTGTCAAATTCTAAGCCGTCGCAAAAAAAACAACCCATTATTAATTGGTGAACCGGGAGTTGGGAAATCAGCCATTGCCGAAGGCTTAGCATTGCGTATTATCCAAAAGAAAGTATCCCGTATTCTTTTCAATAAACGTGTTGTTACCTTAGATTTAGCAAGCTTAGTTGCCGGTACTAAATACCGCGGTCAGTTTGAGGAACGCATGAAAGCCGTGATGAACGAATTAGAAAAAAATGACGACATCATTCTTTTCATTGACGAAATTCACACTATCGTAGGAGCTGGTGGCGCTACTGGATCATTAGATGCTTCCAACATGTTCAAACCTGCTTTAGCCAGAGGTGAAATCCAATGTATTGGTGCAACAACACTAGATGAATACAGACAGTACATCGAAAAAGATGGTGCTTTAGAAAGACGTTTTCAAAAAATTATTGTAGAACCTACTACTGTAGAAGAAACAATTACCATTTTGAACAATGTTAAAAACAAATACGAAGATCACCACAATGTTACTTACACTCCAGAAGCTATTGAAGCCTGTGTGAAATTAACAAACAGATATATGTCGGAACGTTTTTTACCAGACAAAGCTATTGATGCTATGGACGAAGCTGGTTCTCGCGTACATATTACCAACATTGAAGTTCCTAAAAAAATACTTGATTTAGAACGTCAATTAGAAGAAATTAGAGACTTAAAAAATGCGGTAGTCAAAAAACAGAAATATGAAGAGGCTGCTAAACTTCGCGATGATGAAAAACGCATCGAGAAAGATTTAGCAATCGCTCAGGAACAATGGGAAGAAGATGCTAAAAGCAACCGAATTCAGGTAACTGAAGACAATGTTGCCGATGTGGTTTCTATGATGACCGGAATTCCGGTAAATCGTATTGCACAAACAGAAAGCAATAAATTAGCTAAACTACCGGAACTTATTGAAAGCAAGGTTATTGGTCAAAAAGAAGCTGTGATTAAAATTGCCCGTTCTATCCAAAGAAACCGTGCCGGATTGAAAGATCCTAATCGACCTATTGGTTCCTTCATTTTCTTAGGACAAACAGGAGTTGGAAAAACACAATTAGCTAAAGTTTTAGCTAAAGAATTATTCGATTCTGAAGATGCTCTGGTACGAATTGACATGAGCGAATACATGGAGAAATTTGCCATTTCCCGTTTAATTGGTGCGCCTCCAGGATACGTAGGTTACGAAGAAGGTGGACAATTAACTGAGAAAGTACGCAGAAAACCGTATGCTGTTGTTCTTTTAGACGAAATTGAAAAAGCACATCCGGACGTGTTCAACATGTTATTACAAGTACTTGATGACGGTTATTTAACAGATAGTTTAGGTCGCAAAATTGATTTCAAAAACACTATTATTATCATGACTTCTAACGTAGGAGCAAGACAATTAAAAGATTTTGGTCAGGGAGTAGGTTTTGGAACTGCTGCCAAAGTAGCACAGGCTGATGACAATTCGAAAAGCATTATTGAAAACGCTTTGAAGAAAACATTTGCACCTGAATTCTTAAACAGAATTGACGATGTAATTGTGTTTAACGCTTTAGAAAAAACCGATATTGATTTAATTATCGAAATCGAATTGAAAAAATTATATGCCAGAATTGCTGAATTAGGATACAATTTAAATCTTTCTGATAAAGCCAAAGCATTTATTGCTGAAAAAGGTTTCGACAAACAATTTGGTGCAAGACCTTTAAAAAGAGCGATTCAAAAATATGTTGAAGATACACTTGCCGAAGAAATTATTACTTCAAAAATTACAGCTGGCGATGAAATCTTCATGGATATAGAAGATGGTTCTCAAGAACTAACTGTAAAAATTCACAAAACAGGAGAGGCTACTAATTTATAACCCCAGCCCTTCTCAACACCACATAAGCCCGTTACGTTTTCATAACCTAACGGGTTTATTCTTTTAACACAATTCTCTTTTATTTAAAGAACAAATAACTACATTTGGCGTTTAACAAAACAGTCTAAAATACAATAAAAAATCACAATGAATAAAGTTGTCGTAGGTAGCGAAGAATGGTGTTCTTTCCCTGAATTAGGAATCCCAACAATAAAGGCCAGAGTCGATTCGGGGGCAAAAACCTCTGCTCTGCACGCTATCAATATTGCGCCATTTATCAAAAACGAATCCAGTTGGGTTAAATTTGATATAAACCCTATACAAAACAACTCCAAGACAATTATTCATTGCGAAGCCCCTTTGATAGACAAAAGAATCGTAAAAAGCTCCAGCGGATTCCGAGAACAACGTTATGTTATTCAAACCAATCTTAAAATTGGAGATGCTACCTGGCCTATAGAAGTAACCTTAACCAACAGAGATACTATGGGGTTCAGAATGCTGTTAGGTCGCGAAGCCATGAGCGGAAGAGTTCTGGTTGATCCGGAGCAACAATTCCTCTTAGGACAACCTACCAATGACAGCCTGAAGGAAATCTACAAAAATTCAGAAAAAGCACCTAGCGGATTACGCATTGGCCTTCTGGCAAGCAATCCCGAACTATACAGCAACAAAAGAATCATGGAGGCCGGAGAAATGCGAGGTCATGAAATGCATTTCTTAAACATCAAAGAATGCTACATCAAACTGGATGCTAAAAAGCCTGAAATTCATTATCGTGGTGGAAAAATTCTGAATGAATTCGACGCTATCATCCCTAGAATCCGACCAAGTATTACCTTTTACGGCTGTGCTTTAACACGTCAGTTTGAAGCTTTAAACGTATTTTGTTTAAACTCTTCAACTGCCATTACACAGTCCAGAGACAAACTATTTTCACTACAATTATTACTACATAGCGGCATTGGAATTCCTACTACAGGATTTGCCAATTCGCCTTTGGATACCGACGATTTAATAAAAATGGTTGGAGGCTCCCCTTTAATCATTAAACTATTAGAAGGGACTCAAGGAAAAGGAGTCGTATTAGCCGAAACCAAGAAAGCTGCCGAGAGTGTTATTAACGCTTTCAAAAGTTTAAATGCTAATATTCTGGTTCAGGAATTTATCAAGGAAGCCAATGGAAAAGATATTCGTTGTTTTGTGATTGATGGTAAAGTGGTAGCATCCATTCAGCGTGAAGCAATGCCTGGTGAATTCAGAGCTAATATTCATCTTGGAGGAACCGCTTCCATTATAAAAGCTACTTCCGAAGAGAAAAAAATAGCCATTAAAGCGGCTAAAGCAATGGATTTAAAAGTTGCCGGCGTAGATATTATTCGTTCTACAAAAGGACCTTTATTACTTGAAGTAAATTCTTCTCCTGGTCTTGAAGGAATAGAAACAGCAACCAATAAAGACATTGCCGGCGAAATGATTAAGGCTATCGAAAAAAATTTCAAATTAGACGCTGCAAATCCTAAATCGAAAGAACAATAAACAATATGGATAACAGGGCTAAAACAAGCCCTGTATAATTCAGTTTTGATAGTTTTTCTTTAAAAACAACTACCCCCACAATACTTCCGAGCAAGATAACTCCCATATTCATTCCGGCAAAAACAGTCGATGGATTTGTCGAGAAAGCTTGGTGTGCTTTTAAATAAAACAATATATTCCCGAAGTTAAAACAACCTACCAAAAAACCAAAAGTCAGATTTTTAATTTCAAATCCTCTTTTTCGGACTATTACCTCATAAAATACAGTCCAGAACATGAAAAAGAAAGCAACACAAAAAATAATAAACAAAGATGTAGTATAAGGAACAGCGTTAAAAGCAGCTACTTTTTTAAACAGAATATCAATAATTCCAAATCCTAAAAACACCAAAACAGGATATTTCAAATTGGATTTATCTGAATCATCGGTTTTATTCAAAACACAAAATAAGGCTAAAAATCCAATTAAAATTCCTGTTATTTTAGTTACTGTAAAATCTTCCTTAAAAAGCAACCAAGCCGCCACAATAGACACAAACAAGGACAATCTTTGAGCCGCATCAGTCTTTACAATTCCAATATTTTTGATAGAAGCAATCAAAAACAGAAAAACTACAGGTAACAAAATCCCCAAACTTAAATACAGACCAAATGGAGCTTCTGAGCTTATAGTTTGTACATCTGGAGAAAAAATAATGTAACAAAGTAACAACGCAAAGACGTAATTAAACAATACAATCTGCTTTGCGTTGGCAGAAGTTTTTCGGGCAATTTTAAAAATCACACCTACAGTCACACTACAAATAATACTCAATAACAAATACAACATACCTAATGGTTTAGACTTTAAAATACAAAAGCCATCCGACATATCGGATGGCTTTATATACTTAGATTTTCTTTCTCTATTACAAGAAAAGACTTAAAATGTAATAACAAATTGCTGCTAAAAGAGCTGAGACAGGAATAGTCAATACCCAAGCCCATAACAAACTTACCGTCACACCCCAGCGAACAGCTGAAACACGTTTAGTCAAACCCACCCCAATAATAGACCCTGTGATGGTGTGTGTTGTACTTACCGGCACTTTAAAATGTTCTGTAAAATAAAGTGTCAAAGCACCTGCCGTTTCAGCCGCAACCCCTTCAAAAGAAGTTACTTTGGTAATCTTAGATCCCATTGTTTTTACAATTTTCCACCCACCACTTAATGTTCCAACAGCAATAGCAGTATAACAAGCTAAAGGAATCCATTCTGGCATTGCTCCTTTAATCCCTTTATCATCATCAGGAAGAACCACTTGTAACCAATCCGGAAGACTTACAATGTCAACACCACTGGTTTTAATATAAACCGCTACTGCAGCCGCAATAATACCCATTACTTTTTGCGAATCGTTTCCTCCGTGACCTAAACTAAAAGCAGCAGAAGATAATAATTGCATTTTTTTCAAAACTGCTTCAGATTTGTGTAAATTCAAACTACTAAATACTAAAGCAAATATTGAGATTGACAAGATGATAAAAGCTACCAAAAACCATTTAATATTGTGTGATTCAAAAACTACACTCCAAAAATGAGATTCAAAACGAGGTTTTTCAATATCAGCAAAAGAAACTAACTCACCATTAACGAACCAGATAGTTGCAATCATCAATGCCACTGTAAATAGCTTAGGGCCAATGTTTTTTCGTGAAGCATTCAATAACCAAATCGATATAAAATAAGAGGCCAATACTCCTAATAATGGTGCTAAAACAATAAAAGCAATAATGATAAGAACTCCTGAAGGCATTCCTCCGTCTTTTCCGGCTTTGTACCAGCTTACAATATCGTACCAATGCCTTGTGTGCTCTACCCCATCTTCAATAATAGTATAATCTGAAAATCCGTGTATCGCAATCGCATGAGCAATCGCCGCACCTGCAAAACCTCCAATTAAAGTGTGTGACGAACTGGAAGGAATTCCTTGCCACCAGGTAATTAAATTCCAGGCAATAGCTGCAATAACCCCTGCAAGAATTACAGTTAAATTAATTTCGCTGGCATCAGCAGTTTTTGCAACTGTATTAGCTACTCCTAAACCAAAAACCCAATAAGCCAGGAAATTAAAAAAGGCAGCCCAAACAACCGCCTGAAAAGGAGTCAATACTTTTGTAGCAACCACTGTTGCAATAGCATTAGCAGCATCATGAAAACCATTTATGTAATCAAAAACAAGTGCTAAAACTATAATTGTGATAAGTAAAGTCATACGTTATTACTTCAAAAAAATATTAAATTAAGAATGTTTAACTGCAATAGATTCTAAAACACTTGCTACACTCTTACATTTGTCTGTAGCCGATTCCAGAATAGATAATACTTCTTTGTATTTAATGATGCTCTTAGCGTCTGTTTCGTTTTCAAAAATTTCAAAAACAGCCTTGTTATAAACATTGTCTGATTTGTTTTCCAACTTCGAAATTTTAGCACAAGCCGCTTTAATTTTGTGTGCGTTTTTAAAATCCCTCAATTCTTTGACTGCTATTTCAATATGCTGACAAGCTTCCAAATTAATCTCGGTTAATTTACGAATCGATTTAGTAATCTTGTCCACCTGATACAAACGCATAATGCTTGAAGCACCGTGCAAACGATCGGCAACATTATCAATAGAAGTAACCAATGAGTGAATATCTTCGCGGTCAAACGGAGTAATAAAGTTTTTACTCAACTCTAAATTTGTCTGACGTGTAATGTCTTCTCCTTTTTGCTCTAATTCATCAATTTTATGAAAAAGAACTTCTCTTTCTTTTAAAGGAAGGTTGACAGCTTCGTGTAAATTAGAAGCCAACTCAATCAAATTACTTGAAGCTTCTTCAAAAAGTGGAAAGAATTTTTTATCCTTTGGTACTAAAAATTGGAAAATACTGTTTATTGACATTTTTTACTTTATTTTTTAGATAGCAAAAATACTTTTTTTTATTTCATGTTAAAGTTATTTCAAAAATTAATCCTTCTAAATCGTAATTTTTTATTCTCCCTCTGTTTGAATCTGCTAATTTTTAATTTGCTAATCGCTTTAAATCTAAGCCTAAACTTCTTTTCAAACCATTAATCATTAATCTTAAAGTTTCAAACCTCATTCTTCATCTATTATTTTTCACAAAAAACAGGCTATTTCAAAAAATTTAAAGCCGAATCGCTATAATTAAAGACAGTAAAAACATATATTTGCTCTTTTTTTAAAATTATTCACAAAAACCAAATAAAGGTTTTTGCTTTTTATAAAAAACTGTATTTTTGGGGACTATTATGACAAACAACAGAACTACATATCATTCTTCGATAAAAACTCAAATTTGGGTTTCAATTTCTGTTACAACTACTACTACCCCTTAGGGGTATTCATCATTACATATAATCCTGATTGATACATACTTTTTTATTAGAAGAAAGGTGTTGGGTGTATATAAAATATTGCATTTTTAAAATAAAACAAACAAAATGAAAGTATTAAAATTTGGCGGAACTTCGGTAGCCAATGCAAAAAATATAAAACTAGTTTTAGATATTGTTCTCAACAAAGCTAAAAACGACAAACTAATTGTTGTTGTTTCGGCCCTTAGTAAAGTAACCGATTTATTGCAATTAGCGGCTTCAAAAGCAGCTTCAAACGACGAAAGTTACAAAGACATCGTTGCTGAAATCGAGAAAAAACACTTAGATGCGTTAAAAGAATTAATTCCTGTAAGCGAACAAAGCAGTTTATTAAGCCACATTAAAAGAATCATCAACCACCTTGAAACTATTTTAGACGGTTGTTTCCTTTTAGGCGAATTATCTGCAAGAACATCTGATACTATTTTAAGTTTTGGCGAATTACTTTCATCTTACATCATTGCCGAATCTTTAAAACAAAACCTAAAAAACAGCAGCTACAAAGACAGCCGTGAGTTGATTAAAACCAACAATAATTACGGAAAAGCTGCCGTAAACTTTGAAGTAACTAACTTATTAACTACTACATTTTTTAGTTCGAATGACTCTCAGGTAGTGGTTATGCCTGGTTTTATTGCTTCTTCTTTAGACGAAATCAATACAACTCTAGGTCGTGGTGGATCAGATTATACTGCAGCTATTATGGCTGGAGCTTTAAACGCTACTGAACTGGAAATCTGGACTGACGTAAACGGAATGTTTACTGCCAATCCTAAAATTGTAAAACAAGCCCAACCTATTGCATCTATTTCCTATCAGGAAGCGATGGAGTTGTCGCATTTTGGTGCCAAGGTTTTATACCCGCCAACGATCCAACCGGTTTTAAGAAAGAATATTCCAATTCATATCAAAAATACTTTCGAACCGGAAGCTGAAGGAACTTACATTTCTGATGTTTCTACTTCAAATGGAAATCCGGCAAGAGGAATTAGCCATATTGACAACATTACTTTGATTACACTGGAAGGTCCTGGGATGATAGGAGTTTCAGGTTCGTCAAAAAGACTTTTCGAAGTTTTATCGAATGAAAGCATCAACGTAATTTTCATTACTCAGGCTTCTTCAGAGCATTCTATTTGCATCGGAATCCTGAATTCTGATGCCGAAGTTGCCGAAAATGCCATCAACAAAGCATTCGAAATCGAAATCGCTCAAAACAAAATCGATCCATGCATTGTGGAGAAAAACCTTTGCATCATTGCATTGGTTGGTGAAAACATGAAAAACCACCAGGGACTAAGCGGAAGAATGTTTAGTACTTTGGGTAAAAATAACGTGAACATCAGAGCGATTGCCCAAGGTGCTTCCGAAAGAAATATCTCGGCAGTAATTAACGAAAGAGACGTTAAAAAAGCCCTGAACACTTTGCACGAAAACTTCTTTGAGGAAAACACCAAACAGCTGAATTTATTCGTGATGGGTGTGGGTAACGTAGGTGAGAAATTCATCGAGCAAATCCACCAACAAAAGAAATTCTTAAAAGAAAATCTAAAAATCAATGTTCGTGTGATTGCTTTGTCTAATTCAAGAAAAATGCACTTTGATGACGATGCAATTGATTTAGATTCATGGCAGACGGCTCTTGACAACGGAGAAACAGCTAACAAAGAATTATTTCTGGAAAAAGTAGCTGCGTTAAATTTACGCAACTCTATTTTTGTAGATATTACTGCCAATGCTGACGTTGCTGCCACTTACGAGCACTTCTTAAAACAAAGTGTGGGTGTGGTAACCTGTAACAAGATTGCCTGTGCTTCGGCTTATGACAATTACAAAAACCTGAAAAAATTATCAAGACAATACAATGCGCCTTTCTTGTTTGAAACCAATGTGGGTGCAGGATTACCAATTATCGATACGGTTAAAAACTTAATCGCATCTGGTGATAAAGTGCATAAAATCCAGGCGGTTTTATCGGGAAGTTTGAACTTTATCTTTAACAATTTTGACGAAAACAACTCGTTCCATGATGTGGTTAAAGAAGCAGGAGTTCAAGGATTTACGGAACCTGATCCAAAAATCGATTTGAGCGGAATTGACGTTGCCAGAAAAATTCTGATTTTAATTCGCGAAAGCGGTTACAAAATGGAAATTGAAGATATTGAAAACCAGGCTTTCTTACCAAAGGAATGTATGGACACTAAAAACAACGAGGAATTTTTCAAATCGCTAATTACCTACAACAGTCATTTTGAAGGTATTTTGGCAGAAGCCAAACAAAAAGACAGTAGATTGAAATTTGTGGCTCAATTTGAAAACGGAAAAGCAAGCGTAGGTTTGCAATTCATTCCAAAAGACCATCCTTTCTATAATTTAGAAGGAAAAGACAATATTGTTTTGTTCTATACCGATCGTTATGTTGACCAGCCTTTATTGATAAAAGGTGCCGGTGCTGGAGCAGCAGTTACCGCTTCGGGAATTTTTGCTGATGTAATCAGAATTGGAAATGTCTAGAATAGGCCACTAAGGCGCTAAGACACTAAGTTTTTTTGATTTTTATTAAGATATTAAGTTGTAGACTATTAGTATCAAATTTTATAAGAATCTTAAAAATGTAAAGCCTTAACCCTTAGAAGCTAAAAATAAAATTTGTGCCTTTGTGCCTTCGTGGCAAAAAAATAAATATATGAATGAAGTAAAAGTATTTTGCCCTGCAACTATTGCCAACCTTTCCTGCGGATTTGACGTTCTGGGATTGTGTTTAGACAATGTAGGTGACGAAATGATTGTTCGAAAAACAGCTGAAAAAGGTGTTCGCATCAGCAAAATTGAGGGTGCTAATTTGCCTTTGGAAGCCGAGAAAAACGTTGCCGGAGTAGCTTTATTAGCGATGTTGGAAGAAGTAGATGCCGAATTTGGATTCGAAATCGAAATTTACAAACACATCAAAGCCGGAAGCGGTATTGGTAGTTCGGCTGCCAGTTCGGCAGGAGCGGTTTTTGCTGCCAATGAATTATTAGGCAATCCGTTTTCTAGAAAAGAATTGGTAAAATTTGCGATGCAAGGCGAAAAATTAGCTTCGGGAAATGCCCATGCCGATAACGTTGCCCCTGCCCTTTTAGGCGGATTCACGTTGGTTAGAAGTTCAAATCCTTTGGATATTATCAAAATTGATAGTCCTGACGAATTGTTTGCAACCGTAATTCACCCACAAATTGAATTGAAAACTTCCGATGCGCGTTCGGTATTAAAACAAACCGTTTCCCTAAAAAGCGCGATTACCCAATGGGGAAATGTAGGCGGATTAGTTGCCGGATTATACACTCAGGATTACGACTTAATCGGACGTTCTTTGCATGACGAAATTGTAGAACCGTTGCGAAGCGTATTAATCCCTGGTTTTGATTTAATCAAACAATCGGCTTTAGAAAACGGAGCCTTAGGTTCAGGAATATCCGGTTCCGGTCCTTCTATTTTTGCGTTGAGCAGAGGAAAGGAAACCGCCGAAAAAATTGCAAAAGGCATGAGTGCCGTTTACGATACGATGAATTTACCTTATGAAATTCATGTGTGTAAAGTAAATGATACCGGAATGAAAGTAATTTAGTCCCTAGAACTTAGTCCTTAGCCTTTAGTAATAAAACTAAGAACTAACTGCTGAAGGACTAATAAAAATAAAAAACTAAGGACTAAGGACTAAAAATCTAAGAACTAATAGAAAAAAATGAAATATTACAGTTTAAACCATAACGCACCAAAAGTTTCTTTTCAGGAAGCCGTAATTCAAGGATTAGCAGCCGATAAAGGATTGTATTTTCCGGAAAGCATCACTGCGCTTCCACAATCTTTTTTTGACAATATAGAGAACTTAAGTCATGAAGAAATTGCTTTTGAAGCTATCCAACAATTTGTAGGTGACGAAATCCCAACAGAAACCCTAAAACAAATCATTGCCGAAACCTTGTGTTTTGACTTTCCTGTGGTTCCTGTTGAAAACGGAATCTATTCTTTGGAATTATTCCACGGTCCTACTATGGCGTTTAAGGATGTTGGAGCGCGTTTTATGTCGCGTTGTCTGGGTTATTTTAACAAAGACAAAAAAGACAACACCAATACTGTTTTAGTAGCCACTTCAGGAGATACTGGAGGAGCTGTTGCAAGCGGTTTCCTTGGCGTACAAGGCGTTGAAGTGGTGATTCTTTATCCTTCAGGAAAAGTGAGCGACATTCAGGAAAGACAATTAACTACATTGGGACAAAATATCAAAGCATTGGAAGTTGACGGTGTTTTTGATGATTGCCAGGATATGGTTAAGAAAGCCTTTTTGGACGAAAGTTTAGCTCATAAAAACCTGACTTCAGCTAACTCTATTAATATTGCGCGTTGGTTGCCACAGATGTTTTATTTCTTCTTTGCTTACAAAGCCTTGAAGTCACAAAACAAACCTTTAGTATTTTCTTGCCCAAGTGGAAATTTCGGAAATATTTGCGCGGGTATTATCGCTAAGAAAATGGGATTAAACATCGAACATTTTGTAGCTGCTACCAATGTAAATGATACTGTTCCAAGATTTTTAACTAACGGAATTTACGATCCAAAACCATCTATTGCAACGATTTCGAATGCTATGGACGTAGGAAATCCAAGTAACTTTATCCGTATTCAGGAAATGTATGGAAACGATTTGGCGCAGTTTAAAAAAGATTTCTCTTCATACACTTATAATGACGAAGAAACTTTAGTAGCCATGAAAAACATTTACAATACCGATGGTTACATTGCCGAACCACACGGAGCTGTAGGTTATTTAGGTTTGAAAAAAGAATTAGAAAACTACCCGAACGCTATTGGGGTTTTCTTAGAAACCGCTCATCCTATCAAGTTTTTAGACGTGGTAGAACCGGCTTTAGGAGTGACATTGCCTATTCCAACTCAAATTGAAAGCGTACTGAACAAAGAAAAAGTAAGCACTAAAATCAAAACTTATGACGAATTGAAAGCCTTTTTAGGATAAACTTTCAAAACGCAATAATAAATACAACGGCTATGGAGAGATCTTTAGCCATTTTTTTTGTGATTGTTCATACATAAAATATTATATTTTTATTTTTTTGTAATAAAAATATTATGTCTATATTTGTTTGATACTCATTATAAGGTAGCGACAACATACCTATATTTGAGTCTACACACTGATTTACAGTAAGATATACCAGTTATTTACAAGTTTAAAAAACACAAATGAAATTTTTTATACCAACCATTGATTCTGATAAAGCAGAAAATTTTTTAGAAAATTCAATCATTCGCTTTGTAGAAAGTCAAGGTTTCAAAATTCTCAGAGGCAAAAAAATTTATAGCATTATTTTTCAACACAATGGTAAAACCTTAATTGACATGGTTGGGCAAATTAGTGAATCCAATAATGAGCCAATATTTGCAATTTTAGAAACTGAAGATCTTTACTTAGTCTGTACAACTCGTAGAGGAGTGACTGGTGAGAGCCAATGCTCACAGGGAAAAAAAGTACTACTGTGGCATATTTTGACGATAATGACACAAATACATATAAATACGGCGAATGGACTTATAAATTAGTAAATCAAAACCACACAGTTGAACATCCAAAACAACAACCAAAATCAGTATTTAAATATTACTCTGTAAGCGAAAATAGTATCAGTGCGATTCTTAATCAATATTTATTTTGTAGTCATCCTTATAATTTGAATGATTCTATGGATTGCTCAACATTGTTATGGGATTTCTCAACTTTGACTGAACCATTATTTTTAAAATTCTATGAACAGTATGGATTATCAGAAGAATTCGAAGTTGATTATGAAAAAGATAAAAATAATGGATTCACTCAAATTAAAGAACTCTTCTTTAATTTTATAACAAATCATGCAGGAATTATTTCATTAACTCCCCAACCACTACATACACTGATGTGGGCTCATTATTCGAGTGAAAAAGGCTTCATGGTTGAATTAGACTGGGAAATCGTAAAAGACAATCTAAAAAAAGAAAATCCAAATCTAAACAATTATGTATTTTTTCCAGTTCAATATGTTGAAAATCTTGAAAGCATAGATTTTTTTGGTGCGAACTTTCGCTCTGCTGATGTTCCTTTTTTATACTCTGTTGGTGTTAAAAGAAATGATTGGGCATATGAAGACGAATGGAGACTCATTTCTTACGCAAAAGGTTATGGCATTCCAACTTCGATTATTTCACCTTTTCCAAATGTACCAGGACAACAAGAACGTAAAGTACATTATCCAATTGAAGCTATTAAATCAATCACTTTAGGGAAACAATTTTTTAACGGTAAAAATGTAGAAAAGTTATTTGAACCAATGACTTTTCAAATGAAAGATGTCCAAGAACTAAAACTAATTGATTTTATGATTGAGCATTTTCCTGATAAAATATTTTTATGTGGAGAATACGAAACTGAAAGAACATTTAAAAGAAGTTCAGAGAGAGTTAACATAATTAAAAAGGATAATAATATATTTACTGTAATTCGAATGAACGAAGGGTTTCATCAATAAAATTCACGATAACGTTGATTTGTAATCCTTGCCCCGCTACCGCGCGAACAATGTCATTAAGTTAAGAGTTTTTTGCTGAATTAGCAAGTGTTTTTAGTTGTTTTTTAATACTATTTTTCGTATTTTTATTATCAAATAATAACACCTGAATTTTGAAAAAAAACGAGTACTTTTATCTTCAATAAAATTAAAAATGAAATTTTTTCAGAAGAGTTTAAGTCGCATTTTAGAATATCTGATAAGTATTTCATTAGAAACAGAAAGCAACATTTTCCAATCATTTTACTCTTTATGTTAAACCTTCTGAGAAAAAGTTTATCACTTGAAATCGAAAATTTTGTTTCGTTTTTTAAACAGCAGTCTTTTCCTAAATTTACCAAAAGTGCCTTTGTTCAAGCTAGAAGAAAAATTAAACCTGAAGTTTTTAAACACTTGTCTTCTATGCTATTGGAAGAGTTTTATACCGGTAACGATGATGCAATACATCTATGGAAAGGTTTTCGACTATTAGCGGTTGATAGCACCCGAATTACCTTGCCCATAACAACAGAACTAAAAGCGATATACGGCGTTACTAAAAATCAAACAGATTCGCATATTGTACAAGCTCGTTGTTCCGTTTTATTTGATGTTTTAAATAAATATGTTTTAGATGGAGTTTTGGCTACTCCAGAAATTGGCGAAAGAGATTTAGCCCTTGTGCATCTACATTGTTGCAATCCAAAAGATTTACTCATTTATGATAGGGGTTATCCTTCATACAATTTTATACACCAACATATTGAAAAGAATATCAACTTTTTAATGCGTGTAAAAACTACTTTTAGCCAAACGGTAATGGATTTTGTTGAAAGTAAAAAAGCGTCACAAATAGTAGAAATTTTTCCGGGCAAAAACACAAAACTCTCCGATAAACCTTATGGTAAAAACACTCCAATTGAAGTACGATTGGTTCGTGTAGAATTACCTAATGATAAAGTTGAAATCCTTATTACTTCATTGTTAGACTCTCAAGAATTTCCTTCAAATCTCTTTAAAAAATTGTACGCCAAACGATGGAAAATCGAAACGTTTTACGACGAACTAAAGAATAAATTAAAAATTGAACACTTTTCGGGTTATTCGAATCAAACCATACAACAAGATTTTTATGCCGCTTTATTTATTAGTAATGTACAAACTTTGATTGTGAGTGAATTAGAAGATGAAATCAATGAGAAAAGCACTAAAATATACACTTATAAAGTAAACAATAACTTATCCTATGGTTTTTTAAAAAATCGAATTGTTGAGCTTTTTTTAAATCAAGATTCGTGTCAAGAAACTATATTAGATGAATTAAAAGAATTATTCAAATCACATCTCGTTCCAATAAGACCAAATCGGTCATTTGAGAGAAAATCAGGTAAATACAGATCTAGAATAAAACCTAAAACAACTAAGAATCAAAAGGATACTATTTGATTTCGGCTTAACTTAATGACATTGACCGCGCGAATCCTTTCGCGTGGTACATTTCAAATACCCCGATAGGCGGATTTGCAAATCCGTGCCCGCAAAGATGAGCCAGTAGAAATACTTTGTAGAGTTACTGGATGAGATTCTTCTTTCGTAGGATACAAGTTTGCGGGAATTATTAAGCGGTAAAAAACACATTAAATAAAGCTGCCACACGAAAAGAGAGTTAACAAAATCCTTTCGTGTGGCAGTTTTATTTTTATCTCTTGCTCAATTATTTATCAACGCAATCAGCAGCTAAAAATTTATATTTTACACGATCAAAATCGATAGGTTCCCCTTTTGCAAAATAAGAACGTCCTAAATAAGTTTCTATTTTTCCGTTTCCTAAAACAAGCGTATCGCCTCTTTTTAAGATCGCCAATGGGTTTTTGAAAATGGCTTTATCATTTTTTCCCTGAGTAAAACTATAATCAGCATATAAAGTATCTCCTCGAAATTCTCCTTCTATAGTTCCCACTTTTTCTGACATGGCATACATTTTCATCACCATATTTCCGGATATTTTGCCATCTTTTAAAGTATTTATTTTTAAATCAATGGTGTCATTTTCGTAGAATGCTTTGTAACAATTTACACTAATTGGTTTTTCAGCTTTGGCTGTAGCTTTAGCATCATTTGCTTTTTCATCTTTGCAGCTTTGGAAACCAATAGCAGCCAACAACAAACAACATAAACCTAGATTTTTCATAGTAATACTATTTTAGTTAAATAATTATAAGAATTGTAGTTACTAATTTACGCATAAATTGCATATTGTAACTATAGCTTTCAATTTTCTGTCAAAAAAGTTCCAAATCTAAATCTGTTTCTAAATAAAAACAAACTTTTTATTGAAATTAAAACTACAACAGCAAAACTAAGATTTAGCTTCCATTTTCAAACTATTATTTCGTATTTTTAAGGCTATGATTCCGTTTAAAAACAATCAATAACATTCTATTTATGGAACTTTTAGAGCAAATCACAAAAAAAGGATTAGTAATTGCCCGGATAAACGGTCTTTTTAACTTAGCCGAAAATTACAACATTCCTGATGATGATGAGAAACTAAAAGAATTTCTGAAAAATCAATTACTCAACCTCTCCAGATTCTCCACTTTAGAGCATTTTTTCAGTCAGGAAAATTTATTCATTCGGGCTTTTGTTTATACCTATGGCAAAGGATTTGAACACACTATTGCTTACATCGTTGGCGAGCCATTGGAACGGATTGCATATAATTTTGATGACTGCATGACCAGTAATGGATTGAAAGCCATACCGAATACTATTAGAAAAATTGCCGATGAAAAAATTTATATCATACGGGAAATGTTTACTGAAATGTTTGAAGCCAGTCGTGAAAAACAACGCCAACTTAACGCTGCAGGAATCACATTTGAAGATGTAATGCTTCAGATTTTGAATACCGCCTTTTTTATCGGGCGCAGAGTAGCCATTTCAGTCAAATTAGATTCCAAAATGACCATCAGCCTGAATGTTGAAACTCAGGACTCTCTGTACGATCACACTAAGTACGACAAAAGATACTCAATATAATTAAACTGTTTTCAAGGCTTCAATTAAGCCATCAAGATCTTCTTTGGTGTTGTAATGACTGAATGAAATTCGCAAACTGGGTTTTCTCACTAAATCATCTGAAAGAATTTCAGCCAGCACATGAGACGGTCGAATACTTCCACTCTGACAGGCGCTTCCACGGGAAACTGCAATTCCCCGCATATCTAAATGAAATAAAATCATCGCTGTTTTCTCTTCCGAAAAAGGCAATAATACATTTACGATATTGTAAAAACCATTGCTGTTTCCATTGATAGAATAGCCTGGAAAATTTTTATCCAATTGCTCAATCAGATAATTTTTGATGTCAATAATATGTTCTTTTTCCTGTTCTAAATTAGCATACGAAATCTCCAATGCCTTTGCCATACCGGCAATTTGGTGAACTGCTTCCGTTCCTGCACGCAAGCCTTTTTCCTGTTCGCCACCATAAAATAAAGGTTGTAAAGCCGAGTTTTTTCGAACAAATGCAAAGCCTACACCTTTAGGGCCGTGGAATTTATGCGCACTTGCCAATAGAAAATCTACCCCTGATGTCTGTAAATCGATTTTCATTTTTCCCATCGATTGCACCGTATCTGAATGGAAAAGAGCATTATACTGCTTGCATATTAATCCTACCCGTTTCAGGTCTAAAATTGTCCCTATTTCGTTATTAACGTGCATTAAACTCACTAAGGTTTTGACTTCCTGCGAAAGTAAAGCCGATAAATGAGTAAAATCGATTTCGCCATTAGGCAAAACATTTACATAATCTACCTGAATTGAAAATTCTCTTTGCAAAGCGGTAATAGCCAGTAAAACAGCATGATGTTCTATTTTACTACTGATAATTCGCTTTACTTTCAAATCCTGAACTGCCGAACGCAAAATCCAGTTATTGGCTTCGGTTCCTCCGGAGGTAAAAATAATTTCCTGAGCACTTACGTTAAGTTGTCTGGCTATTGATTTTCTGGAAAGTTCGAGAATATTTTTAGCATTGCGACCAAAACTATGAGTTGAAGAAGGATTTCCATAATCCTCAGTCATTACCTTAGTCATTTCCTGAATCACTTCTGGTCGAATTGCTGTAGTAGATGCGTTGTCTAGGTATATTTTTTTCATTGGTACAAAGTTATAAAATATCAATTATCAAAAGCCTCATAAGAATTGTCATTTTTTGCCTATTTTTGTCAAAATTTTTAAAATGAAAAAAGCCCTAAGCCTATTGGTTTTATTAGCGTTATTAAATGCCTGTGATGATGGAGATCTAACTCAGGAAGATATTAGCTTTGAAGATGTAAGTACTCAAAGTTGCAGCGCAAATAATATTATCTATAAAATAAAAGAGAAAGAAGCCTTACTGATGGAAATTCCAAAGACTATTTTTGTCAATGAACCTACTCCTGTTGGCTCTCCTATTGAATTAAATATTAGTACTACTAACAACAGAGTAGTCTATCGCTTTTACAACGGAACAGTGGCAACTAATAATATTTGTGAAACCATTGCGCCGGCAACTCCTGTAATTACGGATCAATGGACGGCTACTAATGGTACAATACAAATTGTAACTACAGCTATCAAAACAACTAATGAGACTACTAATGCTACCCGAATTTCGGGATACAATCATAATATTGTATTGAAAAACGTAACCTTTGCAAAAGCTAATGGAACGCAGGTTTATGAAACCTTCCCTTTTGGTGATTACACTACTTCGGTTACTGAATTAAATTTTAACTTTGACCAAACCTTAGAAAAATGTACTTCTTCTAATGAAGTTTATAATTTTAACACCAGCGAAGCTTTAATTTTAAATATCGATCCAAGTTTAATTGCAAACGAAGCCACAGCACTCAACACTCCAAGAACAGGACTTATAGGAAGTAGTTCTAATGTACTTACCTACCGTTTATTAACCGGAGCCTTAGTAACTGCTGATTATTTTTGTCAAGCTACAACACCTACAACACCATCTATCAGTCAGGAATGGACGGGTGTAACCGGAGTAAGTGGTGTAAGTGGCATCATTGAAGTTACTACAACCACCAATGGTCCTAATAGTTTTAAACACACCATTGTTCTTAAAAAAGTTTCTTTACAAAAAGGGAACAGTGATTTTAGCCTTGGAGACAGTTATAGTTTAGGCGAATTATTTACTACAAATTAACCGATTTAAATGGTTCAATATTTCAAAAAACGCTCGTTTTGTCAATTCAAAACGAGCGTTTTTTGTTAACCAAATCTAAAACCAAATTAAATTGTTCTTCCCGATTTAGATTAGAATTATCGATTTCAATAGCATCTGTAGCTTTCACTAATGGTGAATTGCTTCGGTGTGTATCAATATAATCACGCTCTTCTACATTTTTAAGCACTTCTTCAAATGTTACCGAATCTCCTTTTTGAATCAATTCGTCAAAGCGTCTCTGAGCTCGGGTTTGAGCACTGGCAGTCATAAAAATTTTGAGTTCGGCATCAGGAAAAACAACAGTTCCAATGTCTCTGCCATCCATTACAACAGCTTTATTTTTTCCCATTTCCTGTTGCTGCTGAACTAATTTTGCACGAACTTCAGGAATTTCAGCCACTTTACTTACAAAATTAGACACCTCAATAGTCCTGATTTGTCTTTCTACATTTTCATCATTCAAATACATTTCGGCAAAACCCAAATCGGGATTGAATTTAAACTCCAAACGTATTGTTGAAAGATGATTTATCAAGCCTTCTTTATCCAAAAAATCAGTTTTTATATAATTATTTTGCATCGAAAAAAAAGCAATGGCGCGGTACATGGCTCCGGTATCAACATACACATAACCTAATTCTTTAGCCAGTTGTTTAGCCAAAGTACTTTTTCCTGTAGAGGAAAATCCATCAATTGCAATTGTAATCTTTTTATCCAAAATGAAGTTTTTGAGAATTAATAATTCGGGTTTAAAAAGCAATAAAAGTACATTTTTTTAAGTGTAATACCCAAAAAAACGGCTATCGAAAAATCAATAGCCGTTTGAAAAAAAATGTTCTTATTTTATTTACTTGTCTTTTGTAAAAGGAATTACTCTTCCATCAGTCAAAATCATATCAAATCCTGTTTGATCTGCATTGTACTTGAATTTCAAACCGGCACGTTTGGATTCAAATTCGTCTTTCCCGATAATATCAACTGAAAACGGAGGATAATCTGTAATTTCAACATTTAAGAGCATATTCTTTTCACTTACAACAATTTTAAGTGGCATTCTTGAATTAGAAAAAGTACCTAAATAAGCATCATAAACCACATCTTTTTCAATCACACCTTTGTCAGCAGTCCAAACATTATTTATTGCATTGCTATCCGGAAAAGCGTGCTCCGGGTCGATTGTTATACTCTCAATTTCTTCTGTTGAAGGATGTTTAAAAGTCCAACTTACATTTTTTTGCCATACTTCAACTGGTAATTTTACGCGGTCTGTTTTTCCACTTTTCAATTTCACATCTAATACAACCGGCATTGGCATTTTTTCGAAGTTTTCGATAGTAATAAAAACACCTTTTTTAGGATCATTTTTTACATATTTTATCGAATTTACACCCTGATCAAAACGCCAATTGTACTGAAACCATCCTCTCCAAAACCAACCCAAATCCTCACCTCCTACATTTTCGATGGTTCTGAAAAAATCATCCGGAGTAGGATGTTTATATGCCCAACGTTCAACATAAGTTTTTAAAGCCAGATCAAAACGTTCCGGACCTAAAACCTGTTCGCGCAAAATAACCAATCCCGCACTTGGTTTTGAATAACACAATTGACCTATATGCGCTTCTTTCATATTATCAGGCGAAGTCAAAATGGGTTCTAAATCAATATTTGTGTGACCCGTTTCGTGCAGGTTTTCTTTTTCGTCTTTGTATTCGCCATTATTAAAATCAATATCACTCAGCGAATTAATAAAAGTATTAAAACCTTCATCCATCCAGCCAAACAAACGTTCGTTTGACCCCACTACCATAGGAAACCAGTGATGTCCAAACTCATGATCGGTAACCCCCCAAAGTCTTTTCCCTTTAGATTTCCAATTGCAAAAAACAATTCCGGGGTATTCCATTCCGCCTTCATTTCCGGCTACATTTGTAGCAGCTGGATAACTGTATTCCAACCATCTTTTTGAATAATTTTCTATCGAATGTTTGACATACTCTGTCGAACGTCCCCAGGCTTCATTGCCTGCACTTTCTTCAGGATAGGCCGATAAGGCTAATGATTTTTTTCCACTTGGTAGTTTAATCTGAGCTCCATCTAAGATAAAAGCCGGCGAAGAAGCCCAGGAAACATCACGGGAATTAATCATTTTATAACGCCAGGTTTTAGTAGTCGAATTTGCTGAACTTTTAGCCGTCAAAATATCCTGAAGTGAATAAATCACAACCGTTTTATCACTATTTTTAGCCTCATTAAGACGCATAAAAGCCTCTGCCGAATATACTTCTTTAGGATTCATCAATTCACCCGAACAAACCACAATATGATTAGCAGGTGCAGTAATAGCAATATCAAAATCGCCATATTCCAAATAAAATTCTGAAGCTCCTAAATAGGGCTGTGTATTCCAGCCTCTTACATCATCATACACACACATACGCGGATACCACTGTGCAATAGTGAAAATTTTACCGTTTTTAGTTTGTAAAACACCTGTTCTGTCTGAACCCTGATCTGGAGAAATATACGAAAACTCAATCTTGAATTCAATTTTCCCCCCTTTTGATTTTAAGGCTTCAGGAAGAAATAACTGCATTCGGGTATCGCTAATAATGTATTTAGCTTCAATATCGGCAATCTTCTTATTATCTATCTTAATAATTTTAACCGATTTAATTTTATGACCGCCATCAAAAATTTGTCCTTGCTTTCCGTTTCTACTTCCCGTGATAGGAACTATTGCCTCACCTCTGGAATCTGCTTTAAATAAATTTTGATCTAAATTCAACCACAAAAATGACAACGTATCCGTACTATTATTGGTATAAGTGATAATATCAGTACCCACAATTTCGTTAGTTTGCTCATTTAAGCTTGCAGTGAGTTTATAATCGGCACGGTTTTGCCAGTATTCAGCACCAGGCTGACCACTAGCCGAACGTGTTGCAGTTCCGTTTTTCGTATAAAAAAAAGGTGCAAAGGCATCGTGGTAATTATAATTAGAAGTTGGTTTTACAACCGAAGTTTCCTGAGCATTTAAAGCCGAAACTCCTAAGAATATTGCTATTTGAAAGATAGCACCGAATCGAATGTTTTTCATGTTTTTCCAATTTGAAACAAATTAATAAAAAAAATCACTCACTTTTAATATGAAACCTAGGCTTTAATTAAATTTTATGAAATATCTTTATCAAAATTAAATTTTTATAAAAAATCAATCGCATTTTGACAACTACTATTTCAAACACAAAGCTTACTGCCAAAATCAATCATAAAGGAGCTGAATTATTTTCCTTACAAACTAATAATACTAAAACAGAATACATCTGGGAAGGAAATCCTGATTTCTGGGGCAAACATTCTCCTGTTTTGTTTCCAATTGTTGGAACACTTAAGAACAATAGCTACATTTTCAATAATCAAGATTACACTCTTTCAAGACATGGTTTTGCCAGAGATATGAATTTCGAATTAATAGATAAAACCGAAAACAGTGCTACTTTTTCAATTCAATCCTCAGCTGAAACTTTAAAAGTCTATCCTTTTGAATTTGAATTGCAAATAATCTACACACTAGAAGACTATAAACTAAATATTCAATACAAAGTAATCAATAAAAATCAATCGCAATTACCCTTTTCCATTGGTGCTCATCCAGCTTTTGCTTTAAACGGGAATTTTGAAGATTATGAATTGGAATTCGAAAAAGAAGAACCGTTAATTTATCATTTATTGGAAAACGATTTGATTTCATCAGCAACTGAAACTCTAGAAAAACAAGACAACTTAGTCAAACTAAACTATCCATTATTTGAAAATGATGCATTGATATTTAAAAATTTAGAATCCAAAAAATTAACAATTTCAAACAATGAAATTCCCTTTCTAAGAGTTGATTTTCAAGGATTTCCTAATCTGGGGATCTGGACTAAAAAAGATGCCCCTTTTATTTGTATCGAACCATGGTATGGCTATTCAGATACCAATAAATCTACAGGAAATCTTTTTGAAAAAGAAGGCATTCAAATTTTAGAACGAAATGAAGTTTTTGATTCGAAATTTACAATTGAAATAATCTAACCTAATTTTGGCAACGATTTAACATACAATTCCTCCACTTTTTTTCTGGCCCAATCGGTTTTTCTTAAAAAAGTCAAACTTGATTTTATACTTGGATTTTCAGTAAAACATTTAATTTTTATCAATTCGCTTAAAGTATCAAAACCATAAAAATCAACTAATTTTTCCAGTATTACTTTTAAAGTCATTCCGTGAAGCGGGTCGTTTGAAGTTTGTTTTTCCATGAAGCAAATTTATATCAATTTCATTAAAAAATTGTGGAATTTTAGTAATTGTTCCTACATTTGCAATCCTATGCTTAAAACTGTCAACATACTCAATAAAAGAGCCCGATATGATTATGAGATAATCGAAAAATTCACTGCTGGAATTGTTTTAGCAGGAACTGAAATCAAATCCATTCGTTTAGGTAAGGCGAATATTACCGAAAGCTTTTGCGAATTTAACGGTACTGAACTCTTTGCTATCAACACTTACATAGAAGAATATGCTTTTGGAAACCAATTCAACCACAAATCCAGAAGCGAAAGAAAACTGCTTTTAAACAAACGTGAATTAAAAAGTCTTGCCCGAAGTGTTCAAGCTAAAGGTTTAACTATAATTCCTTTGCGATTGTTTACTAACGAAAAAGGAATTGCAAAACTAGAAATAGGACTTTGTAAAGGAAAGAAAAACTATGACAAACGCGAATCTCTTAAAGAACAGGATACCAAACGTGATTTGGACAGAATAAAAAAAGCTTTTAATTAAAACATTCACATTTTTTTTTAGCCACACGAATTCGTGTAATTAAAACATATCGAATTTCGTGTGAATTTGTAAAATCTGTGTTTAACTTTTTTAATTTTTATCTTCTAATAAAGGAACAAATCGAAATTCGCCTAATTCGTGTTTTTCAAATTGTGTTTCATTTTTTCGAATAAGCAAAGTCATTATTTGGATTTCTTCTCCTAATGGAATTACGAGTCTTCCTCCTATTTTAAGTTGTGCCATTAATGGCTTTGGTATAATTGGCGCACCTGCAGTAACAATAATACTATCAAAAGGGCCATACGTTGGTAAACCTTTATAACCATCACCAAAAGTAAGGTGTTTAGGCCTAATTCCTAATTTTGGCAATAAAGCTGACGTTTGCTTAAACAACTCATTTTGTCTCTCAATACTATACACTTTTGCTCCCATCATACACAAAACAGCGGTTTGATACCCCGAACCTGTTCCTATTTCCAGAACCTTATGATCTTTCTTTATCTCTAACAACTGAGATTGAAAAGCTACCGTATAGGGTTGCGAAATAGTTTGCCCTGCACCAATAGGAAATGCCTTATCCTGATAAGCATAATCTTCAAAACTGGAGTTTAAAAAAAGGTGTCTTGGGATTTTTTTTATCGCATCAAGCACACGTAAATCAGTAATTCCTTTTTGTTGTAAAGTGCTTACTAATTGATTGCGAAGTCCTTGATGTTTGGCTGTGTCTTTCAAAGTTTAGGGTTTAATTTTTTGTAAAAATAACAGTAAAAAATCCAAAAAGCAACATCCAAAATCCAAATCAATTTTTCTATATTTTAATTTGAATTTCCTACTTTTGTTAAAAATACATTATCATGCTAAAAGTAGGGGTTTTAGGTGCCGGGCATCTGGGAAAAATTCATTTGCGTTTATTACAACAATCTGAAAAATATGAATTAGTTGGTTTTTATGATGAAAATCAGGAATACGCTCAAAAAATTTCAAAAGAATTTGGATACACCAACTTCAATACCATTGCCAAATTAATTCACGCTGTTGACGTAATTGACATTGTAACTCCTACCCTTTCGCACTATAAATGTGCCAGAGCAGCCATCAAATCAGGGAAACACGTTTTTATCGAAAAACCCATTTCGAATACCATTGAAGAAGCCGAAGAAATTATCGCTTTAGCAAATGAATATAACGTAAAAGGTCAGGTAGGACACGTGGAACGTTTTAATCCAGCCTTTATTGCGACTAAAAACATGATCGAAAATCCGATGTTTATAGAAACCCATCGTTTGGCCGAATTCAATCCACGTGGTACAGATGTTCCTGTAGTTTTAGATTTGATGATTCATGATATTGATGTGATTTTGAGTGTAGTAAAATCAAAAGTAAAAAATATCAGTGCCAGCGGCGTTTCGGTAATTAGCGACACCCCAGATATTGCCAATGCCAGAATCGAATTTGAAAATGGCTGTGTTGCCAACTTGACTTCAAGCCGAATTTCGATGAAAAATATGCGTAAAACACGTTTCTTCCAGAAAGATGCTTACATCTCTGTTGACTTTTTAGAGAAAAAATGTGAGGTCGTAAAAATGAAAGACGCTCCCGAAGTTCCCGGCGATTTTGATATGATTTTACAAAATGCCGAAGGAGTAAAAAAACAAATCTATTTTTCGAATCCTGAAGTACAGCAAAACAACGCCATCCTAGACGAATTAGAAACATTTGCTGATGCGATTGTCAATAATACAACGCCTATTGTAACTCTGGATCAAGCTACCGAAGCTTTAAGAGT
Organism: Flavobacterium commune; assembly: GCF_001857965.1. Lineage (NCBI taxonomy): Bacteria > Pseudomonadati > Bacteroidota > Flavobacteriia > Flavobacteriales > Flavobacteriaceae > Flavobacterium > Flavobacterium commune. The sequence goes on along the minus strand of NZ_CP017774.1, from coordinate 3,377,497 downwards.
AGCGCACCAAATTATAGCTTGTTTTAAGAAATAAATATTTTTTCATATAAACATTGAATTTTAAAAGTTACGTTTCGTAACTTTTATTTTTTAAATATAAATCGAATACTGAATGAAAATAGTAGCAATAATAGGTGCAGGAACTATGGGTAACGGAATCGCCCATACTTTTGCCCAAAATGGTTTTACCGTAAAAATGATTGATGTTTCCGAAGAAGCTTTGGAAAAAGGAATGACCACTATTTTTACCAATTTGGACAGAATGCAAAACAAAGGAAGCATTACTGCCGAAGAAAAAATGAAAACCGTTTCGAACATTATTTGTTATACTGATATTGAAGATGGTGTTGTAGGCGCTGATTTAGTAATTGAAGCCGCAACTGAAAAACTGGATTTAAAACTCAGAATATTCAAAAAACTAAACGAATATTGTTCTCACAACACTGTTTTTGCAACTAATACCTCTTCTATTTCTATTACTCAAATTGCATCAGTTGTTGCTCATCCGGAACGGGTTATTGGAATGCATTTTATGAATCCTGTTCCCCTAATGCCTTTGGTAGAAGTCATTCGTGGTTACAACACCAGCGATGAAGTAACCCAATTCATAACTACACTAGCATCCAAATTAGGAAAAACGGCTGTTGAAGCTCATGATTATCCCGGTTTTGTTGCCAATAGAATTTTGATGCCTATGATTAATGAAGCTATCGAAACTTTATACAACAAAGTAGCCGGAGTAAGCGAAATTGACAGCGTGATGAAATTAGGAATGGGACACCCAATGGGTCCTTTACAATTGGCTGATTTTATTGGGCTTGATGTTTGCTTGTCAATATTAAATGTGATGTATGATGGATTTAAAAATCCAAAATACGCTCCTTGTCCACTTTTAGTGAATATGGTCAATGCTAAAAAATTAGGTATAAAATCAGGAGAAGGTTTTTATGATTATAGTGAAAGTAAAAAAGCAGAGAAAGTTTCAAAACAATTTATTACTTATCCTTAATTTTTAATAATGAAAACATTTGAAACTGAATATAAAAGCTTCTATCAACGCCTTTTTACTTTAAAAACCTTTACAATTTTAACATTATTTATATTTTACTCATATCTAGTTTTTAAATTCAAACCATTAACTACTTTATATACAACAATATTAGAATTATTTATTTTAGTAATTTTTACGACATACATCATTTATGAAAGCAAAACTAATATTCACATAATCACTTTCGATGAAGAAAAAATTATATTAGAAGGTGAAACCTTCAATAAGAAATGGGAAAAAACTATTAATATAAAAGAAACTCAAATTATTTTAAAAAACATTGCATCTCGAAATGGAATTTGTGGAGTAGTTTTCTATATAAAACTCCATCATTCGAAAATTTTCTATACTTTGAATAAATTTGAAACCTATTCTGATTATAAAATAATAGAAATTTTCAATGAATTTAAGAGACTCAAAGAAGAAAAAATAATTATTGACGAAAAAATTATATTAAACAGAATCCAAGAAAAAATTAAAAAATGTCAATAAAAAACAACCTCCTCAATATTAAATCCTCTTTGCCTGAGCACGTAACGCTGGTAGCAGTTTCTAAAACCAAACCCGTTACTGATTTAATGGAAGCTTATAATGCAGGTCAAAGGATTTTTGGTGAAAATAAAATCCAGGAAATGACCGAGAAATGGGAACAAATGCCCAAAGACATTCAATGGCACATGATAGGTCACGTTCAAACCAATAAAGTAAAATTTATGGCAGAATATGTGAGTTTGATTCATGGCGTGGATAGCTTGAAATTATTGCATGAGATTAACAGACAAGCTCAAAAACACAATCGTGTAATTGATTGTTTACTACAAATACATATTGCTGAGGAAGAAACTAAATTTGGTTTGGATGAAAATGAGCTAAACGAGATTCTTAATTTCGTTCAAAATAATGAAGAAGGATTTAAAAACATCCGAATTGTGGGTTTAATGGGAATGGCAACTTTTACGGACAATCAAGAGCAAATCAAAAAAGAATTCTTGCATCTAAAATCCATTTTTGATGCTAATCAAAATCTGAAATCTGAAATCTGTAATCTGAAATCTCTTTCAATGGGAATGTCCGGCGATTACAAATTAGCCATTGAATGCGGCAGTACGATGATTCGGGTAGGAAGTAGTATCTTTGGAGGCAGATAATTTAGTGCAAAAACCACAAACAACTAACTATAAACTACAAACTGAAGACTTATTTTGTACGCAATATTAGACATAGAAACTACTGGAGGACAGTTTAATGAAGAGGGTATTACAGAAATTGCTATTTATAAATTTGACGGTCATCAAATTGTAGATCAATTCATCAGTTTAGTAAATCCTGAAATTCCAATTCAGCCTTTTGTGGTAAAATTAACCGGGATTAACAATGCTATGTTGCGTTCGGCTCCTAAATTTTATGAGGTTGCAAAACGCATTATTGAAATTACCGATGATTGTATTTTAGTGGCTCACAATGCCGATTTTGATTATCGAATTCTAAGAACAGAATTTCGTCGTTTAGGATACGATTTCAACACAAAAACCCTTTGTACCGTTGAATTATCTAAAAAATTATTACCAGAACAAAATTCACATAGTTTAGGAAAATTAGTTCGCGCCCTAGGAATTCCAATGGCCGACAGACATCGTGCCAGTGGTGATGCGATGGCAACTGTAAAACTATTCAAAATGTTACTGGAAAAAGATCTTGAAAAAACAATCGTAAAGGATTTTATAAAAATTGAGGTCGAAAAAGGAATTGCTCCTAAACTACTTGATATTTTACGAGAATTACCCACAAAAACCGGTGTTTATTACATTCATAATCAAAGTGGAAACATCATTTATATTGGCAAAAGCAATAATATCAAAAAAAGAGTCAATCAGCATTTTACAGGAATCACCAATAAAAGCAAGCGTATTCAAAATGAAGTTTTCGCTGTTAATTTTGAAGAAACCGGTAGTGAACTGATTGCTTTATTAAAAGAAAGTCAGGAAATAAAAGTCAACAAACCAATTTTAAACAGGGCTCAACGTAAAAATATTTTTATTTATGCGCTTTATTTAGAAAACAGTTCAAATGGTTATCTAAGTCTAAAATTACAAAAAACAGATGGTCGTAAGAAAGAAATAACCTCCTTTGCCTCGTTGCAGGAAGGAAAAAGTTTCTTGTTTAATATTACCGAAAAATATAAGTTATGCCAAAAGTTAAACGGATTGTATGAATCCAAAAAAGAATGCTTTCAATACAATATAAAAGAATGTGACGGTGCCTGCATCAATATAGTTTCACCGGAAATATACAATGAGCGTGTGCAAAATTTCATTAGTAATTATACTTTTGAAAATAAAAGTATGATTATCATTGGAAGAGGTAGGAATATTAACGAAAGAAGTGCTGTTTTAGTTGAAAACGGAGTTTATAAAGGCTATGCTTTTTATGATTTGAATTATCAAATTACCAATGCCAACATACTGAAAAACATACTAATCCCTATGGATAGTAATCGGGATATCCAACGAATTATTCAATCATACATTAGAAAAAACAAAGGCATAAAAATTATTCATTTTTAAATTTTCGGCAATATGGGTTTCTCATCAATGTATTCTGAGTTTAGAAAAAAAGTCTATATCGTAATTTATCACACTAACACCAGAGCAGGAAGGTTGTTTGATTTAATACTGTTAGGAGTTATTCTTATGTGTGTACTCTTGGTAATGATGGAAACAGTAGCCGAATTTGATCAAAAATATCATTCCTACTTAATTACACTTGAATGGATTATTACCGTATTTTTTACCATCGAATACTTACTTCGAATTCTATGTATCAACAGACCCATTAGGTATATTTTTAGTTTTTATGGTATTATCGATTTGCTGGCCATTTTACCCATGTATCTCTCACTGTTTATTACAGGTTATAATATCTTAACAGTTATACGGGCACTGCGATTATTGCGTTTGTTTAAAATTTTGAACAACCCACATTTTACGAATCATTCTAACAAACTAAGAAGGGCTCTTATTGCCAGTCGCGGAAAAATTGTGGTTTTTATTTATTTTGTACTTATTAGCACCATAATTATTGGCTCAATAATGTACCTGGTTGAAGGAAAAGAAAATGGTTTTACGAGTGTCCCAATGAGTATTTACTGGACAATAGTAACCCTGACAACAGTAGGCTATGGCGATATTTCTCCACAAACACCCTTAGGTCAGATTATTGCATCATTTGTAATGATTATGGGTTATGGTATTATTGCTGTTCCTACAGGAATTGTATCGGCCGAAATAAGTAAAATTAGCTATAATAAAGAGATGCAAAATCCCTGTATTAATTGTGACAATACTAATTATCCTTCCAATGCTAAATTTTGTCCTCAATGTGGTCATTCTCTAGAAAATATTTAAAATGAAATATCTAATTACCATAATTGGACCTACGGCCATAGGGAAAACTGCTTTAAGCATTCAATTAGCCAATCATTATAATTGCGAAATTGTTTCTTGTGACAGTCGTCAGTTTTTTAAAGAAATGACTATCGGGACTGCTGTTCCTAATGCAAAAGAATTGGCTGCCGCCCAACATCATTTTATTCAAAATAAATCTATTTTTGAAAATTATACCGTTGGTGATTTCGAAAAAGAAGCGATTACTACAATTGAAGAATTATTCAAAACCAATGACTATGTAGTTTTAGTAGGCGGATCAGGTTTATACGTCAATGCTGTTTTGAAAGGTTTTGATGATTTCCCCGAAATTAATTCGACCGTACGTCAGGAAGTAAATGCTAATTATGAAAAATTAGGAATTGGCTATTTACAGGAGCAACTCAAAAAATTAGACCCAGATTATTTTGAAAAAATTAATCTCGAAAATCCGCAAACCCTACTCAATCCACAACGCATGATGCGATTTGTAGAAGTTTGCATCGGAACAGGAAAAGCCTATTCTTCTTTTTTAAATCAAAAGAAAAACGAAAGAAGCTTCACTCCTATTCTTATTGGTTTAGAAGCCGAAAGAAATGTGATGTACAGTAGAATCAATCAACGTGTGGACATCATGATGAATGAAGGTTTACTGCAAGAAGCAAAGAATTTGTATCCCAACAAAGAGTTAAATGCACTACAAACTGTTGGTTACCGCGAATTATTTAGTTACTTTGACAAAGAATTTACATTGGAATTTGCTATCGAAGAAATCAAAAAAAACACCCGTCGTTTTGCTAAACGTCAACTAACCTGGTTCAAACGAGATGAAAGCACCAAATGGTTTAATTTTGAAACTCCAACTCAAAAAATAATTGATTATATCGAAAATTATTCTAAAAAAACATAAACAACAAAATCCAAACAACATCAAATGCCAGTAGCTGCTAATTTTACTTCTATTATAAGTAAAAACTTCGAAATTAATTTCACCCAATGTTTGCCTTCGGGATGTTTAAAATACACCGAATTATGTAATTTATTGCAACTTACAGCTGCTGAACATGCTGAAATGGGAGGCATTAGCTTTACGGATATGCAGGAATATGACCAGGCCTGGGTTTTGAGTAGAATGCGTGTAGAAATCAGTGCTTTACCCCAATGGAAAGATACTGTAACAGTAAAAACATGGATCAACAGTTTAGAAAATTCCCGCTCGGTTCGTGCTTTGGAAATGTACGTTAATAATAAAAAAATTATAGGCTGCGAAACTTTTTGGGCCGTTTTCAATACTAAAAGTCGTCGTCCTGAATTGTTAACACTTGCACACGATCATTTTGAATTATTCCCGGATGTAAAAGCCACTCAGGAGGGCTTTTCAAAAATTGACATCAATCCCGAAAAAGAAGAAATTTTCAGCAAAACCGTCATTTTATCAGATTTAGATATTGTTAACCATGTGAATAACGTTAAGTATCTGGAATGGTGTATGGATTTAGTGGATGAAAATATTATTCTGAAGCAAAAGATTAAAAGTTTCGAAATGAATTTCATGAAAGAACTTTCGTTACGCGATCAGGTGATGATTCATGAAAATGTATCTGATGATTCTATTGTTTTTAGCATTACTAAAGAAGATAAAAACTGTTTTGCCCTACAATTAAATTTGATATAAGATTTGTTTTGTTTCTCTATTCTCAACAAAATAAGAAGCTGCTTTTCTTCATTAAAAAGCTATTTAAACCAAAATCTCCTAATGACAATTAGGATTTGACTGAACAAACAGACTCATAGTAGCGGGTGATACATAAGGAATTCCTAATCCTAATCCTCTAAGGATAAACAACACTCCTATTAAAACTACTACATATGGAATTACTTTTTGTATTTTGTTCCGTACAGAAACTGTTAAAAAAGAATTGATATAGACCACAGTACTCATTAACGGAATGGTTCCTAAACCAAATAAAACCATGTAAACAACGCCTAAACTAACACTTTGCATAGCAACCGCACCAAATAAAGCTACATACACCATTCCGCATGGCAAAAATCCGTTTAATAACCCAATGGTGAAAAGTGATTGATACGATTTCTTTTTAAACTGATTTCCTAAAACTTGTTTTAACTTAGAAATATGTCTAAATACGGGTTTTGAAAAATTATATTGTGCAACCGTTTTTTCGGGAATCACAATGGCTACAATCATTAAAATCCCAATTAAAATAGACAATTTTTGCTGTATTCCTGCCATAAAAAAACCTTTACCCAGCAAACCAAATACAAAACCTATAGTCGCATAAGCTGTTATTCGTCCCAAATGATAAGTGATAATTTGGATTACTTTTTTTGCAAGATTGCTTCTATCAACAGGCAGCATCACAGCAATAGCCCCGCACATTCCGATGCAGTGAAAGCTACTGATGAGTCCAAATAATAAAGCAGTGTAAAGCATTATTTGAAATTAGAAATTAGAAGTTAGAAGTTAGAAGATGGAAAATGGGGAGATTGACACACAACTCATAACCCACAATTCATAACTTCATTTACTGAATATAAATAGGTTCTTTAGTCAAATACTTTTTTCCATCGTATTGCCACTCCATATTAATGCCCCATTGACCGCCTACCAATTTTGATTTAGGTATGAGCAAAGTTGGATTAGACAACGAAATCGGAGTATCGAAATCTAATTTTTTGTTAGACGGTCGGTAAAGGGACACTGTTCCTGTAATTTGATTTGAAGCAAACGATTCTGGAAAAACGATTGTAATTCCTTCGCTGGTATAGCTGATAATTGGTTTTTGCTTTAGATCATGAGCGTTTTGGATGCGTTCCATTTCTTCCTGAAAACGGGCATCGTGCTTGTAATATTCTTCTACCACCAGCTCATTATCATACTTAGAATTCGATTGCACTTTAATCACAAAATACAATATAAAACTCATAAACAATGCTATCGCAATCACTAATCCTGTTCCCCAATTAATTTTCATAATCATATTTTTTTCGAAGCAAAACTTCTGTTATTTATCAATCAAATGTTCTCGGACTTAAAAAACTCGTTGTTGTACTTTCAATTTTTTTGTCGCCGTTATACACTTCAATTTTTAATTTGGTTTTATCACTTTCCAACAAATATTTATTAATTTCAATAAATAAGGTTCCGCTACTCATACCTTGTTTAGGTACTTTTAAACTTTGTTTTCCAACCAGTTTTAAATCGCCTTTAATACCCTTTAGTTTAAAATGAATCGCATTAAAATCATTGTTGGTCTTATTGATTATTTTATAGGTAAATACATTACTAATGTTTTCGCCTTTATGCTGATACAACTGTCCCGGTAATCTTAAAATAAGTGCTTCAACATCAGTACGCAAAAACAACAAACCAACTAACATTGCAATTAAAATCACCAAAATAGCAGTGTAAGCTTTCATTCTGGCGGTGAATTTAAAAGGTGCTTTTTTCTCTATTTCATCTTCCGAAGCATATCGAATCAAGCCCTTTGGATATCCAACACTCTCCATAATTGTATCACATTCGTCAATACAAGCGGTGCAATTCACACATTCCAGTTGAGTCCCATTACGAATGTCAATACCGGTAGGACATACATTTACACATTGATTACAATCGATACAATCCCCCTTACCGCTTAAATCCCTGTCTTCTTTTTTATTGAATTTAGCTCGTCCTGCTTCTTTTTCGCCACGAACAAAATCATAAGCCACATTAATGGATTTATTGTCTAAAAGAACACCTTGCAATCTTCCGTAAGGACAGGCAATAATGCAAACCTGTTCTCTGAACCATACAAAAATAAAATAGAATATCCCTGTAAAAATCAATAACGAAATCAAGGTTTTTAAATGATTAGCAGGACTGTCTCCAATTATTTCAATCAGATTATCACTTCCTATCAAATAGGCTAAAAACACATTGGCAATTCCGAAAGAAATAATCAAAAACACCGTCCATTTTAATGCTTTTTTTCTAATCTTTTCGGTATTCCATTCCTGTTTTGCCAATCGCATTTGAGCTCCCCTATCGCCTTCAATCCAATATTCTATTCTTCGAAAAACCATTTCCAAAAAAATAGTTTGTGGACAAATCCAACCACAAAAAATACGTCCAAAGATTACTGTAAAAAGAATAATAAATACTACCCCAATAATCATAAAAAGCACAACCAAATAAAAATCCTGAGGCCAAAATGGAAAACCAAAAATATTAAAGCGACGCTCCAAGATGTTAAACATCATGAACTGATTGCCATTTACTTTTAGAAACGGATTGGCAACTAAAATTATCAACAGAAAATAACTCAGCCATTTTCTGTAATCATATAATTTACCTGATGGTTTTTTAGGATAAATAAATTTTCTTTTCCCTTCATTGTCAATCGTTCCAATGGTATCCCGATAGCTATCGGGACTAAAGGCTTCGTTTGGTAATTTTGACATATTTTTTTGTTTGCTGTTTATTGAGTAAAAACATTAGATTTTAAACTTAATAGCTCTTAACTTCTTAATGGTTTAGAAAAAATGTTTAATTCATTCAAGCATTTATTTGGCTTCGGGAGTTGGAGTTTCTTCAACCCATAAATCTCCTTCAGCTTCTTTAGCATCTTTTGGATTACTTCCTTTTAAAGACAAAATGTAACTGGCTACTTTTTGAATTTCTTTAGGTTTAAGGGTTCCTTTCCAGGCAATCATCCCTTTTCCGTCACGACCTCCATTAGTAATTGTATGAAATATATTTTTAACTCCACCTCCCAGAATCCAACGGTCATCGGTTAAATTAGGACCAATTTGTCCTCCTCCATCGGCTTTATGGCAGGCAGCACAATTGGTTTCGAAAGTGGTTTTACCAATAGCCAAATCAGCTGGATCAGTCAGTTGTGTCACTGTTTTTTCATCCATTAAATCAGGGGCGTTTTTCATATATTCAGCCACTTCAATTTTGGCTTGAGCCAATTCTTTTTTTAATTCCATCTCCTGATTGTCGGCTCCTAAAATCTCAAAACGCACTAAATAAATAGCCGCAAAAACAATACAGGCATAGAAAGAATACACCCACCAAGGCGGTAAATTATTGTCTAACTCTTTAATTCCGTCATAATCGTGATTCAATAATAAACTTGCCTCGTTTTCAATAGGAACGGTTCTTGTTAATTTATTCATCAAACCTTTGAACCAAGCCGATTCTTTTAAAGGTAATTTTTCCTCAGCAGCTAATTTTGCTTTTTCTTCCTCCGGCAAAATTTGGTACACAATTGTATCGGCTGCACTAATGACAATTTCAATTGCAACCAATAACACTAAAACAACTACTAGGATAACATTAACAATAGGGAATTTTATAAATGCTGCTCTGTCCCCAGAATCAATAAAATATTCTATAGCACCAAATATGGTAAAGAAAAGCACAATTACTCTAAGATATGCTGGAATTATTTTTTTCATTTTACTTATTTTTAAATCCACTTTTCATTTCCTATTTGATTATTTTTACGAAAACCAAAAGAATATGAGTCAGGAAATTAACAACTACTATTTTAACTATTCAATTAACTTATCTTCCTGAAAAGGAATTTGACTCAACTCATCAATTTTTTCTTTTTTATAGAAAAAAACCCAAAATCCTAATCCCACAAAGAAGGAAAAGAAAATTAACAACGATAGTATTGGATATATCGACACCCCTGCAATGGTCTCCATATTGTGTTTTATTTGCTCAAACATGTTTTTATTTTTTAAAGGTTCTGAAGTTCTGAGCAGCTAAGATTCTTTTTTTTTACTTTTTAATTAGCAACTTAAAATCTTAGCCTCTCAGCTACTTAAACGATTATTTCACTTTAATATCAGTTCCTAATCTTTGGATGTAAGCAATCAGAGCTACAATTTCTCTATCCTTCATTGGAACAAATTTTTCTCCTCTGGCGGCTGCTTTCTTTTTGCTTTCTTCATAACTTTTTACAAAATCAGGATCAGAATGCAAACTATTTTCAATTTCCTGAGATTGTTCGTTAATAGCATTTTGAGCATTCGCAATATCAGTATCAGTATAAGGAACTCCTAATGTTCTCATGGTTTCCATTTTGCCTTCAATGTCCGAAATATCTAAGGCTTTGTTGTCAAACAACCATTTGTAACCCGGCATAATTGACCCGGCCGAAGTACTCTGTGGAGACCACATGTGATTAAAATGCCAGTTGTCATTGTATTTTTCACCTACTCTTAATAAATCAGGTCCTGTACGCTTTGAACCCCAAAGGAATGGATGATCATAAACAAATTCACCTGCTTTAGACTGAGGTCCGTAACGCTCTACCTCACTTCTAAACGGTCGTACCATTTGAGAGTGACAAGACACACAACCTTCACGAATGTATAAATCACGTCCTTCGAGTTCTAATGGTGTGTATGGTTTTACACTGCTAATTGTTGGAATATTCGATTTCACCATAATCGTAGGTACAATTTGAATAATTCCTCCAATCAAAATAGCAACAGTAGCCAGAATGGTCAACTGAATTGGTTTTCTTTCTAACCAAGGATGAAATTTCTCTCCTTTTACCCTGCCACGGCTTATTTTTTGCAATTCAGGCGCTTCGGCTAATTCATCTTCAACACTATCATTTGCTTTAACCGTTTTATAAATATTATACACTAAAACAAACATTCCTATAATATACAATGTTCCTCCTACGGCACGCATCCAATACATTGGAATAATCTGAGTTACTGTTTCCAAAAAATTTCCATAAGTCAACGTCCCATCAGGATTAAATTGTTTCCACATAGACGCTTGCAGGAAACCTGCAACATACATAGGTAAGGTATAAAGTATAATTCCTAAAGTACCTATCCAAAAGTGAACATTAGCCAATTTAAGAGAGTACAAAGAGCCTTTTGTCATTCGGGGAATCAACCAATAAATAACTCCAAAAGCCATAAATCCGTTCCATGCCAAAGCTCCTACGTGTACGTGAGCGACAATCCAATCCGTAAAATGCGCAATAGCATTTACATTTTTCAAAGACAACATTGGTCCTTCAAAAGTTGCCATTCCATAACCTGTAATGGCTACTACAAAGAATTTTAAAACCGGTTCGGTACGCACTTTATCCCAAGCCCCACGCAAAGTCAATAATCCGTTTATCATTCCTCCCCAGGAAGGTGCAATCAACATTATTGAGAAAACAACTCCTAGATTCTGAGCCCAGTTTGGCAAAGCAGAATACAATAAATGGTGTGGTCCAGCCCAAATGTATAAGAATATTAATGACCAAAAGTGAACAATTGACAATCGATACGAATACACCGGACGATTAGCGGCTTTAGGAATATAATAATACATCAAACCTAAGAAAGGCGTAGTCAGGAAAAAAGCAACCGCATTGTGTCCATACCACCATTGTACCAAGGCATCCTGAACCCCAGCATAAACAGAGTAACTTTTTAATCCCGAAACAGGCAAAGCCAAACTATTGAAGATATGCAACACGGCTACGGTTACAAAAGTGGCCAGGTAAAACCAAATGGCAACATATAGATGACGCTCTCTTCTTTTTATAATTGTACCAATCATATTGATACCAAAAACTACCCAAATTAATGCAATAGCAATATCGATAGGCCATTCTAATTCGGCATATTCTTTTGAAGTAGTATATCCCAAAGGAAGCGAAATAGCCGCTGCAACAATAATCAATTGCCATCCCCAGAAATTAAGATTACTCAAAAAATCAGAAAACATTCTGGCTTTTAAAAGTCGCTGTAACGAATAATAAATCCCCGCAAACATGGCGTTACCAACAAAAGCAAAAATAACTGCATTAGTATGCAAGGGTCTTAATCTACCAAAACTCAACCAGGAAACACCATCAGTCAGGTTAGGAAATAAAAATAAGATGGCTAATAAAAGCCCGACTGCCATCCCGACTACCCCAAAAACTATGGTAGCATAAATGAACTTTTTAACAATTTTGTTGTCGTAATAAAACTGCTGCATTTCCATATATTAAAATTAAAATGTTTGAAAAAAATTAAAAATTATTGCGTCTGCTCCCTTTTAGACCTCCGCTTCTGAATTCTGCCTTCTGAATTCTGCTTTTTTGTTTTCGAAATTTCATCGTCAAAAAGCATTCTGACCGATGGCGTGTAATCGTCGTCATACTGACCACTTTTAACCGCAATAACAAAAGCGATAAAAAAGCCTATTGCAACGAATATGCTAATGGTTATTAATAAATAGATGACACTCATACCTTAAATTTTACACTCCAAAATTAGACTCCCAGCTTCGGGAATTCTATGACATTTATCATGCTTTGGATTTTAATACTGTTTGTTATTTCAAAATAGACCACCCCGTCCGCCGCCGCGGGTATCCCTCCAGAGGAAAAGAAGTCGCATAATTACCCTACTCCCAACTTCTAACTTCCCACTTCTAACTTCCTCGCATAATAATTACTCATTAGCGTTACAAAACTCACAATGGTTACTGTACTTAAAGGCATAATGATTGCCGCTACCAGAGGTTCTAATTTACCCGTTACGGCAAAAGTCAAGCCCACCACATTGTAAAGCAATGACAAGCCAAAACTCATTTTAATCACCCACATAGATTTCTTAGAAAGTTTCAGGAAATAATGCAGTTTTTGAAACTGATTTGCTTCTAAAATGGCATCGCAGGCAGGTGAAAAAACATTTACATTTTCAGAAATAGAAATCCCTACATTACTCTGAGCCAAAGCTCCGGCATCATTCAGTCCATCACCTACCATCATCACATTTTTACCCGATTCCTGCAATTGCCTGATAAACTCTAATTTCTGTTCCGGTTTTTGATTAAAAACCAATTCGGTTTCCTTAGGCAAAAGTTGCTCTAAAGCCTCTTTTTCTCCGGCATTATCTCCAGACAATACTTTTACTTGATAATTGGATTTCAAACTTCTAAAAAGCGTTTCTAAACCATCACGATATTGATTTTTAAAAATATATTTTCCGTAATAGATACCGTTAATCTGGATATGAACTGAAGTTTGTAAAGTCGAATTGACTTCAGAACTTCCGGCAAAGTTTGCCGAACCTATTTTAACCGAACTTTCAACCACTTTTGCCTGAATTCCTTTTCCGGTGATTTCTTCAAAATCGGTGATTTTCACTTTGCCTACATCTGGCAAAAAGTCATACAACATCCTACTTAAGGGATGATTAGATGCCCGCAATACTGATTTTATCCGAATCAAATTATTCTCAGAAAGAGGCTCTCCTTCATACGAAATATTCGATTTTTTATTGGTGGTAATCGTTCCGGTTTTATCAAAAACAATCGTATCTACTTTTGCTAATTGTTCGATTACCAAAGCATTTTTAAGGTAAAATTTTTGCTTGCCGACAATTCGCAATACATTTCCCAAAGTAAAGGGAGCTGTCAAAGCCAAAGCACAGGGACAGGCCACAATTAGTACCGCTGTAAAAACATTAAAAGCCGTATTTACATCTTTAAAAATCCAATAGCCAAATCCCACAAAAGCAATCAATAACAAGATGGGCGTGAAATAACGCGAAATGCTGTCGGTGATGTTTTTGTGTTTTTGTTCTACATTTTTCTGGAATACATCATTGCTCCACAATTGGGTCAGATAACTTTGAGAAACAGAAAACAACACTTCCATTTCGATTACTTCCCCTATTTGTTTTCCTCCTGCAAAAACTTTGTCACCTGATTTTTTGTTTATCGGGATGGCTTCACCGGTAACAAAACTATAGTCAATAGTCGCATTTTCACTTATCAGGATTCCGTCAACGGGAATTAATTCCTGATTTCGAATCAACAATCGATCTCCTTTTTGAATATCATAAACAGCCACACTTTCTTCGGAAGTATCGGTGTTTATTCTGGTAACAGCAACCGGGAAATAGGATTTAAAATCTCTTTCGAAACTCAGAAAACTATAGGTTTTAATTTGGAACATTTTGCCCAAAAGCATAAAGAAAACCAAACCGGTCAGGCTGTCAAAAAAACCGGAACCGTAATCCATCACAATATCAACCGTGCTTCGAATAAAAAAAACAACAATTCCTAAAGCGATCGGAATATCAATATTGAGCATTCTGGATTTGATACTTTTATAAGCCGAAACATAATAGCCACTGGCCGAATACAGAAACGAAGGCAAAGACAAAGCAAAAATTAGCCACCTGAAAAACGGTTTGTAATTGTCCAGCCAAAATTCCTTCACCTCAAAATATTCCGGAAAAGAAAGCAGCATAATATTTCCAAAACAAAAGAAAGCCACACCTAATTTATAGGTTAAACTTCTATCGACTTTTTGTTTTCCTGTCTCGTAATTTTCCAGACTGATATAAGGTTCGTAGCCAATGGAACACAACAATTTCACAATTTCACTAAGCGAAACTTTTTGTGGATTGTAGTTAATACGCACTTTTTTGTCAGGAAAATTAACCTGAGAAACATTTATTCCCTCCTGAAGGCGTTGTAAATTTTCCAGAATCCAAATACAAGAACTACAATGTATATGAGGAATGCTAAGTGAAACAATAGCGGTTGTATCCTCTTGAAATTCCAATAATTTTGAAACAATGTTTTCATTTTCTAAAAAATCATATTTACCATTATTATCCTGCGGAGTTGCTCCAGGTGATTTTTCAAAATCATAATAAGAAGTCAAATCATTGAGACTAAAAATTTCGTAAACCGTTTTACAACCGGCGCAACAGAATTTTTTTGCATCAAAAATAATTTCAGCTTCTTTTACAACATCTAAACCACAATGGAAACAGTTTTGTGTATCCATAACTTTGCTCATTTTACCTTATGCAAAATTCTTAAAGGAATACCTCATAAAATATGATATATATCATATAAATACTTAATTTTGCAAATAATCAAATCATTCATTCAAAATGAGCAAATGTGAACAATGTATCGTTAGAGAATTCAGCTCTTTAAAAGCACTCAACAAAGACGAATTAGTAAAACTTGCCGAGTGCAAGACTTCTCTTTTGGTAAAAAAAGGCGAAGTGATTTTTGAAGAAGGTGAAAATGTAAACGGTATCTTTTGTGTTAAAGACGGTGTTTGCAAATTGACAAAACTGAGTCCAAATGGTAAAGATCATATTGTAAAATTGGTTAGCAAAGGAGAACTTTTAGGACAACGCTCAATGATAAGTGAAGAACCTGTAAACCTTAGTGCCGTAGCGCTTGAAGACATGCAGGTATGTTTTATTCCAAAAAGTGAAATCATGGGCTTTTTTGACAAAAACAATCAATTTTCAATGAATGTCATGAGAACCATTTGTGGTGATTTGAAAGAATCAGATGACCATGTGGTCAACATGGCTCAAAAAACTGTAAAACAGCGCCTTGCCGAAACACTACTCTATCTTCAGGATACTTTTGGTAAAAACGAAGATGAAAGCCTAAAAATTCAATTAACCCGGGATGAACTCGCCAGCATGATTGGTACCGCTACCGAAAGCTGTATTCGACTATTATCTGATTTCAATAAATTAGGTTTGATTGAATTAAAAGCGAAAAAGATTGTGCTTAAAAATATTCCTCAACTTAAAAAGATGGTTTAAGATTTTATTGTTTTCCTATTCTTTCTTTGTTTTTTATATTTACTTTACAGTAGTAAACATCGATAACTATACGTATATTGTTGCTATTTTGTAATGATTAAAATATAATTCAAAAAAGATAATGCAGTCAAAACTTAACATCAATGAATTTAGAGAAAAATTAAAAAGCTCTATAGAAATTGGACATCCACAACTCAAAATTAATACACCATTCAATTTGTTTTTTTTCGATTCTTCAAAATCTTTTTACGGACGTTACGATGACAAAACATTCTATCTGACATTAAATTACAGAATTACTCATAGTTCATACCTCATAAAAGGAAATTATAAATTTGTGAATAAAAAACTTCAAATTCAATATGAAATTTTTCCGAAATTTAAATATCAAAAATATTTTTTACTATTATGGATAGCTTGTGGAATTGGCATGATAACTTATATCAATTTTAAATTCGGTAACAAAAATGATCTAATGATACCAAATCTTTTTTTATTATTAATGTTACTATATGGAAGTTCCCAATACAAGTTGAGTAAAAAAATTATAGAAAAGAAATTTAGAAAAACATTTGAAATTTACTCTTAAAAAACAACCAGTCTGAGCAACTACAAAGGATTAAAACATTAGTTCAATACCTCTCTAAAATCATTCTAAAAAAGGTTGATTTTTAGTTAAAGTTCAAAATTCCAGAAGCCCATTTCCAAAAAATATCCTAAAGTTTCCTAAATTTTAAGTTATAAAGCCAAACTGATTTTTTTAGCTTGGCTTTTTTTATTTTATTTAGTTTTTAAAACAAAAATGAAATGAAAAAACTAATTCTAATCTTAAGTATTATTGCTTTGGCAGGTTGTAAATCCAAAAAAATTACGCCAAGCGAACCTAAAGCAGATGAAGTTGTCCAATTGGCTTTAAACCAAATCAACAACAATCAAAAAAACAAAGCCTACGAATTAGGAAAAAGAGTTTTGATGACTTGTAATACCTCAAAATTCAAGCCTTTTACCAATAGCGAAGCTACAACCTCTGTTATTAATAACATCACTATCGAAAAACTCTCCAAAACCTGTACTAAATACCGACAATGGTACGGTACTTTTAAAGATTTAGAATTAGCCGAAGTTTACCAAAACACTAAAGATCAAACAACAGTCTATCGATTTAAAGCTTTGTATTCTAAAAAAGTAGCCAACAAAGAATTACGTGTTTTTATGAACACTGATAACTTAGTTTCAGCAATAAAAACATCCGACTGGACAACAACTTTTACGTACAACAAATAATACCAATTATAATTATCAAACAGCCAGAAATTTTCTGGTATAAAAAGGCACAATTATGAACATGAGACTGCTGTTACTATTTTTTCTTATCCATTTTTCAGTTTCAAGTCAGGAGATGATGACTGTAAAAAATAAGCAATTCAAGGGAACAGGTGTCTGGAATTTCATCAGTACCAATTATACTCTTGGCGGTGAAGTTCAGCTACAGTTGGCTAAAACAGAGAATGGCGGATTATTAAAACTTTCGGTTGTTACCACAAATCCTAAATCGATGATTGCAGGCACAGTTTACGTTTATTTAAGTGACAATAGTTTTATCAGTTGCATCGACAAAGGACAATTTGAAAACACTGAAAACAGCCTGAGCTCTTATTTTAACTTTACAGCCGCCGAAATGAACAAACTCAAAAAACATAATATTACATCGATTCGTTTTAATATCAAAGGGACATCAGGAAATTTTGCCAATCAAATAGGGAATTTTACGGCTGTCAATAAAAAATCCTATTATTCAAGTCGTTATCAAAATACTCCAAATATTTTTGAAACAGCTAAAGAAATCAATAATTTATACCAGTAAGTAAGCTTATACAAGTCTAAAATCAAAGCTCCAATCCAACTCTTTTTTATACCACAATTGACCTTGAGCGACTTCAAGAGGACAATCGAAATTATTAGTATAAAGCGCTCCTGTTCCCAATCCCTGAGGCATCGGATTTTTTAATAAACAGGTCCATTGTGCAATGGCATTTAAGCCAATATTAGACTCTAAAGCCGAAGTAATCCACCAGCCAATTTGGTGCTTTTCGGCTAACGAAATCCATTCTTGAGTTCCCCTAAAACCACCTACAAAACTGGGTTTTAAAATGATGTATTGCGGCTTAATTTTTTGCAGTAATTGTTCTTTTTCAGCCAATGAAAACACACCGATTAACTCTTCATCTAAAGCAATAGGAAAAGGTGTTGTTTTACACAGTTCTGCCATACTGTCAGTGTTGTTTTTTTGAACAGGCTGCTCAATACTATGTAGTTTAAATTCAGACAATTGATTTAATTTATATAAAGCTTCATTTAAACCAAAAGCACCATTAGCATCTACACGTATTTCTACTTGTTCGGGAGTAAAATATTCCCGGATATAGTGCAATAATTCCAGTTCTTTTTCGAAATCTATAGCACCGATTTTGAGTTTGACACAACGAAAGCCTTGTGCTAATTTTTCTTCTATTTGCTGCTTCATAAAAGCCGCTTCGCCCATCCAAATCAAACCGTTAATTTCGATTGCTTTTTCGCCTTCGGTAAAGGCAGAAGGAAAGAGCAAAAAAGGAGTTTCACTCGCCAAAGACCGAAAAGCCATTTCGACTCCAAACTGTATCGAAGGAAACTCAATCAAAGCTTCCCAAAGTACATCTTTTCCTAAATGAATATTAGCGCAAGTCCATTGTAATTTGGCTTCATAATCAGGTCGATCATCAGCGCTTAAACCTCTTAGGATTCCGCACTCTCCTATCCCTTTTTTTCCGTCTTTTTCCAGGACCAGAAACCAGGTTTCTTTTTCGGTCATAACCCCACGAGAAGTTCCTGATGGTCGTTTGAAATTAAGAATGTATTTATGATAGGTTGCTTTCATTGTTTTAACCACAAAGGGCACAAAGTTTTTTCACAAGGTTCACTAAGAACTTAATATTTTACTAGTCATTATATTTTGAATATAATTTAGGTAGTAAATTTGGTAATTCATCTTCAGTCCAATCAACCCCTTTTGTTGGAGGTGCTCCAAAATCATAATCTAAACCAATTTTACCTGCCTCATTTCTTGGAAAACTCTCATCTTCTTTTTTTCCTGATTTTATTTCATAAGCCTTAGTTGCTACATACATCAACCCCTCAAATTCATGAATTTTGTCCTGATTCACAACATTCGTTAAATAATCTGGATTCTTTAAAGTTTCTTGAAAGATAGTTTTTCCTTGTCCAATAAGCCAACAGCGAAAATATAAATATGAATCATCACTCACATAACCTTCGATAATTTTCATAGCTGCCATTATTTTAAACTCATCAGCATCAATAATACATTTACGAAAAGCAAATTCAAAATTTTTGATTTCAACTAAAGAAAGTTTTTTAAGTTCGCTTATCAATATTTGTTCTTTAAGATCATCATTCCCTTTTGACTCTTTTACAGCATGACCTATAATTGTCCAAAATTTATCTGTCTTAATTGTATCAACAACTATATTTGATTTTACTTTAATAAAATTTGACATATTTTTAGTTTTTTCTGTTTGTTCCATTTTTTTACACCCCAAAAGAATTAAAAATAAGGGCATTAAAATTAAAAATATTTGTTTCATTTCAGACATTTAAGATTAAAAAACAGAATATTCAATTAATTCAACAATTTCAAAACCCTTTCAAAATTCTCATTTTGAATTCCTGCTTTTGCAAAAGTTTGATAATCGTCTTTTATTTTTTTAGTCCAGCTTAAACTATCAGTTACGTTTTGATTTTGGTATTCTTTATAGATTGTTTTTGCTTTCGAGTATTCGCCATTTAGCAAATAAGCGTGCGCCAGATTCAATTTGACCAATAATTCCGTATCATCCAGTTTTTCGCCTTCTTTCAAGGTTTTAATAGCTTTTCCGTATTGCTTGGTCAATAGATAAGCATAACCCAAATTACTATAATCTAAAGCAGTTGCTTTTTGTTGATTGACGATTTCGTTGTAGTTTTTTATTGCCGAGCTATAATCGCCTTTTTTAAGATTATTCGACGCTTTAACTCTCAAATCATTAAAAACCGTTTTGGCAATTCCGGTTTCTTCAAAACAACTCGCACCAAAATCCTTATACGCCTTGGTTTGTTCCATAGGCAAGAGTTTTTGAAATTCTTTAAAAGTGTATTCTTTTTGGATTTTATCGCCAATACAGACGCAAAAATCATCTGAATTTGCCATTTTTCTGGCTAATGCCGAAGTTTTGCATTGGCTAATGATGTTTTTTCTATTTTCCAATGTCCATCCTCTACTCAATTTTGCATCTACCCAAGGCACGACTTCGAGAACGATTTTCTGCTTCATAATCCAATTCGAACTTTCGAAACCAAAATACAATTTACCTGCATTCGATTTCATACAAGCCGATTTATCAATAGAAAGTCGCTTGGCATCTTTGCTTAAAGGCGTATTTTGAACCAAACAAGCATTAGTCGTTTCTCCTTTTGAAATGTAATCAGCAGTTAATTCTTTAGTCGAAAAAATAGCGTATTTGCATTTATCATCTCCAGAAATTTTGGATGCTAAAAAAACTGCTCCCGCCGAACCCTGACTAATTCCTGTTGGATCCGGAATGGATTTTAAAACCGAAACCAGACTACTCGCCATTTGCTGATTGTCATCCAAAAGCGTGATTCTATAAATCAATTCGGTAGTTCCTGCCGGAAAATCATCGGTTTCCACAATAATTTTGTCTCTGGCTGAAACAACAATTTCTTTGTAAGTAGCACGTTCTTTGTCCCAATAACCTGTTTTTTGAGCAAAAACGGACTGGCAAAAAATGCTAATAAATAGCAGTGTAATTATTTTTTTCACGGATGTAGTTGGTGTTAACTATACGAAACTAGCCCTGATAGTAGCGAAAATCCTTGATTGCCGGTGTTCGGCAGGCAAGATTGCAGCGGATAGCAGGAATAGCTTCTAAAAATTTACAATTCGATACTGTCTCCTATTTCAAGCAGCATTAAGTCTTTTCCTTTGTCGAAAAATCGTTGAATAGCTTCTTTATGATCGATTTTTATATATCCAAAAGTATCATAATGGTAGCCTAAGATTTTATCACATTCCACAAAATCAGAAGCCAAAATAGCATCTTCAATATCCATGGTAAAATTATCGCCTATTGGAAAAATGGCTAAATCCAATTTGGTCCGCATTGGAATCAGTTTCATATCCATTGTCAAAGCAGTATCGCCTGCGATATAGATGTTTTTATGTTCGCCTTCGATAACAAAACCACCCGGATTTCCTCCATTTGAACCGTCAGGAAAAGAACTCGAATGAATGGCATTTACATATTTTACCTTTCCAAAATCAAAATTCCAGCTTCCACCGTGATTCATCGGATGCGATTGAAAACCTTTGGCAGCATAATATCCCGCAATCTCTGCATTGGATACAATCACCGCATTAGTACGTTTAGCAATTGCTTCCACATCCAAAACATGATCACCATGAGCATGTGTCAGCAAAATATAATCGGCTTTTAAATCCTCAATATCAATATGTTCGGCTAATGGATTTGCTGAAATAAAAGGATCTACAATAATGTGTTTTCCACCCACTTTAATTCCTAAAGCAGCGTGTCCGTAATAGGTTATTTTCATTTTTATTTTTTTTGAGTGATGAGTAACTAGTGAATAGTAATTAGTCCTTAGTTCTTAGTCCTTAGTTCTTAGTCCTTAGTTCTTAGTTCTTAGTCCTTAGTTCTTAGTCCTTAGTTCTTAGTCCTTAGTTCTTAGTCCTTAGTTCTTAGTCCTTAGTTCTTAGTCCTTAGTTCTTAGTCCTTAGTTCTTAGTCCTTAGTCCTTAGTTCTTAGTTCTTAGTTCTTAGTTCTTAGTTCTTAGTCTTTAGCGATTGGTAAACTCCAATCTTGGAAGTTCAATGGGTATAGAATCCCTGTATCTAATTTACAATCACTAATCCCAATTCACTTTTTATTTTTACTATTTATTGTCGCTAAGGACTGAGGACTAAGAACCAACTTATCTTCCGCCTAAAAAAGCATTCACAACTATATCTGAAAAAAAGTAAATCATACACAAAGACAATAAAACAGCAAGTGCAAAAGTACTTAAGGCTAATTTTTTTAACTCGGGATCTAATTCTTTAGGTTCTTGATTTTTAGAAACCGTAATTAAATGTTTAGTTAAAGGAATATAAGCCAACAAAAACAGGTATTGATCAAATTTAAACTCACTTATAATTGCAAATACCAAAGTCAAAACCATCGCACCACCAATTAAAAAGTAATGGTATTTTTTAGCTTTTGCTCCACCAATTTTTACCACAATGGTATTTTTCCCTGCCTTTTTATCAGAAGCTTCATCGCGCATATTGTTCAAATTCAAAACACCTACACTTAAAAAACCAATAGCCATGGCCGGCAAAATCAATTCCAAATCTAATTGCTTGGAATACAAAAAGTTCACTCCTAAGGTACTTACCAATCCGAAAAACACGAATACAAACAAGTCACCATAACCACGGTAACCATAAGCGGTATTTCCAACGGTATAACGAATAGCCGATAAAATGGCTAAAATCCCTAAAACAAGATAGAATAACGAATAGAATAAATTAGTATCTCTAAAAGCATAATAAATCAATGCCATTGCCGAAAGCAAGGTCAAAAAAGAAGTGATAATAATAGCACGCTTCATCGCGGCAGGCGTAATCACACCACTCTGAATGGCACGTTTAGGCCCTATTCGGTCTTCATTATCGGTTCCTTTCATTCCATCACCATAATCATTGGCAAAATTGGAAAGAATTTGCAATCCTAAAGTTGTTAATATAGCAAAGCCAAAAAGTCTCCAGTTAAAAACTTCGGTAGGTGTTAATATTTCATCGGTAGGATGTGCCAGAGCATACATACTTCCTACGATAATTCCTGATACAGACAAAGGTAAGGTGCGCAATCTTGCGGCTTCAATCCAGTGTTTCATGTTAAAAAGTTAGAGATTAGAAATTTGAGATTAGAGGTTAGAAATTTGAGGTTAGAGGTTATTTTAATCGGGTAAAAATTATTCATTAAAAAACTTCCTTCTTCCCACTTCTAACTCCCCACTTCCTACGGCAACCATTTCTTTTCAAAATTCGGTTTTCTTTTTTCAAGGAAAGCATTTCTTCCTTCCTTAGCTTCTTCAGTCATATAAGCTAATCTTGTAGCTTCTCCGGCAAAAACCTGTTGTCCTACCATTCCGTCATCAGTAAGGTTCATCGCAAATTTCAGCATTTTGATTGATGTTGGCGATTTAGCCAATATTTCCTGTGCCCATTCGTAAGCTGTTGCTTCTAATTCGTCATGTGGAACCACAGCATTTACCATTCCCATTTCAAACGCTTCCTGAGCCGAATAATTACGTCCTAAGAAGAAAATTTCGCGTGCTTTTTTCTGTCCCACCATTTTAGCCAGATAAGCAGAACCGTAACCTCCGTCAAAACTGGTTACATCGGCATCGGTTTGTTTAAAAATAGCGTGTTCTTTACTTGCTAAAGTCATATCGCAAACCACGTGTAAGCTATGTCCGCCGCCTACAGCCCAACCCGGAACTACTGCAATAACCGCTTTTGGCATAAAACGGATCAATCGTTGTACATCTAAAATATTCAATCGATGGTAACCGTCTTCCCCAACATAACCTTGGTGTCCGCGTGCTTTTTGATCACCTCCACTACAAAAAGACCAAACCCCGTCTTTAGTACTTGGTCCTTCAGCAGAAAGCATAACCACACCTATTGAAGTATCTTCCTGCGCATCATGAAAGGCATCTAAAAGTTCTGAAGTTGTTTTAGGTCTGAAAGCATTTCTCACGTTAGGCCTGTTGAAAGCTATTCGGGCAACACCGTTGCATTTTTTATAAGTGATATCTTCGTATTCTTTTACTGTTATCCAATCCATTCTAAAGGGCTTAAATTATTTTAGCGTAAAAATAAATCATTTTTTACACTTTATCTATGCTATCCTTTATTTAGCCTAAAAAAAGAATTATTAACTCAAAAGCAGAATCTACAAAACAAAATACTAACCAATAAATCACCAACTTAAAATAAGTATTTTATTACTTTATTTTTTTATATTTACAGTAGTTCCTTCAACATACAAAAACACTATTTGATTATGAAAATATGGAATACTTATACTTCAATTGTTAAAAACAACATCTTGCTCTCTTCTCAGGAGAATAAAGATTTAAAATATTGGCGTGATGATATGTTTTCAAATACCATAATCTACATCATTCCGTTAAGTGTTATTGCCTTGATTCCCTCGCTGATTTGGGCTTTTGAAGAAAAACTTTATCTGATGGTTATAGTGGATATATTTTCGGTTTTGCTGGCTATTTTTACAGGAATTAAAAAAGGAATCAAAATAAAACAACGCAAACTTTTATTCATTGGAACTGTATATACCTTAAGTTCTTTTCTCATTTATTATGTAGGATTAAATAGCACACTGTATCTACTTGCCGCCTGTTTTTTAGCTACTTTTATTTATACTTTTAAAAACCAATACGCTCCAGCTCTTTTCAATATCTATATTTCTATTTTTTACATTCTCTTATATTATCTTGAGATGACTCCACCTCACAATATCAACTTTAAATCAAGCGAACTTTTTGCGGTTTTTTCAAATTTGATTTTCCTGAGCTTTTTAGTTTGTTCACTTGTTCCTAAATTATTCCATGGTCTTGACGAAAGTTTTAAAAACAACATCAAACACACTAAAAAAATCGAAAAACAAAATGAGGTTTTAAAAGAAATTACCTGGATACAATCACATGTGGTGAGAACACCATTGTCCAGATTAATGGCAATAACCAATCTTTTGAAAGAAAACGATAATACAGAAGAAGAAAAAACATTTCTAATCGATAATATTGTCGTTTCCAGCAATGAATTAGACCAAATTATTCAGGAAATTGTTTCCAAATCAGAAAAAATACGTTCGTCTGAAAATTAGTCTCAGAATAATTCTAACAACTTATTTTTCTTTATTTCAACTCCAATTCCGATTGCAGTAATCCTTCTCCCGTTAATCCTTTGATAGTGTTAAAATTTATCGAATAATGATATTTTTTTGAAAGCTGAAAACTTTTTTTTATTAATTTTAGGCATAGTTAGTTCAGGAATTGGTCAAATATTTACAATACAGGCTAACTCGCGAGTTTTAAACTGATTTATTAACCTAAAAAAAGATTATTGAAAAAAACAACAAGCTTTATCACTCTTTTTTGTACGTTACTAAATTTAAACTTCGGAAGAAAAGAGCCCAGCAGGGAAACCCTGAATTATATTAGAATTTACTCAAAGTAGCACCAAAGGTAAAAAGTTGGATTACTATACGAGACAAAAAAAGTCATTAAAATGAATGCGTAAAATCCAAAGAAACTGCTACTACCAAAGGTTTTAATGCAAAATGAGATTCCAAATATCATTTTGAGGTTAAAAAAAGATAAAGAAAGAACGGTAAACGAGAAACTAAAATAGTTTCCTATTGTTAAATACATTATAGTTTGTCCAAAAATAAGATAGGCTATAAAAGAGAAAGACTAACCGAAAGGATTAGTCTTTCTTTTTTATATATCGTTTTGAAAAAAGTATAAATCACCTCAATACTATATTAAAGCCATAAAAAAACTATTTTTGCGAAGACCAAAGCCAAGCTAAATTGCATTTACATTACTCATGAAAAACTTTATTTTTTGTCTGGAAGCCGTAGCCGATATAGAAATTCTCATGGATACTCCCGTTATTAAAAACCTTGAAAATCTAGCCCTTGAATACCAAATAAACAGTATTTATAAAAGCTGCGACACCATCGAAGGACTGGAAGAAAGCTTAGGAGCTTTGCTTTATGATGATCATAATTTCAAAGATTATAAAATTATCTATTTGGTCATGCCGGGACAGGAAAACAATATTTGTCTTCATGACTATTACTACAGTTTAGAAGAAATTGCCGAATTATTTGAAGGAAAATTAAAAGGCAAAATTATTCACTTTGCCAATTTGAAAGCCTTGGATTTAATCGAAGAAGAAGCCCAATATTTCCTTGATGTTACCGGAGCCAAAGCCATTTCAGGTTACGGAAGAGCATTACCGCCCAACATGGCCAGTATTAAACTCGACGTCGCTTTTTTTAATTTGTGTCAGGAAGAAGATGATGTTGTAGAAATTGTAGAAGAATTACATCAAAAACATTACGAAGCCTGCAAATTACTCGATTTCAGACTGTACTATTAAAATATTTTTAGAAAAAAATCAATTTCGGGAACTCATTAAACTTTAATAACTTCGCAAAAGCTAACTTAATTGATTATTATACTATTTTTCAAAAAAGTTAGTTTTAATTCATAAAATCAGACATCAGTTAATCGTAATGAAAAAATATTATTTACATAACGGTATCGAAAGCAGCGGGCCTTTTGATATAGCCGAATTGCAAATCAAACAAATTACAGCATCAACACCTGTATGGTTTTCAGGAATGCCCGACTGGAAAACAGCTGGAGAAATAGAGGAATTACAGGCTATTTTAAAAGTTACCCCACCTCCTTTTCAGGCAGTACCGCCAACTACTGCTCCAACACCGAAAAAGAAAATAAAAAATTCCAAGATTATGGGATTACGCAAAAACACCTTTTACATTGCGTCATTATTTCTGGTATTAATTATAGGGAGTGTGTTTTTAACTATTTTACAAGAAAACAGAAGAATCGATTTTGAACATAAAAACGATAAAACCGAGAAAGAAAATCGACAATTTCAATTACAGGAAAAAGAAATTCAGGAACAAAAACTACGTTTAGCAGAACAGGAAAAACTTGAAGCGGAACGACTTGTCAAAGAAAGAAAAGAAACCATCAATACAAGGCTTTCTGAAATTCGAATCAAACAGATTGAAAACCAAACTCTTTTAGAAGACGCTAAAAACAGACTAACAAAAGCAAATGAATTTCAGTTTTTTAGAACAGCCGATGAAAAAAATAAAGAAATCAACCTTGTTCAAACAAATATTAATCAACTAAAAAACAATATTGATTCCCTTGAAAATGAGCGCAATCAATTGAGTTTGGAGTTAGACAGAATACGAATAAAAGCAAGACAAAATCCTTAAAATCAATAAAACAGCTTGTTTATTTTATCATATAAAGTCAAATAACACCTTATATTTTTGAATCAAAATTTACTATTCCTGCTCTAAAATTGTAAAATATTTTTACCACAGATTCGCAGGTTTTATTCTTAAATAATGATGGAAAAAAAGTTAAGATCTGCGAATCTGCGGTATTTTTATAAATTCAATTGCGCTTCTGACTTATTTTAAATTCCTATTCGAAGATTGCCTAATAATCAATTCCGGCTCTAAAATGATTCGGTTAATCGTTTTTTTCTTGGGGTTATTTATTCGTTCCAAAAAAGCTTCAGCAGCTAATTTTCCAATTTGGTCACTATGCTGATTTACGGTTGAAATGGAAGGCTGCGTCAACGAAGTAAAAGGCTCATCGCTAAAACCGATCAGCGCTATTTCCTCAGGGACTTTAATATTATTTTCTAAAAGTACTTGCAAAGCACCAAGCGCCGCAATGTCTCCAGCCACATAAACCGCATCGGGTCTTTCGGGAGAATCCAATAATTGCTGCATAATTCGGCGACCATCTTCCAAACGCAAATTACTTTCGATAATCCAATTTTCGGGAGCTGCTAATCCTGATTTCTCCAATGCATCTTTATAACCCCGAATTCGTTCTTTGTAAATTCGGATGTGTTTAAAACCGGCAATATGTGCAATGCGTTTGCAATTTTGTGAAACCAAATGATCAATAACCAAGTGGCTACTTTTATAATCGTCAATCCCTACATAATCAACATTTAACTCCTCTTCACCTCTATCAAACAATACAAGTTGGGTACCTTTGGATTTTATTTTTTGGTAGTATTCTAAATCAGTCGTTTCATTTGCCATAGAAGCTATAATTCCATCCACCTGAATTTTTAATAAAGTATCTATTTCCTGACATTCTTTGGCATACAATTCATTCGACTGGGTCATGATGATATTGTAACCATTCAGATTGAGCACTTTTTCGATATTTTCGACTACCGAAGAAAAAAAATGACTGTTGACACGGGGAATAATTACACCAACCAAATTACTTTTCCCTTTGCGTAAAGCACTCGACAAATAATTAGGCTGGTAATCCAGTTGAATTGCCGCTTCTTTCACCGCGACTTTAGTCTTTTCACTAATTCTGGGATGATCATTCAAAGCTTTAGAAACCGCCGAAGGTGTTAAACCTAATACAGCAGCAATATCTTTTATCGTAGATTTTTTTTTATTCTCCAATTAGTTTTTATATTTGTTCAATCGATTGAACAAAAATAGCTACTTTAAACTGAAAACACAAGATATCTCTATTTGTGTTTTTTATTTTTCGGACTGTTCAAACGTTGGAACAAAAAAATAATTAAGAAAATGAAATACATTGTTTGCGAAAAACCAGGTGAATTTATCTTAAAAGAAAAAGAAGCACCTGTAAGAAAAGAAAATGAAGCCTTATTACAAATCAACAAAGTAGGAATCTGCGGAACCGATTTACACGCTTATGGCGGAAACCAGGCTTTTTTTAGCTACCCTAGAATCTTAGGACACGAATTGGCTTCAACAGTACTTGAAATTGGAGACAATTCCAGAGGAATCAAAGCTGGAGATAATGTTGTAATCATGCCTTATGTAAGTTGTGGAACTTGTATTGCGTGTAGAAACGGAAAAACCAACTGTTGTACCAATATCAAAGTGTTGGGTGTTCACACTGATGGTGGAATGCAGGAACAAATTACAGTCCCTACCTCTATCCTTTTGCCAGCAAATAATTTATCTGACGACCAAATGGCTATTGTAGAACCTTTGGCAATTGGTGCGCACGCTATTCGTAGAGCGGCAATTGTTCCAGGAGAAACTGTTGCTGTAGTGGGTTGTGGACCTATTGGAATTGGGATTATGAAACTGGCTCAAATTGCCGGTGCCAAAGTAATCGCTATTGATATGAATGAGCAGCGTTTGGCTTACGCCAAAGAAAAAATCGGTGTGGATTATACGGTAAAAGCAGGCGAAAATACGGTTGAAGAAATCACTAAAATCACCAATGGCGATTTATGTACAGCTGTTTTTGATGCTTCAGGACACAAAGGAGCTTTGGAAACTTGCCCAAATTACATGTCTCACGGTGGTCGTTTTGTGCTTGTTGGTTTATCCAAAGGAGAATTGACTTATAGCCATCCAGCGATTCACGCCAAAGAAATGACTTTGATGTGCAGCCGAAATGCTACTACCGAAGATTTTGAACACGTAATCAGTATTTTAGACCAATTCCCAACAGAATCGTACATTAGCCATAATGTTCCTTATACCGAAATGATTGCCAATTTTGATAGCTGGTTAAATCCTGCAACAGGCGTAATTAAAGCTACTGTAGATTTTAAATTAAAATAGTATGATAATCGATTCGCATCAGCATTTTTGGATCTACGAAGCGGAAAAACACGCTTGGATAGACGATGACATGAAAGTCATTCG
The DNA here is from genome assembly GCF_001857965.1 of Flavobacterium commune. Lineage (NCBI taxonomy): Bacteria > Pseudomonadati > Bacteroidota > Flavobacteriia > Flavobacteriales > Flavobacteriaceae > Flavobacterium > Flavobacterium commune. The sequence goes on along the minus strand of NZ_CP017774.1, from coordinate 3,347,762 downwards.
AAAGAATTTCCTGCCTGAAGATTTAAAATTAGTTTATCAAGCTAATGGTGTCGATGGTTGTGTGGCTGTGCAAGCAGATCAAACATTGGCAGAAACAGATTTTCTTTTGGATTTAGCCGAAAAAAACAACTTTATCAAAGGAATTGTAGGCTGGGTTGATTTAAGAGCTTCTGATATTGACACTGTTTTAAAACATTACAGCGCATTTTCAAAACTAAGAGGATTTAGACATGTGGTTCAAGGCGAAGCCGATCATAATTTTATGTTGCGCCCTGATTTCCTGAACGGAATTGCTGCATTAGAAAAATACAATTTCACTTATGACATTCTTATTTTTCCACATCAGTTAGGAGCAGCATTAGAATTAGTACGCCGTTTTCCAAATCAGAAATTTGTCATCGATCATATTGCAAAACCATATATAAAAGACGGATTTTATGATGGTTGGGCAACTTTAATGAAAGCGATTGGTGAATACCCAAATGTGTATTGCAAACTATCCGGAATGACCACCGAAGCCGATTATAACAACTGGACTCCAGAGCAAATAGAACCTTATATGCAATTGGTTTTAGACACTTTTGGTGCAAACCGAATCCTTTTTGGTTCCGATTGGCCGGTGTGTTTAGTGGCGGGAAATTACACAAAAACAAAAGAATTAGTAACCAATTTCATTGCGAAATTAAACTCCGAAGAGCAAGCTGCTATTATGGGTGGCAACGCAATGCAATTTTATAACTTATAAATTATGGATTTAGGATTAAAAGGAAAAGTAGTCGTAATTACTGGTGCGGCTGGACTTAAAGGAAGTATTGGAGAGACTATTTTGCAACACCTGGCTGCCGAAGGTGCCATTCCAGCGGTAATTGATAGAAACGATAGAGGTTTTGCTTATATTGAAGAAATTCAAAAACAAGGAATTGACGGTTTATTTTGTAAAACAGATGTAACTAATCCTAACGAAATTGAAGCTTCAATTGCTAAGATTGTGGCAAAATATGGTCGTATTGATGCCTTAATTAATAATGTTGGTGTTAATGACGGTGCAGGATTAGACGCTTCTTACGAAGAATTTATGGATTCTTTGAAACTGAATATGGTAAGCTACTTTGTAACTGTAAAAAGTGCACTTCCTTACTTAAAAGAATCTAAAGGTCCAATTTTGAACATTGGTTCGAAAGTTGGATTAACAGGTCAGGGAGGAACTTCAGGTTATGCTGCTGCCAAAGGCGGTGTTTTAGGATTAACCCGCGAATGGGCGGTGGATTTAATTAAACATTCGATAAGAGTAAATGCGATTATCATTGCCGAAAGCTGGACTCCTGCTTATGATACCTGGATTAAAACATTGGAAAACGGAGAAGAAAAATTAAAATCTATCGTCAAAAAAATTCCTTTGGAAAACAGAATGACAACTCCGGACGAAATTGCAGATACATGTTTGTTTACCATTTCTGAAAGATCATCACATACTACGGGACAATTCATCTTTTGTGATGGAGGTTACGTTCACTTAGACCGTTCGTTATTAACGGAATAAAAACGGTTGAAAAAATTTAAAAAGGACAAATCATAAAATATATGATTTGTCCTTTTTTATTATAATTAATCACATTTTAACCAACCCGTAATACTCATTCTGGTATTTTGAGTAAGTAAAACTTCGTGAAGTAACTCATCACTTTTAAAGAAAACGGTTTTTCCCTGTGTTGGACTTATTTTTTGATTATTATTATCCTGATGAATCAGCAATTCTCCGCCATCCGCAGTTTGCCAATTGCTGTTTAAATAACTAATCATCGAGAATTTTCTACTTGAATTATTTTGAAATTGATCTAAGTGTTTCAGGTAAAAATCGCCTTTTTTATATAAGGAATAATGAAACTCATATCCCGTAATTCCAGTATAACAGCTTTGATTCAGATAACGAATAAAATCCTCAATATGTTTGAAGAATTCATTTTCGAACGCATTATTATGCTTTTTATCCAACCAATAAATTGAATCGCTACGAACAGTGCTATCATAAGCAATACTTTCAGAATTTCCTGTTCCAGCCTCTTTCAACAGACTTTGCTCGTTTAAGGAATATAGATTTTGTTTTAAATTATTGGCTAATTCATAAGTTAAAAAGTGTTCTGATATGCCTACTTTGTTTTCAATATACGAAGCTATTAAAGCCTCAAAGTTTTTTTCCATTTTGTAATAACCCAAAATAGGGCTAGAAAGCGAAATTAGACTAAAAACACCTACCTATTACATTTATAACTTTTAATTACAATAAATAAAAAAAGGATTTAGAAATGAATCTAAATCCTTGTATTTCAAATTTATAAAAAGTTACAATTTACTAATATAACTTCCGTAAATATCCTTAAACTGATAGCCTTCAGCAACGCGATCTTTACTTAATTTTCTATATTCAACTAAGCCCCAAAGAATGAATTCTTTCATAAAAAACTTATCTTCTTTTGCTAAATCAGCCTGATATTCTTTAAGTAAGATTTCTAATGGCACAATAGCCCCTAAAATATTTTGGTATTCGGCATCAGAACAATCATCCAATAATTCAAAACCACTTTCGGCAAAAAACCATTCTATTAAATCTGAATAAGGCGTTTTATCATTTGGTTTTTCTAACTTTTCAATTTTAGGAAAATAAACTGGAAAAATAGTACGCACCGCCGAAGCTATTAAACTTTCAGCAACTGCAGCCGCTCCCTCCTGCTCTCCTTCGTAAACCAATTCTACTTTCCCAGTTATGGAAGGAATAATTCCCATAAAATCAGATAATCGCAAAGTAGTTTTATCAACACCCGCTTTTAAAGCACGTCGTTCGGCAGTACTTAGTAAATTCTCATAAGCCGTAATGCTCATTCTGGCACTCACCCCACTTTTATGGTCGATAAATTCACTTTCTCTGGCTTCAAAACTAATTTGTTCCAATAAATCTTTGGCTAATGACGGAACATAAACCGTATCGTTTTGAGTCGCATCTAATTTGGCTTCCTGCTCGGTAATCTTTCTGGCAATCTTTAGATTTTCAGGATAATGCGTTAAAATTTGAGAACCTATCCTGTCTTTCAATGGCGTTACAATACTTCCTCGATTGGTATAATCTTCGGGATTTGCGGTAAATACAAATTGCATATCGAGTGGCATTCGCACTTTAAATCCACGAATTTGAATATCGCCTTCCTGCAAAATATTAAACAAAGCAACCTGAATTCGGGCTTGCAAATCGGGTAATTCGTTTATCACAAAAATACAACGATTGGCACGTGGAATCATCCCGAAATGAATCACACGATCATCGGCATAAGATAATTTCAGGTTCGCTGCTTTTATAGGATCTACATCACCTATTAAATCCGCAACAGTTACATCGGGAGTGGCCAGTTTTTCAAAAAAGCGTTCACTTCTGTGCAACCAGGAAATGGGAGTTTCATCGCCTTTTTCAGCGATTAAATTTTTAGCAAAACGAGAAATAGGATTGAATGGATCATCATTTATTTCAGAACCACTCACATACGGAATATACTCATCAAGTAATTCGACCATTTTTCGAGCCAATCTGGTTTTCGCCTGACCACGAAGCCCTAATAAATTGATATTATGTCGCGAAAGAATAGCTCTTTCCAACTCAGGAATTACGGTGTTTTCAAAACCATGAACGCCTTCAAATGTTAGAATTCCCAATTTTATTTTTTCCCGTAAATTGTTTCGCAATTCGTCTTTTATGGTTTTAGTTTTATAAGCCGATGCTTTTAATTCGCCTAAGGTATTTATGTTTTCTATTTTCATGTTTTTTTATTTAACCGCTAATTATATTTTTCTACCGCTAAGAATGCAAAGTTTTACGCAAAGTTCACTAAGTTTCTTTTTATTCATTAAGCTGATTTCTGCCTTCTCATTTCTAATTTCTAACCTTGAATCTACTTTAATCTCTTTTTACGATTCATTTCATAATCTTCAAAAATCATTTCGCCTAAACCTTTTAAGCCTGTGTAAAAAGCTTTTCCCTGATTGGCTTCGGTAAATTTATTGACAAATTTTTGCAAATACGGATCGCTGGCAATCATGAAAGTGGTGATTGGAATGTGCAGTTTTCTGGCCTGTTGCGCCTGAGTATAGCATTTATCAACAATATATTCATCAAGCCCGTTGCTGTTCATGTAATACGAACCATCACGTTCTCTTACACAACTCGGTTTTCCATCGGTAATCATGAAAATTTGTTTGTTGGTATTTCGCTTTCTTCGAAGTAAATCCATTGCCAATTGCAAACCAGCAACAGTATTAGTATGAAATGGCCCTACTTTTAAATAAGGTAAATCTTTGATCGCAATTGGCCAGGCATCATTTCCAAAAACCAAAATATCTAAAGTATCTTTTGGGTATCGGGTAGTAATTAATTCAGCCAATGCCATAGCTACTTTCTTGGCAGGCGTAATACGGTCTTCGCCGTACAAAATCATACTGTGACTAATATCAATCATCAAAACGGTACTCATTTGGGCTTTGAACCTTGTATCCTCAACAACCAAATCATTTTCGGTTAGCATGAAGTTATCCACGCCATTATTAATTTGGGCATTCCGCAAGCTTTCTGTCAATGAAATTCGTTCCAGGCTGTCACCAAAATGAAACTCTCTGAATTCACCCGTATGTTCATCGCCGTTTCCGGCGTATTTTGTTTTGTGATTGCCGTTTCCGGAACGTTTTAATTTACCAAATATCTGGTCTAAGGCTTGTTGCCGAATCGCTCTTTCAGTTTTTGCAGTAATGCCAAGCCCCGAAGTTCCATCGTCTTTTAATTCTTCTTTGAGGTAGCCTTTTTTCTTTAAATCTTCAATAAAGTCATCAATCGTATAGCGTTCATCAGTCAGTTTGTATTCCTTGTCTAATTCGCGCAACCAATCAATAGCTTCATCAAAATCTCCCGAAGTATGCGTGATTAACTCTTTGAATATCTCAAAAAGTTTGTCAAATGGAGATTGATTAGGAGCCTGATACTGTTTAAAATAGAATCCTTTTTTATTGCTCTTTTCCATAGTCCTTAAAATTACATCATTTTAAAATGTACTTTGACTGAACAGCTATTAATTTTAAGTTAAAAAGGAATATTCTTTTCCCCGTCCCTAAAGGGTGAAAAATCTCATGAAAGTTCATCAAATTTAGACCTTTAGGGATTGAGGAAGTTAATTTTGATGAATTTTAAACAGGCTCTAAAAATCAATAATATTCACCATCAACATAATACCAAATACCATCTTCCTGGACAAAAGTGGAAAATTCATGATGAATATGCGTTTTTTTATTTTGATCTAAATAATACGCTTTAAATTCTACTGTAGTTGGCGTGGATTTTAGCACTTCTAATTTTTGCCATTGATTAGAAGTAGCCCAAAGCAAAATATCTTCTTTAGAATGAAGACTTCTCTGGGATACATGTGTAGTTTTTACTAAATAATCGGCCTGATGGGTTGCATAAGCACTATAACGGGAGCGCATCAAAGCTTCGGCTGTTGGTGCCTTTTCTAATCCTTTGATATAAGGTTCGCAACAATCTTTAAATAATTTTTGAGAATTACAATAACAGAGACTCATACTATTAGAAACTTATATTTGACCGTTAAGCGCTACAATTTTTTGATACAATTGATTTAATAAAACCTGATATTTACTAATTTCTACTAAATCTTCATCCTCATCACTAGTGTCTAATAAATCATCTAATTGTTCGCTAACATCAACCAACTTATTATTTGCCTCTTTGGCATTTTTTGCCGCTATCAAATCAATTATTTCCTGAACTTCGGCTTTTAATGTGGCGTATTTATCGTTTTCCATTTCTATTTATTTTCTTCGTTTCTATTTTCATTGAACTTTTTGACAATCTCTTTCAGCTTTTCTTTTCTAAGCATTTCTGCTTGCTTGGCTTTAGCTTGTGCTTTATGCAACTTGTCGTTGTGTTTCTTTATGTTTCTCTCGTTATTTCGTCCCATTGCACCAATTTATTTCAACACAAAACCCTTTGGCATTGTATGATTGAATAGTTTTACAAAGTAAGGCATTTTTATATTAAAAATAAAACAAGTAATAAATAACGAAAATCTCAATAATGTTCAGCCATTTACTACAAAAAGATAAAATAATACAAAATCACAAAAAACATTAAAACGAGTAAGAATAAACCTCCGCGATTTAAAGTAATTTTACTATTTTTGGTAACATCATTGATTTTTGTCATATTTTCTACTGCATTTTAGTCATAAAATTGAATAAAAAATAAAAAACATAGTATATATAATAAATGGAAATAGGTAATCATTTTTCAAAAAACAAATACAAATCCTTAATAAGGCCTAAAAGGCTGGGACTTATAGTGTTTTTTATCTTATGTTCCATATTTTATTACATCCTTTTACAGCAATATCAAATAGCCCAAAAAGCTAAAAATGACGAAATGTACAAGACTCTGGAAGCAATTCGTCAAAATATTGATCAATCACTGAAGAACAATTATACTACAGCATTGTCTCTGGCTCTTACTATTAATGACAAAGGCGTACCTGAAAATTTTGACGAAATAGCCAAACAATTATTGGCTTCTAATAATGGTATCAATGCCGTACAATTAGTTCCTAACGGAATTATTAGTCATATTTATCCTTTAAAAGGAAACGAAGCTGCCATAGGATTAAATATTCTGACTTCTGAAAAGCATCAGTTTGAAGCTTCACAATCCATTAAAAACAGTAAAATGTATTTTGCCGGGCCTCTTGAATTAAAACAAGGCGGATTGGGCATTGTAGGCAGAATGCCTGTACATAAAGACAATAAATTCTGGGGCTTTTCGGCAGTTGTTATTCACCTGAACACCTTTTTACACAATTCAGGAATTAATAGTATTGACAGTTCTAAATATTATTTTCAACTTTCTAAAGTGAATCCCATCACGCAAAAAGAGCTGTTTTTTCTTCCGGTTAACAAAAATCTGTCTAAAAACAGTTCTGTCACCTCTGTTATTCCTGATGGAGACTGGAAATTGTATCTAACTGATAAAAAACCTCATGAGTTCTACCCTTTTCTATTCACACTTGGTTTTTTCGGAATTCTCCTTGCCGCCTTATTCGCATTTGTAACTACTCGTTTTTTAAAAAAACCGGCCGAATTAGAAGATTTACTGGAAAAGCAGGCTGATAAACTTTTAAAAAACGAAATTAAATTTAAAAGTATTTTTGATCAGGCTGCCGTAGGAATCACTTATATTGACACTAATTCAGGACAACTTTTAGAAGCAAATAAAAAATATTGTGACTTATTGGGGTATTCTGAACAGGAAATAAAACAAAAAAACATAAAATCCATTATTCACCCTGATGATTTAAAAGAGTCAATTTCTAATCTGGAAAAACTGAAACAAGGTATAATTAGAGAATATTCAGTCGAAAGAAGACATATTACAAAATCAGGAAACCTTATTTGGATCAAACTTACCATTTCTCCACTTTGGGAAATCAATACGACACCTACCAATTACATAGCTATTGTTGAAGATATAACAAAACGCAAACTTGCAGAAGAAGCCATCATTAATTCTCAACAAAAAATTGAATCACTCATTAATACTGTTGATGGAATTGTTTGGGAGTGCGACGCAAATACCCTAGAATTCACCTTTGTTAGTAAAAAAGTAGAAAATATTTTAGGTTATACTGCCAAAGAATGGATGAGTACTCCCACATTTTGGACAGATCATATTTACAATAAAGACAAAAATTTTGCGCTACAATTTTGTGCCGAACAAACGTCTAAAAAATTAAATCATGATTTTGAATACCGAATGATTGCCAAAGACGGAAGCATCGTTTGGCTCAGAGACATTGTAAATGTCATAACTGAAAATGGAGAAGTAAAATCCCTAAGAGGAATAATGATTGACGTAACTAAAAACAAAGAAACCGAAGCCGATTTAAACAACTCTTTTAATTTAGTTAGCGAACAAAACAAACGACTTTTGAATTTTTCATATATCGTTTCTCATAATCTAAGATCACACACCAGCAACATTACTTCTATTGTCGATTTAATAACAAATTCTGATTCGGAAGAAGAAAAAGAAGAAATGATTGAATTGTTAAAATCAGTTTCCGATTCACTAAACGAAACTATGCTAAACCTCAACGAAGTAGTTAATATCCAAACTAATGTAGGCTTAACAACCGAAAATTTAAACTTAAAACAGTATATAGACAATACACTTGCTATTCTTTCTAATCAAATTGAACTAAAAGGAATTCAGGTAATTTCTTCAGTCGAAAGCGATATTGAAGTCAACTATAATCCGGCTTATCTGGAAAGTATTTTATACAATTTAATATCCAATGCTATTCGTTATAGTCATCAGGAAAGACATCCGATTATACATATTGATACTTACAAAGAAGCTAAAAAAACAGTACTTAAAGTTTCTGACAACGGAATTGGAATTGATTTAAAAAGAAACGGTCATAAAATTTTTGGGATGTACAAAAAATTCAGCACCCACAAAGATTCTAAAGGGATAGGTTTATTTATAACTAAAAACCAAATTGATGCCATGGGAGGAAACATCACCGTAGAAAGTGAACCCAATCTGGGCACCACATTTAAAGTATATATATCATGACAGAAAAAACTATTTGGGTTATAGACGATGATCCTATCTACCAAATTATTATGAAAAAAATTATTCTTAAATCAGGACTTTTTTCATCCATTCGTTCGTTTCAAAATGGCAAAGATGCCATCACCGCTTTGAAAGAAATTATCTCAAACAATGATAGTTTTCCAAATATTATCCTGTTAGATATTGAAATGCCCATACTGGATGGCTGGGGTTTTATGGACGAAATAGCCATTCTAAAATCACGTATTAATACCGAAATTAAAATCTATATTTCCAGTTCATCAATAGCCATTGAAGATAGAGAAAGAGCTAAAAACAACAGCAGCATTCTGGGATATATGTGCAAACCGATAAGTATTGAAGATTTGACAAAAATTGCTTCAGCCTAATGACGAACTAACTTTTTCGGCTGTTTCCCGTTTTATTTCTTCTAAGCTTTTATCAGTATAAATTAATTCTTCGATAATTAGTTTTCTCAAAAGGCTAATATCATCACAATCATAATGCCTCGCCCAGGAAGTAAGTTCCAGTAAATTCCTGATTTGCTTAATTCTTTTAGTGGTTTCCAAGCTGTTGCGCAGCACTGCTTTTTGATTGTAATCAGGATTCATTTTATGCTGATAATTCACAGTATTCTTAGCCTGATCCATTTCCAGATAATACAATTTTTCAGTTGCATTATCGGGATAAAAACAATCCCATTTTGCAAAACCTATTTTATATTTCGATGCCGTTTCGGGTTCCATAGCAATTAATCTCCATTTGCTATTGGCCAACCGTCCCCAATGATTCGAAAGACGATACATACCTTCTTGAGTATAATAATAACTACTCCCTGCCTTACTTTCAAATTGTACTTTCAATCCTTCAACAGTATCAGGAAGCACTTCGTGAAAGACACAAAAGGTGTTTTTAAAAGAATTAGGATGTGGTTTATAGTTTTTTTGCATAGCTGCAAATATAATCAGAAAGCATAAAAACAAGTCTAAGCCACAAATAATTGATTAACTTTGCACAAAAATTTTTAAAGAAATCATCATGAGCAAAGCTTCAGAAGAAAAGATGTTACAAAAAGGAATCTATACAGGAATTATTGAAAAAGACGAAAATAACAACTTCTTTTGTGGCGAATATCTGTTAGACTACAAAATGGTTCAAACCAAATTTGCTATAGGCGATTGGATTACCATCAAGTCGGTTATAGAAAATCCAAGTGATATGAGTTATGACAAATATCCTAAAAAGTCTAAAAACTTTGATAAGGCCAATAACAAACCGCAGCAATAAACACTGATAATGTGTGTTTTACAATAAAAAAATCTTTTTTTCTTTTTTTTTACTGATAAAGTGAAAACTTAAAAAAAAGTGTACCTTTGCAAAAAAAATTGTCGAATTTGAAACTTAACAATATTTGTTTCATACTAACAGACAAGTAGTTACCTTAATTTATGAAAAAAATAGTTGAATACCGCAAGCTCTTAAATGTAGATAAAACTGCACAGCTAAAAGATTTGAAAACCATCTATCGTAATGCGATGAAAGAAGCACATCCTGATAAATTTCAAGGAGATGAAGAAGGTTTAAAAGCTGCTGAAGAAAACAGTAAAAAAATTATTGAAGCTTACCACTTTTTAGTAAGTATCAATCCTGAAACAATTAAAGCTAATTTACCTGAGTACAATGAAACTATTGCAACTGCAACTGTTACGGATTACAAATTTGTTGAAGGTCGATTAATTATTAATTTTTCTAACGGAAGTGTTTACGAATACATCAGTGTTCCTAAAGCTACTTACGTAAAAATGGTAAATGCTGATTCTCCTGCCAGATTTGCAAAAAGACACATTTTTAACGCATTTCCATACAGAAAAGTAACAAACCAAGATTAACTTAATTAATCTTGAATGATATTAAAAAGCCAGTAAAATTAATTTTACTGGCTTTTTAATTTTCATCAGAATTGGATTTTATTCTAAAACAAAATTCACACTTACATTAGCTGTAATAGTAATTTCCCCTACTGCCAGCGTTTCTTTAACAGCCGAATCACTTTCCATTGCGCCCATCGTTTTAAATCTTGCATAAACCGGTTGTGGATAATAAGCTTGAGAATTATCATTAATGGTTATTGCCTTACCAATTTTTTGACCTAAAACTGACACATAATCTTCTGCCTTGTGTTTAGCTTCTTTCATAGCCAGTTTTCGAGCTTCTGATTCGTATTGTGCCAATTTAGAAGATTGAAAAACCACATTGTCAATTCGGTTGATACCCTGACTTACCAAACCTTCCATCAACTCGTCATACTTATTCAAATCTCTAACAATAATTTCTATCGTTTGAGTAGCATTATAAGTAGTTTTCTTTTTTTCGTAATCGTATTGTGGATTTAAAGCAACACGTTGCGTTCTGTAATCTGAAGGTGCCAGATTCATTTTTTTAATCAATTTCAAAACAGCATCCATTTGTTCATCATTGATTTTTTTGACTTCTTTGGCAACATTGCCTTTGTTTTCAACAGTTGCGGTAATGGTAGCCTGATCAGGAACTACTTTTACTTTTCCTTCGCCGGATACTGTTATTTGCGGAATTGGTTTTATTTCCTGACCATAAGACAAGGTCATGAACATTAGGGATAGAAATACTACTGCTTTTTTCATTTTTTATACTTTTTAAAATTTTTAAACCAATATTCAAAAGCTGTGCCATTAAATCTTCTTCAGCTTTATTAAAATAAAAAGAATTACAATGGGAATGGTTAACAAACTAACCATCAGCGGATTTAGAAAAAGTAAATCAGGATAAACTAACAACGTAATTAAATAGCCGCCAATAGCTCCGCCAAAATGCGCCGTATGACCTATGCCATCGTTTTTAGCTTTCATGCCATAAATGGAATAGAACAAATACAATATACCAAATACATAAGCCGGTATAGGAATGATAAAAAAAATTCCTAACATCATATCAGGACGCAATAATATTGCCGAATACAAAATTCCTGTTACCGCTCCCGAAGCGCCAACAGCCCGATAATTGTAATCATTTTTATGCAAACCTAGAGTTAGCAAACTTCCAAAAAGCAAACTGGCAAGATAAATCATCAGAAAAACCCAACTCCCCAAATAGAGAATAACAACCGGAGCGAAGAAAAAAAGTGTAATCATATTGAAGGCTAAATGCGTAATATCAGCATGAAGAAATCCTGAAGTAAACATCCTAATTTGCTCTCCCGAACGAATACTTCCAATATGAAATTCGTATTTTCTAAAAAAAGAATAATCCTTAAATCCCTTATAACTAAAAAGTACATTAGCAATTATTATGGCTATCAAAAAAGTATTCATTGGCTGTTTCTATAATGATTGGTAAATATAATAATTCCGATAGTGCCGATGAGGCTTTTGAATATAAAAAAAGCTTAGTCGAAAATTTCAACTAAGCTTTTACTGTTTAGGTTTTGAATATGACTTTTATTTAAGAAATTATTCCAAATTGAATTTTGAGTTTTTTATCATTTATTTTCCGCCATTGGCACGAAGATCGGCAATACACTGTGCATCAAGTTGCGGAATTGTTCCTCCTAAAATATTGCTACCGGATTCCGATTCCCAGTACATCAAACAACTTTCTACATCGCAATGTCTTTTATGATTTGGATCCTCATGGTCTGATTGTAAAGCTGTTCCTGCATTAGTCAATCCTAAAATATGACCAAACTCATGCTCAATCACCGTAGTTTCTAAAACAGTGGTACTTGGTTTAAAAGCACCACCGCTTAGTTTTTTTACCGTATTTTCATAAATTACGAAAGAAGTATTTCTATATGCTGTCCCTAAAACAACCGAAGTATTTGTATCGGTAGCCGATTTTGCATCAGCAAAAAACGCCCAAACTGCTATTTGACTTCCATCATTATAATGAATTCGATTAGCATCTTCAATGGCTATAATTTGTGCATTCGTATAAGTTGTATTTCCCGGTGACGGAATCGCTCTTTTTTCGATACTTATCCCTCCCGGTTTGTTAATTCGACTATTTAAAAACGAAACAAAATTAGTAATTGCTGTTGCCGAAGGCTCAAAACCTTCCACATAAACTATTTCGATAATCATACTATCAAACTTATCATCTGACAATAAATCATGTGCTGAAGCTCCTAATGTTTTTTTATTATTAACTTGTATGTTTTCAGCACTGTCTTTTGAACAAGAACTTAATACTAACAGAAACAAGCTTATTACAGCAATTATTTTCTTCATTTTCTAAGTTTAAAAACTATTTTTAGAATATAAATTAAGCACAAATTAATTGCAAAAACTAATCATACTCAATTAAATTTGTTTTAAAACTAATTTTATAGCACTATTAGTCTTGCTTTCTAAAGTAATTGTTGAAGCGGTAAAACTAGTCACTTTCCATGTTTTATTAAACAAACTAAAATCAGTACTTCCTGCAAAACTCATTTGCAAATAAACGTTTGTATCCGAAGTTACAGTGTAAGTTCCTGTTGCAATGGTTGTCAAAGCATTCAAAGATTTAACTTTCCAGTCATTGGCAAAATCAATAGTAGCACCTAAATAATTATTCGTAGAATCCACTCCTGCATTGAGATACGAATTTACCTTAAAAGTACCGTTTACTAAAATAGTTTCTAAATCTTCTTTGTCATCTTCTGCTTCATCCATAGCTTCCTCAATATTCAGAGCGGTTGTAATGCTTGCTTTAAGTTCTAAATCACTATTAATTTCCATAGTAGATCCATCAGCAAGTGTAACATTAACAGGGTATTTTACAGAAAAATATTCACTATTACTCATACCTTGTATGTATGTAAAAAGTTGTTTCTCGGATGTAAAAGTCACACTTCCTGTTTGTACCAAACTGGCATCATAAGTTAGTACTGTAATAGGAAAATCAATATCCAGTGCCGAAATTGGATCTTTTCCGTCATCTTCAGCTTCATCACAATCATCAATAATAGCATCATATTGTGATTGGCTAGTTACAGTAACTTCGGTATAATCACTCATTTTTATGGTAATAGGAAATTGAATTTTTACTGAATCATCATCATTATTCAATGCTCCAAGAATATTGATTGCAGATTCATAACTCAACTGACTTACAAAAGTAAGTTCTACTCCGTTTACAATAGCGGTAAAAGGAAACTTAATAGAGGAACAAGAAGAATCATCTATAAAATCATCCGATGTTCCATCATACATTGAAACACGCTTTAAATTATTCGCTGTAGTTGAATTAGCTGTGTTCGTATTAGGATTTTCTCCCTGAACTTCATCTACTTCACTTTGGCATGATGTTAAACTAAAAATTCCCATCAATGCAATTCCTGCAATCCATTTTAATGTTTTCATAACTTACAAATTTAATATTTTCTAATAGTTTATAATGACGATTTATTCGCATTTCTATTAGTAAGACAACAGAAGCCATTTTTTCCCTACCCTAAAAAAAATAAAAATATCAAATATTTTATAAGAAACTGATTTACATACACTTTAAAGACATCAAAAAAACACATTTTTTCAAATAGTTCCAATTTCAAAAAAAATAATCTAATTTTACAAAACCCCTAAACCAATCCTACTATAAGAATGAGTGATAAAAACAATAATCTTTGCGAAGAATCTCATTTTAGCGAATTTTATATAAAAAACGTCCAGTCGGCAACCAACTTTGCCTATTACAAATCGGGCGATAGTGATGCTGCGCTGGATCTTGTTCAGGAAGCTTTTGCTAAAATTTGGGAAAATTGCTCTCAAATCGATTTTACTAAAGTAAAAACTTATTTGTTTACCACGGTAAATAATTTATTTCTCAATAGTATTAAACATCAAAAGGTAGTTATGGCTTTCGCCAAAGAAACGCCTTATTTAGATAGAACTAATCAAAGTCCCGAATACCTTTTAGAAGAAGAAGAATTCAAACATGCGCTGCAAAAAGCAATTGCCTCTTTAAGTGAAGCGCAAAGAGAGGTTTTTTTGATGAACCGAATTGACGGAAAAAAATACCGGGAAATTGCAGATTTACTGGGCATCAGTCAAAAAGCAGTCGAAAAAAGAATGTCGGGCGCCTTAAAAATTCTAAAAGAGCAAATCGAAAATATTTAATCAACTGAATAGTAGGGTAAAAAACAATTGAGTTGTCTTATCACTATAGCGAGAACTAATGAAAAAGGAAAAAGAAATATTAAAATGGCTTAACGGTGAACTTTCCAGTAAAGAAATCGAAGATTTAAAACAATCGGGAGATTTTGAAACACTTGAAAAGATTGCCCATTATTCTGCCCATCTGGCAACTCCACAAGTAGATGCGCAAGAGGCTTTGGCTGCATTAAAAAACAGAAAGCTAACTAAAAAAGAACCTAAGGTTCGAACTTTACACTTTAAAACCATTTTTAGAGTCGCAGCCGTTATCGCTGTGCTTTTAACTTCGGCTTATTTTTTATTTTATAATACAACCCAATCTTTTGAAACGGGAATTGCACAAACCAAAAGCTTTCAACTTCCCGACCATTCAGAAGTTTTATTGAACGCTTCGTCCAAAATCACTTTTAATGAAAAAAATTGGGACGAAAAAAGAGATTTAACCCTTGAAGGAGAAGCTTATTTTCAGGTACAAAAAGGAAAAACCTTTAGTGTAAAAACCGCTGATGGTGTGGTTAAAGTACTGGGAACTCATTTTGATGTAAAACAACGCAACAATTATTATGAAGTAAGTTGCTACGAAGGATTAGTAAGCGTAACTTACAATGACAAAACGGTAAAATTACCACCGGGAAAAACCTTTAGAGTCATCAACAAACAAATTGAAAAAACGGATGATTTTGATGCTGAAACACCATCTTGGTTACAAAAAGAATCCAGTTTTACACGCATTCCTTTAAATCAGGTAATTGCCGAATTAGAGCGTCAATATGATATTAAAATCGAAACTCAAGACGTTGATACTTCTAAACTTTTTACCGGAAGTTTTAGTCATACCAACCAAAAAATAGCCTTAGAAGCCATTACCATTCCGTTGCAATTAAGCTATAAAATAAAAGGTAAAACCGTAATATTTTATAAATATGAAGGTCAATAAATGGATTTTTTATATATTTTTATTTGTTGGGAGTATTTGTTGGGCACAAAAAAGCACTAACAAAACTCCTTTAACTACCATTATAAAAACCATTGAACAACAATACAATATAAAATTTTCTTATGCCGTAGAGGATATCGTCAATATTACTATCGAGAAACCATCACCTACTTTAAATCTTCAGCAAACGATTGATTATTTAAATGCCAATGTACCTCTTAATTTCAAAACATTAGACAGTCGGTACATTACCATTTCAAGATTAGATAAAAACATTAGTATTTGCGGAGTTGTGTTTACCGAAGATTCTAAAACTACACTTCCCGGAGCAACTATTCGAATTAAAAACAGTTCAGAAGGAAGCATTTCATCCAATAACGGAAGTTTCAATTTAAAAGATGTCGCTATTGATGCTGAAATTGTAATTTCTTATTTGGGTTATGAAACCAAAGAATTTAATGCCAGGGAGTTCTTTTCGACCGATAAAAATAATTGCAAAAACATCTTTTTAAAATCCACAAAAGAAGAATTAAACCCTGTTTTGATTAATGTATTCCTGACATCGGGTTTACAAAAAAATATTGACGGAAGTACCGTTTTAAACACTAAGAAATTCGGAATCCTTCCCGGACTAACCGAACCTGATATTCTTCAATCCATCCAAACACTGCCAGGCGTTGAAAGCAGCAACGAAAGCATTGCCAATATTAATGTCCGCGGAGGAACAAATGACCAAAACCTAATGCTTTGGGATAACATCAAAATGTATCATTCAGGACATTTCTTTGGATTGATTTCGGCTTACAATCCCAATTTGACTAATAAAGTAATTGTTACTAAAAATGGAACAAGTGCCGAATACAGCGATGGTGTTTCCAGTACGGTTAACATGAGTACCAATAACGAAATTAGGAATAACATATCAGGCGGAGCGGGTATCAATCTTATCAGCGGAGATGTCTTTGTGGAAATTCCTTTAGCCAAAAATCTGGAAATAGATCTTTCTGCCCGACATTCGATAACCGATATGATCAACACGCCTACTTATAGCAGATATTACAAAAAAAGCTTTCAGGACAGCGAAATCAACGCTAACAATTTGGATAAAAACACTAATTCTGATTTTTATTTTTACGATTACACGGCTAAAATCCTGTATGATTTGAACGATAAACATCAATTTAGAGCCAATATCATCGGGATTAATAATGAATTGAATTATTCTGAAAACAATAACAACGACCAAAGCCAATCTAAAGCAAGTACGCTTTCGCAAAAAAACCTGGGCTACGGTGGAAACTGGAAAGCACAATGGACAAATCAATTCAGCAGCCAACTTAGTACTTATTTTTCAAGATATAATATCGATGCCAGCGATTATCGTGTGACTACCGACCAGCTTTTAACCGAAGCCAACGAAGTTCTTGAAACAGGAACCAAGCTGAATTTATATTATGATTTGAATCAAAATATGAAATTCTTAGCGGGTTATCAAGTCACCGAAACAGGAATGCTCAACCAAACCCGAGTGAGTGCGCCGTTCTATTCCAGTACCAAAAAAGATGTTTTGCTAAACCATGCGCTATTTCTGGAAACGGAATACAACAAGAACAAAACCTATCTGAGATTAGGAATGCGTTTGAACTATTTTCAAAAATTTGAAAAATTGCTGTTCGAACCAAGAATTAATTTCAGACAAAAGTTTTCTGAGCAACTGGCATTAAAAATAGAAGGTGAATTTAAAAACCAAACCACAACACAAATCATCGATTTTGAAGATGATTTTCTTGGTGTTGAAAAAAGACGCTGGCAATTAGTCAACAACAAAGACATTCCAATTGCAAAAAGCAAACAGGCTTCGTTAGGACTGGAATTCAGTCAAAACGACTGGAACATAGAACTTACTGGATTTTACAAAATGGTGGACGGAATTACGGCTTCAAACCAGGGTTTTTACAATAATTTTCAATACAAAAAAGCGCATGGAAGCTATACCGATAATGGCGTGGAATTCTTAATTAACAAAACAACTAAAAAATACAGCACTTGGCTGAGTTACACCTACAGCATCAATAACTATGATTTTGAAAGTTTTACTCCTTCTACTTTCCCAAACAATGTAGATATCCGCCATTCGTTTACACTGGGATTCAATTACAATATTCTTGATAATTTAAAAATCTCAATTGGAGGAATCTGGCACAACGGATTACCTTATACCAAACCGGTCGAAGGAGATGAAACGGTTCAAAACGGAAACAATACTTTTGTAAATTATGATGCTCCCAATAGCCAAAACTTAGACAATTTCCTTCGTATCGATACTTCATTAAGCTACACTCTTAATTTTACCCAAAGATTAAAAGCAAGTCTTCGTGCCGGTATTATCAATTTGACCAACGAAAAAAACTACATCAACAGATACTACAAAGTGGATCCAAATAACACCGAAAAAGCAATCGAAGTCAACAATCAATCTTTAGGCTTTACACCAAATGTGAGTTTTAGAGTTAATTTTTAACTGTATCTCAGAAACTTTTTACAAAAAATTAAACTACATTTGACAATAGGATTGTTTTCCTAAATTCAACCATTAACCAACTTAATTTTTTCACTATGGGATTTTTCGGTTTTTTTCCTTTCGTTATTGCAATAATCTATTTTGGAATACTATTTGGAATATTTTATTTAATCTACACTTGGGTTAATAAGTTCATTCACTTAAAAGAAGAACACAATGACTTACTGAGAGAAATTATCAATAAAATGGACAATAAATAAAACGAAAAGCCCTTTCAAAATCAAATTTGAAAGGGCTTTTAAATTTATATAAACAGCAATTAAATTCCTGCTATTGCTTTAATTTCGTCAATGATTCGTAAAGCTAAAGCGTCCGCCTGTGATTGCAAAGGAGCTTCAGTATAAATACGAATAATAGGTTCTGTATTTGATTTTCTTAAATGAACCCATTCGTTAGCGAAATCAATTTTCACACCATCAATAGTGGTAATATCTTCGTTCTTGTATTTCTCAGTCATGGCAACTAAAATCGCATCCACATCAATTTGCGGAGTCAATTCGATTTTGTTTTTGCTCATATAATACTCAGGATACGATGCACGCAAAGCAGCAACACTCATGTTCTTGTTTGCCAAATGCGTCAGGAACAAAGCCACTCCTACCAAACTATCACGACCATAATGTGACTCAGGATAAATGATTCCACCATTTCCTTCACCACCAATAACTGCATTGTTTTTCTTCATCAATTCCACTACATTCACCTCTCCTACCGCACTGGCTTCGTAGCTTCCGTTGTGTGCATTAGTCACATCACGCAAAGCACGGGAAGAAGACATATTAGAAACCGTATTTCCAGGAGTTTTGCTCAATACATAATCAGCAACAGCTACTAATGTATATTCTTCACCAAACATTTCACCGTCATCGCTAATGAAAGCCAAACGATCCACATCAGGATCAACAACGATTCCAAGATGCGCTTTTTCTTCAACAACCAATTCACAGATATCCGTCAAATGTTCTTTCAAAGGTTCCGGATTATGAGGAAAATGTCCGTTAGGTTCGCAGTATAATTTTACTACTTCCACACCCATTAATTCTAACAATTTCGGAATAATAATTCCTCCAGATGAATTCACACCGTCAACAACTACTTTAAATTTAGCCGCTTTCACTGCATCAACATCTACCAATTCCAAGTTTAATACTTCATCGATATGAATATCCATATAAGCATCATTCTCAATAATTTCACCCAAATTATCCACATCTGAAAAATCAAACGCTTCCGCTTCCGCAATTTGAAGAATCTTTTCTCCTTCAACACCATTCAGGAATTCTCCTTTTTCATTCAGCAATTTCAAGGCATTCCACTGTTTTGGATTGTGAGAAGCAGTCAAAATAATTCCACCATCGGCACTTTCTAAAGGAACCGCAACTTCAACCGTAGGCGTTGTAGAAAGTCCCAAATCAATCACATCAATCCCTAAACCAATTAAGGTATTCACCACCAAATTATGAATCATAGGTCCTGAAATTCTGGCATCACGTCCTACCACAACCTTTAAATTCTTATTATCCTTACCATTAGTGTTTTTTAACCAGGTTCCATAAGCCGAAGCAAATTTCACTGCATCTACCGGAGTCAGGTTATCCCCTACTTTTCCGCCAATAGTTCCACGAATTCCTGATATCGATTTTATTAATGTCATCCTCTTATTTTTAAAATTTTAAGTAATTTAATATAAATTGGACACAAATATAATAATTGACTGCTTACAAAAGTCATTTAGAATTCATATTTTAGACGAATGAATTTTCTAGCACACATCTATCTTTCGGGAGACAATGATTTTATCAAAATTGGCAATTTTATGGCCGATGGTATCCGTGGGAAACAATTTGAAAATTTTACAAAGGAAATTCAAAAAGGGATTTTACTGCATAGAGCCATCGATACTTTTACCGATGCACATCCTGTTTTCAGAGAAAGTACAAAACGTTTGCACGAACGTTACCACCATTATGCGGGCGTAATTGTAGATATTTTTTACGATCATTTCTTAGCAAAAAACTGGAAGAATTATTCGGAGGAAGATTTAGAAGAATATATAGCCCGTTTTTACCAATCAATGCGGATAAACCATGATTTACTTAGCGAAAGAGCTAAAGGAATTCTGCCGTATATGGAAACACAAAATTGGCTTTCGAGCTATCAAAGCATTGAGGGAATCCATGAGATTTTAACCCGAATGGATCGCCGAACCGGAAACGAATCCAACATGCGTTTTGCTTCAGAAGAACTAAAGGAGTACTATTCTCAATTTGAACAGGAATTCATCACTTTTTTCGAAGAATTAAGAACTTACAGTAAACAAAAATTAATGTCGCTCTAAACATGTTTATAAATCAATTAGAAACAGCTTTTCAAAAACACAGTAATGCCGAAAACGCATTGCCAATGGCAAAATACATGAAAAACAAGTTCGATTTCTTTGGTATCAAAACGACTGAAAGGAGAGAATTATTTAAAGAAATTTGGAAACAAAACAAACAAGAAGTTTCTAAAAACAGCAGAGCAATTGCTTTAGCGCTCTACGCAAAAGAACAAAGGGAATTGCATTATTGCGCCATTGAAATTTTAATAAAAGAACTCAAAGGAAATTACCAAAAAGACGATATTGATTTTATTGAAAAACTGATAATCACAAATTCCTGGTGGGATAGCGTGGACACCATTGCCAAATATATTTTAGGGCAATATTTAATCGAATTTCCTGATTGCATAGAAACAACTGTTGAGAAGTTTTCTAATTCGAATAATATGTGGCTTAAGCGAAGTGCTATTTTATTCCAATTGGGTTACAAAAAAGAAACCGATTTTGAATTACTGAAAGCCATTTGCATTCAGCATCAATCTTCTACAGAATTTTTCATCCAAAAAGCCATTGGATGGGCTTTGCGCGAATATGCAAAAACTAATTCTGAAGCGGTAAAAAACTTTGTTATGGTTAATAACTTAAAGCCTTTAAGTCGAAAAGAAGCCCTTAAAAATTTAACCGATGCTTGAAATAATAGTAATTTAGCACTTTCAAAAAAATACAATAATGTTCAAAAAATATATTTCAAAATTAGAAAGTATAATTGGTTTAGCGCAATCGTTGTTAACTGAAAAACAATTTATTTTCCTTGCGAGTGTATTAGTGGGTATTAGTTCGGCCATTGCCGTAATTGTTTTAAAATCCTTTGCACACTGGGTATTTATTTTTGCTACCAATATTAATAAAATTCTAAAACTAAGTTTCATTAATAGTATTCTGCCTATCGCTGGACTTTTATTGACAGTATTTGTAATCAAACGCCTCTTAGGAGGAACTATCGAAAAAGGGACTTCGCAAATTTTATATGCTGTTGCTAAAAAAGCAAGTATCATTCCCAGAAAACAAATGTATGCACATATTGTTACAAGTTCCTTAACTGTAGGTTTAGGAGGTTCGGCAGGTTTAGAAAGTCCAATTGTGGTAACCGGAGCTGCCTTTGGTTCTAATTTTGCACAAAATTACAAACTAAACTATAAAGACAGGACCTTACTTATAGGCTGCGGTGTTGCTGCGGGTATTGGTGCAGCTTTTAATGCTCCTATTGCCGGAGTCTTATTTGCCATTGAATTTTTATTGGTTGATGTTAGTATTTCAGCCTTTACTCCTATCATGATTGCCGCTGCAACCGGAGCTTTGGTTTCTGTAATTACACTGGACGAAACCATTTTATTAAAAGTACAGCAACAAAAAGAATTTGACTACCATAATATTCCCTTTTATGTTTTACTGGGTGTGGTTACCGGATTTATTTCTGTTTATTATACTCGAAATTTCCAAAGAACCGAACATTTTTTCTCACATCTCAGATTGAGTCCCTATAAAAAAGCTCTTTTAGGTGCTTCCATATTAGCAGTACTGATTTTTATTTTCCCAACACTTTTTGGTGAGGGATACGAAAGCATCCGAACACTTGCTGATAACAATGCAGGAGAATTATTAGAAAACACCTTGTTTAGTTCTTTCCAAAACAACAAGTGGGTCATCCTGCTTTTTGTTGGTGCAACGATGATGATGAAAGTTTTTGCTACTTCGATTACCTTAGGTTCCGGAGGAAATGGAGGTAATTTTGCCCCTTCCCTTTTTATGGGCTCTTATGTAGGTTATGTTTTTGCAAAAACATTCAATCTAACAGGATTAACCCATTTACCTATCAGTAATTTTACAATGATAGGTATGGCTGGAATCTTGAGCGGATTGTTTCATGCGCCGCTAACAGCAATTTTCCTTATTGCCGAAATTACTGGAGGTTACAGCCTGATGCTTCCATTGATGATTGTAGCTTCCATCAGTTTTGCAATTTCAAAAACATTCGAAAAACATTCGATGGATGTAAAAAGCTTAGTTCAAAAAGGACATGCTTTCACCAATAATAAAGACACTAATGTACTAGCAACATTAAATACCAATTCAATTATTCATACTGATTTTTTAACCCTTTCACCCGATGAAAATCTTGAGAAATTGGTCGATTTGATTTCGCACTCCAATCAATCCGTTTTTGCGGTAGTTGATAAAGAAAAGCATTTATTAGGTGTAATTCACTTTAATGACATCCGCGAAATTATTTTTAATAAATACCGTGTAAAATATACTTTGGTCAAAGACATAATGACTCCACCAGCCGATGTTATTTATCCTTTTCATAGTATGGAAGTCGTTATGAATAAATTTGAAAAAACAAAACGAACTTTTTTACCCGTTATTAAAGACGAAAAATACTTTGGTTTTATCTCAAAATCAGAAGCATTAGAAGCCTATCGTGCCAAATTGAAATCGATGACTATTGAATAAATTTGATATCATTTTAAGAAAGAAAAAACACTAACTTCGGTTGGCGTTTTTCTTTCCTTTTAACAAAAACTTCTAAACTGTTGTATCGAAAGAACAAACCAAAATAGTAACTTTGCTGTCATTGCGATGAAAGAAGCAATCAGCAAAAAATATGTTAGACAAAGACAATACTATTGAGGTTTTAGGCGCTAGAGTTCATAATCTAAAAAATATAGACATTTCGATTCCGAGGGAAAAACTAGTAGTTATTACTGGACTTTCTGGCTCTGGAAAATCTTCCTTAGCATTCGACACGATTTATGCCGAAGGGCAACGTCGCTATGTAGAAACTTTTTCGGCTTATGCCCGACAGTTTCTGGGCGGTTTAGAGCGTCCTGATGTGGATAAAATTGACGGACTTTCTCCTGTTATCGCCATCGAACAAAAAACAACCAGCAAAAGTCCGCGTTCTACCGTGGGAACCATCACCGAAATTTATGATTTCCTGCGATTGCTTTATGCCCGTGGTGCCGATGCCTACAGCTACAATACGGGAGAAAAGATGGTTTCCTATTCGGATGAGCAAATCAAAGACCTGATTATACAGGATTTCACTAACAAGCGCATCAACATTCTTGCACCGGTAATTAGAGCCAGAAAAGGACATTATGGCGAATTGTTTCAACAAATAACCAAACAAGGTTTCCTGAAAGTGCGCGTCAACGGAGACATTCTGGATATCACGCCCGGAATGAAATTAGATCGTTACAAAACCCACGATATTGAAATTGTCATAGACCGTATCGTAGTTGACTCTTCGCCAGACAATGAAAAACGATTATCCGAAAGCATTAACACCGCTATGCATCATGGCGAAAACGTATTGATGGTTTTAGATCAGGATACAAAAGAAGTACGCTATTTCAGTAGGAATTTAATGTGTCCCTCGACTGGAATCTCATACCAAAATCCGGAACCTAATTTGTTTTCTTTTAATTCCCCAAAAGGAGCCTGCGAACATTGTAACGGACTGGGAACTGTAAACGAAATCAATGTCAAAAAGATTATTCCAAATCCAAAATTATCAATAAAAGCTGGCGGATTTTTACCTTTAGGCGAATACAAATCTTCCTGGATTTTTAAACAATTAGAAATCATTGGACAGAAATATGATTTTAAAATTACCGATGCGATAGAAACCATTTCAGAAGAAGCCATGGAAATGATTCTGAATGGCGGAAAAGAAAAATTCACGATCAATTCTAAAGATTTAGGTGTTGCCCGTGATTATAAAATCGATTTTGAGGGAATTGCCAATTTCATTAAAAACCAACACGACGAAAGTGGTTCAACAACTATTAAACGATGGGCAAAGGAATTCATGGACGAACTCGAATGTCCTGTTTGCGAAGGTTCGCGTTTAAAAAAAGAAGCTCTGTTTTTTAAAATCGATGAAAAAAATATCAGCGAATTATGCAATATGGATATTTCAGATTTAACGAAATGGTTTCATGATTTAAATTCGCATTTATCTGATAAACAAAAACGTATCGCTTCTGAAGTAATCAAAGAAATTAAGGATAGATTAGACTTCTTAATGAATGTTGGTTTAGATTATTTGGCGTTAAGCCGAAGCTCAAAATCACTTTCCGGTGGTGAAGCGCAACGTATCCGACTGGCAACTCAAATTGGTTCGCAGCTCGTTGGTGTGCTTTATATTTTGGACGAACCAAGTATTGGTTTACACCAAAGAGACAATGAAAAACTGATTCATTCTTTGGAGCAATTACGTGATATTGGGAACTCGGTAATCGTTGTCGAACACGATAAAGACATGATAGAACGCGCCGATTATGTGATTGATATTGGTCCGAAAGCAGGAAAATACGGAGGCGAAATTATCAGCAAGGGAACACCAACTGAAACATTGAAATCCAATACTATTACAGCACAGTATCTCAATGGAAAAATGAAGTTCGAAATTCCGAAAAAACGTCGTGAAGGGAATGGAAAATCTTTAAAACTGAGCGGAGCTACAGGGAACAATTTAAAGAATGTTTCGATTGAAATTCCTCTGGGGAAAATGATTTGTGTAACCGGAGTTTCCGGAAGCGGAAAATCAACATTGATTAACGAAACACTCTACCCTATTTTGAATGCCTATTATTTCAATGGTGTAAAAAAACCACAGCCGTACAAAAAAATAGAAGGACTCGAACATATAGACAAAGTGATTGATATTGACCAAAGTCCGATAGGTAGAACGCCACGTTCCAATCCAGCGACTTATACCGAAGTATTTACCGAAATCAGGAATTTGTTCACCATGACTTCCGAAAGTATGATTCGTGGTTACAAAGCGGGTCGTTTTAGTTTTAATGTCAAAGGAGGTCGTTGCGAAACCTGTCAGGGTTCAGGTGTACGAACGATAGAAATGAACTTTTTACCTGATGTTTATGTCGAATGTGAAAGCTGTCAGGGAAAACGTTTCAATCGGGAAACACTCGAAATTCGATACAAAGGCAAATCCATTTCGGATGTATTAGACATGACAATTGATGAAGCCGTTCCATTTTTTGAAAATATTCCAAAAATTCACCGAAAAGTAAAAACACTTCAAGATGTTGGTTTGGGTTATATCACATTAGGTCAACAAAGCACTACTCTTTCCGGTGGTGAAGCGCAACGCATCAAACTGGCTGGAGAATTATCTAAAAAAGATACCGGAAATACTTTTTATATCCTCGATGAACCTACTACAGGATTACATTTTGAGGATATTCGCGTGTTTATGGAAGTGATTAATAAATTGGTCGATAAAGGCAATACCATCCTGATTATCGAACACAATATGGATGTTATCAAACTAGCTGATCACATCATCGATATTGGCCCAGAAGGTGGAAAAGGCGGAGGAACTGTTGTCGCTAAAGGAACCCCAGAAGAAATTGCAAATAATAAAAAAAGCTATACAGCGAAGTTCTTGAAGAAGGAATTGATTTAATTATAATCTGCACCAAAACAAATAAAACTACTCTATGATTGCTATTCCTAATTTCCTATATAAAACTAACGAACTTGTTTTTAACAAATTAGGCTTAGAAATCAAAAGCATCTCTTTAGAAAAAGAAAGTGCCGATTATAATCCTTGTCAACTATTGCTCAATGAGAAAAAAGCACTTTTTAGAACCGCTAAAATCACTCCCACAAAAACAGGACAATTCGTTACCTTATGGAAAAGAATCCCCAAAGGTCCAATCGCTCCTTTTGCAATTGAAGACAATTTCGACTTAGTGATTATCAACACCGAAACCGAAAATCATTTTGGACAATTTGTATTTCCAAAATCAATACTTATTGAAAAAGGCATTTTTTCAACCGCTTTAAAAGAAGGCAAACGTGCTATTCGTGTTTATCCGCCTTGGGATAAAACAACAAGCAAACAAGCTCAACAAACACAACAATGGCAATTGAAATATTTCATGGTAATTCCTTTCGAGAAAGACGTAGCAAGCCAACTGTATTTTTAGAATCCAAAAAATAATTCTTTAAATATCCTTCAGTACAATACAACTATTTCACTCAAATAAAAGCATTTACTTTTTAGAAGAATATTTTTATATATTTGACTTCAAATTATATAAAATAATGTAAATCAAACAAAACCAACCAACCAACCAACCAACCAACCAACCAACCATGAACAAAATCAAATTCTCTCTGTTCTTTTTATTTCTTTTAAAAAGTCTTTTTGTTTTGAGCCAAGTTCCTAAAGAAATTCCTTTATTTCCAAATGGCATAAAAGACAATCCAATCGTTCATGAGCAAAAAGAAAGCTATGTCGATTCGCTTGTAAAACCAGGTTCTCTATCACAAAAAAATCGTGTTTTTAGCAATATCTCTGAACCTGCCTATATGATTTTCCCAGCATCCGAATCCAACAACAAACACATAGCCACAATCATATTTCCCGGAGGTGGTTTTGTTACTAATTGGGTTGATAAAGAAGGAACTGATTTAGCATTATGGCTTTCCAATCAAGGTATTACCTGCATGGTAGTAAAGTATCGAACCAACAAAAAAGATGCAAATGGTAAGTTTATCATCCCGATGGAAAAAGTCTATTTTGAGGAACTTAAAAAGGATGTAAATGCGAGTGTAATGACGATGACAGGATTAGCCGATAAATTAAAATTTGACAAAGACAAAATAGGCGTACTTGGTTTTTCGGCAGGTGGATTTATATCGGAATGGTTGACTTTTACAACGGTTAGCGAAAAAATGCCCTGGAAACCAGCTTTTGTAGGCCTAATTTATGCTGGAGACAAAATAAAATTATTGGAAAACGTCAAAGATAAAAGTACTTTACCTCCATTTTTTATGGCTATAGCCAGAGATGATAAAAAATGGACTTTAAAACGAGCACTTCCTTTTTTGTCGGCTGTTGTAGCCGAAGTTGACAAATCTGAATTACACGTTTACTCTAAAGGAGACCATGGATTTGGATTAGCTTATAACGAAGGACATTCAGTTGAAATGTGGAAAAATAGTTTTTACAATTGGTTATTAGATATTTACGAAAAATAAATTAATATCAATCTTATATAAAAGTGGCTAATAAAATAGACAAACCTATCTGTTAGCCACTTTTGTTATTTTTAAAGAAAAATATAAAACTTTTTTACCCACTTTCTAAGCAAAAAATCTTACTTTAGTAAAAAGCCTCTCTAACATTGTTAGAAACTAATATAGCTCCAAATTAAAAAACAATACTAAAATGAACAAGAAGATGAGACTAGAAGATTTTGATAATGATGAAGAAAAAATAATCCAAAATAGTTTAAAACAAAAAACATGGAATGAGATTCGTACCAATGACAGTTGGGCAATTTTCAAAATCATGTCGGAATTTGTGAATGGTTATGAAAACATGGGACGTATTGGTCCTTGTGTTTCTATTTTTGGATCAGCCAGAACAAAAGCTGATGACAAATACTATCAACTAGCCGAAAAAATTGCTTTCAAAATCAGCAAAGCCGGTTATGGTGTCATTACCGGTGGTGGTCCCGGAATTATGGAAGCAGGAAACAAAGGGGCTCATTTAGGCGGAGGAACTTCGGTAGGCTTGAACATCGAATTGCCATTTGAACAACATTTTAATCCTTATATCGACCACGATAAAAACCTGAATTTCGATTATTTCTTTGTTAGAAAAGTAATGTTTGTCAAATATTCACAGGGATTTGTGGTCATGCCGGGTGGTTTTGGAACATTAGACGAAATGTTTGAAGCCATTACTTTAATTCAAACCAAAAAAATTGCTCGTTTCCCTATTATTTTAGTCGGTAGCAGTTATTGGTCCGGATTAATCGACTGGATAAAAGCAGTCTTGGTAGAACAGGAAAAAACAGTAAGCCCTGAGGATTTACATCTGATAAAAATTGTTGATCACGAAGATGAAGTAGTCGAAGTTCTTGATAATTTCTACAAAAAATACACTCTTAAACCTAATTTTTAAAAGCTGTTTTTTAACAGCTTTTTTTATATTTTTTTGCATTGATATAATAAAAAAAATGTAACTTCAATTAGCATTAAACCCCAAACTACCGTTGAACACTATTGCTAAAATATGGCTATTACTACTTGTTGTTATTACCACAGCAAACAACAGTATTGCACAACATTATAACAAAGTTATTGCAGAAGTTGATACCGAAACTCACCTACTGAACATTGAACAGAAAATTATTTTTCACAACACTTCAGCTGACAGTATTTCAGAAATTATTTTAAACGACTGGATCAACGCTTATTCGGATGTTAAAACTCCTTTGGCAGAAAGGTTTTCGGATGAATTTTATCGCGGTTTTCATTTGGCAAAAGAAGAAGAAAGAGGTAAAACATCAAATATCAGTATTTTAAACAATGAGCTTTTACCACTATTCTGGAAAAGACCTGAGAAAAATCCGGATCTAATTGTTGTACAACTAGCCCAAAAACTAGCTCCAAACCAAAAAATCACACTTCAACTTCGTTATAAAGTAAAAATACCAAGCAGTAAATTCACTAAATTTGGTTATGACGAATTTGGAAATATTAATCTAAAAGACTGGTTCCTTACCCCTGCTTTATATACAAATCAGACTTTTGTACAATACAGCAACGAAAATTTAGACGACATCGCTAATGCTGTTTCAGATTTTGATATCGAACTAAAAGTAGCTGAAGGTTTTACAATTAATACCGATTTAGACACTGTTGAAGAAATTTCGAACAATGATTATTCTATCTACAAATTAAACGGAAAAAACAGGGTTAACTTTAGTCTTTTTATCGAACCCAAATCGACTTTTACAAATTTTAAAAGTGAAAGTTTCGAAGTGATAACTAATTTAGACGGAGACAAAATCACCCCTTTTGCTCAGGCCGAAGCAATAGACTGTGTGGTGCGTTTTGTAAAAAAACTAGTTGGCGATTATCCTTTTAAAAAAATACTTATTTCACAAACCGATTACGAAAGAAATCCTTTTTATGGACTGAACCAATTACCTTCTTTTATTCGACCTTTTACTGATGAATTTACATACGAACTAAAATTCTTAAAAACCTATCTTAATGTTTATCTCAACAACAGCCTTTTTATTGATAATCGAAAAGAAAGCTGGGTTCATGATGGTATTCAAATCTATACCATGATGAAATACATTGAAGAAAATTACCCTAACACTAAGATGATGGGAAATGTCTCTACTTTTAAATTATTAAAAAGTTTCAATCTCATCAATTTAGATTTCAACGAGCAATACAGTTATTTTTATATGTTAATGGCCCGAAAAAATCTGGATCAGGCATTGGGAACTCCTAAAAATACTTTAATAAAATTCAACGAACAAATTGCCAGTAAATACCGTGCTGGATTGAGTTTGCGTTTTTTAAACAGTTATTTAGAAAATCAGGCTGTGTCCAAAAGTATCTATGATTTTTATAGTAAAAATAAAGGCTTACAAACTACAGCAATTGATTTTGAAAACAAACTGAAACAGCAAACAAATAAAGATATTGACTGGTTTTTTAATACCGTAATCTATTCCCGAAATCTTATTGATTACAAATTCAACAAAGTCACTAAAACCGCTGACAGCATCCAGTTTACACTAAAAAACAAAACCGGAATTAACGTTCCTGTTCCTGTTTATGGAGTAAAAGGTAAAGAAATTGTTTTTAAAAAATGGCTGGAACCCGCTCCTAAAGACAGTATTTTCAACATTGAAAGAAGTAACGCCAGCAAAATTGTACTGAATTATAAAAATGAAGTTCCTGAATATAATTTAAGAAACAATTGGAAATCATTAAAGTCCTTTTTTCCAAATAATCGCCCTGTAAAATTTGTATTCATGAAGGACTTAGAAGATCCTTATTACAACCAAA
This sequence comes from Flavobacterium commune, assembly GCF_001857965.1. Lineage (NCBI taxonomy): Bacteria > Pseudomonadati > Bacteroidota > Flavobacteriia > Flavobacteriales > Flavobacteriaceae > Flavobacterium > Flavobacterium commune. Next base: position 3,317,159 of record NZ_CP017774.1, on the reverse strand, counting down.
TTCTGTATGTTCCTACATTAGAATACAATTTATATGATGGATTAATCCCTGGAATGCGTCTTCATAATAAAACCATATTAGAAAAACCCTTTATTTTTGATATCAATCCTGCTTATTCTACTAATGCAAAAACAATATCAGGATCCGGATTTTTCTCGATAAATCAAAATTACAGAAACAGCCGATTGTACAATGTAAAATACAATATGTCAGCTTCTTATTTCCATTATGCTCCCGATGCTTCTTATACCAAACTAAACCCTAATATTCAAATTCGAATTAGAGAAAATGATTTCAGAGACAATAGAAAACAATTAATCTATTTACGTCAGGTACTCGTAAATCGTGAGAAGAGCGCCATTGTTACCAATGATCTTACAACCGAAAATTATTCAGTTTTTAATGCTAAATATTTTAATACTAAAACAGAAATCACAAAACACTTCAACTTTATCGGCGACTTTCAAGTTGCCAGTAACTTTGGAAAACTGGCTGGCGAAATTGAATTTCGAAAACTCTTTGAAAACAACCAGCAATTTAATCTTCGTGTGTATGCTGGAAAATTTTTATACAACAATACAAATTCTGATTTTTTCAGTTTTGCTCTGGATCGACCTACCGATTATTTGTTTGATTATGGTTATTATGGTCGTTCAGAAAGTAGTGGTTTCTTCAGTCAACAATTGATTGTTGCTGAAGGAGGGTTCAAATCCAAGTTAAAAACACCTTATGCTAATCAATGGATGAGTACTATAAATGCCAGTTACAAACTTTGGAACTGGATAGAAGTATATGGCGATGCTGGACTTTTAAAAAATAAATTTCAAAAAGAGACCTTTCTTTTTGACAGTGGCATCCGATTAAACCTGGTTCCTGACTATTTTGAAATGTACCTACCAGTCTATTCTTCAAATGGATGGGAAATAAGTCAGAACAATTATAATGAGAAAATCAGATTTATCATTACTCTTTCGCCAAAATCATTAATTAATTTATTTAATCGAAAATGGTTCTAAACAAACTACTTGCAATAAAGAATTGCACAATAATCAAATATTTAAACAAAAATTAATTTTTATTAAAAAAAACAATATTTTTTTTGAATAAAAACATCGAATTATAAATAGTTTTTCTTTTATTGGATTATGATAATAAGCAGTTTTTAAGTAAATTTGCGCCATGAATTATAATCTTTCAATTATGATAAAAGAAAAAAACAATGCTACATTGACTTTTGAGGATTTCAAGACTGAAGTATTGAATGATTATAAGATAGCTGTAACCAGTCGCGAATGCAGTCTGTTAGGACGCAGAGAAGTATTGACAGGAAAAGCTAAATTTGGAATTTTTGGTGACGGGAAAGAAGTGCCACAATTAGCAATGGCCAAATTCTTTAAAGATGGCGACTTTCGTTCAGGCTACTATCGTGACCAAACCTTCATGATGGCTATTGGCGAATTTACAATAGCTAATTTCTTTGCCGGATTATACGGCAATACCGATATTAAACAAGAGCCCATGTCGGCTGGGAGACAAATGGGAGGTCATTTTGTAACTCATAGTTTAAACGAAGACGGAAGTTGGAAAAACCTGTCTAAACAAAAAAATTCCAGCTCTGATATTTCTCCTACTGCTGCTCAAATGCCTCGTTTACTGGGTTTAGCCCAAGCATCTAAGGTTTATCGCAAAATAAACAATATTCCTAATCAAAGTAATTTTTCCAACAAAGGAAATGAAATTGCCTGGGGAACCATTGGAAATGCCAGTACATCCGAAGGAGTTTTTTTTGAAGCCATAAATGCCGCCGGAGTTTTACAAGTACCAATGTTAATTAGTATTTGGGATGACGAATACGGTATTTCGGTACACGCAAAACACCAAACTACTAAAGAAAACATCTCTGAAATCTTAGCTGGATTTCAACGCGATAAAAACAGTAATGGAATTGAAATTTTCACCGTAAAAGGCTGGGATTACTCTGACTTGATTACTACTTACGAAAAAGCATCAAAAATTGCCCGAGAGCAACATGTTCCCGTTTTAGTTCACGTAACCGAATTAACACAACCACAAGGACACTCAAGTTCAGGATCACATGAAAGATACAAAAGCACAGAACGACTGAACTGGGAAAGAGAATTTGACTGTATCAGACAAATGAGACTATGGATGATAGCTATTAATATCGCTTCTGCCGAAGAACTCAACGAAATTGATACCGCTATCAAAAAAGAAGTTTTAGAAGGTAAAAAGGCTGCCTGGAATTCATTCATAGCCCCTATTGTTAGTGAGAAAAACGAACTCGTTAGCTTATTGGAAAAAATTGCTCCTTCAAGTAAAAACAAAGAAGAAATTCTAAAACTTTCAAACAGCCTAAAAAACATTAAAGATCCTCTAAAAAAGGAAATCCTAGCTACAGCCCGAAAATCTTTACGTTTAGTTGTTAACGAAGTTCAGGGAAAAGAATTATCACTTTGGATACAAAAATACACTCAAATAAATCAGGCTACTTTCAGTAATCATCTTTATTCAGAATCTAAAAATAATGTTTTTTCAGTTAAAGAAGTATTACCTACTTATGCCGCAGATGCCAGAAAAGATACAGACGGACGAATGATTATCCGTGATAACTTTGATGCTTTATTTGCTAAATATCCTGAGGTGCTTATTTTTGGAGAAGACTCAGGAAATATTGGCGATGTGAACCAAGGATTAGAAGGAATGCAGGAAAAATACGGAGAAACCCGTGTTGCCGACGCAGGTATCCGAGAAGCCACTATTATTGGTCAGGGAATAGGACTCGCATTAAGAGGATTACGACCAATTGCCGAAATTCAATATCTTGATTATTTATTGTATGCTATTCAAATTCTGAGTGACGATTTGGCTTCATTGCAATACCGAACAGTAGGAAAACAAAAAGCACCATTGATTATTAGAACCAGAGGACATCGCCTGGAAGGGATTTGGCATTCCGGTTCTCCTATGGGAATGATTATCAATGCTATTAGAGGAATTCATGTTTTAGTTCCCAGAAACATGACTAAAGCTGCCGGTTTTTACAATACATTACTAGAATGCGACGAACCTGCCTTAGTTGTTGAATGTTTAAATGGTTATAGATTAAAAGAAAAAATGCCTTTGAATTTTGGTGAATTTAAAACACCAATCGGTGTAGTTGAAACCACAAAAGAAGGTACTGATATTACACTTGTTTCCTATGGTTCTACCCTTAGACTAGTAGAACAGGCGGCCAAAGAATTAGCCGAAACCGGTATTGATTGCGAAGTAATTGACATTCAATCCTTAATCCCTTTCGATATCAATCACGATATTGCCAAAAGTCTAAAGAAAACAAATCGCCTTTTAGTAATTGACGAAGATGTTCCTGGAGGAGCTTCAGCTTATATTTTACAAAAAATAATTGAAGAACAAGATGCTTATCAGTTTTTAGACAGCAAACCGCAAACTCTTTCAGCAAGAGAACACCGTCCTGCTTATGGAACTGATGGAGATTATTTTTCAAAACCTTCTATCGAAGACATTTATGAAAAAACATACAATATTCTTTCAGAATCTAATCCTGTAAAATATCCAAAATTATATTAAAATTGTATTTTCCGCTATAAACAAAAAAAGTCCCGAATTTTTCATCGGGACTTTTTCATAAATCAATGAGGCAACTTATTTTTTAGAACTCCATATAAAAAAGTTCCCAGTACAGCTCCCAGAAGCACCACAATAACACTTGTAAAACCAGCTCCAATCAAAATAAATATGGGACCCGGGCAAGAACCCGCTAATGCCCATCCTAATCCAAAAATTATTCCGCCTAAAAGATAACGCGCTGTTGAATGTTCCTTATCCGGAATACAAATTGGAGCCCCCGAATAATCTTTTAAATGGTATCGTTTTATAATTTGGATTCCTACAATACCTGTCAAAACAGCCACCATAATAATTCCATACATATGGAAGGATTGAAATTGGAACATTTCATAAATTCGATACCAGGAAACCGCTTCTGATTTGGTTAATACAATTCCGAAAACAAAACCAACTAATATAAACTTTACTAATTTCATATTTTAATATTTATTATTTTTTATAGGTAATACCTGTCTGCCGACAGGCAGGTGTAATTCGCATATAACCAATTTAGTAATTATAACCAATTTTAGTTGATGCTCATTTCATTACTTATACAATTAAAGGTAAAATAAAATGAGCCATAATTAATCCGCCAATAAAAAATCCCATAACAGCTATTAAAGAAGGAAGTTGTAAATTACTCAATCCCGAAATAGCATGTCCTGAGGTACATCCTCCGGCATAACGAGAACCAAAACCAATTAAAACCCCACCAATAATTAAAATCAAAATCGATCTTGGAGATTCAAAAACCTGATTCGAAAACAAGGCATCAGGCATTAATTTTCCTTGTGGCGCATCAATATTCATCATTTCAAGCTGTGCTATCGTTTCAGGATTTATCGACACATTAGAAGCGTCACTTAAATAATGAGTAGCGACAAAGCCTCCTAACATTGCTCCGGCTACTACAGCAAGATTCCAACGCTGTGATTTCCAATCAAAACTAAAAAAAGCTACTTTTTTTCCTGCACCTGCTATACTACAAAGCGTTCTTAAATTAGAAGACATTCCGAAAGATTTTCCGAAATAAATTAAAATCAGCATTATCAAGCCAATTATAAAACCCGAAATATACCATGACCAGGTATGATAAATCAATTCCATATTTTTTATTTTTTTGTCAAAGTTAAAAAGTATGTTCCCATTGGAGTGTGAGAAATGTTACATTCGATAAAATTAATTCACTTTCTTTAAAAAAAAGCAAATTAATAACTCCATTTTTGAAGTTCTCAATATCTTTGCAAGACTATTACAAAACCAACTATTCCCAAATTAATTCATTTATGAAATCACAATTGATAACCCATTTACGTAAGCAAATTCAAGGAAATAAAAAGCTGATACTTTTTATGATCTCTAAAAAAATAATTGTTACTCTGATCATATTATTTTTAAGCAGTTCTTGTATAAGTACAAAATCTACTTTAAAAAACGTAGATGACAATGCTCCTAATCTTAAACTAGCCAAAGACAATACTTTTGTCATTACTGAATACAGCAAAAACAAGAAATATGGCTATGATAAAGATTATCCCATCAATATTTTTTATTATAACACCTACAATGAACAAATCAATGAAGAACGTTTTTTGAACGCCTTAGCTGGACCTAAAGGAGAAAAAATCAGCTTTACTAAATTAGAAACCTGTTGTCCGTTCCCAACTAAAAGAAGTACTATGGGAGCCGGATTTTTAAATGTTTACGAAATCCGTTGGCAAGGTCAAAAAAAACCTGTTGTTTTATATTTGAACATCTATGAAAAAGGTGCGTTAATGTGTCCTGTAGGTTTAAGCATTCGAAAAAAAGAATAAATCCTCAACTAAAAAATAGTTGCTTTAGCCTTAATTTAATAGCTTATTAAAATCGGCAAACTCAAAAATCATAACTACCTTTGCAATCATTAAAAATCACTTATGAACATACAAAATATCCCTCAAATTAAACATACTGAAAGCGGTAATTTTTTCTTACTTTCAGGGCCTTGCGCCATCGAAGGAGAAGAAATGGCATTGCGCATTGCCGAAAAAATTGTTGGTATCACTGACAAGTTACAAATCCCTTACGTTTTTAAAGGTTCTTTCAAAAAAGCAAACCGTTCCAGAATTGACAGTTTTTCCGGAATTGGAGACGAAAAAGCATTAAAAATCCTTAGAAAAGTTTCTGAAACTTTCCATGTTCCTACTGTAACAGACATTCATACCAATGAAGATGCTGACATGGCAGCTCAATATGTAGATGTTTTACAAATCCCTGCTTTTTTAGTACGTCAGACGGATTTAGTTGTGGCTGCTGCCAATACAGGAAAAACAGTCAACCTGAAAAAAGGACAATTTATGAGTCCGGAAAGCATGAAACATGCCGTACAAAAAGTGTTGGATTGCAATAATCAAAACGTAATGGTGACTGATCGCGGAACTATGTTTGGTTATCAGGACATGATTGTTGATTTTAGAGGAATTCCTACTATGCAACAGTATGCTTCTACAGTACTTGATGTCACGCATTCATTGCAACAACCCAACCAAACAGCAGGAGTTACCGGCGGAAGACCTGATATGATTGAAACCGTTGCCAAAGCTGGAATTGCTGTAGGTGTTGACGGGATTTTTATTGAAACCCACTTTGATCCGGCTAATGCTAAAAGTGATGGAGCGAATATGTTGCATCTGGACTATTTTGAAGATCTAATGACCAAATTAGTCGCTATTAGAAAAACAATTAACGCATTCTAATTTTAAATTTATAATTAACATTTTCGTGAAAAAAATATTCACTACTGCTTTTATTACATTCTTATTCACTAACTGTCTAAGTGCTCAGGAAACAATTAAAATACAAGATAAATATACCGCTCATAACAAAGGAAAGTTCTTTGTTTCATGGGGCGGAAACAGAGAAAGTTATTCTAAATCGGATGTGACTTTTAAAGGAGAAGGTTATAATTTTACCATCGATAATATGGTTGCTCATGATAAACCAAAAGGCTGGCATATTGATTATATTAATCCCGCTCGAATGACCATTCCTCAAACCAATTTAAGAGTGGGTTACTTTATCAATGACCATTACAGCATTGCAATAGGTGTAGATCACATGAAATATGTAATGACTCAAAATCAAACGGCAAATGTTACAGGAACTATCGACATAGGCTCTGACTTTGATGGAACTTACAATAATACTTCTACCCAAATGACTGAAGCCTTTTTAAAATTCGAACATACTGACGGACTGAATTATGTAAATACCGAATTTTCAAGACATGATGATATTTCGACATTATTCAAAATTAAAAACACTGATAAAATCCAGGTTAATTTAACAGAAGGTATTGGTGTTGGAGTACTTTATCCAAAAACCAACACTACTTTATTAGGAAAAGAACGTCATGATGATTTTCATATTTCAGGCTTTGGAACTTCTGTAAAAGCCGGTTTAAACCTTACTTTCTTTAAGCACTTTTACATTCAGGGAGAATTAAAAGCAGGATATATCAACATGCAGGATATTCGCACTACACAAAGCAATGCCGATAAAGCTTCGCAGGATTTTTTCTTTCTGCAAAGAATTATTGCTTTTGGAGGAATTTTCAGAATATAAATTCTGAACCATTTTATTTTAAAGAGGTTTATTGCCCGGTAAACCTCTTTTTATGCTCTTAACATACAATTCAATCTATTTTATAAGTATTTTTAATGATTAAAATACTTATCTTATTTTAGAAAAACTCCCCAAGTCTTTTTAAAAAACCTATTTATTACAATACCGACATTATTTTAATAAATAACTATGACAAAAAATAGAGAAAATGGCGTTGTTCAGGATTTTGATTTTTTTAGCAACTTCGAGAAGTTTTTTGACCTATCACAAGATTTGTTTTGTATTGCAGGATATGATGGTTATTTTAAAAGAATAAATCCGGCAGTTTCAAAACTTTTAGAATATTCTAACGAAGAGTTATTAGCAAGACCAATAAACGATTTTGTTTATAATACAGATAAAGAAAAGACCAGTTTAGCCAGAAATGAACTTAAAAACAAGATTCCATTATTTAGCTTTGAAAACAGATATTTAACTAAAAGCGGACGAATAGTTTGGCTTTTATGGACTTCAATACCTGTTGAAGAAGAAAAATTAATCTATGCCGTAGCTAAAAACATTACTGATAAAAAAGAATTAGAACAGGAACGAAAACTACACATCAAACAACTTACCGAAATAAATAAAGAGTTCAAACAACTCAGTTATTCAGCAGCACACGATTTAAGATCGCCAGTTAATAATATGCTTTCTATTTTTGAATTGATGGATACCAATAACATTCAAAATGAAGAAACTTTAGAATTTATTTCTATTTTAAAAAGCACCGCAGATACCTTAAAAGAAAATCTGGATCAATACATCCGACTTTTAAATTCGAAAAACCAAACCGATTCACAATTAGAAGAAATTGATTTAAAAACTGCTTTGGATGAAGTTTTGATTGCCATAAATTCATTAATCCAAAATTCAAAAACTACAATAAATATCGACTTTTCTGTAACCGACAAAGTATATTTCAACAAAGCTTATTTGAAAAGTATTTTTTTAAACCTGATAACAAATGCTATCAAATACGCTAAATCGGATATTTTACCGGAAATAACCATTCGTTCAGAAAAGCGCAACAACAAAACGCAGTTGATAATTTCAGACAACGGAATTGGATTTGATCTCGAAAAAGTTAAAGATAAAGTTTTTGGTTTGCACCAAACCTTCAATGAACACATTGACAGCAACGGTATTGGACTCTATTTAGTATATAACCACGTTACTAATCTGGGAGGTCATATCAGTCTTGAAAGTGAAGTTGATAAAGGAGCTAAATTTGAAATAACTTTCAACAACTAAAAACAAAGATTTCATCTCACAGATTCACAAATTAAAACAATACAAGCTGTGAATCTGCGAGATAAACCCCTTAAAATTGAACTATAATTTCTTAGCGTTTTTTACTTTTTGATCCGTAATTGCAATCGCCAGTACTTCGCTCATTTCTTTTACATAATGAAAAGTAACACCTGTTAAGTATTCTGCTTTAATTTCATCAACATCACTTTTGTTTTCATGACACAAGATGATTTCTTTGATATTAGCTCTTTTTGCAGCCAGAATTTTTTCTTTAATTCCGCCTACAGGCAATACTTTTCCTCTAAGGGTTATTTCACCTGTCATTGCTATATGTTTCTTAACTCTTTTTTGTGTGAAAAGAGAAACTAACGAAGTTAACATCGCAATTCCGGCACTTGGGCCGTCTTTAGGCGTAGCACCTTCTGGAACATGTAAATGAATATTATATTTAGATAACAATTCAGAACTCAAACCTAATTGATCCGCATTGGCTTTGATGTATTCCAAAGCAATTGTAGCCGATTCTTTCATTACCGTACCTAAATTTCCGGTAATACTCATTCCACCTTTTCCTGGTGAAAGTAAAGATTCTATAAAAAGAATATCGCCACCAACGCTTGTCCAGGCTAATCCTGTAACTACTCCGGCTACATCATTACTTTCGTATTTATCACGCTCTAATCTTGGAACTCCAAGTACACTTACAATGTCTTCATCAGTCACTTTTTTATTGTACTCCTCCTCCATGGCAACTGATTTTGCTGCGTTGCGAATCACTTGAGCAATTTTAGCTTCCAGTCCACGAACACCTGATTCACGGGTATATCCTTCTACAATTTTTTCCAATTGTTTTTTTCCAATAGTTAAATCTTTCGAAGTCAATCCATGCTCTTTTAATTGACGTGGAAACAAATGCTGTTTGGCTATTTCTACTTTTTCTTCAATAGTATAACCTGACATTTTGATAATTTCCATACGGTCTCTCAAAGCTGGCTGGATAGCACTCATATTGTTGGAGGTAGCAATAAACATCACCTTAGACAAATCATAGCCTAATTCGACAAAATTATCGTAAAAAGCGCTGTTTTGTTCCGGATCTAAAACCTCTAATAATGCCGAAGACGGATCGCCATGATTACTATTAGACAACTTATCAATTTCATCCAAAACAAACACCGGATTTGATGTTCCCGCTTTTTTTAAACTCTGGATAATCCTTCCTGGCATCGCACCAATATAGGTTTTTCTATGTCCGCGAATTTCAGCTTCATCACGCAATCCTCCTAAAGAAATTCGAACATATTCTCTACCAAGTGCTTCAGCAACCGAACGTCCAATAGAAGTTTTACCCACTCCAGGAGGTCCTGTTAAACAAATAATTGGCGATTTCATATCGTTTCTCAATTTCAAAACAGCCAAATGCTCTATCATTCTTTTCTTTACTTCTTCCAGTCCAAAATGGTCACGGTCAAGTATTTTTTGAGCATTTTTTAAATCGAAATTGTCTTTCGAATATTCATTCCAAGGCAAATCCAATAGCAATTCCATGTAATTTCTCTGGATACCATAATCAGGAGCCTGCGGATTCATACGTCGCATTTTTGTCAATTCTTTTTCAAAAATAGTCTGCGTTTTTTCATCCCATTTTTTCGACTTAGATTTCACTAACATCTCGTCCATTTCTTCTTCCTGAGTCGAACCACCTAATTCTTCCTGAATGGTTTTCATCTGTTGGTGAAGAAAATATTCTCTTTGTTGTTGGTCTAAATCAAAACGTACCTTAGATTGAATATCATTTTTTAATTCGAGTTTTTGCAACTCAACATTCATATATTTAAGAGTCTCTAAAGCCCTGTCTTTTAAATTATTGATAGCTAGTAAATCTTGTTTTTCTTTAACAGATAAATTCATGTTAGAAGTAACAAAATTGATTAGGAAAGACTGACTTTCAATGTTTTTTATAGCAAAAGTAGCTTCACTTGGAATATTCGGACTGACCTTAATAATCTGGATAGCCAATTCTTTAATAGAATCCAAAATTGCTAAAAATTCAGAATCTTCTTTATCTGGTCGCTCTTCTGAAAAATCTTTTATCAATGCCGAAATATAAGGTTCTTCAGAAGTTACCGATTCGATTTCGAAACGTTTTTTACCCTGTAGAATCACGGTTGTAGTTCCGTCAGGCATTTTAAGTACACGCAAAATACGTGCAACTGTGCCAATAGAATTGATATCTTCTATTGATGGATCTTCGATTTCTTCATTTTTTTGAGCTACAACACCAATAATTTTTCCATCAGCATTTGCATCATCAATTAATTTGATCGATTTATCTCTGCCGGCTGTAATAGGAATTACCACACCCGGAAACAAAACCATATTTCGCAATGGCAAAATAGGAAGAGAATCAGGCAATTCTTCTTTTATCATTTCTTCTTCATCTTCCGGAGTCAATAAAGGAATCAATTCTGCTTCAGAATCGAATTCTTGTTGTGACAGATTGTCAATAGTAAGTATTTTATGTTTTGACATAGTGTAATTTAAGTCTTTTTGTCATTAAACAATTCAACCGCTCAATAACAAAGTTAGTATTTTCATGTTTTATACTACTGTAAATCAATTAGTAATATAAAATCGTGTTTTGTATAGTGTATATAAGTCAATCTTTATGCCATAAAGCCCAAAAGAAAACCCTCAAAAGATAATTGTCATTTGAGGGCTTTTATTTTATAAAAAAAACAGAAATTATTTTAATATTCCACATCAAAAGTACCTTCGGTTATTACAAATGGAATCGCTCCATCAGTTGTAAACTGAAAACTTCCTTTGATTCTGTCACTTGTTTTAGAAGTAATTGTAATATTTCCAGAAATTGCTTTGTATTCATCATCAGCATCTTCATAATACCCCTGAACATCCCCACTCAAAGTATTAGTAATAGTATAACTTCCTGTACTCAAAGTGTTTTTTATATCAATTGATAAATTATTTAAATTAGCATCTAAAGCACCGATAGTTATGAAATCATTAATTTCAGCAGTAAAAATATCAGTAGCAGCAAAATTAGCACTACCTACTTTTGCTGTAAAAACATCATTAGTTTCTTCCTGAGTTACATACGGAATGTCTTTAAAACTACCATTTGTAAACTGAATTGCCGCCCTGGGATTATCCGGATCAGTCCAATATCCTTTAAATTGAAAAGTTCCCGATATGGTTTTCTTTTCCGTATCAATTTTAGTAATAATAATCGAACCTGTGTTCTCAGTTGGATTATCATCATTTATAGCCCAATAACCATACTCTGTACCTGCTGGTGTATAAGCTACAAGATTCACGTTGGCTGCATAAGTCCCTACAGTATTTCCTTCTATCATAATTCCAAAGGCCTCCCCTTTAGAATTAATTGCTGAAATTTCGATAAAATTTCCTGAAATTATAGCTTGAGTTTCTTTTGCTGTCCATGTATTACCATTAAAATCAGCCTTAAAAACTCCTGAAGCCGAATTGCCCGGAACTGTTTCAACTGTACCATCAACAGGCTCATAAGTACAAGATGCAATTAATACAACTATAAACAATATGGCAAATTGTATTTTACCTTTAAATATTTTCATAAATTGGAGCTTTTTATATTATCTCCAAATATAATTTTTTATTTTATTTTTCCTACTATTTCTTAGGCACTTTTCTCAACAAAAGAACTCCAACAATAAAAAATACTGCTAAAAAAACAATGGCAAATCGAGGACTGCCTGTAATTTGATCTATAGCTCCATAAACAAGCATTCCTATTACGATTCCGATTTTTTCGGCTACATCATAAAAACTAAAAAAAGAAGCTGTATCCTTTGTTTCCGGTAATAATTTGGAATATGTAGAACGAGATAAAGACTGAATCCCACCCATAACTAAACCAACTAGAGCCGCCATAATATAAAAGTGCAAAGGCAACTTTATAAAGTAAGCCGCCGCACATAATACAATCCAAAAACAATTTAAAAAGATCAAGGTTGTAATATTTCCATATTTTTTTGATGCCTTTGAAGTTAATAAAGCACCAAAAATTGCTACTATTTGAATTAATAAAATACAGCTAATCAATCCTGTAGTTGCAGCCGATTTAGACTCCCACTGAATTTCCTGTTCACCAAAATAAGTTGCTACTAACATTACCGTTTGCACCGCCATGCTATACACAAAAAAGCTTATCAAATATTTCTTTAAAGCAAAATTATCTTCTAGTGCAATCCATACTTTTTTAAGTTCTTTAAATCCGTTAAATAGAATTTTGTTCGTTATTCTTTGGGAATTTTCATTACCCTTTGGCAAATAATAATAAGTATATTGACTAAAAACAATCCACCAAATTCCAACCATTACAAAAGAGTATTGCATTTGCATGATTTTTTCAGCATCCGGAGCAGACATAATCAAAAACAAACTTACAGCTAACAAAAGTACACTTCCGAAATACCCCAAAGAATATCCCTTTGCACTTATAGCATCCTGCTGTTCTTCAAACGCAATATCAGGCAAATAGGAATTATAAAAAACCAAGCTTCCCCAAAAACCTATTAAACCTAAAAAATAAAAGAGTAAACTAATGTAAATATGCTCTAAACTAAACCAGTACAGTCCAATACAAGAAAAAGCCCCCAAATAACAGAAAAACTTCATGAAAAACTTTTTGTTTCCCACATAATCAGCAATACCGGACAAAAGTGGAGAAATAAAGGCTACTTTTAAAAAAGCTGCTGCTGTAACAAAACTAATTAAAGCCGAATTTTTAATTTCTGTACCAAAAACATGAATATATGTTTGATCTTTACTGAATAAGGCCAAATAAAAAATAGGGAAAACCGCCGAAGCAATCACCAAACTATATACTGAATTTGCCCAATCGTAAAATGCCCAGGCATTTAATAATTTTTTATCTCCTTTTTGTAATGAATTCATATCGTTCTCTTTCTTTTTTTGCCGACGAATTTATAGTTTTTTATACAGTTTCTACCAAATATCAACTAAAAATATATTTTTAGTAGTAAACATAAAAAAAGCCAGTCTAAACGAACTGGCTTATAAAATATTTCTCTGTTTTTTATTTGAATGTTACACCAAATTTAGCTGCAATGGCTTTAGCTTCCGGAATCATCGCTTTTAAGTTCGCAATTCGGGTAGCATCAGATGGGTGTGTACTCAACATTTCGGCTGGAGCTCCGCCTCCTGAATTAGCCGACATTCTGGTCCAAAAATTAATTGCTTCTTCCGGATTATAACCCGCTATTGCCATCAATGTTAAGCCAATTTTATCAGCCTCGGTTTCATGACTTCTGCTAAAAGGAAGCATTACTCCTACCTGAGATCCAATTCCATAATATTGTTGCCACATTTGTTGTTTTTCGGCGCTTTGACCTCCTGTTGCAGCAGCAACACCTGCCGCTCCCAAAGTTTGTAATTGTGATGCACTCATACGCTGCGCACCATGATTAGCAAGAGCGTGAGAAACCTCATGTCCCATTACGGTGGCTAAACCGGCATCGTTTTTTGTAATTGGTAAAATCCCTGTATAAACTACAATTTTACCTCCAGGCATACACCAGGCATTTACTTCTTTATTATCTACTAACTTATACTCCCATTGGTATCCTTCTAAGTAATTTGTTTGACCAAGAGAAGCCAAATAACGTTCGGCAGCCAGTTTTATCTTAATCCCGACAGATTCTACTTTTTTAGCATCAGCTGTTCCTGAAACCACTTTGTTTTCCTTCAAAAAAGTTCCATATTGCTGAAAAGATGAAGGAAATAATTCGCTATTAGAAACAAAATTCAACGTTCTTTTTCCGGTTAACGGATTAGTTGCACAGGAATAAATCAATCCCAAAGTAGCAAGTCCTAAAAATAATATATTCTTTTTCATAGTAGTTGTTTTTCTACAAACAAAAATACGATTATTATCCAATAATATGCAAAACATTAAAGTCTTTAGGAACAATTAGATATTGATGCTCTTTAAAACCAGCAGCATCAAAAACTATCTCTTCATTATCAATTTCTACTGTTTTAACTTCAAATGGCAATCCAATGAAATTGATTTTAAATTTAGTATAATTAGTATCGTATTTACCTTCTTTGTGCAACTGAATATTCAATTCTGATTCTTTTCCTGTCATTTGGAATGATAAAAAGCTAAATCGCCCTTTTTTATAATCATAACCATCTTGTGCGTCTTCATAAACTACTGATTTCTCTTTACCTTCTTTATAATACAAATCCAATGTAAGTTCTTCAAATTCTATTTCGCCCACATATTGTTGTACAGGATATTTAGGAATAATGGCACCCGCTTTTACAAAAACAGGAATTTCGTCAAATTTGGTATCCACCCACATTTCTTTTCCTCCTTTTACCATACAATTAGTCCAGTAATTATACCATTGACCACGAGGAATATACATTCTTCTTCCTAAAGCATTAGGCTCTAAAATTGGACAAACTAATATTTGGTTACCAAATATAAACTCGTCATTTCGATAATGTGTCTGAATATCTTCTTGGTCAAAATATACTAATGGTTTCAACATTGGCGTACCTTCTTCGATATATTGCCAGAACATAGTGTACAAATACGGTAATAATTGGTAACGAAGATTCACAAATTTTCGGGTAATATCAATCACTTCTTCATCAAAAGCCCAAGGTTCCTGATTACCATGATCTCCGGACGAATGCGTTCTGCAAAACGGATGAAAAACACCAAGCTGAATCCATCTTGCATACAATTCTCCTGTAGGTTGTTCTGCAAAACCTCCAATATCTGAACCAGTGAATCCCATACCTGAAATAGACATTCTTTGTACTTGAATGTTGGCTATCCACAAATGTTCCCATGTAGCTACATTATCCCCAGTCCAGGACGAAGTATAACGTTGTGCTCCGGAATATGCCGATCGGGTAATGATAAAAGGTCTTTTTGGATAAGCAAAACGTTTCACTCCATTATAAGTAGCTCTTGCCATTTGCGTTCCATAAATATTATGTGCTTTTCTATGACTACATGGATTTCCGTCATAATTATGACGCACATCATTAGGGAAAGTTTTGTTAGGAACTTCCATTACCGCAGGTTCGTTCATATCATTCCACACTCCTTTTACCCCAATATCTGAAATTAATTCTTTAAATAATCCAGCCCACCATTCTCTTACTTCAGGGTTTGTATAATCCGGGAAATTACATTCTCCAGGCCACACTTTTCCTTTCATGTAAGGACCATCGGCTCTTTTGCAGAAATAATCCTTTGCCAAAGCTTCTTTGTAAACCCAATATTCTTTGTCTATTTTAATCCCGGGATCAATGATAACAATGGTTTTAAATCCATCTTCGGCTAATTCTGACACCATTCGTTTAGGATCCGGGAAATACTCTTTGTTCCAGGTAAAACACCTGAAACCTTCCATATAATCAATATCCAAATAGATTGCATCACAAGGAATTTGCAACTCCCTAAATTTAGCAGCTACTTCTTTTACATTACTTTCGGGGTAATAACTCCATTTACATTGATGGTAACCCAATGCCCATAATGGCGGTAATTCGGGTTTTCCGGTCAAATCAGTATAAGAAGTTACAACGTCCTGCATATTAGGCCCGTAGAAGAAATAATAATTCATTTCTCCCCCATCTGACCAAAAACTGGTTACATTTCTTCTTTCATGACAAAAATCAAAAAAAGTTCTAAAAGTATTATCAAAGAAAATCCCATAGGCTTGTTTATGATGTAAACCTATATAAAAAGGAACTACTTTATACAATGGTTCCTGTTCTTTTTGAAAAGCATATTGATCGGTGGCAAAATTCTCCACTCTCTTTCCTTTCAAATTCATTTGGGTAGCTTTATCTCCCAAACCATAAAAACATTCACCATCTCTGGAAGCCTTACTCATTTTTACGATGTTTCCACCAAATTCATAACACTCTTCCCAATGAAAGCCCAATTCATCTTCTAATAATACATTTCCTTTTAAATCATATATCGAAGCTCGCAAATCAGCTTTTTGAATTTTACAGATGATTTTATTAGTAGTAATTTTATAATAAGTCTCTTCCTCTGAAATTTCGAGATGATTGTATCCATGCGAATGACTCTCATCAATAGCGTAAGAAAAATCGTTGCTAAAATAGCCTTTCGTTGTAAAACGAAAACGAATTAAACTATCTCTTAAAACAGTTAGTTTTAAAATAACATTATTCTCTGTATAAAAATATACCGAATCAACATCTTGCGTATAGGAAACCACTTTTGAAGGATATAAATCTCCTTTATATTCTAATTCTGTATTTGTAATCATTTCAGTCCTTTTAGATTAGTATTTGTGTGTTCTCTCAAACTTACAAAAAAACTTTTTTATAAATAAACAATAGCTTTTTTATTAACGAAATCGTAATAGTTGACTAATTATCAAAAAAAAGAAGCATTAATAACAATATTAATACTTCTCTCTTAAAAAATTAAATTTTATGAAGTCTGATTTTAAAAATAGAAAAATTACTGTTTACAAAATTTTAAAAACAGTCACACTCAAGGGAGGCAACAACAATTCAACCGAATAATCTCTTCCTCCGTAAGGTGAAGATTCAATTTTTAAATCGGCTGTATTCAGCACATTACTTCCCTGATATTTCTCTGAATCGCTATTAAAAATTTCAGTCAGTTTTCCTTTTTTTGGAACACCTATTCGGTAATTCTTACGAACAATTTGGGTAAAATTGCACACTACAATCAAATCGTCTTTTGAATTATTTCCTTTTCGAATATAAGAAAGCACCGCATTTTGATGATCCGAATAATTAATCCATTCAAAACCTTCATGACTAAATTGTTTTTGATACAAAGCTGGTTGGGATTTGTATAATTGATTCAAATCTTTAATAAGCTCTTTTACACCATTATGAACTGGATATTGCAATAAATGCCAGTCTAAACTTTCCTGAAAATTCCACTCAGCCATTTGACCAAATTCGCCTCCCATGAAAAGTAAATTTCCTCCCGGATGTGTAAACATATAACCGTAAAGCAAACGTAAATTGGCAAATTTCTGCCATTCATCACCCGGCATTCTATCGGCAATAGATTTCTTACCATACACCACTTCATCATGAGACAAAGGCAACATAAAGTTTTCGGTGAAAGCATACGTCATTGAAAAAGTTAAATCGTTTTGATGATACTTTCTATATACTGTTGCTTTTTGAAAATATTTTAAGGTGTCGTGCATCCATCCCATCATCCATTTCATCCCAAAACCGAGTCCTCCTACCGATGTAGGTCGGGAAACCATCGGGAAAGAAGTACTTTCTTCAGCAATAGTCTGTACTCCTTCATAATTAGAATAAACTACCTCATTGAATTCTTTTAGAAAACTAATAGTATCCAGATTTTCATTTCCTCCAAAAATATTAGGTTCCCATTCTCCATCATTTCTGGAATAATCCAAATAAAGCATCGAAGCAACAGCATCAACCCTTAATCCATCTATATGATAATGTTGTAACCAAAACAAAGCATTACTAATCAGGAAAGAGCGAACTTCGTTTCTTCCATAATTAAATACTAAACTTTTCCAATCGGGATGATAGCCTTTTCGACGATCAGGATGTTCATAAAGATTGGAACCGTCAAAAAAACCTAATCCATGAGCATCATCGGGAAAATGAGAAGGTACCCAATCCAGAATAACTCCTATTCCTGCCTGATGTAATTTATCTACCAAAACCATGAAATCCTGTGGGTTTCCAAAACGGGAGGTTGGAGCAAAATAACCAACTAATTGATACCCCCATGAAGGATCATAAGGATATTCCATTACAGGCATAAACTCAACATGAGTAAATCCCATTTCTTTTACGTAAGCAACTAAATCTTCAGCTAATTCCAGATAAGTCAAAAACCGATTTCCTTCGCCGCGTTTCCAGGAACCTAAATGCACCTCGTAAACCGAATAAGGTTTATCTAAATCATTATGTTCTTTGCGGGTTTTCATCCATTTGGAGTCATCCCAATCATGATTTAAATCCCAAACTACAGAAGCTGTATGTGGGGGTTTTTCGCAATAAAAAGCAAATGGATCCGCTTTTTCAGTAACTAAACCATCATTATTAGAAAGTATTTTGTACTTATAATTTGCGCCTTTGGATATATTAGGAATAAAACCTTCCCATATACCCGAAGAATCCCAGCGTACATAAAGTTCGTGTTCACCTTGTGTCCAAAAATTAAAATCTCCCACAACAGAAACCGAATGGGCAGTTGGTGCCCAAACTGCAAAATATACACCTTGTACTCCATTTAATTCCATTAAATGAGCACCTAACTTTTCATACAATCTAAAATGTTTTCCAGCTTTGAATAAGTTAATATCAAAATCAGTAAAAAGGGAATGCGAGATAACTTTACTCATAGTATTATTGGTATAATTCTAAATCTTATAAAATAGAATATTGATATAAAAAAAACAGTTTATTTAACTTATTCAATTCTAAAATTATCAGGCAAAGTCACACCTTTTTTAATAACGACAATTCCATCTTTTATGGCATACAAATCAGTAGTAGTATTTTCTAAATGAGAACCACCATTAATGTAAACATTATTCCCAATTCGGCAATTTTTATCTACTAAAGCATTATTGATATAGCAACCTTCTCCTATACCAACTAATATTTTATTATTTTTAGAATCTACTTCCATGTCTTCAATACTTTGATAAAAATCATTACCCATTACATAAGTATTTTTAACAACTGAATCTTTTCCTATTCGAGAACGAATTCCAATAACCGAATGCACTATTTCTTTAGCATTTAAAATACAACCTTCAGAAATTAAGGATTTATCTACCATTGTATTTTTAAACTTAGATGGCGGTAACATTCGAGGCCTTGTATAGATTTTGTTAACATCATCAAACAAATTAAACTTAGGCACATCCTCAGTCAATCCTATATTTGCTTCAAAGAATGAATCAATATTTCCAATATCAGTCCAATAACCTTCGTATTGGTAACTAAGAATTTTATTCTTCCCAACAGCCTGCGGAATAATTTCTTTACCAAAATCTTTTGTATCAGGATTAGCCATTAAATCCACCAAAAGTTGTTTGTTAAAAATATAAATACCCATAGAAGCCAGATAATTTTTACCCTCTGCTTTCATTTCTTCACTCACATCCGATTCCCAGTCTGGTAATAATTCTTTAGCAGGTTTTTCAATAAAAGATTCTATACAACTATCACTATTTGTTTTTAATATTCCAAATTCAGGAGCATCTTTGGCATTAACCGGCAATGTAGCAATGGTAATATCAGCTTCTTTTTTAATGTGCTCTTCAAGCATATCATTAAAATCCATTTGATACAACTGGTCTCCCGATAAAATCAAAGCGTAATCAAAATTATGGTTCAAAAAATGAGGCATACATTGTCTTACTGCATCGGCAGTTCCCTGAAACCAGGTTGGATTATCCGGAGTTTGTTCAGCTGCTAATATATCTACAAAAGCCTGACTAAACGCACTAAAAACATAAGTATTTTTGATATGTGCATTCAATGAAGCCGAATTAAATTGTGTCAAAACAAACATTCTATAAATATCTGAATTCATACAATTTGAAATAGGAATATCTACCAATCTATATTTCCCCCCAACTGGTACTGCTGGTTTTGATCTCGTTTCTGTCAATGGATATAATCTGGATCCCTGTCCTCCTCCTAAGATAATAGCAATAACATTTTTTCTTTTTGCCTTCATATTTTGTTAAGTATTAAGTTGTACATTTCTATATATTCCTGACTGGCTTTTTCCCAGGAATGATCGGTGCTCATTCCTTTTTTTCTAATTTGATTTAATTGCTCTTTATCCTTGTACAAGCTAACTGCCCTTTGAATTGAATAACAAATATCTCCAACCGAAGATTGGTCATGACAAATTCCATTTCCATTGTCTCCAAAATCAATCACAGTATCTTTCAATCCTCCTGTTCTCCTAACAATAGGAATAGTTCCATATCTTAAAGAGTACATTTGATTCAATCCGCAAGGTTCTACTCGTGAGGGCATCAACAAGAAATCAGCTCCTGCATATATTAAATGCGCTAATTCTTCATTGTAACCTATAAATGTGTTGTAATTTCCTTTATAATCGACTAATAAACTATTCAATTGGTTCTCAATATTTACATTTCCCGAACCTAATATCAAAATATTAATCTCTTTATAATTCTCAGACAAGGCTAAAGCCGAAGCCTGTGGTAATAAATCGCCTCCTTTTTCATCCCATAATCTACCTATAAAACTAAACAGAGGTTTGGTTGGGTCAAGATTAAAAAGTGTACAAAGAATTTCTTTATTCTGTTGTTTTCCTTTCTCAAAATTGGAGACAGAATAATTCTTTTCTAACATTTTATCTTTTGCCGGATCCCAAACTTGTACATCAATGCCATTCAAAATTCCTTTCGATTTATAACGAACAAGATTAAAAAGTGATTCTAAACCATTTGCCGAATAATTTATTTCATTCAAATAACTTGGAGAAACAGTGGTAACAGCAGCAGCACATTTGACCCCAACAGCCAATGAATTAATACAATTATCCCATTCTAAAATTTTCACATGACCTAAATCAAATTCAGGAAAATAATTCAACTTTTCGAAACTAAACTTCCCTTGATACAAACCATTGTGAATAGTAATCATCGAAGGTGTATTAAATAATTTATGGTACTTATGACAATTTTGCATCATAAACGGAATCAAACCTGTATGATGATCATGACAATTAACAACATTTGGCATCGTTTCTCTTCCAATAATCCAATCTAAAGTTGCAATCTGAAAAGAAACAAAACGCTCAATATCATCCTCATAACCATAAACATCTTTTCTATCAAAAAGCTCAGGTATTTCAATTAAATACAATTCAAAACCAAGCTTATCTGTCTTTTCTTTAAGAACACTAAAAGGAAAACTAAAATTCCCTAACTGAACCGCCCCCCAATGCACACACTCAAACTCATTTTCATCCCTGAATTTAGTTTCATAACAAGGCATTACAACCCGCAATTTATGACCAGCATTACTTTGGTATTTTGGCAAGGCTCCTACTACATCAGCTAAACCACCTACTTTAGCTACCGGATAGCACTCTGCACTAATATGAAATATTTCCATTTATTGATTTAAGTTTAATTAGGGTTAAAAAAATATATTATAAAAAAGATTAGTTAAATTATCATTAAATAAATACAAACACTATCAAAATCATTAATGATATCATTTTTAACTTTTTCTAAATATAGTAAAAAACAGAAACAATAACACCAAAAACTTAAAAATATTATCCTCTAAAATTAACTTTTTTTATAATCAAAACCTTTCAAAAAGATGAGTTTTTAATTAAAATTATAGAAATTGATAATTCATAAATTAAGCCGCTACAAAATCATTATTTTCTTATAATATATTGCTTAAAATTATATAATTATAATTCCAAAATCAGTAAGACAAATCAAATAGTAATGATTTGATAACGATAAAGAATTTACTAAATTTGAAAATGGACTTATTTAGTGATACAATAGATTGGAAAGAAGAATTAAATCCAATCCTGAATAAATACAAATCAAGAAAACACCCGCTAAAATACCGTAATTTATACGAATTAGTAATTATGGTCATTTTATCTGCTCAAGATTCAGATGAAAATATTAACAGAATAACCCCTAATTTCTTTGATGCTTTTCCAAATATAGAAAATTTAACAAAAACAAAAGTTGAAGCTATATTTCCATATATTCTTCAGGTTAAATTCTACGAAAACAAAGCTAAATGGATTATCAACTTAGCGATGACCATCAAAAAAGAGGAAAATATTCCTCTAACAATGAGAGAATTAACCAGTATAAAAGGAATTGGTCGAAAATCAGCCAATGTAATTATGAAAGAAGCTGGAGAAACATTAGAAGGAATAATGACTGACCTTCATGTTCTCCGGGTAGTTCCAAGAATCGGAATAGTTAATCCAACAAAAGACGGATTGAAAGCAGAAAAACAATTAATGGCTGTTTTACCAAAAGAAATTTGGAACGAAATCGGCATGGCAATTTCATTCTTAGGAAGAGAAATATGCAGACCGAAACCTAAATGTTCAGAATGCCCGATAAATTCAGTTTGTAAATATCCCAAAAAATCCATTTAAAGTAATTATAGTCAACATTCTGTATCAGGACAAGACAGTATAAAACAAAAAACCCTATCTGATTAGGATAGGGTTTTCAAAGAAAGGCGACGACATACTCTCCCACAAAACTGCAGTACCATCTGCGCAGGCGGGCTTAACTACTCTGTTCGGGATGGGAAGAGGTGAGCCCCGCCGCAATAACCACCTTAAGGTTGTTAGTTTTCAGTTCACAGTTTATAGTTTGCAGTTTTTAAACTCTTAACTTATAACTCAAAACTCATAACTGCTCGCGTCGAGCAAATATCTTAACATACTGAGATAAATAATTTAAATTGTCATTAGAAAGTTTGCTGTCCCGATTTACATCGGGACAAGCGGATGTACATAAGCTTACAGGTTATTAGTACTACTCGGCTATGACATTACTGCCTTTACACCTATAGCCTATCAACGTGGTCATCTCCCACGACCTTTAAAAGAAATCTCATCTTGTGGTGGGTTTCGCGCTTATATGCTTTCAGCGCTTATCCCTTCCCAACGTAGCTACTCTGCAGTGCCACTGGCGTGACAACAGATACACTAGAGGTTAGTCCAATTCGGTCCTCTCGTACTAGAATCAGATCCACTCAAATTTCTTGCGCCCACAGTAGATAGAGACCGAACTGTCTCACGACGTTCTGAACCCAGCTCGCGTGCCACTTTAATGGGCGAACAGCCCAACCCTTGGGACCTTCTCCAGCCCCAGGATGTGACGAGCCGACATCGAGGTGCCAAACCCCCCCGTCGATATGAGCTCTTGGGGGAGATCAGCCTGTTATCCCCGGCGTACCTTTTATCCTTTGAGCGATGGCCCTTCCATGCGGAACCACCGGATCACTATGCTCTACTTTCGTACCTGATCGACCTGTATGTCTCTCAGTCAAGCTCCCTTATGCCATTGCACTCTTCGCACGGTTACCAAGCGTACTGAGGGAACCTTTAGAAGCCTCCGTTACTCTTTTGGAGGCGACCACCCCAGTCAAACTACCCACCAAGCAATGTCCCCCCGGTTGGGGGTTAGGCCTCAGATAAACAAAGGGTTGTATTTCAACAATGACTCCACAACGCCTGGCGACGCCACTTCACAGTCTCCAACCTATCCTACACATCATTTATCCAAGGTCAATACTAAGCTATAGTAAAGGTGCACAGGGTCTTTTCGTCCCACTGCGGGTAAACGGCATCTTCACCGTTACTACAATTTCACCGAGCTCATGGCTGAGACAGTGTCCAGATCGTTACACCATTCGTGCAGGTCGGAACTTACCCGACAAGGAATTTCGCTACCTTAGGACCGTTATAGTTACGGCCGCCGTTTACTGGGGCTTCAATTCAATGCTTCTCCGAAGATAACATCTCCTCTTAACCTTCCAGCACCGGGCAGGTGTCAGGCCCTATACTTCATCTTACGATTTTGCAGAGCCCTGTGTTTTTGATAAACAGTCGCCTGGACCTCTTCACTGCGGCCCGCCTTACGGCGGGCGACCCTTCTCCCGAAGTTACGGGTCTATTTTGCCTAATTCCTTAGCCATGAATCTCTCGAGCACCTTAGAATTCTCATCTCGACTACCTGTGTCGGTTTGCGGTACGGGTACTATTAACCTGAAGTTTAGAGGTTTTTCTTGGAAGCCCTTAGGCGCACTATCACTTCAACCGAAGTCTCCGTGTACTATCGTATTTCACCATTCTCTACGGATTTGCCTATAGAGAATATAGCTAGGTACTTTAACGAACTATTCCGTCAGTTCGCGGCGCTTTCATCACTCCGTCACCCCATCACAGTTAACAGTAGTACGGGAATATTAACCCGTGGTCCATCGACTGTCCCTTTCGGGTTCGCCTTAGGTCCCGACTAACCCACAGCTGATTAGCATAGCTGTGGAAACCTTAGTCTTTCGGTGTGCGGGTTTCTCGCCCGCATTATCGTTACTTATGCCTACATTTTCTTTTCCAGCCAGTCCAGCATACCTTACGATACACCTTCAACCCTGCTGGAATGCTCCCCTACCACTTTGCTTACGCAAAATCCATAGCTTCGGTAATATGTTTATGCCCGATTATTATCCATGCTCGTCCGCTCGACTAGTGAGCTGTTACGCACTCTTTAAATGAATGGCTGCTTCCAAGCCAACATCCTAGCTGTCTGGGCAGACAAACCGCGTTCTTTCAACTTAACATATATTTGGGGACCTTAGCTGATGGTCTGGGTTCTTTCCCTCTCGGACTTGGACCTTAGCACCCAAGCCCTCACTGCTAGAGAACATTATATAGCATTCGGAGTTTGTCAGGAATTGGTAGGCGGTGAAGCCCCCGCATCCAATCAGTAGCTCTACCTCTATATAACTTATATCTAGCGCTGCACCTAAATGCATTTCGGGGAGTACGAGCTATTTCCGAGTTTGATTGGCCTTTCACCCCTACCCACAGGTCATCCGAAGACTTTTCAACGTCAACCGGTTCGGTCCTCCACTGTGTGTTACCACAGCTTCAACCTGCCCATGGGTAGATCACACGGTTTCGCGTCTAACACTACTGACTAAAGCGCCCTATTCAGACTCGCTTTCGCTACGGATCCATACCTGAAGTACTTATCCTTGCCAGCAACGTTAACTCGTAGGCTCATTATGCAAAAGGCACGCCGTCACCCCACAAAAGGGCTCCGACCGCTTGTAAGCGTATGGTTTCAGGATCTATTTCACTCCGTTATTCACGGTTCTTTTCACCTTTCCTTCACAGTACTGGTTCACTATCGGTCTCTCAGGAGTATTTAGCCTTAGCGGATGGTCCCGCCAAATTCAGACAGGGTTTCACGTGCCCCGCCCTACTCAGGATACCACTATCTATTACAATCATTACTTATACGAGGCTATCACTCTCTTTGGCTCTACTTTCCAGTAGATTCTAATTCTTCATGCATAAAATCTCGTGGTCCTACAACCCCAACATTGCCGTAACAACATTGGTTTGGGCTAATCCGCGTTCGCTCGCCACTACTTACGGAATCACTTTTGTTTTCTTCTCCTCCGCCTACTTAGATGTTTCAGTTCAGCGGGTTTGCCCACCTATCGGTGTACTATGTCTTCAACATAGTGGGTTGCCCCATTCAGGTATCTACGGATCAAATCTTGTGTGCAGATCCCCGTAGCTTTTCGCAGCTTATCACGCCTTTCATCGCCTCTGAGAGCCTAGGCATCCCCCATACGCCCTTATTTTGCTTATTGTACCAATCTTGTTAATTAAAACAAGACCGTTTTGTTTGTTTCCTATTATAAATAATAGAAAACGCTTTCTACTTTTTAATATTTTTTATCTCAATATGTCAATGAACTTTAATAAGTATTAAGATTTTTGTATTAAGTATTAAGACATTGTCTTGATACTTTGTACTTATATCTTTGTACTTTTTTGTGGAGAATAACGGAGTCGAACCGTTGACCTCCTGCGTGCAAGGCAGGCGCTCTAGCCAGCTGAGCTAATCCCCCGGTTTTAGTGTACAGTTAACAGTTTTTAGTTAACAGTCCTATACGGTTCGTCACTAATAGTGCAACTCAACTTCTAAAATTTCCTTTTAAGTTTTTTACAGTCTTTTTAAGTTTTTGTCTTAAAAAGTAGTCCCGGGCAGACTCGAACTGCCGACCCCTACATTATCAGTGTAGTACTCTAACCAGCTGAGCTACGAGACTCTGTTTTTTACTTAAATTCTTATTCTTTTTTTTTAAATTAACAGCAAGAGTAATAAAATGTCAATATTAATGACCAATAGTTCTTTTCGTCTTTTTCCTTAGCGTGCATATAGCTAACACTAAGGCTCTAGAAAGGAGGTGTTCCAGCCGCACCTTCCGGTACGGCTACCTTGTTACGACTTAGCCCTAGTTACCAGTTTTACCCTAGGCAGCTCCTTGCGGTCACCGACTTCAGGCACCCCCAGCTTCCATGGCTTGACGGGCGGTGTGTACAAGGCCCGGGAACGTATTCACCGGATCATGGCTGATATCCGATTACTAGCGATTCCAGCTTCACGGAGTCGAGTTGCAGACTCCGATCCGAACTGTGACCGGCTTTGTAGATTCGCTCCTGGTCACCCAGTGGCTGCTCTCTGTACCGGCCATTGTAGCACGTGTGTAGCCCAAGGCGTAAGGGCCGTGATGATTTGACGTCATCCCCACCTTCCTCACAGTTTGCACTGGCAGTCTCGTTAGAGTTCCCGACATGACTCGATGGCAACTAACAACAGGGGTTGCGCTCGTTATAGGACTTAACCTGACACCTCACGGCACGAGCTGACGACAACCATGCAGCACCTTGTAAATTGTCTTGCGAAAAGTCTGTTTCCAAACCGGTCAATCTACATTTAAGCCTTGGTAAGGTTCCTCGCGTATCATCGAATTAAACCACATGCTCCACCGCTTGTGCGGGCCCCCGTCAATTCCTTTGAGTTTCAGGCTTGCGCCCGTACTCCCCAGGTGGGATACTTATCACTTTCGCTTAGCCACTGAAATTGCTCCCAACAGCTAGTATCCATCGTTTACGGCGTGGACTACCAGGGTATCTAATCCTGTTCGCTACCCACGCTTTCGTCCATCAGCGTCAATAAACTAGTAGTAACCTGCCTTCGCAATTGGTATTCCATGTAATCTCTAAGCATTTCACCGCTACACTACATATTCTAGTTACTTCCTAGTAATTCAAGTCTAGCAGTATCAATGGCCGTTCCACCGTTGAGCGATGGGCTTTCACCACTGACTTACTAAACCGCCTACGGACCCTTTAAACCCAATGATTCCGGATAACGCTTGGATCCTCCGTATTACCGCGGCTGCTGGCACGGAGTTAGCCGATCCTTATTCTTACAGTACCGTCAAGTTCCTTCACGAAGGAGTGTTTCTTCCTGTACAAAAGCAGTTTACAATCCATAGGACCGTCATCCTGCACGCGGCATGGCTGGTTCAGACTTGCGTCCATTGACCAATATTCCTCACTGCTGCCTCCCGTAGGAGTCTGGTCCGTGTCTCAGTACCAGTGTGGGGGATCTCCCTCTCAGGACCCCTACCCATCGTAGCCTTGGTAAGCCGTTACCTTACCAACAAGCTAATGGGACGCATGCTCATCTTTCACCGTTGTGACTTTAATAGTGGTTTCATGCGAAACTGCTATACTATGAGGTATTAATCCAAATTTCTCTGGGCTATCCCTCTGTGAAAGGTAGATTGCATACGCGTTACGCACCCGTGCGCCGGTCTCTAGTTCCGAAAAACTATACCCCTCGACTTGCATGTGTTAAGCCTGCCGCTAGCGTTCATCCTGAGCCAGGATCAAACTCTTCATCGTATATTGTTTGTCCGCCGTGGCGGACTATTTATTATTTGACTGAAGTTCTAGTGGTTTTATTCTAATCTCTCGATTCTATTACTCTTATTCTTTTGTCCCGATTAATCGGGACGGCTGTCAATTCAATATGTCTAGGAACGTGTTCTTCTTATTTTTTCTCTTCGTTTTTCACACCGTAGCATGTCTCTCGAAGCGGGTGCAAAAGTACAACTTCTTTTTAATCTCGCAAGAAATTTTTAAAGTTTTTTTTAGAAAATCTTACTCTTCTTTTCTTCTCAATTCCTTACCAGCTTTTCAAATAACTTGTCGCTTTTGCGGGGTGCAAATGTAACATCTGTTTTTAAATCTCACAAACTTTTTTAAACCTTTTTTTTAGAAATAAATCTCTAATTTAGATTTAATGTTTGCCAGTATTTTAATGAACGTCTGCGCTGTTGCGGGTGCAAAAGTAGAACCTTTATTCGTTTTGACAATAACTTTTCGAAACTATTTTGAAAGTATTTTTTAACACTCTGAAAACGTGGTTTTTATTTTTTAGCTTTTTTGAGTTTTGTAAGGTTTTAGAATTGTTAACGCTATTTTAAACACAAAGAACACCAAGAAAACACAAAGCCCGCAAAGGCTTTTCTAACAAACTATACTTAATATATTAGTACATCTCGCTATTTCTAGCACGATTTACTAGCCCCGATAGTAGTGAAAATCCTTTAGTGCCGGTCCCGAAGCCTCGGGACGGCACTAAAGATTGAAACGGATAGCGGGAAATAGCTTCAAAATAAAAAAGCTTACACTGTAATATAAATATAGTGTAAGCTTCTTATATAAGGTATGATTAGGTTTTTAAGGTTTAGCAGACAATTTAGATTCCCAATACTCATTTAACTTATCCACATCTACAGGAGTTGCTGCCGGCTGATTTGGTAATCGACCGGTTTCAAAGGCTTCTTTGAGAATATTTTCTATTAAATAATCCTCGTTAGATTCAAAAGGTGCATATTCAGATTTCAAATTGATATCAAACATACTCGCTGCTGTATTAGACCAGAAAGCTTTCCAGCCACTTTTCAATTTCTTAATCAATTCATAAGTCGTTGTTCCTGTCTGGCGATGGATTAGCTTTACTAAAATTCGTCCCTGACTACGAGACAATTTTTTAAGCCTAGCTTCAAACTCATTAGTAAGATAGTCTTCAACTATTTTAAAATACCTTTTCTTTTCTCTTTCAGATGTAAGACGATCCATCCCTTTATTCAAATTCACCAGTCTATCAGCAGCTAATTTAGCATAAGGATAGGTTCTGTAAACACGACTTTGCAAAATGAGGTATTGCTTTTTAGCTTCAGGATCGAGTTTTTCATTTGAAATAATAATCTCAGGCAGTCTTATTGTATCACTTAATACACTGTCTTTTTCGGTCAGCACATATCCCATGGCATTGGGGTCATAAGGTACTACTCCCTGACTAAAACCATAAAATGATACAAATAAAAAGAATATTAAAAAATAAACAGATTTCATAAAGACAATATTTTGATGTAAAATTATACAATATCTATGCAACTGTAATAGCAAATTTATATTTTAGCGAAAAAATATTTTTATGAGTACAAAATCAATACTGAACAATGATTCAATGGCTTTTTTAGAAAGCTACCTTAATAATGCTTCGCCAACAGGTTACGAAAGCAGTGGACAAAAGATATGGATGGAATATCTTAAGCCGTATGTTGATACTTTTATGACCGACACCTACGGAACAGCTGTAGGAATCATCAACCCGGACGCTCCTTTTAAAGTTGTAATTGAAGGTCACGCCGATGAAATTTCCTGGTATGTAAATTATATTACCGAAGACGGTTTGATATACGTAATTAGAAACGGAGGTTCTGATCACCAAATTGCACCTTCAAAACGTGTAAACATTCATACTAAAAATGGTATTGTAAAAGGTGTTTTCGGTTGGCCAGCTATACACACCCGAAACAGAGACAAGGAAGAAAACCCAAAAATCAGCAATATCTTTATTGATTTAGGTTGCGAAACTAAAGAACAGGTTGAAAAACTAGGTGTTCATGTGGGGTGTGTGATTACTTATCCCGACGAATTTATAGTTTTAAACGAAAACAAATTAGTTTGTCGAGCTATCGATAATCGCATGGGTGGTTTTATGATTGCTGAAGTTGCCCGACTTTTGCATGAAAACAAAGTAAAATTACCTTTTGGATTGTATATTACCAATGCCGTTCAGGAAGAAGTAGGTTTGCGTGGTGCCGAAATGATTACACAAACCATAAAACCAAATGTTGCCATTATTACTGATGTGTGCCACGATTCTACTACTCCAATGATTGATAAGAAAATCGAAGGCGAAACAAAAATTGGTAAAGGGCCGGTTATTACTTATGCTCCGGCTGTACAAAACAATTTGAGAGACTTAATTATTACTACTGCCGAAGAAAAAGAAATTCCTTTTCAACGTCTGGCTTCTTCACGCGTTACAGGAACCGATACTGATGCTTTTGCCTACAGTAATGGCGGAGTGGCTTCGGCTTTGATTTCTCTTCCGTTGCGTTAC
This sequence comes from Flavobacterium commune, assembly GCF_001857965.1. Lineage (NCBI taxonomy): Bacteria > Pseudomonadati > Bacteroidota > Flavobacteriia > Flavobacteriales > Flavobacteriaceae > Flavobacterium > Flavobacterium commune. The sequence continues at coordinate 3,286,437 of NZ_CP017774.1, read as the reverse complement.
ATGCACACCACAGTCGAAATGGTACATAAAGAAGATGTTGAAAACGTAATCAAATTGATTTATGAAACGATACTTAAAATAGAGAACAATGAAACTTTCTCTTATTTTAAATAATACCGTTTCTAACAATTCATAAAAAAAGTCGCAATTTTCTATTTTTGAAATTGCGACTTTTGATTTTTAATTCTTTTCGAAATTATTTTTGGCCTGATAAATAAGCCAAAACATTCTTTTCGATTCTTTCATTGATGTTCGAAATATCAGCTTTTACAAATTTTTCTCCAATGATATTTTCATATAATTCAATATATCTGTCCGAAACCGTTTCGATATAAGCATCCGTCATTTCAGGAATTTGTTGTCCTTCTTGTCCTTGGAAACCATTTTCAATTAACCAACGACGTACAAATTCTTTCGATAATTGTTTTTGCTCTTGTCCGTTGTCTTGTCTTTCCTGATAACCTTCGGCATAAAAATAACGGGAAGAATCCGGAGTATGGATTTCGTCAATCAACACAATTTGTCCGTCTTTTGTTTTTCCAAATTCATATTTGGTATCCACTAAAATCAATCCGCGGCTGGCAGCAATTTCAGTTCCTCTTTGAAACAAAGCTCTGGTATATTTCTCTAAAACCAAATAATCTTCTTCACTTACGATTCCTTTAGAAAGAATGTCTTCTCTGGAAATATCAGCATCGTGTTCTCCATTATCGGCTTTTGTAGTTGGTGTGATAATTGGCTCCGGAAATTTATCATTTTCTTTTAGACCTTCGGCCATCGCTACTCCACAAATTTGCCTTTTTCCAGCAGCATATTCGCGTGAAGCATGACCTGATAAATAACCTCTAATAACCATTTCTACCTTGAAAGGCTCACATAAATGACCTACAGCAACACTTGGATCCGGAGTAGCAATCAACCAGTTTGGAACAATATCCTGAGTCAACTCCATGAATTTAGTAGCAATTTGGTTTAGGATTTGTCCTTTATACGGAATTCCTTTTGGTAAAACAACATCAAAAGCCGAAAGCCTGTCGGTTGCCACCATTACTAATAATTCGTCATTAATATTATAAACTTCTCTTACTTTCCCTCTGTAAACTGATTTTTGCCCTGGAAAATTAAAATTAGTAGTAGTGATTGTATTACTCATTTAGATACGTATTTCGTTGATTTTATAAGAATGCAAATTTAGGATTATTTTAGACAGAAAAACAAGGAAACACCCCTATTCCTTTAAAAAATGCCACAGATTAAAAGGATTTTAAAGATTTGAAAAATGATAAAAATCGGTATTTATTATTTTTTAACCGCAAAGCATCAAGGTTTCACTAAGTTAACAAAGAAAAAACCTGTGCTAATCTGTGGTTAAATTTTTCTTATTTAGCTTCCAAACTCACATTATTCAAAATTTTATCAGCCAAATAATTAGCAACACCATCTTCATGATTTTTTAAAATTACTTCAAGGTGAGACAATTTATTTTTCAAACTATCAGGAGCATTACCCATCAATAAACCTTTAGCTGTAGAGGTTAGCATTCTTTCGTCATTATAACCATCTCCAAAAGAAACTGACTGATGAAATTGATAGTTTTCCATTTCTAAAATACGGGCAATTGCCACACTTTTATCAACTGATTTATCCATAAATTCCAAACAATGCGGCAAACTAAAAGCATGACTAAAAATATCAGGATGTTTCTCCAGAATCATTTCTCTTAACTCAATTAATTTCCCATGACTTTCGTGAGTAAAAAATATTTTAATTACGTCAAAATCGGTTACTTCTTTATAGTTTACCAATTCAGGAACATAATTCAGTTCTGTTTGAAATTCTAATAATTTATCATTGTGTTTATTGGTTTGCCAAACATTTTCTTTAAAAAGAACGGTAGTAAATTCGGCAGGAATATCCATTTCCAAAACCGATTTCACAGCCTCACTTTCCATGTTAGTGGCAAAAAGCAATTCTTTATTTGGTGCATGAATTCGGGCTCCGTTAGAAGTTACTAAATAAATAGGGAAACCTAAAGTTTCAATTATAGGCATGGCGTCTAAATGATGACGACCTGTAGCAACAATAATTAAATAATTCTGATTGTATAATTCTCTAAAAACCTCTTTGGTGTAATCTGAAATTCGGTGGTCACTGTTTAATAATGTTCCGTCTAAATCACTAATGATTACTTTTATATTTTCTTTTATCATATTCTCTTTCACTCTAATGTATTGCAAAAATATTGAAAATACACGGAAAACTCCCCCTAAACCAATTGAAATAACAGCAAATTAACGTATTACTAATTTTGACTTGACTGACTTTCCTTAAAATTTTCCATAAAAAAACTACGACTTAAAGTTAAAGTCGTAGTCCTTTATATTGCTATTGCTATTGTTTTACTTCACCTTATTCTGATTCGAATTGGGCTTCAACTCATCAGGGCTATCTTTTGTATAAGTTTGAAATTGTTCTTTGGATGGACTGACAAAAATATCCTGTATCACATCAAGAGTCAATTGATTTTTAGGGTTGAATTGATCTGAATTCATATAGTTTTGCAGTGAGAAAAACAATTCTCTCGAAGCGGGTTTATCTTGAACATCCGGTCCTAAATTAGCACTACTTACTATAATTTTTCCTTTTCCTACTTGTGCTTCAAAAACTAAAGCCAGTCTTCGATTCATAAACCAGGTATCAATAGGCTGAATCAACGGACGGAAATCAGCAGGGAAATCTTCCAAATTCATAACTTGGGCGCGGTTTTGAATATCCCACCATTGTAAATCACTGTGGAAACTAGTTGGAAAGTCTGCAAAAGCAGGACTTTTATCCTGAATCAGCATTCCGGTAACATGAGGAGGACGCATTTTAAACCAGGATGTATTCCAGAAAACAGGTAGAAAATGCATTTCTACTTCTTTTCCTTTCACCACTTTTCCTGCAGCATTCAAGAATACTTTTCCTCCCTTATTCAACACTTCTTTTGCCTTATCATCTAAGACTGCGGTGTAATAAATAGAAGAGGAAATTTCAGGATTTCTATTTGGATATACCCAAAAATTCCAATCGTTGGCAAAAGCCGTATTATTGACTTTTACTTCCAAATTTAATTTTGAGGCAACCTTAACATCATTTAATGCGAAACTAAGATTTCCAACGATGATACCATTTCCGTTTTCGTATGTTTTAGGATCGAATTTTCCAGAAGAAACAGTTGCTCCTTTTTCATTTTTAATGGTCCAACTGATTACTGCATTTTGCAATGGCGTTTTTCCCGAGTGAAAAAGAACAATTTCAGCCTTAAAAGTTTCACCATTATTGTAAACAAATTTTGGAATCTTAGCCAAAGGAACGGTTGCATTTGTAAATCTCGAATATTCTTTAGCTGTAACATATCCTTTTTCCTGAAAAAAGGCATCCAGCACCCCTACAAGAGCTGTTCCCTGACCTGGAAAATCCTGTAAACCCAGCGCCTGAAAACCAGCATAACCTGGGGTTCTCAACATTTTTTCAATTTCGCCTTTATAACATAAAACCTGTAATTTTCCAGAAGCATTCAGGAAATCTTTAGACTGATCGGCCATATTATGATCTGCTAAATCCTGACGGAACATTTCAAAGTTTTTAGCTCTGTAAACTCCTTTGTATTTTTGAATTTCTTCGAAATTAGGAAAAACACAATACTGACCAATTTCGTGTGCCACAAAAGGAACTTTAAACGGTGCAATACCAGCACTAAAATCCGATTCGGTTTCAGGCATTTTTTTCCATTCTAAACCTCTTACTCCACCACGGGATTGGTATTCAGCATTAGGAACTACAGGCCAGCTTCCGCCTACCGACATTCCTGTATATACTCTTCGATTGTCCTTGGCTTTCCAGAAATCAACAAAGGCATTCAAATATTTTACCTGATTTCCTGCAGGTTCATTTCCTGCTGACAACATGGTAAAAGAAGCATAATTGCCATATTCTTTAGCCATTCTTATGGTTTCATCATACAAATATTTATCCACTGGCTGCCCCAATCCTATTTTAGGACCGTGATTAGGCCAACTCGGGCCTTCGGGTTGCATATAAAGTCCCACTTTATCAGCTGCAATAAAAGCGGCTTCTGGCGGACACCAGGAATGAAAACGAACGTGGTTCAAACCATAAGATTTGATTTTCTGGAAAATTTTCTCCCAGGCATCTACAGTTGTTGCCGGATAACCTGTTAATGGAAATTCGCAATTATGAACCGTTCCTCTCAGGAAAACAGGATTGCCATTGATTAAAAATTGGTTTCCGTTAATTTTAAATTCACGCATTCCAAACTGAACTTTTTTATTGGCTTTAATTCCTTTGGCTTCTAAATTTACATCCAAATGATACAAAGCAGGATCAAATTCGTCCCAGGTCAGCATTCCTTTTCCAAAAGGCAAATCCAGTTCAAAAGTTTTAGTATCTGATGCAGCTACGACAATTTTGCTCTCTATTTCCTTAGTTTTATCAGACTTAGAGCTGTTGAAACTTTTTGCCGAAATAGCTATTCTTCCGCTAAAAATAGCTGGAGTGGTATTATTGATCGTAATTTTCACACGCGCTTTTCGGTTTTTTAAATCAGGATAAATTTGAACATCATCTATATAAACAGGTGCAATAGCTTCTAATGCAATTTTACCAATAATTCCATTCCAGTTTCCTTGTGTATGATCAGTAATACTATGCGAATCAGGACCAACATTGATTTCTTTGATGCTGTTGTCTATTCGAATAGAAATACGCTGTTTTCCTTCCGTCAAATAAGACGTTAAGTCATAAACATGTGGTGCCACTAAGGAGTTTTGCAAGCCTACTTCTTTATCGTTTACCCAAACTCTGGTCTCAATATGCGTTCTTTCTAAATGAAGAATAATGCGTTTGCCTTTCCATTTAGCAGGAATGTCCACTTCTTTTTGGTACCAGGCAGCTCCAACATAATGTTTTGCCGGAGTCAGCCAAAAAGGAATGTGAATATTTCCCGGTTGACGGTATTTTTTTAAACTCGGTCTAAAGTAAAAGGAACTATCATAAATAGAACCTGTCCACTTTGTTTTTAAGGTAATTTCGTCTCCTTTTAAGAATTCCGCCATCGAACCCGGCAACTTGATATTATCCGAAAGATTTCTATTGTACCATTTTCCAGTGATTCCTTCGTCATTTCGATCAATTTCAAAATGCCAATTACCATCCAGATTAATCACTTCGTCTTTTCCTTTAAAACTGCTTAAAGAAAATAGAATTGCCAAAAGAAGACAGACGTAATTGAGTTTTTTCATTAGATTGTATTTATTTTTTTATGACTATGCGTTACTAGTAACAATTTTTAAAATGGCACACGGATGACACGGATTTAAACTGATAAAAAAACAGATTTTTATATAACAATCAGCGAAAATCTGTCTAATCTGTGTCATCCGTGTGCCATTATTGAATTTTTAGTCCGCTTAGCGGACAATCATATTATTTTTTAATTGTAAATGAGCTTGGTTTAATATAAAAACGATAGTTTTTTACATTTCCATTGGTACTTTTATCCGTACGGGGCAAATATTTAAATCCTTTAATTTTAACAGATTCTTCCATGTTTACAACAACCTGATGCGGATGTGGCGTTTTTGAAACCGTCCAGGCAGTCGACCAAAAAGTAGACTCCTGTTGATCGAATATTTTTTCAGCCGAATAATTTCCTACTGAAACTTCTTCGCTATCAGCGTAAACAATCTTCCATTTAGAACGATTGACTGGCAAACCATCAGTACCAATCAATTCAATTTCAGCAATACTGCTGCTGGTATCTTTAGGATTCTGAGAATTTAAAACTTCAAAACAAAAATACTGACCTTCGAATTCTTTTTCGAAAATGACTTCTTTCCAACCCTGACCGCTGCTTAACTCTCCCTGATTTGCAGGTGTTTCAGCAGATAAATCCAAAATTTCTCCTTTTTTACGGTGCAAAAGCGATTCGTCTACTACAATTTTGTCTAAAACAGGAACCGTTACTCCTGTAACCTGAGTTTGTTTTGGCTTTTCTAAATCAAGAATGATAATCTTATTTTTGCCTTTTTTCAACCAACATCCAGGCATAAACAAGGTTTGTTGTGGTCCAATTTTCCAATAACGACCAATATTATATCCGTTTACCCAAACCATTCCTTTGCCCCAAGAACTCATGTCAATGTAGGTATCGCCTACAGAATTCAATTCGAAAGTAGCTTTGTACCAAGCCGGACCATTGGCTTTGGCTTTTTTGAATTTCATTTTCTTTTGAAAATCATAATCTACCGGAAAATTAAAAACTTCCCAATTGGTCAGATTAGTAGCAGTTGAACCCACCAGCATTTCTACTTTCTCCGTAATTCCTTTACGGTCAATAATGGTTTTTCCATAATTCACTCTGCCCAAAGCATCAACTAAAATATCAAGGACATCACCTTTTTTTGCTGCAGGTAGTTTTATTGTATTCTGATCTTTTCGACGATCTAAATTTCCAATCAATTTTCCATTGATATAAATAGCAGCCCAATCATGCAAATCCGTAATTTTTATATCAAATGAAGTGGCACTTTCTGGTAATTTGGTACGATACAAAATGCGCCCCCAGCCCTGATCAAAATTTTCCATCGGTTGGATTAATTCTGATTTATTAGCTTTTGGAAGATTTTCAAAAAGCGATGCTGATTCATTAAATGTAATCTTAGGAATCGAAATTACAGGATAATTGGCTGGCGGTTCTGGAATAGTTTCGCCAGGATTCAGATAATTTTTCATCAAATCACGCACTGCGTAAAATTTGTCTGTAGGCTTTCCTGCTTCATTAATTGGAGCATTGTAATCATAAGAAGAAACCATCGCACCAAACGGAGGCGAATTGGCTCCACCCCATTGTCCAAAAGAAGTTCCACCATGCGCCATATACAAACTAAATGAAATATTACGATCCAACATGTCTTTTAAACTACCTATAAAACTGCTAATTGATCGGGTTTCATGTGCTCTTCCCCAGTAATCAAACCAACCCGTCCAATATTCGCTGCACATGAGCGGCGCTTTCGGATAAATTTCTTTATACTTTTCAAACTGTTTATCAATATTTGAACCAGCACCAAAATTTAATGCCGTGTAAACTCCTTCTACATCATATTTAAAGAAATTCGAACTCCAGTCGCAACGGAACAATTGAACCTTGTCAAATTCTGAAGCACGAACAGCATCACGAATTTGGTTCATATAACCCAGATCATTCCCGAAAACACCATATTCATTTTCGACCTGAACCATGATAATATTTCCGCCATTTTGAATTTGGTACGGAGCCAATTGTTTCCCTACTTCTTTTAAATATTTTAAAGAACGTTCCATAAAATACGAATCATTAGACGTTCGAACCTGAAGATCTTTCTTTTTCAATAACCACCAAGGCAAACCGCCCATATCCCATTCGGCACAAACGTAAGGTCCGGGACGAACTACACAATACATTCCGTTTTTTTGAACAAGTCGCACAAATTCGGCTACATCTTTTTGTCCTGTAAAATCAAATTGATCTGGTTGTTGCTCATGAAAATTCCAAAAAAGATAAATACAAATGGTATTCATCCCCATGGCTTTACACATTTGAATGCGTTGTTCCCAATATTCTCTGGGAATTCTCGGAAAGTGGATTTCTCCAGCACGTACTAAAAATGGTTTTCCGTTTAATAGAAATGCTTTTTCTCCAGCCTCAAAAGTTCCAGCTTTTCCAGAAGTTTGAGCATGATTTGCCAAACTCATAAAAATTAGCAGGGCAAGAATTAATTTTGATATTCTCATGTGTTTTACAGTAATCTTGTTTTTCCAAAAATACATTTACCTTGTAGGAATCCAAAATTAAAATTCACTTTATTCCAGATTATTTTCGATTGCTCCAATTAGAAATTAATTCATTGTCAAATTATTGCTAATTAGAATCAGGAAAATTTGATGATTTATGAAAAGCATTTTATGTTACTTAAACTCAACATTCGCTTTGTATTCAACTGAAATTTGAGGTTGTTTCACTTCCAGAAAACTCTTTTTATCACTAAAATCAGGCAATACATTTTTGTCCAAATAACTTAAATAAGGAGCGTCTTTTAGCATTGGCATAAAATAGAAATACATATCTGTTGTTTTTAAAGCTTCCTGGAATCTTTTAAGTCCAACTGTCCAGGGTTTGCTCGTATAAAGATCGTCTGTTTGCAACTCACCGTTCATCATACAAATTCCACGATCGCCACGATAATCAAAAGTGATGAAAACATCATTTACTTTCGATAAATCAAGACTGCCCGCTTTCAGTACATAGTGACTGTTATCGGCTTGTATTAATTTAATAGTAGTATCTACTTTTGGTACACTCAACTTCCAGGCACTTATGTTTTTAATTGCCGCTTTTCCTTTTGTCAGCTTTCCATCAACCGAAGTTACAGCAATAGCAGGATATACAGCAAAATCAATGTTTTCCTGATTATTACTAACCAATGTTAGTTTTCCATTATTATCTAATACCAATGCGTTACTCAATACTAACTTTTGATTGTCAACTTCGCCAATCAAATACCCTTTTTCTGCTTCACTACTTGGTAAAACTAAAAATGAAACTCCGTTTATTTCAAAATCATTGATTTTACCAGCACTACAAACTACAACAGTATTCCCGTTTCTAGCTACAGTTTTTATTCCTGTACCACTAACTTTCACCTTACCTTGAAGTACAATTTCAGGAGCAATACCATCTATTGCAACCATCACATTATACTTTTTATTCTTATTGGTAAACTTGCAAAAAGGCTGTACCGTTGCCATACAAATGGCTACACCATCATAATTTACATTAAACGGAAAAAATGCTGAACTTCCTGCTTTTAAGGTAAAAGTTCCTGTTTGTGGAAATTGTATTTTTCCTTGTTTAGTAGCAATATCAATTTTTAAATTTGATAAATCTTTAGTTTCTAAATGATCCTGGAAATTATGCATGAACAAATAACCTTTTTCTCCATCTCCTCTTACAGCATAACGCAAAGTACTAGTATCAGTAGCTTTGATACTGTCATTAGTCGAAGGCAATATTGGATATAAAGGTGCTAAATCATTACCATAACCTTTCAAAAAGTAATTGATTAACTTTAAAGGATAATAACCACTGCTTACATTTCCAAATTCACCAATAGGAGCCTGATAATCGTAGGATTTATTAGGAAGTCCCGCCCCTTCAGTAAAAAAATAGTTCCCTATTGAAGGTGTTGTTCCGCCATGATACATATAAAATCCTAGTCCGTTAGTTCCGCTTCCCACCGTACGAACCATCATAGGAAGAAAACTTTCACCCGGAACACGTGGACGTCGTGAATAAGTAACCGCCATTCCGGTTCCTAATTCGGCTGCCATAGATGGATATAAATTTACATCGTAACTCACTGGAGAATAATCGGGCTTTTGATGTATATTTTTAAACAAATAAAATGGCGACGGACTATTTCCAGCTGTCCAAAACGGATAAGCATAACCCGCCATAACCGGAATAGACCCTTTTTCTACTATGGTTGCATAACCCCAACCTGTAGCCGTATAAATAGGTGCTATTAAACCCGCATCAATGGCCAGTTTTTTTAGTGTTTTCATGTGGTCACGCCCTACATCGGCAAATTCATTCCCCATGGTATTGATACCTACTCCATCCTGAATAATCTTTTTATCACGTCCTGCAACAGTGCGCTCTTTAGGAGCATCCTGATACGTAAATCCCCAAGGAGCTGTTGAATGCTGGTATTCATTTTCTAATTGCACACCAATAATAGGACCTCCATCTTTAAACATAAGTCCTTTTAACTGTTTGCCTATTTCCTGATACAAGCGGTTGGTATAAAACAAATAGACCTGATCATTGCTTCTTACATCAATAGGACGACCGTACAACCAATCCGGTAAACCGCCATTACGAATTTCGCCATGAGCGAAAGGGCCAACACGCATGAGCACTTCCAAACCATTTTTGGCACACAATTCCGTAAAACGACGAACATCGAGATCTCCACTCCAGTTGAAAGTACCTTCCTTGAATTCATGCATGTTCCAAAACACATAAGTAGCTACAACGGTGATCCCACCGGCTTTCATTTTCTTTAGCTGCTCGTCCCAATATTGATGCGGATAACGACTAAAATGAAACTCCCCAATAACCGGAATAAAAGGTTTTCCTTTACGTTCCAGATAAAAACTGTTTACGTCGATTTTATCACCTTTAGCATTAGTCCCACCTAAATCAAGATGACCGCGCTTTACTTCGGTATTCACTTTAGTAATATCAATCGAATAATTCGTTTGTGCCGATATCGAAAAAGTACCTAAAACAACATAAGCAATACTCAATAGTGATTTCGAAATTTTATTTTTTTTCATAAATAGGAAATTAAATGTATTTGCCAAATTCTTATGCAATTTCTGAATTAATTACTGTACATTCATTAACTATTGACAAATGCTGTTGAACTCCCTGATGGTTTACATCCATTTTCGCTGCTTCGTTCAGATGTGTTTTTGCTTTAGCTATTTCGCCTAATCCAAAATTACCTAAACCAAGCATGTAATGACAATGGATTTTATTGCGGAAAGTTAGATCATCCTCCCAAATCAATAAATCAGGTAATGAAACAGCAAAATAATCCAATTTTATGGTTTCGTTCAAATGTTTTGTTCCAAAGGCAATCAATTTGTTAAATCTGGTATTCGCTTCTTCAGCTAATCCTAATTTTAACAATGCCAATCCTTGATAAAATATTTTATCCGGTTTTTGATCATTATAAAAAATGGCTGCGGCAGGTTCGGTATTTCCGTCTTTGGCTAGTTTCCAGTATTTTTGAGCTTCTTCTATTTGATTCAAACCTTCGTACGCACAGCCCAACCAATAATGAAAATCATTTTCCTGTGCACCATATAATTTTCCTTCACCCAGATTATGAGGATACTCCAAGCATTCGTTCAATAATTGAATGGCCTCTTTGTATTCTTTTTTAGCCAAATGTTGTTTGGCTAATTCTACTCTTGCCAATTGGTATTGCGCCGGAACTTTTCCTTCGCCACCTTCCCAAGGATGAAAAATACGATTATCAATCAATGCAATAGCTTTTGCATAATCTCCTAATTGGTTACACAAAGTAACATATTCCAAATAAACATCATCACGTTGTTCTACCAGATTGAAATATTTTTCCAAAAAGGCCAATCGCTCTGAATGTGGTTTGCAAAGACGCTTGTACAATTGATCCAACTCCATCAGGATACGGGAATCACTTGTATCTAATGAAAAAGCTTTTTCCAGATATTGAAGTGCTTTTTCTTCCTGTTGCAATTTATTGAAATAAGCCAAAGAAAGATTTCTCACCACCGTAGGGAGTGTACCGTCAATTTCAACAGACTTTTCCCAACTTGCAATAGCTTCAGAATATTGACGTTTGTCATACCATAAATTCCCTAAATAATAAGGTGCTTTGGAATCCGTTGGATTTAGTTTTTGTGCCACTTCCAATGCTGAAATTGCTTCCAGACGATTAGGGAAACAATATTCAGGTGCATGACTTGCCGCTGCTTCAAATGCTGCTTTAGCATCTTTGTTGGCTAAGCTCAACGCCCAACCCATATAATAATAGGTCATTGGGGTTGTTGGACATACTTTGATTCCTTCTTCCAGTAATTGAACAGCTTCATCATACATTCCCGCAGCAATATAATCCAATGCTACCACTTCATAATTATGAATTTCGCCACGCATAAGCCTATTCATTTCTTCCAAAGCTACAGCCGAATTTGAAATAAGATATTCTTCGAAACGACATCCAAAATTGAATAAGTCAATTTTCAACGAATCTTCAATCAGTGACAAGGCTTCTTTTTCGTTTCCTGACTTTCGTAAAATCGCTGTTTTTAAAGTACGTGCTTTGTGATTATGCCAGTTACGAGTTAAAGACTTATCAATTTCATATAATGCATCAGTCAGATTATCGTGAACACAAGAAATCTGGGCACAGCCAAAATATCCGGCATCCTGCATGGCAGCATTCCAACATGATTTATAAAATGCAGCGTAGGCTTCCTTGTTTTTTCTTTGATACTGTAAAGCAAGTCCCAGATTATAACGAGGTTCTCCATCATACGGATTCGGGTTGCGTTGCAATTGGGTATCAATCGCAGCCTGGAAATACTTTTCCGATTCGACAAATTTCCCACGACGAAGTAACCAAAGTCCCATCGCATTATTATTTCTAACATCAGAAGGATCTCGTTTCAAGGCTTCCTGATAATAATCCGTAGCCAGATAAGTGGCATGACGGTATTGTTCTAAATGCAAGCCCGTAAGATACAATTGCTCACAAGTAGGCGTTTCTTCAGGTGAAAAAGCAGCTTTTGCTGCTTCAGGTGTTTCCTTTGCTTCTTGTTCTTCTGCTTTTATACTTAACAATTCTCGTCCGTTTGCAGCATACACTACTAACTTTAAATCAATAACAGCAATATCACCAACTGAAATTTCACGTTCAAAAACCTGTTCAGGACTCAAATCCAAAGTTTCTTCAAAAAATCCTTCAAGTACTACCTTTGCCTTTTTCTGTAATGATGTGGCAAAAATCTTTACAATGGCTTTGTCTCCTTCTTTATCAATATTTAAAAGCAAATCCTGAGAGGCATTTTTCACTACACCCAGTTCGCGATAAGGCAAAAAGTATTGAGTAAATGTTTTTTCCTCATAAGGTTGCATCCAAGTAAAATCTGGCTGATTATCCGTATAAACTCCTGCCATCAATTCAATGTAAGGGCCGTCTTCATCGGTAAGATTTCTGTCCCATGCTTTTCCAAAATCTCCATTACCCCAAGTCCATTGTTTTTTTCCCGGTGAAATATGATGATTGGCCACATGAAGTACACCTGCTTGGGTATCATTCTCATAACCTCCCACAAAGTTAAAATCAGAGTTGATAGCCATATAAGAAGTCGGAACCGGAATGTTTTTATAATTCGAAATATCAACTCCCGCCGAATAATCGATTTTATAATAGGTACCTGTTGCAATTGGGAATGTCGAAACATCGCGTTTTCCGTGGTCAAAAACCGCATGTACATCCGGTGGAAAAACCGATTGATAATGTTCGTTCACCGCCACAGCTGGATTAGCCCACCACAAGAACGTTTGTGGAACAGGCGTTGGGTTATATAATTTTCCTTTAATTTCTAAATAAGCTTTTCCAGGATGTAATGTAAATCCTGCCATCCCTTTTTGGTGGAACATTTTTTCGTTTTCGCTTACCCAAACGGTAATACTACCATCGGCATTATTTTCAATAGTATGATCTACCGGTAAAAAAGTACTCGGACGATGATGTTGCGGCCAGTTGAATTCGATTCCTCCTGAAATCCATGGTCCTGTCAATCCTACCAAAGCAGGCTTAATCACCTGATTGTAATAAATAAAATGACGTTTTTTGATTTTGTCATAAGCCATTTGCACACGACCACCCAACTCGGGTAATATCATCACCTTGATATATTCATTTTCTAAATAAACGGCTTGATAGCTTTTATCTTTTTTCTCATCTTCAATTTTCTCCACCACAGGATACGGATAAACTACTCCGCTACTTCCCTGATATACTCTTTTTTCAAGAAAAATAGGATTCTTTTCTGCTTTCCCAATTTCATAAGTAGGAATAATTACCTCATCTTGCCAAGCTTTAACACTCATCTTTTATATTTTTATAATTACTTAATTTTATTTTTTGCCATAAATTACTTCACCAATTCACTTTCAATTTCTTCCAATGTTTTTCCTTTTGTTTCCGGTAATTTTACCAAAATGAACAAAAATCCAAGAACACAAATTCCTGCATACACCCAGAAAGTACCGGCTGCACCGAGCGATTCATTAAGTAACGGAAAAGTATAAGTAAGAATAAAACAGGCTATCCACAAGGCAAAAGTTGCCAAAGCCATAGCTGCTCCACGCACACGATTAGGAAAAATTTCAGAAAGAATAACCCAGGTAATAGGTGCCAATGACATGGCATAAATAGCGATCGCCACTACCACCAATGAAAGAACTGCAACCCCTTTCAACTCAAAATAAAAGGCACTGCCTAAAAGTAAATAAGTAATCGCCAAGCCCGATGCCCCAAGAACCATCAGTTTTTTTCTTCCCCATTTATCCACTGTAAACATAGCAACCAAGGTAAACACCAGATTAACCGTTCCGGTAATTACAATATTGAACAAGGTATCGCTTACGCCATAACCTGCGGCGGTAAAAATTTCTTCTGCATAATTAAAAACCGTATTGATGCCACACCATTGCTGGAAAGCAGCCACCACAATTCCAATCAGTAATACATCTCTGAATTTAGGATTGAAAAGTGCCTTAAAATCAACTTTTTCAGTAATATCATCTATAGTTGCCTTTATATTAGTCATTTCTTCTCGGGCATACTCTTCACCGCCAATTTTATTCAGCGTTGGGAAAGCCTTATCCTCTTTTCCTGCTTTCATCAACCAACGGGGACTTTCGGGAAGCGTAAATACCAATAGAAAAAACACTACCGAAGGTACTGCACAGGCAAAAAACATCCATCGCCAACCCATTTGTCCGTTCCATGAATCACGAATAAATGCATCACTCACTCCTGCTGGAACTTTATCGGCAATCAACAGATTGACAATTTGCGCTGCAAGAATGCCTATTACAAGGGTCATTTGGTTTAAAGAAACAAAACGTCCCCTTAGATGAGATGGAGCCACTTCGGCAATATACATCGGTGAAAGTGCTGACGCCAGACCAATTCCCACACCACCAATTATTCGAAAAATAACAAATACCCAATAAGTCGATGCTAATCCTGTTCCTAATGAAGCTACTGTAAACAAGAAAGCCGAAAGTAATAGCGGCCATTTTCGACCAAACTTATCACTAATTACTCCAGATACTACCGCTCCAACAATACAACCAATCAAAGCCGAACTCATAGCCCAGGCTTGTAAATTAGCCGATGTGGTAATATCAAAAAAGCGTTCATAAAAAGGTTTGGCTCCGCCTATAACAACCCAGTCGTAACCAAAAAGTAATCCTCCCATTGCCGAAACCATAGATATTGCAAACAAATAGGAATTATTAAATTGCTTATTTTTATTTATCATAAAATTATATTGTGATTGAATTAATACTAAAACAAAAATACATTTACGAATTCATCTACAAATGGATTATTTATTGAAATAAATGGATTATCTTACGACCATGTTTCAATATACATAGAAATACCAATTTTATAATGAACAATCTACCGAAAACAAAAATTAAAGAAGGCTTCTTAGGACAAACCATGGTGGTCCTCTCTCCGGAACAAAAAGAAAAAGCACAACAACAGCCTTTTTTCCAAAATCTGTTTCCTGATGCTATTGGTTATTTTCCTAATGCCAAACATCATAATCGCTCCAGAAAAAATGGTATCGAAGAATACATTTTTTTATACTGTCTTGAGGGAGAAGGCTGGGTTAGAATCAATAAAAAAACAATTACATTAACTCCTAATACCGCATTTATTATTCCAAAAAACACAGCACACAAGTACGGAAGTTCATCAAAAGATGCCTGGAGTATCTATTGGATTCATTTTTCGGGAAATTATGCAGCCACACTGTATAAGCGTTTTTCGGTATCTAACCAGGAAGCCATCAAAATTGCATTCGATGAAAATCGAATTATAGTATTGAACGAAATAATAAAACTATTAGAAAATGATTTTGATGATGAAAAAATTGAACTCACACACTTCAAATTAATTGGTCTCTTAAGTTCTTTGTGCTATACAAACACTCTGGAAAACAATATTGATGATGCAATAAGTCACTCTATTATTTTTATGAAAAAAAATTTGAACGAAATACTAACTATTGAAGCATTAGCTAATCAGGCTTGTTACTCCATTTCCAGGTATTCGGAACTGTTCAAACAAAAAACTGGATATTCTCCTATTCAATATTTCATTAGATTAAAAATACAAAAGTCCTGCGAATACCTTCATTTCACCAATCTTAATATTAAAGAAATAGCTAAAGAAGTAGGCTTTGATGATCCTTATTATTTTTCACGTTCCTTTAAAAACCAAATTGGCTTATCTCCTATGCAGTATAAAAAACTGAACTATTAAAAAGCAAAAAGGCTGTCCGAAAATAACTTTCAGGACAGCCTCTCCAAATCTGATTAAGCAAAAATTGAGATTTGAAAAAAGAGCAATAATACGACAAACTGAAGCTTTTTTCGAAAGCTATTTTTATTGTGAATAGCCATATAATTAAGCTTTTCTTGTTTTTTCACGCTCCTGGGCATCAACTACAGCTACAGCGGTCATGTTCACTATTTCGTTCACGCTTGCGCCTAATTGAAGAATATGAACTGGCTCACTTAATCCCATCATAATAGGCCCAATGGATTCAGATTTATTCAATTCCTTCATCAGTTTATAAGTGATGTTAGCTGATTCTAAATTTGGAAAAACAAGCGTATTTACTTTTTTACCTGCTAATTTTGAAAAAGGAAAAGTCTTTTCTAACAATTCGGTATTCAAGGCAAAATCAGTTTGAATGTCTCCATCCACTACTAATTCAGGATTGTTTTCATGCAAAATGCTTACTGCTTTTCTAACTTTAGCAGAATTAGGATGAGTTGATGAACCAAAATTAGAATACGAAAGCATCGCAATAACAGAATCAAAACCAAAAGTGGTCGCAACATTTGCTGTCATTTGGGCAATATCTGCTAATTCTTCCGCTGTTGGTTCGATATTAATTGCTGTATCAGCTAAAAACATTGGTCCTCTTTCGGTTGCCAAAATATTAACCGTAGCCACTTTTTTCACATTCGCAGCTCTTCCAATCACTTCAAAAATAGGTTTTACAACTGTTGGATAAGCTCTGGTATACCCCGAAATCATTCCGTCAGCATCACCTTCAAGAACCATCATAGCTCCAAAATAGTTACGCTCTCTCATTTTTGACTGAGAACTGTATAAAGTAGCTCCGCTTCTTTTTCTATTGTTCCAATATTTCTCAGCATATTGTGTTCTTTTGTCCTTAGATTCAGCATCTTTGGAATCAATAATCACAACATCAGCATTAAAATCCAACTCTTTTTTAAGTTCTACAATAGTTTCTTTATTACCTAACAAAATAGGTATAGCAATTCCTTCTTCATAGACAATTTGGGCAGCTTTTAAAACATCTAATTGATCTGCTTCGGCAAATACAATCTTTTTAGGATTTGTTTTTGCTCTATTGTGAAGCATACGAACAACTTTATTATCATTACCTGAACGCAATAATAATTCTTCTTTGTAATTATCCCAATCTTCAATAGCAATTCGGGCAACACCTGAATCCATTGCCGCTTTAGCAACAGCCGGAGGAACTGAATAAATCAATCTTGGGTCAAAAGGTTTAGGGATGATGTAATCTCTACCAAAAGCCAGACGCGTTTCGCCATAAGCAATATTTACCTGCTCAGGAACAGATTCTTTTGCTAATTCGGCTAAAGCTTTAACAGCAGCCATTTTCATAGGCTCGTTAATTTTTGTTGCTCTGACATCCAAAGCACCTCTAAAAATATATGGGAATCCCAAAACGTTATTCACCTGATTAGGATGATCTGAACGTCCTGTTGCCATGATAATGTCTTTTCTGGTTTGTACCGCCAGTTCATAAGCAATCTCAGGATCTGGATTTGCCATAGCAAAAACAATTGGATCTTTTGCCATAGACAACAACATCTCCGGATTAACAACATCAGCAATAGATAGACCAATGAAAACATCAGCATCGACCATCGCTTCTTCCAGGGTGTCAATCTTTCTGTCTGAAGCAAATTCTAATTTCTCCCCAGACAAATTTTCTCTATCACTTCTAATTACCCCTTTACTGTCTAACATCACAATGTTTTCAGCACGGGCACCAAAAGCTTTATATAATTTAGTACAAGAAACAGCCGCAGCTCCAGCTCCACTGACTACAATGCGTACTTCTTCTATTGTTTTATTGGTAATTTCCAATGCATTCAATAAGGCAGCAGCCGATATAATTGCCGTTCCATGCTGATCGTCATGCATCACCGGAATATCCAATTCTTCTTTAAGTCTTCTTTCGATTTCAAATGCTTCTGGCGCTTTAATGTCTTCCAAATTAATTCCTCCAAAAGTAGGCGCCATGATTTTTACCGTTTCAATGAATTTATCCACATCCTTGGTGTCTAATTCGATATCGATACTGTCAATGTCAGCAAAAATTTTAAACAATAACGACTTTCCTTCCATTACGGGTTTAGAAGCTTCCGGACCAATATCTCCCAATCCTAAAACCGCAGTTCCGTTTGAAATTACTGCAACTAAGTTTCCTTTGGCGGTATATTTATAGACGTTACTGACATCAGCAGCAATTTCTAAACAAGGCTCGGCTACTCCCGGAGAATAAGCTAATCCTAAATCACGTTGTGTAGCATAAGGTTTTGTAGGTACTATTTTTATTTTCCCGGGTTGCGGTTCAGCATGGTATAGTAAGGCGTCTCTTTTTAATTTTTCTTTACTCATAAATTCAATTATAAAAATTTAATAAATTGTAATTCTAATTTGTCTTTTGATTGTGTCGTAATTATTAATCTTATAAAAATAACTATTTTAAAAATGCCTCCCAACATTAAAAAAATAGTTTATTTAATTTAGAACAATACCGGTTCTAATGTTGGTTCTGAATTGACTAAACGTTTTCCTTCTTCGGTATCCGTGTAGCGTTCAAAATTCTGGATGTAACAATAAGCTAAATTTTTAGCCTTTTCTTCCCATTCATGAACATCAGTATAAGAATCTATGATATGCAAATAAAAACTGCATATTAAATTAAGCTACATTTTTGTAATTAATTTGATTGTTAAATTCTTCGATTTTTTTGTAATTCAAAACAGAATGTCTTCTTTTTCGATTGTACCAAATTTCAATGTATACAAAGATTTCTAGTTTCATTTGTTCTTTAGAAATCAGTCTGTTTCCATAAATCAATTCCGTTTTCAAAGATTTAAAGAAGCTTTCAGCTACAGCATTATCCTAACAATTTCCTTTACGGCTCATACTGCGGTTTATTTTTTTATAAGAATCAAGAACATATACAAACTTTTTGCTGGCATATTGAACACCTCTGTCTGAATGAAAAATCAAACCTCTCCAATATTCGGTTTTTAACTGCCATTTTCCAAGCTTTAAGAGAGGGTTCCTTTTTACTCATTCCATCTCTCAAACTCCAACGTATAATTTTTCTGTCGTATAAATAAATCCACAATAGTAGTCAAATATAGAAATCCTTCTTTGGTTTGGATGTCATGTCTATAGTTTAATTTTTTCCAATCCAACAATTTCTCTAGCTATCACCATTATTCTAAAACAATAAAAGAGTACAAGTCTTTATATTTCCAAAAAACAAATTAATTTTATTAGGTTTTCCTAATGATTTTCAATCAGTTAGAACTAAATTAAAAAATTACAGTCCTTTTTTAGAAGAATAAGTTCTTAGGTAATCATTAAATATTTTTTTTATCAATAAAAACCTCCTATATTTGCACTCGCAATCACAAAATGATAGCGACATACTGGAGAAATGGCAGAGCGGTCGAATGCGGCAGTCTTGAAAACTGTTGACTGTAACAGGTCCGGGGGTTCGAATCCCTCTTTCTCCGCTAGCCGAAAAGCAAATTGAATTAAAACCCTTAAAATCGTATGATTTTAAGGGTTTTTTCTTTTTATCACATATCAAATTATTTATTCATTCGTGAACCTAAAGAGATAAAATCGGTTACCCTAAACAATCCAAATTTTGGGTAACCGATTTTTATTTCAGACTAGTATTCACAAGGCTTTGTAGCCAGTTCTATAACCAGTTTAAAAACTGTACATCTTGTGGATTAGTCATATTGAAGTTAAATTTAATAACAACTAAAAAGGTCGCCACAATGAAAACAAAAGTATCAATTCTCTTTTATGCAAAAAAAGCGAAAGCAGCTGCAAATGGTTTAGTTCCTATCTATACCAGAATTACAATCAACGGAAAACGTATCGAGTTAAGCACAAACCGATTTATAGAAATATCCAAATGGTCTACAGAAGCAGGCAAAATGAAAGGAACCTCAGAAGAAGCTCGTTCAATAAATAATCATCTTGATTTGTTGAAAAGTCAAATAAGAGATGCTGAAATGGAACTAATCCATAAAAAGATAGCTGTAACTTCAGAAACAATCAAGAGCAAACTATTAGGAGTAGATGAAAGAGCAAGAATGCTCATTCCTATCTTCCAAGACCACAACAACAAAATAAAAGAGCTTGTTGGAAAAGAATACGCTCCAGGAACATTAGAACGCTACACTACTTCTTTGAAACATACAATCGAATTTATGCAATGGAAATACAATATTTCCGATATAGATATTACAAAGATTGATCATGCTTTTATTTCGGATTATGAATTTTGGTTAAGAAGTGTTCGGAACTGCGCTAACAATACAGCAGTAAAATACATCAAGAACTTCAATAAAATTATCAAGATCTGTCTGGCCAATGATTGGCTTGACAAAAATCCTTTTGCTAACTATAAATCAAAAGTAAAAGAAGTAGAACGAGTTTATCTTACAGAAGATGAAATTCAATCCATTATTGAAAAAGATTTCAAAACAGAACGATTGTCTTTAGTACGCGATATTTTCCTTTTTAGCTGTTTTACTGGTCTAGCCTATATAGATGTCAAAAACTTAACAAAATCTCATATAAGTTACGGTATTGATGGCGAAAAATGGATATTCACGCACAGACAAAAAACAGAATCCGCTTCTAAAATTCCGATCCTCCCAGTAACGCAAATGATAATTGATAAATATGAAAATCATCCACAATGTCTAAATGAAAATAAACTACTCCCTATTTTATCTAATCAAAAAATGAATGCCTATTTAAAAGAAATTGCAGGAGTTTGCGAAATAGAAAAAGAATTAACCTTTCACATTGCCCGGCACACTTTTGCTACAACTGTAACACTTACAAATGGCGTTCCTATTGAAAGCGTAAGCAAAATGCTTGGACATAAAAATTTAAAAACCACTCAACATTATGCTAAAGTATTGGATAGAAAAGTAAGTGATGATATGAAGATTTTGAAAGATAAACTTATAATTATTCCCAAAAATCAAAAAGAGCAAGTTTCCTAATGCTGGAGATTATGTTACTAAATTAATACAGTGAATTTGTAAAGTTTTAAGAAGGATTTAAGCAATCATACGTCCGTTACAATCGCTTCAAATAATTGGATGCGTATCGAGTATGTTTCAAAATTACTCAATCATTTTTTTATCCAACAGACACAAATGTATACAAAATTGTAAGTAAGAAATTGGATTATGCGGTGGATAAGTATATAAACTAGAAGCAAACTATACTTTTTGTACATTTACACAATTGATAAGATTAATTATATATGCTTACAGAAGAAAATATAAATTTGTTCAAGAAAGTGGCTCGTAAATTAGAGCTAAAAAAGAGTGATTTTTTTATACGTGAAAACGAACTTTGTAACTTGATAGGTATTGTAGAAAGCGGAACACTTTATTCTTATTTTGAAGATGCAGATGGCGATATTATTGTAAATGAGTTGTATAGTAAAAATGCTGTAGTTACTTCTTATCGGAGTTTTTTAACCGAAATTCCTTCTCCGGCTTTCATTAAGGCATATTCTAACACTATAATTTATGTTGTAGATAAAGAACTGTATAATGAATTAGTTTTAGAGCATCAATTCTTACTCCTATTTAAAAAAATTATTGAGGAACTTTTTGTTAACAAGTGTTTTAAAGAAACATCTTTAGTAAAGCTCAAGGCGAAAGAGCGTTACTTGGAGTTGATTTCAGTTCGGGAAAATATTGAACAAGATTTCCCTCAACACCTTATTGCTTCTTATCTAAAAATTCGTGCAGAAACATTGTCTCGATTAAAAAGTCTTGACCTACATCAAGGTCGAAAATGAAACAGTTTTCAGAATTTTGTGGTATAATTAAATCAATCAATTATGCCACTTATAAGAATATCCCTTTCTGATAGTTATCAACAAGAAACTATCGACCTTGTTTCTTCTGCCATTCATCAAGCATTAATAGATGTGTTCCGTATTCCTAAAGATGACTATTTTCATATTATAGAATGTCTTAATGAAAAATATTTAAAATATCCTGAAACATATCTGGGGATTAAGCATTCATCAAAGATTGTTTATATCCATATTTTTGCTGCAAAGGGTCGTACCATCAAGCAAAAGAAACTTTTATACAAAGCTATTACAGATAACATAAATGCAGATGCAAGCATCCCGCCAAATGAAGTAATAATTCTCTTAAATGAGATTGAAGGAAAAGAAAACTGGTCTTTCGGAAACGGAGCAATACAAAATCCTAAGCATATATAATATGAAAGTTAACAATATTAATTTGGCATTAGAGGCTATCCAAAACAACCAGTATAATGGTATAAAATTAGCACGTCTTGCAGGAGACGAGGATGCATCTATTTTTGCTATAGAATTAGCACCTAATCAATTTATCCCTGCTCACTACCATAA
Source organism: Flavobacterium commune (assembly GCF_001857965.1). Lineage (NCBI taxonomy): Bacteria > Pseudomonadati > Bacteroidota > Flavobacteriia > Flavobacteriales > Flavobacteriaceae > Flavobacterium > Flavobacterium commune. The sequence goes on along the minus strand of NZ_CP017774.1, from coordinate 3,263,727 downwards.
AGTGGGTATAGAAACATATTTTATACTCTCGGGCGAAGGAATTATCTATTTAGGAAATATAACCAACGATAAGATAATTTGGGATTATGAAATAAAAGTTGCAGAGGGAGATTGTTTTTCTATACAGCCCAATCAAGTTCATAAATTCGAAAATAATTCAGCTTATAAATTAAGAATTATTGGCACAGCTCCTTTGACCCATGCGACTGACGAAGACCGTTTTTTCGTGTGATACCTAACTATAAAAACTGCATTTAAAAATAACCAAAAACAATTGTATAGACAAATCGCAACTATTTCTACTTTGACTGCATTGGGAAATGCACAATCTCAAATAAAGCTTAACATAAATGCGGGGCTAAATATTAATTTGACAGTTTAAAATATAAAAGAAATTATGCTTTTAATGACAGTTTATTGCGGATTCCCCGCTGCAATAAACGAACCAAATATTTTAAAAGAAGTTGTTTATGAAAAAAAAAGAGAAATATTAAATTTTGAAACTTGAACAACAAAGCACAGAACTACTTTCAAATCTAAATGAAAAATTAAACTTTACCGATTTAGAAATTGATGACCCAATTATCAGAAGCGAAAAAGCTATCGAAATGATTGTTAACGCTATTGAGAAATTAAAAACAATTTTCGAAAAGGAAAAGAATAAATCGCTGGAAGTTGAAATAGATTTCTTTAAAAACATAAAATCAAAGTTTACTTCAAAGCTTATTTATTATAATGCCATTTATAAAATAGAAACTAAAAAGCCACATGGAGGCGATCGAATTATAAAAAAATATCTAAACAATGAATTAGAAAAACTAAAAAGATATTTTGATAACAATTTAGACTTTTATAAATATTACAGAACAGGAAGTAGTTATCTAGACCATAAATATTTTGCAAGAGGAAAATTTGATGTTAAATTAGCTTTAGATAGTTTCTATTTTGAAGCAGATCGCTCTTTTTCTACATCACACGATTTCAAAGTGGCTAAAATTATGGCGCATGATTTAATTCAAGTGTACTTAGAAGATAAACTTTTAATTATAGAAAATAAAGAGCCAAGAGAAAAATCACAAGTCAATCCCAAGGTGAAACAAAACTGGACAGGTTCTAAAGTCGCATTAATAGAGCTTTTATATGCATTACATACCGAAGGAGTGTTTAACAATGGTACTTCAGATTTAAAAGAGATAGCAGAGTATTTCCAAAATGTGTTTAACATAGATTTAGGTCAGTACCACAGGGCTTTCCTTGAAATTAGAATGCGTAAATCCGACCAAACAAAATTCTTAAACGCATTAAAAGAAAAATTAGTAAAAAGAATGGAAAACACAGACGACTTGTTATAAAACCAATAAATATAATATTTTGAATAAAAATCATTCACAACTTGTGATTGACTTGTGATTTAAAACAAATCAAATCTTACAAATTTGTACCATAACAAACTAAAATACTATGTTATGGCAGTACAAGTAATTACACTCGAAGATTTAAACGAATTCCGTACCCTTCTACTAAATGATTTAAAAGAAATCATTCAATCCAAACCCCAGCAAACAAAACAATGGCTCAAATCCAATGAAGTCCGCAAGTTGTTAAACATTTCTCCAGGTACTTTACAAAACCTTCGCATCAACGGAACCATTACCTATACCAAAATTGGAGGGATTTTATATTACTCTAGTGCCGATTTAGACAAACTACTAGAAGCTAATAAAGTCGATGCTACAGTTACTCTATTCAATCCAAAATGGCTAGTCCGATAAATAGTTACAAAGCGAAATACCTTTTATCCACAGTAGTAACATCCTTTCCACACTTTACAGTCTAAGGACTAATCACTAATCACTCAAAATATGAACTACATAAAACACCTAACCGGCTTCTTCGAAAAAGTAGCCATTGACAAAACACTCAACCCAACACACATAAGTCTGTACATTGCACTTTTTCAATTCTGGAACTGTAACCGTTTCAAAAACCCAATAAGTATCAATCGTGATGAGGTAATGAGAATAAGCAAAATCAGTTCAAAAGCCACCTATCACAAATGCCTAAAGAAACTACATAATTTTGGCTACATCAATTATGAACCATCCTACAATCCATTCAAAGGCAGTCATGTCATTTTATTCAACTTTTCAGAAGATTTAAAGCCGCTACTAAAATCCGAAAGAAAACTAAAAAATGAACTTCTTTTTGAACAGGTCTCTGAACAAGCTTTGAACAAGTCTTGTACTAGTAGTAGGACTGGTACTGAACAAGCAGTAGTACCTTCTATAAACTATATAAACAATACAAACATTTCAAACAAAAAAAACGTTTCAAAATTGGACAAGCAAGCAAAAAAATTCACTGCAAAGAATGAAGCAATCTCTGAAAATGAGCTTTTAAAAAACGAAGCTGCCGAAGAAAAAAAAGAAAAAAATTCCGCGAAAAAAGAAGAAAAAGATGAAATTAAGAAATCCGATCTGTTAACCCGAGCGCAGTCGAGGGAACACAATCCAACAACCGAAGAAGTCAAAACCTATTTTCTGGAAAACAACTTCCCCGAACTGGAAGCCCAAAAATTTTTCAATTACTTCTCCAGTGTAGGCTGGTTAGTCGGTGGTAAAACACCCATGGTCGATTGGCAAGCAGCAGCACAAAACTGGATATTAAACAGCGTCAACTTTAGTCACAACATCGATACAACACCGTCAAACCAACGTCAAAACCTCAACGCAACAACCAACAAAAATTATGCTGAACCATTGTAGAGTTCATGACTTCAGAGTTTGGAAGCGAGTGTCACATATTCGAAGAATCCGTAAAATGAAAAGCTGTCTGAGTCTAACGGGTTCTTTTCTTTTAGGCTTGAGCCAATGGCGAACAGAGCGAAGCTAATTCAAGAATTAATTTGACCGCTGACACGAGCAAAATGCGAACTGAGCGAAGCTAAAATCCAAGTCTTGACCTTTTGTTTCTTTTGGGTCAAGTCAAAAGAAAATATTAAACCAATTACACATGAATAAATATTCTTATCATGATATAATCCTTTGGCTCGAAAAAAAAGGCGTAGAACTATACGGAAAACATTTCAAAATAGTAGAAACCGATTACCCAATAGTGTACAAACTCATCGCCTATTTCCTCAAAGACGAGCCTAGTTGTCTTCAATATGGTCTTAACCTCAACAAAGGAATTTTGCTTTCTGGTCCCATAGGTTGTGGCAAAACATCATTAATGAATCTGATGAAACACCTCACTTCAACAGAACATAAGTTTACAATAAAACCTTGTCGGGACATTAGTTTTGAATTTATCCAGGACGGCTACCAAATCATTCACAAATACAGTATCGGAAAATTATATGAATCACAACCAAAAACAATATGCTTCGATGATTTAGGAGTAGAAAATAACCTAAAATACTATGGAAACGAATGCAATGTAATGGCTGAAATCTTATTAAGCCGGTATGATATTTTTACCGCCAAAAAAATCCAAACGCATATAACAACAAACCTTTCGGCTTCTGAAATTGAGAATTCGTATGGCAATCGTGTTCGAAGTAGATTAAGGGAATTATGCAATTTAATAGCATTCGAAAATATAACTAAAGACAAACGAAAATAAATTGCATAATCACGAACTCCCCAAAAAAAATAACAAAGAGTGAACAGTAATAATACTATACAAGTGATAACATAGATCTGCGAACCCAAAGAAACTCTAGTTAATGGCTGCTATTTTTGATGCTATTTCAAAAAATTGTCTCGATAACTTATTAATGATTTTCTTGAAATCGGTTTTCCGTGTCCAAGGTAAAATGTTTCGGCATTCAATGAAAGAACATAATTGATACTGTTTTTTACTTGTTCTAAATTGTCGTGAAAAGGTGGGTGTTTTATTCTTGAGTTAAAAGCTAACCCGCCAAGAAGTATTCCCGAAGATGCTAAATCCATGATGATAGCGTCTCCGTTTTCAAGAACAATTGATAAAGAACCTGGAGTATGTCCGGGTGTGTGAATTATTTTTCCATTTATTCCATACATTGATAAATCATATTCTTGATTTTCATGTAATACAATATCCGGAAAACAAGGGAAAGCTTTATCTTTTGCTAAGATAGGCTTAAGAATAACATCCCAAATTTTATGATTGGGGTTTAACGTTTCAAGCATACTTTTTCCTGTTTGCAATGCTTCCTTGTCTGAGTTATGAATAAGAATAGGGACTTTGAGGATATCCTTCAATTCTTTTGCACTTCCAAAATGGTCAATATGTCCGTGTGTAATGACTATTAAGCCAATATCTTCTAATTTAATGTTGTGTTTATGTAGTTGCTTGATAATTTTTGTCTCACTTTTTGGAACGCCTGTGTCAACTAAAATATGTTTTGTTTCTCCTTTTATGAGAAAACAATTTATCATACCAAAAGGAAAAATAGAAAGTTGAATTATTTTACGCATCATTTTACAATTTTAAATTTTGATGCAAAGTTCAACTCTTAAAAATGCATATTGCTTGACAAATGTTAGGAAATTATTTTTTTTCGAATTCTGCTCAAAGATTCAGGTTTAATTCCAATGTATGAAGCAATAATTTGGATGGGGACATTTCGAATAATTTCTGGTTGCTCATTCAGTAATTTTAAGTACCGTTTTTCAGCAGATAATGTAATAAAATCAATCATTCTTTGTTGGTTTTGAGCTATCACTTTTTCGTATATCTGTCTACAGAATGTATTCCAAAAAACACTTTCCTTTGTTAAAATCTCATAGTCATATTTGTTTATATAAAAGACTTCACAATCTGAAATGCATTGAACATTTTCTTTTGAAGTAATTCCTGAAGTAAAACTATCAAAACTTGTGATAAATTTATTTTCACCTACAATTTGAGTTGTAATTTCAATACCGTCTTTGCTAAAAAAAGACCTAACAAAACCATTTCTAACATAGTATAGTTTTGAAGTAACTTTGTCTTCTCTTTCAATGATTGAGCCTTTTGAATAACTTGCAGTTTTAAAGTAATTGCTCAGCAAATTTATGTCGTTGTCGGTAATGTCTATGAGGTCTGAGATAAACAGAATTAAAGGGGTAATTATCATAATAGTTGATGTTAATATGGTCTGCCGCTAACGTTTGGCAATATGAAACGTAGCTAACTTTGTGGTTGCTAACTGACCACAGTTATCAGGTTTGTCAGTAAGAACTGAGTTTGTAAATTGTATTAAAGCGGCTATTTTATGACCATATACGCGTTAGGCAACGACATTTTATTTTCGTTTAATTTTTAACATCTGGTTTCCTCTTTTTTGAAATTCATAATCAACCAAATCGATACTAATCTGATAATCTGATTTAAAATAGTCTATTATACCTTCTAAAACCTCTGACTTAACGGCATTTAAATTTAGTATTGGAAATATCCGAATCTCTTTGCAAATCCGTAACATCTCGGAAATTGATTTGATATGAAAGTCCAGACCTAGTTGTGAATATAAAATAAGAAAGTGAGAACTTAATCCCAAATCAAATGATAAATCTGAAAATTTAGTTGAATTCGGCAATTCATGATAAATATATCGTTCCTTAGTTTTACCTAATTCAAAATCATCAATAAAATTATTCATAGCATCCATTCGAATGTGTTCTAAATCCTGAATACTTTTAATATTTGTCCAAACAAAATTATTGTGATTAGTCTTTGTTTGCTCAAGAATTGTATCTTTTGTTTCTGCAATCCTTTGTTTTAATTCATCTCTAGTAAACTGATAAATAGGGTCTAAAGAAACAACCTTTCTATCCAGTTTTGTCATCTCAAAGTTGAAACTTGCCGGTCCATCTCCAAAACTTATAATCCGACTTTTATAATCCGAATCCGTTAATTTAAAAATCCTTGTGTACTCTTCTAAATTTCGTCCCCAAGGAACAACGTTTTTTAATTCAAATGCCATACTGTGTAATGTTGTGTGCGTATTTTTTTTACTTTGTTATCCAACGTCAGACTTTGAAAAAGTCCACTAATCTAGCAAACAAATATAGTCTTTTATCTCATTTATAGCGATAAAGATCGTATTTTAAGGCAAACAATAACTGATAATGAATAATATATTAAAGGAATCCAAAATATAATTCAAATCCAAATGAGAGTATCAAAAAGATGAACAAGCAATAAAACCTATTTCCAGGAAAACAACTTCCCGGAACTCGAAGCCAAAAAGTTTTTCAATTACTTCTCCAGCAACGGTTGGTTAGTCGGCGGCAAAACCCCAATGGTCGATTGGCAATCAGCGGCACAAAACTGGATGCTTAACAGCTTTAATTTCAATCAAAACACTAACCCTTCAGACCGAGCCAAGCACTTCAACACAGGAATCGACAAAGATTATTCAGAGCCACTTTAACGTCATTGCGAGGAACGAAGCAATCTCACTTTGCGAACCCTGCAACGTCACACTGAGCCTGTCGAAGTGCTTTGTGCTTCTTGCAGTTAAATTTTAAAAATTATGGAAAATGAAATCAAATCCCACTACAGCTACCCTGATGTAATTAATTGGCTCCAAAAAAAAGTGTTGAACTATACGGTAATCATTTCAAAATCCTTGAATCTGATTACCCAATAGTTTACAAACTAATCGCCTACTTCCTCAAAAATGAACCAACTTGTTTCCAATACGATATCAACCTCAATAAAGGAATCCTCCTTTCCGGACCAGTAGGCTGTGGCAAAGCCTCATTAATGAATTTGATGAAACACCTCACTTCTACTGAACATAAATTTTTAGTAAAACCGTACCGGTACATTAGTTTTGAATTTATCCAGGATGGCTATCAAATAATCCACAAATACAGCATAGGAAAATTATATGAATCACAACCAAAAATAATTTGCTTTGACAATCTAGGAGTAGAAAATAATCTTAAATACTACGGAAACGAATGCAACATAATGGCTGAAATTCTATTAAGCCGATATGACATTTTTACTTCTAAAAAAATCCAAACGCATATAACTACAAACCTTTCGGCTTCTGAAATTGAGAATGCGTATGGAAACAGAGTTAGAAGCAGATTAAGAGAATTATGTAATTTAATTGCCTTTGACAGACAGATTTTTGATAACAGAAAATAAACAATTAAGTTTTAAGAATAACCAAAATAATTATTATCAAAACTTAACTAAGTTCTAATATCTTTTTCAACGATAAACATAGGCAAATAAATAAATATCCCTAATAATGAAAACAATAATCCTCCAATTGAGCCAGCAGCAAAAGAAAACCAAAAAGCTTCGTTTTGCCCTCCCCATACAAAAGGTATTAAACCTGCCATAGTAGATATAACAGTAAGCATTACCGGAATAATTTTATAATTAAATGCTTTAAAATAGATCAATTGTGAGTTCCTTAATGGATATTCTTTTCGTAGATTATTATAATCATTAATGATGTACAAGGCAGCGTTTACACTTATTCCGCATAATAAGATAAAAGAAGCATAACCACCTTGATCAAAATTAAAATCAAAAAGATAAAAAGTTAGAAAAACACCAATAAAAGAAATTGGAATCATACTGATTATCGCAAAAGGTTGTTCTAAAGATTCTAATAGTATTGAACAGATAAAAAATATAATCAAAATGACCACTAAGATGAAATAATATTGCTGATTATTTTTTTTATCCCATCCATCATAACTTTTTTCAGATATTTTGTAACCAATAGGCAACTTAGTTGTCAATTCAGCTATATTGTCTTCTCTTACTTTTTGGGCTAATTGTGCATCTCCAATAAAATTATACTCAACTGTCAAACGGTATTGCTGATTAAATTTTGAAATAGGATTTCCTGAGTTTCTTTTTTCAATGTCTGCCATTTGGTCTAATTTATATTGATTGTTCCCAATAGTAATAGGAACATGTTTCAAATCCCAAACATTAACTTTTTGATATTGATCAGATACTAATTTTACTTGTTGTAATTCATTATTATAAATAAAAGAAGTTATACCTCCCGCATGGGCCTGATTTTTTAAATATGAATAAAGCCCGGTTTGATATACCCCTGCCATTGCCATTTTTTCAGCATCAAAATCTAAAAAATATTCATTTGAATTAGCATTGCCTCCATTGGTTATTTCCACTTCCTGAATTCTGGAATTCGAATTGGCTATCAATTGGGTTTTTAAAAGTTCTGCATACGAATACAACTTATCATAATTATAACCTTCAACTATAATTCTATTGTTTTTGTATTCAGATCCTAAAGCATTCGAAAATCCCTGACCTACACCACTTACTGACCAATCCAGACCTCCTAAACTGATCGCTTTAGATTCTAAAAGGCTTTTCAACTTGAATGGAAAACCACTAAACTCATTTTCTTTTTTGAAATAAATGGAGATGGTTGAATTTTTATAACTACCTATACTGGTCTCAAATAGTTCAACTTCTTCAAAACTACTAATGTAATTTTCCATTTTGATGATAACCTCATTCAATTGTTCAATAGTACAACCCTCAGGCATACTTCCGCTAACTCTCAATGTTGTTCGTTCCGGGTCAGAATAATGAGAACTCTCATAAACATTTTCAGTAAACAACCTAAAAGTACCGCCTAGCACTTTTTCCAATGTTGGCTTAATTTCATCATAAAACCATTCATCTCCTATAGTACTATTATATGCTTTTTCTAAAAAACCATCTCCCTTTATTTCTTTAGGTAAAAATTGCAAAGGCAATCCAAACCCTAGCAACAAAACAACAATAAATCCCCATTTAAAACTTGGTTTTTTTAATATAAAAATTAATTTAGAATAGCTGTTGGTAAACTTGATTACTCTTCTTTTTCTTTTTCTCGAAAAAGGCTTCTTTTGTTGATTAACACGCATTTTTTCCAAAAGAGCAGGAACAAAAAACAATGCCACAAATAAGGATACCACTATATTTACAGCAATAACTAAAGTGAAATCTGTTAAATTGGCTTGTAGGGATTCATCTAATAAAAAAGTAGATAATAAAGCTCCTGTAGTAGTTAAAGTGGTGGCTAAAATAGCTAAAAAAACCTTCTTGTCTCCTTTGTTCCTAAGATGATCAATCATAATAATACAATTGTCAATAATAATCCCAAAAGAAATGGTAATCCCTGCGAAAGAATACAATTGTAATTCGACTTTGAATAGATAATAGAAGATTATCGCAATTAGAAGATTAGCAATAATGCTCAAAAACAAAATCAATATGTATTTTAAACTCCTGCTCGTTGCCAAAATAAGAAAAAATAATATGGCTAAAGACAACAACATTTTTTCTTCAATTTTTTGTAGTTCTTCACTAATATACTGAGAGCTATCATTAGTCAATTTCAAAGAGTATTCATTTTTTATTTCTCTTTTTAAATTATCTATTTTCTCTTTAACTTCATTAGATACAGTAATGGTATTTGCTCCTTTTTCGGCATAGACAACCATATTTATTGAATTCTTTCCATTGATTCTAAAATAAGCTTGCATAGGAGCTTCCTTAAATTGAACTGTAGCAATATCCCTAAGATAAATAATCCTATTTCCTATTTTTTTTATCGGAATACTATCCCAATCAATCTCTTTTTCGTATTTATAACTTAAAACCACTGAAATTTGTTCCGTTTCAGTGCTGTTTTTTGAAAGTAAACTTCCATTTCCTAATTGCTGTGTTTGAAAATATTGACGAACAGCATTTTCTATATCATTAACCGATATAGATAATTGTAACAGTTTATCTGAATCATATTTTATAACCCAATCAAAAGGATCAGCACCATATACCGAAACTTTATTTACACCTTTTATTGTGGACAATTTGGGGAGTAACTGATTTTCGGCATACTTCTTTATCAAATAAGGACTCTCATTAGCATGAATACTGTAGGTTAAAATTGGAGAGCTATTTTCATTTGCTCCACTAATAGACAACTGGGGATAACTTACCCCTTCAGGAAGTTCTGAATAAGCTTGGCGGATTAAATTGGCTATTTCAAAACGTACTGCATCTAAATCGGTATTTTTTTTGAATTTAATATTGATAGAACCATTTGCTTTGTTTGTGGTTGAATTGATTTCTTTAATACCTTTCACGGTATTAAAAATCCCTTCTAGCTTTGAAGTCACCTCTTGTTCTAAAACCTTTGCTGAAGCATTTTGCCAACTGTAGCTAACGCTTAATGAGGGTAGCGATTTTGACGGGTTTAATTGAACACTCAACAAAGGGATCATACTGACACCAATGATACATAAACAAATAAAACTGGCTAATACAGTAAATGAGGGAACTTTTAACTTCATATACATTTATCTTAGAACATCTTAATATTTTCTAGCCTATTTTTCTAGTATTTCATCAAAATTTTTACTAATAGTACTCTTATTCTGAAAATCATAAAGAGTCAATTGCTGCACTTCATAATAAAATTTCCAATAGTTGTACAAACTTGTTATATAATTTTCAGATGCGGTTTGCCATGCTTTTCTGGCACTGGTCAATCGTAACAAATCGATACTTCCTGATAAAAATCTTTTTTCAGTTACATCATATGAAGATTTTGAAATTTCACTACTTCGCAAAGCAACAGCTACTAATTGTTTTTGAAGATTAAAATCAATAATTTTCAGACTTAATTGCTGACTTAGTTTGTCGCTTTCTTGTTGTACAGCAACTTCACTTACTTCATTATTCATTTTTGCTGTTTTGATATTTCCTTTACGCTCACCCCAATCTAAGATGGGGATATTCATTTGGATACTAATCATCTGTTGGTCTAACAATCTGCCATAAGCTTCTCTGAAAGTATTTGCATTTTGATTCAAACCATAACTTCCTCTCAAAGACAAGTCAAAACGGTTTTCTTTGATTACCTTATCTAAATCCCTTTGTGCTTCAATTTTTTTTATCTTTAAATTAAAAATTTCAGGATTATTGACTTCAGCTAATGTTGTAGCCTCTTTGATATCTATTTGTAAATCGGAGATTAATTCAGGTAATTCAGGCACAGAATACAAAGGGCTTTCGTCTCTTAAAAACAATTTTAATTCCGCTTCTGCTTTTTGCAATTCCCTTTTATTTTGTGTTAAATTAGTTTCGGCATTGTAAACATCCAATTCTAAATTAAGCACATCATCCTTTTCTATAGAACCTAAATCATATCGTTTTTTTCCAATATTAAAAAGCTTCTGAGTACTTAATACATTCTCCTGAGCTAATTCTACTCGCTTGCTGGCTGAAGCCCAATTAAAAAAGTAGTTAACGGCTTTAAGTTTGATATCCTGTAATTCATATAGATATTGTTTTTTAGCTCGTTCAAATTGTAAAGGAGAAATAATATGCGCCCATTTAAAGCGATTAAAAGCCATAATGGGTTGTATAATACCAATTCGAATAGGTGTAGCTGTGAAATCTTCGGAATCAATTAATCCAAAGTTAGCCAATCGGTTAAAACTGGAATTGGCATAAATAGTTGCTCCTGTGGCTTTAATATTTTGATTGATACTAAGATTTCCATATGAATTCAAATTTTGCTGTAGTCGATAAACATCAATGTTATTTTCGGAATCATACCTTTTTAATACCGATTTATTATACGTTAAAGGTTCTAGTTCTAAACTCATTTTAGGTAATACACTTGCTTTAAATGATCTAAACTGCCAATAACTCGCTCCATATTGCTGTTTAGCTTTAAAAGCATCCAATGATTTTTTACTTGCAATGGAAATAATATCATCAAGTGTAACTGTTTTTTTAGTGCTATCTTTTTTATTAGTTTCTTGAGCCTTATTTTCTATTGTATAAAAAGTAAAAGTAATTAAGCTAAGAATCTGTAACTTTTTAATTATTTTCATGAATTATAAGTAAGATTGGTATTGTGTATAATTTAATTGCATAATTGACTCAATCAGGCTGCTTTCTGAAGTTCTGTATTCTTCATTCTGTTTTTTTTCTCTATTCTTTTAGCAAAATAATAATAGCATAAAGGGGTAAAATAAAGACTGATTATCGTACCCAATATCATTCCCCCGGTTAATACCGTTGCCAACGGAGCCTGAAGTTCAGCCCCTAAACCACCGGTAAAAAGAAGCGGTACTACGGCTAAAATAGTGGTCAAGCTGGTCATTAAAATGGGTTTCAACCTTCGCTGCCCAGCAATTAAAAGTGCTTTTAATAAAGAATTCCCTTGACGTTGCAATTGAATAATGGTATCTATTTTTAAAATAGAATCATTAATTACAATGCCACTCATTACTATAATCCCAATCATAGACATTAAATTGAGACTCATACCAAAAATCTTTAAGAAGAGAAAAGCTCCAGCCAAGTCCAACGGGATTTCGATTAATATAATTAATGGAAGAACGAGCGATTCAAATTGGGAAGCAAGGATAAAGTAAAGCAGTAATAATGAAATTAATAATACTGCTATTAATTCTTTCATTAACTCCTGATTATTAAAAAAACTACCGCTGAAAGAAACATTATATAAGCTATTATCCAGAATCACTTTTTTTATGTTGTCAATCACCTGATTAACATTCTCTCCATCGGTATTCAATTCTATTGGATAATATTCCCCCTCTATTCCTCCAACTATCGTTTTCATATCTTGTGAATTGACTACCTTAATAAAATCACTGGCATGGAATACAGCACTATCCCGGGATTGCACTGTTGTTTCGCTCAAAACCTCTTCTAATGTTTTAGTATCTCCTCCTAAAATCACAGGTACAAAATTTTGATTATCTACTACCGATAGAATTTCACGTTCATTAAAAGCACTTTTTAAGGCATCAAACAGCGTATTGGTTGATACTCCATAAGTCATTAATTTTTCCTGGTTGGCTACTAATTCAATATGCTCTTGCAAGGCAATAGGTTTTACTTCTAAACCATCTGCATTTTGCTGTACCTTATTCCAAACTTTTTTAAGTTGTTCATTTTGTGCACTTCCTAAATTTTCAACATTGCGCAATCGGGCAATCAATGTAGCTTCCTTATCTGAAAAAATAATATTAAAAATGTTATCCACTTCACTGTATGAAAAAACGGCATTCTTATATCTTTTTTGCATAAAAAGATTAATATCATATTGGATCTTTTCCAATTTTTCCTGAGACTCACAACTAATATAAATAGCACTTTCTGAAGGCATAGAAGTAGATTCTTTGTCTAAAATGAATTGCTGGGAACCTACTAAAGCACTATAGTTTAGTATTTCTTTTTTTATTGGTTGTAATAATTCTAATACCCTTCGTTTATTTTCCTCTACATTAATTGGCTTGTTCCAGTCAATTTTCAAGAGAGTTTCCGTTTTGGTCAGATACGGCATTTGGGTTTTGGGAAGAATCTGAAATAAAATCACGCCACTTACAAGCAACAGCATACAAATAGCCCAGCATTCTTTTTGTTTTCGCATCACAAAACGAAATCCTTTTTCATATAATTCAGCATAATCCAAAGTATTTGTTCTCTCCAAAAAACGATCGATGCTGTTTTTTTTACCGGACACTTTCAAATGAAACAAATGATATAATAAAGGCACCAAAGTAATCGATACTATTAAGGAAACAAACAACCCTATCGTTATGGCCATCGCCTGATCATAAAATAAAGCTCCTGAAATACCACTTAAAAAAGATAGTGGTAAAAAAACGGAACAGGTTGTCAAAACCGAGGAAAATAAAGGTTTGATAATTTCATTAGCACCTAAAACACATGATTTTGATAAACTGTATTTTTGCTCTCTATACTGTATGATGTTTTCAATTACTATAATCGAGTTATCAATCATCAAACCGATTCCTAAAATTAATCCTGATAACGAAATGATATTAATCGAAATATTGAATACATGAAAAAAGGCTAAACTGATAATAAGAGAAACTGGAACAGATATTCCAATTAACAAAGGAGATTTAACATCTTTCAAGAACAGAAACATGACCCCAAAAGCCAATAAAATTCCCCACACCAAATCTTGTTTTATATTGCTGATGGCAACATCTAACAATTTAGTTTGATCCCTGCTTATCGAAAATTCTATGTTTGGATAATCTTTTTTAAGTCTTTCAACAAGACTATTCAAAGATGTTTTTAAATTTTCCATCCGTGCATCACTTTGTTGAATGACAGCCATTGTAACGGCTTCTTTATCATCAGACAAAACCAATCCGGTACGTTTTTGTGGATGCTCCATCACTTGAGCAAGATCTTTTAATTGAAAAAGCCTCTCATTTTTTTTGATATAAATAGTTTCAATTTCCTGAATGGTATTTAGCTGAGATCCTAAACGGACATTATATTGATATTGATTGTCTTTAATTAATAAACTGCCAACTTCAACATCATAAGCTTTAATAGCTGATTCCAATTCATTTAAACTAATACCCAATGCATCCAATTTCTCTGAATCAGGAATAATTAGTATTTCAGAAAAAACCAAACCACTAACATCTACCATGGCAACCTCTTCAACCTGCTCAATACGTTTTCGAATGACCTGATTGGCAAAACGACTAAAATCAACAAACTGTTGAGAAACGGGATAAAGTTCATTATTAGAAACACTAGGCACTCCTTTATTTTTATCCTGATCTTTTAAGGTCATGCTTAAATAGAACACCGGTACATCCGTAATATTAGCCTTGATTACTTTAGGACGTTTAATTGTTTTAGGGAGATTTCCCATAGCCCGATCAATCTTTTCATTGACCTCAATAAAAGAATAATCAATTTTAGTTCCCTGTTCAAAACTCAATCGAATAATACCACTCCCATTACTGGATTCTGTTTTAATATCCTTTAGATGACTTAGCTGCATTAAGTTAGAGCGTAAATTTTTCACGATAACGTCTTCTACCTGCCTTGCCGACATATTATTAGCTTCAACTTGCACTGTAATTTCAGGAATATCAATATTGGGCATCAAAGACACAGGAATAAATCCAAACGCATAAAGCCCTAAAATAAGCATACAAAGCGTCGTCATTAAAACAGCAATTGGTCTATTGATTAAAAATTTTACCATAAAAGATTATTATAAAATGAAAAAAAATTAGTTAATAATTTAAAATCATTAAGTCAATGGGATTTTTTGTTTTTAATTGTCCTTAGCTTTAGCAGTCGAGTGTCAAATGTTTGAAGAATCCGTAAAAAGAAAAGCTGTTTGAGCGTAGCGAGTTCTTTTCTTTTAGGATTCGAAAACTAATTTGACCGACGAGAAAGCGTAAGACTTGATTTTTTTGTTTCTTTTTTGATCAAGCAAAAAAGAAAATTGAAAATCTAATTTTCCTTTTTTAATAAAGCATAAACGTAATAGAATTTATGGCTTAAGCACTACCTCACTATCATGAGCCAAATTCAAATTCCCGGAAACGATAACAGTATCTCCTAGATTTAATGTAGCACTGCTTTTATCGGGATGAGCAATTACTGAATAAGAACTACTATTTTCTAAAATAGTTTGTATATACGTCCAATAAGCTTTACCATCAACAACCTTAAATAATACTTCTTGATTATCACGTAGAACTACTGCCGATTTAGGTACGACTAATTGTCCTTTAACTTCCTTCTGAATACGAACTTTTACATTCATGCCTTCAGTAAGTTTGCCATCATTTTTGACAACCGCTTTTACTAAAATTGTTCCATTTTTTTCGATTAATGGATTAATTGAAGAAATATGACCACTGTAGATTTTTCCCAATGCAAAAGGGATTATTTGTACACTACTATTAATAGCAACATCTTTCATTTCAGATTCAATCAAATAAAATTCTACCTCAAAAACCGAATCATCTATCAAAGTCATAAAACTTTTTCCGGCATTTACATTCTCATAAACTCTACTCTCAATATTGGCTACTTTTCCATTAAACGGAGCTATCAGCTTAGTTGATCGTAATTCAAACTGAGCTGTTTTTAATTCCAGTAATGCAGCATCATAACCAGTTCTACTGGCTACCATATCATAAATAGCTTTAGGAATACTATCTCTCTTGGTAGTAAAAATCCCTCTCCCTACCAGCATATCTTCAAACTGAAATTTGGCTTTTTTTAATTCTATTTCAGCACGTGCTAATCGTTGTTGGTATTTAAATGAGTTTAAAGTTGCCAGTAATTGTCCCTTACGAACATTATCCCCATTTTTCACATACAGATGCTCTAGTTTGTCACTGACCTCAAATTGAACACTATTTTTTTGAGTTGCTATAATTTTACCGTTGCTGACCAACTCTTTTTGGAAATATTCATTTTTTAATACAATGGTTTCTACTTCATTTTTTTCGGCTACATAGTTTTTCTTTTCAATAGTGGTTTCATCGGCAGCTTTGGATTTAGTACAGCTTTGAAAAAAAAGAAAAACTAAAATTAAGTAAAATAGAATAATCAGATTCTTTTTTGAGTTGATAATATTGGTCATTATTGATTTTTTTATTTTTGATTGTGTCTATGTATTATTACTAAATTAATTCTTGTACCATTTAAATTTCTTTAAAGAGCCTATTCCATTGAAAAGAACCATCTTTATAAGAAAACAAAATAGTAGATGCTTTTCCAACAATTTTTTCTTCCGGTATAAAACCAAAATATCGGGAATCCCAGGAATCATTTCTGTTATCACCCATCATATAATAATAATTCTTCTTGAAAGTGTAAATTGAAATATTTTTACCTTCTACTGAAAAAATATTTTTCTCTTTTATAATATTGACATTTTCATATTCTTTTATGATAAACTTGTACAGATTAAAATTATCTTCTGTCAGTTGAATTTGCATTCCTTTTTTAGGGATAATAATAGTTCCATAATTGTCTAATGTCCACTTCTTATTTTTATACCATGGAAACATTTTACTCTTTATAGGCATACCAGCTAGAATTAAATGTAAAGAATCAATACTTTTTGAATGTTTTAATTCTGCTACTTCTAAAGAAGAAAATGTTGCCGTTTTCCAATTCTCATCATCTTTAGAGTAAAAAGAAGTTTTAATATTTAAAGAATCTACAGCTTTATAAAATACTGTTGGATTCTTTAGCTTAAATGAATATTTCCCTAATATACCTTCTGGGGTATAGAATAAATGATTATTAGTATAAATTTTAGAATTAACAATTTTAAAACTGTCTCCTGGTTCTGCCACACAGCGTTTGACTAGAAAGTCACTCTTATCATTTCTTTTAAAAACAACTATATCCCCTTGTTTTATAATGTCTAATCCAGAGAGCCTTTTAAGAGTCCATATTTTTCTTTGTACGGCTTCTTTTGAATTATTATTTAAATAATAGAAAAGATTAACCCATGGAATTTCATAAGGCGATTGCGGTAAATTAGGACCGTATTTTAATTTATTTACAAACACAACATCATTAATATACAAGGTGTTTTCCATAGACGAACTAGGGATCAAATAAATATCAACTGTAAAAACACGAATACCAATTGCTATAGTAATTATTATCAAAATAGATAACACACCTTTGCATAGTGTTTTAAAAAAGTCATATCTAATTAGCGAAATCAAATAATTAATACTAATATATAAAAGCGAAACTGTCAGTATAACTATAGATAACCAATAGAGACCGATGATGGCGAAAAATAGTAAAACTACAACTAGAATTAAATATTTCTTTTTAATGCTATAAATCCGTTTATTATTAATGAATGATTGTTTCTTAATAAATATCATTAAGCTCTTTATTTTTTAATGTCATAGTAAAGATTTTTAACCACAGGAATACCATTACTTGTAATTCCCTCTAGAGTTACTTTTACTTTAGTCTCAACCTTAGTATTGAAATAATTCACACTCGCATTTCCTGTCTTATCTGGATGAACATAAGGATTCCAATAAATGGTATTTCTAACCGAGGCTTTTTTATATAATTCTAGATCCAGTTTTTCAGGGTCTTGAGAGTAAAAAACACGAGCGGTATAAAATCCTTCAAGTTCTTGTTTAATAGATTGAAATGGATCTTTTTTAGGTTTATTTCCTCTCTTCCCATTTGTAAAAATGGAAATAACACTTCCATCAGTTTCCTTTTCTAATATAAATAAATCTTTAACAATTGAACTTTGTATTACATCTATTTTTTCGACATCAGTAGGTAAAATCCAATCTAATTGACTGGAATCTATCATTGGACTACCATCTATTAAAATTAGTGGACTTTTGTCAGGTATAGGTTCACCTTCCGGTGTTTCGTCGCGTACACCCACCCCCATAAGACGAGCACCTATAACACTAATCGCTCTATCAACAACTAAAATACCTGGAACTTTATCTAAAACATCATAAATAGTCGCTAATGTTTTAGTGTTTTTATCTGCTATATAACTATAATCAACAGCTCCATAAAAAACTGGCCTGATAAATTTATTTTTGGCTTTAATTACAACTTCTTTCAAAACATTTTCTCGTTTTACTCCATAAGCGATAAATTTCTTGTACACATTTTCAGCAACAGAATTAGTTGTCTCATTTAAATTGATTGGTTCTTTTTTAAACAAAACAGTTATCGGATCTTGTTCTATTGAGTCCAAAACAATTTCACCTCTGAATTTACCTTTTTCGTCTCTGGTATTCAAATACATATTTGTTTTTCCGGAAAACATCAAATTTTTAAATTCAAAATGACCAATAGAATCTGTATTTGTATTAAAAATATTGCGATTCTTTTTACTCATTAAAGCCAATGTCAGATTATTATTTACCAATGGTTTATCAGCAAAAAGCTGTTTTACTCTACCTGAAATTGTAATTCCTTTTTCTACTTTAAATTCGGTTTTAGGAGTTGGTAATGTTTTCCACACAAAATCTCGCCAGCCCTGAGTTAATAATAAATTATCTAAATGCTCTAATCGTTTGGGGTTTTTTGCTTCAAAATAATATCCTGGATGATATATTTTGCCCTTAATATCAGATTCCATTAAGAAATAAGAGCAAATGTTTGAATCTAAATTAGCATCTTCAACTCCATTAGTATCAGTTACACTCAATGAAAAACTAGCTGATTTGGCTGCTCCTTCTTTCGTTTTAGAACTTACATTCAACGTTACTTTTTCATCGGGTTGATAGGTCGTTTTATCAGTTGCGATTTGAACATCTAAATCTTGTTCTTTTTCAAAGTAAACCAATCGTTCACTTTGTGGTTTATTGCTATTATCGAATATCGTGATTTGGCTAATGCCTCCAAGAGCTTTGTCTTTGGGTAATTCAAACGACAGCGTGGTTTCTGTTAAAATTTGTGTTGTTTCCAGATAAGAAATTCCTTTGGCTTTGCAAACCACAGTTAAAACTGCATTCGGATTTTGTTGTAATGTAGTTTCATTTGTAGAAATTGTTAGAATATTTCTGCCTTTGAAATTTCTAAAAGACAATATATAACCTTGTTGTAAAACTTTTGGAAGTTTCACTTGAAGCTCTTCTCCATTTAGATTTTTAATTTTCGCATAATAACTTTTACCTTCTATTGGTAACATTTGAAGTTTTCCCATACCATCATGCACACTTTGAAAAGAAGTGACTAATTCATTATCCGAATCGTAAATTTCTCCTTTAATTTCAATTGGTTTTCCCGTTGTATCAACCGCTTTAAAACCTACCACACTGGATACATTTTCAATAAGCGAACCTCCTTCTGGGAAAAAATCGACTTTTAAAGTATTTTGCTTTTCGATGATTTTCGCAGAAGATTTTGAACTAAGATCGCTCTTAATCTCTTTTGAAGAATCTGTTTCAAAAACATCTATAATTTCAATCTCTTTTTTGAACACAAAATCATCTCCAAAATTCCGGTTCCAATTGGTGTAAGCCCGTAATTGGTATTTTCCTGGTTTTACATCTAAAGAATCCTGCAATTGAAAATCACCATGCCCTAAGCCCATTTCTAAATTGGTTTTGTTACGGGCAATTATTTTTGAATCGGAGGAAATTAATTCTACATATAGAATATTGCTGTTATCAAAAAGCAAATTATTAGAAGCTTTTACATTATAGGCTTTGTACCATAAATCTTCACCAAGAAAATAGGTGGGACGATCGGTATGGAGATAGACTTTTTCAACATCAAGAGTTGTGTTTTTGTCCTGTGCTTGTAAGAATACAGAAGTTAAAACCAAGCATAAAAAACTAAAGATACGGCAATTTTTATATAATACTTCAAACATAAATGTAATGTTAAATTGAACAACTGAAAGAAAAAGTGTTAAATCAAAGAAAATCCATTTATCCTTGATTAATTCAAGAAATTCTTAGAAGTACATTCTAAATAAACCTGTGATAACTTTGGTTTCTCCTTTTGAGGAATAAAAAAATTATTCATGATTAAATTAGAATTGACACAGAAATAATAAGGTATGTTTTGTTGATCTAATGGAATACCTAAACCTTTAGCTGGTGACAAATACATTTCAAAATTAACCAAGCCTTTTTTCTGAAACTCATTATAAAATACAAATAAATTTCTTGGATTTTGATAATATGAAATCAAAATAACATTTTTTTTAATTTTATCCTTATTATTTATTAAAGCATTAATTTCAGCATCTATACAGTCTCCACAATTTAATTCTGAAAATCGAAAAACTAAACTATTCTTTTTTAAAATATCTTTTGCAAAAACTTTATTACCTAAAATATCTAACAACTCAAAATTAGAATCTAATTGTAAATTCTCATTTTTTTGCTCCCGAATAAAATTATGTTCAAATTTTATTACTGCACTTTTATTCTTGTCTAACTTTTTATTTAATAATGAATAAATAGTTCTAAATTCAGTAGTATTGGATTTAATTTTATAGGCCAATACACTGTTTAAAACAATAAGAATTAGAATTATTATATAATTTATTTTCTTCATATAGCTTTAAATTATTTGAATTTGTAAATCATCAACACAGGGTTATCATTATCAGTAACCAAACTATCTAATTTCTTAATGTGATTAGGTACCTTATCCCAAATATCTTCTTCTTTGTATATATTCATTTGTTTTTTAAAGACTTTTGCCGGATATTGCAAAACAAAATTATTATCATTCCC
The DNA here is from genome assembly GCF_001857965.1 of Flavobacterium commune. Lineage (NCBI taxonomy): Bacteria > Pseudomonadati > Bacteroidota > Flavobacteriia > Flavobacteriales > Flavobacteriaceae > Flavobacterium > Flavobacterium commune. The sequence continues at coordinate 3,242,659 of NZ_CP017774.1, read as the reverse complement.
ATCATGAGCTAGATAATTCCCATACACCATATCGTCATTTATAATGCGTTTAATCTTTTTTGTCTTCTTTGTCTTTTTTGAGTAAATCGCCAAATTAGTCAATTGATAATTGAAAGTAATATAATCTTTATTTTCTCTAAAATTACAAATACCATAACCATAATTATTGGTTTCACCATAATCAAATAACTCTCTAAAACTTTTCTTAAGTTTATAAATATCTTCAGGCATTTTTTGTGTCCCAAAATCCACATAATATTTGGCTTCTACCCCTTTTTCATTCTTTTCGTAAATTGTTTCTGAATATGGAAAACTTAAATGAATATTTTTATCTTTTGTTAAAAAAGGAGTGCCTAGAATATGATCTGAATATGTTTTATCTCTATCACTAATATCCAAAAAACCTTGTTCTTCAGCCTTAGCTAGATTATAATCAAATAATAAACATTCATTTTTAACGTCCCTATTTAAAAATAATATCTTTCCATCAATAGAAGCCATGTTAATGTAAAAATTATCCAATCTTACTTTTTTTACAAATGCACCGTCTAACTTATGGATATATAAGCCATACGGTCTATGAGTATAGAGTACAAGATTATTGTTTTTTTCATCAATAGTAAAATCCATTAAACCCGTGTATTCTTGAGGACCTCTACCAATATTTTTTATTTTATATAAAAAAGAACCATCATTCTCGTTAAAAACGAAAATAGAATTTAACTTTCTGTCCAAGACAAAAATTTTGTGTTCATAAAAACTTATACGGTCAATTTGAGAAAAGATAGAATTTTCATTAGTTTCTAAAGCGATTACTTTTCTTGAACTAAAATAATCATCAAATGAAACCTCAACTTCTTCAGTTTTTAAATTAACTTGAATAGTTTCTATATTTTCTCTTTTAATTGGTTTATTACATGAGATAAAAAAAAGAAATGATAAAGTAACCATTTTCAAAATTTGATTTGAATAAATATTCATTATTTATAATTTAGTTAGTTTTTATAAAGTTTAATCTAATATTCAGAGAACATTAGATTAAACTTTTGATTAATTCAACTATTAATATTATTAAATGTTACTACAAGAATCATTGTAGTTCCAAATTTCTTCTTTTTCTTCACAGTATTTCGTACCAGTACCATGGCAAGTTGTTACTGCCACTTTGCCTGTAACTTTACATTCAACATATTTATTTTTATTTATGTCAAAAGTCCAATATACTTCGTTAATATCATAATTCCCTGTCATACTAGAATGATATATATAAGCACCATTTTCTGAATCAGCATTCGCATTTTGTAATATTGAAGCTAAGTCCACATTCTGATTTGCATCAACTACTGATGACATATTAAAAAAACTAACTGCGATAATCATTGAGATTCCTAAAATTCCTAATATTTTTTTCATTTTATAAATTTTTTAAATGGTTTATAAGGATACCATATCCTTATCATAAATTATTAATAACTTTGTAAAGTCTGAACAGGTATGCTACTTTACAGAACATAACAACTTTTTGAAATAGTAAAAGAGTTGTAAAGATGATACGTCTTAAAAAACAAAAATTCTCTGTTAATCACAGAATAAATCTTTCCTCTGGATACTGTTAGTTTATATTACATAGGCTTTCAATTTAATAGTTATACATTTCGAAGCTGTTTTAACTTTTTTAATCCAGAGGATTTTTATATTTTATCAAAATCTGATTTATTTCTTCTCGTATTTCTTTAATAGCTGTTGAGGGAATTTTGACTCCCTTGTTGAGTATATTATTTGCCATTATTAACACCTGTTTTTTATTATCAGTTTCATCGTATAATTTCACCAATAAATACATGGGGTAAAATTTAGAAGGACACATATTGTAAGCCTTCTGGTATGCTGTTTCAGCTTTCTTGTATTGTTTTGCTCCTTTATAGGCATCTCCTAAAGCCGTTTGTATAACAGTAGTATTCAAATACTGTTTAGCTTCTTCTAAGATTGTGATAGCTTGGGTATTTTTTCCTGCCAAAGACAATGTTTTCCCATAGCTCATTAAAAAATCACCTTCATTTTTAAAAATAGGATATGCTGTTTTATAATCTTTTAAAACAGTTTCATAACTCTCGAAAGGTAATGCAGCTGCTTGCCATGTTTTAAAACCTTTATCGAGTGTATTGATGTAAATACTTTGATTAATAGTAAGAATAATGTTAAACAATAAAAACATGGTTTTATATAAACTTAATGGCATATTATTTTGTGACAGTTTAAGTTCAAAAACATTTAAATCCAAACAGGCTAATAAAGCCAAAGCCATGATGAGTATAATTTTTATGGGGAGAATTTGCATAGGATAGGATAAACAGCCAAAAATTCCAATAGTAAGTAGTGCCGTTTTGGCTATTATAGATATTGCTTGATCCTCTTTATTTGATTTTGTTTGAAACAAAATATACAGTACAAAAAACAATAACACTAATCCAATCAAACCATTTTCGGATACAAACTGCACCCCCTCATTAAAAGCATAATAAACATTATCTGCTACTAATGATTCTGTGGTTTCGCCATTTTTAGCAAAATAATTAGCTTGATAATTCATATAATAAGTTTTGAATCTGTCAAAACCCACACCAAAAACAGGATTATCAGCAATCATTTCAGTGGTCACTTTCCAAATAAAAACACGTCCATCTGAAGAAGCCTTTTTATAATGATACAAACTAAAAAGTCCAATAATGAAAATAATGATGAGGATTGAAATAACAGCCATTTTTTGAAAACGGCTAGTTACTATTTTAAATACTATTTTAAAAAAATGATACTTTAACTCTAACAAAACTAAGCTACTTACTGTAGCTGCTATCCAGGAAGCTCTGGATTGTAAAGAAGGAAATACAATAGCCATACTGATAACTCCTAATAAAGGAATGTATTCAAAAACGAATTTAACAAGGTCGTTTAAAAATAGAGAGTTGTTTTTTTTATGTGATTGTACTTGCATTATTATATCATCTTTAAACAGATACATTCCTAAAGCAATAGTCCAAACACAAACCAAAAAACCGGCATAAGGTCCAGGATTAAAAAAACTGCCCGTCATTTTAAACAACGAATGGTTGGAATCATAATATCCTAGTAGTTGAAGATTACCATACACGGCTTGGATTACTCCAGAAACGACTACAGACAACAATAACCAAGAATAATTTTTAATAGCAATAGTTCTCAACACAACATAAAAGAAACTAAGTCCCAATAATTCTACATAACGAATGGAAAATCCATATTGTGATTGAATAAAATAGCGGTTCAAAGTGATATAAAACACCAATACAAAAAGCGCAATATCAATTTTAGAAATAGAGAATTTTATTTCTTTAGAAAAAACAATTTTTAAAGTGTAAATACCACAAATAATCATACAACCATAAAGAAAATAAATCATCTTACTCGTAATAGTAGGCAATACATATTCTGAAAAATTCAGCTGAGGTATAACCAAAATAAGTATAGTAACAAAAACAACAAGAAGTACTCTTGAAACACTAAGAAGCATCGATGATGTTGTTTTTAATTTATTCATTTTGTATCTAACTTTAAAATTTTTCTATATAAGTAATTATTTTTATTTAGTTATTAACCAAGCTCTTATATGAACTTAAGTCTCTATTTCTTACCAAATAAATAGATTAAACCTAAAAACCTATATGGCTTATATGGTTTAAAAAAAAGACAGTATTTTACTTACTATTCTACCACCAAATCTGTACCCCATTCTCATAAGTAAAAATTCGTTCTTCCTTCCCAGCTGTCAAACATCGCAACCAATATATAGTCCCGGATGGTATATTCGAATAATTTATGTAATCATTATCAGCTATTTTTTTCCCCGCTGATACCCATCCATTATCCCAATAAAACAATTCGTATTCATAATTAGGAATAACATAATTGGAGTCATTCATGGGAGTATAACGAATCTTGGATATGGGTACAGACGTACCAAAATCCAACTTAACACCTCCACCAACAAGATAATTAGAGAAATCCCCATCAAATGCATTTCCTTTTTGTCCTTCAAGAATTCCTTTTAAATAATTGACATCTTCAACTTTTTTTAAAGCTCCATTATTATTAGAAAAGCATTCTATTTCGGCTAATCGTAATTTTCCACCTTCAGGGGCTACCATTTTTATGTATCGAAAACTATCAGGCTTTTTAAAATCAACTTGTTTTGTACTAAACACCAAGCCATTAACAACATGTAAAAGCTTTGCATCTTTAAAATCAGGATCATTGGCTCCTTCAATTCGGCATTCTTTTAAATCTTCACTATGTGCGGCAGTATAAGAAAACAAAGGAAACTTTCGAATAAGCTTCATACTGATTCTTTTATCCTTATTACAAATCAACTCTTTTTTAATTCCTGAATTATCTAATATAAAAGGATTCTCATAAGCGTTTAATGTTCCATTATAGGTCATTGGTAAATACACTATGTTTTTACCCACATCTTTAAATGTTGCTTTACCGTACCAATTAAAAGTCGTAAAAGCAACAGGAGTCCAATCATTGGTATCAAAGGTGGCGAGATAAGCCATACTCTTATTCTCAAATAAGCTTTTATTCGTTGTAACAATAGTAGTTTGTAGGTACTGCGCTGTAACATCAATCATATTTGGTTTTATTAAATCTCTAAAAAGCTCTTCACTAGGCATTTTTGATAGCAAACCTTTCATTTCAGCTTGTGTTGTCCAGGTTTGTCTGTAAATTTTAGGTATAGTTTTCTCATACTCTACATACAAACCTTTAGGCAATTCTTTTGTCTTAAAAATTTTCATTTTCTTAGGACTCATCGCCGCATTCAAATTATCCACCATATTTTTAGGGTCGTTATTATTTTCCAATAATTTAGGTACCTGATTCTCTTTATTAGCTAAACCAACATAGGCATGTCTTGAAAAAGGTCTGTTACCCCAATTAGGAATATAATCATAGGTAGCTGGAACGCCGGCAGCTCGTAAATGATAAATAGCATATCGGCATCTTGAAACGCAATCCCCTTCTTTTGTTAGATTCATCCATGAATAATTTTCTTCTGATGGAAAAAGCATTCGCATAGAAACTTTCGAACTTAAAGAATTATAAGTTTTACTAGTGTGAAATTTGTATAGCGAATCCAAGTTCTTTAAAACAGGACTTGATACTATAAGTTTTTGATGCGACAAATAAAGACTGTCCCTCCAGCTATCATAAATTTCGTTAGTCAATTTATAAGGCAATATATATTCTTGATAGTCTTTAAAACTTACGGTATTCTTCCAATTCGATTCAAGTAAGCCTTTATAGGCAAGTTGATTGTTGTGTAATATTTTTGCCTTGGTGATATATTTTTTATCTAAAATCAAATAAGGCTTTTCATTTTCAGATATTTTAAATGATTTAGCAAGCAAATTAGCAATAGAATCTAAATTTTCTTTAGTCAAGATAGTATTTTTACGTTTGATACCATCTAAAGTACCCACAAAATTTAATAAGGATTTCATATTTCCGGAAAGTACAGTCGCTCTTTCTAAGTAAGAAGAATCTTTAGGAAATTCATTACTGCTTTTGCTAAGCCAATAATCAGGTTGTTTATCTGTTGCATCATTATTACAACTGAACATCAAACCACTTAAAATAAAAATGTATAGTAATCTTTGTTTAGTCATATTTAATTAAGAAACTCTTTTATTAATGCTTTAAAATTATTTTTCATAAACTTAAAATGAAATCCAGTTTTAAACATATTTGTTTTTTTTAGTATATTTTTTGTAAGAACTAAAATTTTATAACATATTTAAAACATAAATCTTAACTTGTTAAAAATATTATTTTGGAAAATAATGAGTATCCTGTACCGTCCTGTATTTTCTTACTTAATACTCTAAAAAAACATTCAAAGCCCTTACAAATGGGCATAAAATAGTACAAAAAATATTTTTTGTTATCATTAAAAAGATTGATAATAAGAGATAACAAGCAACTTTTAGTCTTACAAAGATTAATTTGATATGTAAAAGCAACGCTTAAAAGCTTAGCTCTTTTTTGAACAACAGAAATTTGAAACTGCTTATGTAAACAGGGTTAAAATTATTATCAAGAACAAAACAAAAGGGATAGAGTTAATCATCACTACCCCCTTACCTATTTAGCCTCTAGTAATAGAAAGTTGGAAAAAACAACACCGATAAGCCAATACAATATTACGGCATCATTTTACGAATAAACGAATTGTATTTCATCCCATTAGAAAATCCAAACAAATTAAATTATAGAATAATCAAGATGATATAATCGAATTGTACACCTTGAACAGTTATATAAAAGACAATAATCTTTTATTATGATGATAATTAAAGATTTAAAAATGAAATCAAATTATGACAAAAAATTAAAATTATTTCTAATTTTAGCATATATATATTTAAATATGATTGATATAATTTCTTGGGATAAATTAAAACCTTACAATTCAACTCAAAACAAAAGCTTTGAAGAATTGTGCTTTCAAATATGTCTAGAAGAATATAAAAATGAAGGTAGATTTAACCGTATTGATGATAGCGGCGGTGGCGATGGAGTCGAATTTTACTTAGAATTAACTAACGGGGATATTTGGGGTTGGCAATGTAAATTTTTTGGAAGATTTGACGAAGGAGGGAGAAAAGAACAGATAAAAAAATCGCTACATACTGCTTACAATAAACATGGAAATAAATTAAAACGATGGATTCTTTGTTCTAAAAATTCATTGACTAATGAAGAAAAAAAATGGTTTGATGGGGTTGGTAATCTAAAACACAATGGATTTATAGTTTTACCAACCAGTAGTAACATTATTATTGATCATTGGGGAGATAGCATAATATTAAATCTTTTAAGAAAGCATCCAAGTATATATAAATTCTTTTTTTCTGATAAGATTTTAGATGAAAACTGGTTCAAAGAAAAGTTTGAATTAATTTATAACTCCAATGTTATTAAATCAAAATATCTAGATTCCTTACATGTCAAAGGTGAAGTTGATGATTTTATAACAAGCCGTTTAGGAGGTAAAGAATTAGTTAATTTGATAGAAAAAAATGAAGACAATATTGGAATTTATCACTTTCAAAAAGAATTCAATGGAGAGATAAATAGGATCAGAAATGAAGAAAACAAATTTGAGTTTAACGAGATTTATCAGGAAATAAAATCATTTATATTTGAAAATAAATATGATACTATAGTTAATGATGGAGCAAAGTTACTTAATGATATAAAATCTCATTTTTTGGCTGATAATTACAAATTATCAGTCTCTCTAGAAACAAAAATTGAAGATTATAAAAATCGCTACAGAGACTTTTATGAAGCCTACATGTCATATAAAAATTCTGAAAAACTTAAATCAATTCACTGGGATAATGAAGAATTAGAAAAAAATGAATCTTCGAAAGATAAAATTAAGAAATGTAGAGAAACATTACTTGGACCTTATTTTACACTCAGAAATTATGATTATTTCTTGGGTACTTTTGAAGAATTAATCACTTTAAAATCTAATGAAGTTCATATTAACGGTAATGCTTCAAAAGGTAAAACACATATCTCTGTTGATATTGTAAAAAAACAGTTAGATAAGAATAAACCAGCTGTCTTTGTTTTTGGCAAAAGTTTCAAATCCGATTTACCTTTAAAGGAACAATTGAGAAGTATTTTAGATTTGCCAACAGATTGGACAATAAGTGATTTTCTCAGTGTTTTAGATATTGCCGGAAGAATTAAAAAGACCAAAGCAATATTGCTAATTGATGGACTTAATGAAGCTGTAAAATGGAAATTTGTTTGGGGGGATAATTTAGAAGAATTAATAAACGAGATAAATGCAAAATATCCCAATATACTCTTTATCACTACTTTTAGGACGTCCTACAAAAAAGAATTATTCCCTAAAGATTATTTTAATTATGATTCATGCAACTATGCCAAGCTGATTAGGATCAATGGATTTACCAATTACAATCTCAATGAAGCAATGGATAAATACTTTAAATATTACAATATAACTCTTATTCATTCTTCCGAAGCTGTAAATGCTTTTTCCGAGCCGCTTTATCTAAAAATATTTTGCGAGACAAAACAAGGTAAATCCGTTTCATTCCAAAATGAGGACTTGTTTGATGTTTTTGAAGAATATTTAATAAAATGCAATGAAAATATTAGCGAAAAACTAGGAAAAGAACTCCGATTCAATAAAAATTTCACCATTAATATTCTTGAAAAAATTTCTAAATCTCTTTGGGAAAATAGCTCAAGGGAAATTGATTTTGAATATGCAATTCATAATATATTTGACCAAGAAGAGTTTCTGGTTTTTGAAAAAGAAGATTTATTAATTTTCAGAGATTGGAATAATGTGGAGGTTATAACCTTTACTTATGACCTATTAAGTGGTTATTTAATTGCAAAAAACCTATTCAAATCAATTGATTCTGAAGAAAAACTAAATACCATAATCAAATCAACAAAATTTAAAAATGAACTTTTAAATAGAAAAACATGTCACCCACTATTTAATGATATACTGAGGAGTTTTTGTGTATTGGCAATCAAAAAATTTGGATTAAATTTTTATTCATCTATCAAGAATGAAACTTTAAACGATTATTTATTAAAATCTATTTTCGAAGTAAATCAAAAAAAGATTATTGATAATAAGTCTATTACAATTAATATTATCAAAGAAAACTTCAAAGATGTTAGCAAACATAATCTTATTTATAGTTTATTTAAAAACACTGATTTGGATAGTCAAAATCCTTTAAACATAAATTTATTATCCGATTTATTGTTCAACATGAAAGTTTCTGAGAGAGATTTAAGTTGGACAGAACATATAAGATCTAACAATTATATATACGATAAGAAATATCGGAATTTCTTAATAGGCTTTGAAGAGGCAAGTAAATCTAAAAGAAAATTAAGAACAGATAAAATTCATCTGGCAGCCAAAAAGACAATGTGGTTTTTAACCTCAACTAATAGAGAATTTAGAGATCTATCAACTAGAGCATTGTATTATTATGGCAGGAAGTTTTCCAATGAGTATTTAGAACTAGTTAAGTATTCATTGTCTGTCAATGACCCTTACATTTGGGAAAGGACATTAGCTGCATTATATGGAGTTGTAATGGCCAAACACAATAATGATGAAAATTTCAAAAAAAAATTATTACCAAAAATTGTATTATGTTTATTTGAATTAATCTTTAAAAACGAGGCTCCTTTTGCGACAACTCATATTCTGGCTAGGGATTATGCTTCAAAAATTATTGAAATTGGATTATTACACCATAATGATTTATTGAAACCCGAAGAAATATTACTTACAACTGCTCCATTCACAATAGGTGGTAATCGAAATCCTAATGAATTTGATTATGAAAAGAAAGAAGGTATTTTTTCAGAACCTATCAGTATGGATTTTAGTAATTATACTATCGGCAGAATTGTAGAAGGAGGGCATTCCTATTCTGACCCACCAGAGAAGAAAAAAGTTAGAAGACAGATATATGCCAGAATTTATGAATTAGGATGGAATGAAGCACAATTCAATGAAATTGATGGTAGGATAAGATCTGAAAGTTATCGTTCTAGAACGGAACAAGCGCATACTGAGAGATATGGGAAGAAATATTCATGGATTGCTTATTTTGAAATAGCTGGATTAAGGATTGACAATAAACTGATAGAAGATGATTGGGATAGATTCCGCTTTTCAGATGCGGATATAGATCCAAGTTTCCCTGAGCGTGCTAAAAACAAAAAATTTGTTTTAAAAGATTATCTCGGTGATTCAAAGCAGTCGTTGTTAGAATGGTATATCAATGGAGGTAAACCGGACATTAACGAATATCTAAAAATAGATAAACTAAAAGGTCATGATGAAAGTTGGATATGTTTAGATGGGTTTATAGTACAGGAAAGAAAAAAAATTAACCGCGAAGTTTTTGTATTTATCAGAGGATTGTTAGTTAAAAATGATAAATATGAAGAACTAAAAAAACTGCTTATAAAAAAGAAAGATATAGGTGGCCGCTTTTTACCCGACCCAAGAAGTAATTACTACTCTTTTGCAGGTGAACTATATTGTATCAGGGAATCTGTAGCCGATAATTCTTGTATAATAAGTTTTGAAGCAAACAGAAAAACAGTTAAAGTTAAAAAAGGAGATCCAGGATATTTTGCCAGACCCGTTTTTGATAAAAACAAAATAAAATATTCATATCCAGAATTCATTGAGATAGATTCAGTAACCTATGATGAATATGAAGTACTATTACCTGTTATGGATTACAGTTGGGAAAGTAATCATAGTGAATTAAATCAGGCTGGTCATGAAACAGTTATTTCAAAAGAGCTGGCAAATTCATTAAATTTAATTAATAAACCTCAAACTTTTGACCTTTTTGATGATAAAGGGAATTTAGCTTCTCACAACTTATTCTATAAAAAAAATTATAACAACAATCACAGATTTACCTACTTAAGAAAAGATTTACTGGATAAGTTTCTTTTGGAGAATGATTACAAACTCATTTGGGGGATTTGGGGTGAGCGCAATGTAAGATTTAAAGATATAGATTACAGTAGAAAATTTCATAGAGATAATAAGGTATCCGATTTACAGATTTTTAGCGATGTTATTGAATACAAATGATTATGAATATAATTTTATCCTTGTAAATTCATCTCAATTAAATACCACCAAATAATTGTCCCATTTTTTTACTAAATTTGGGACAAACACAATATCAACATGAAACCACAATCGATTCACAATCAAATAGAAGAAAAAATAAAATCCTTAAAAAAAGGGAGCATTCTATTTATAGCTGATTTTATTGAGTTCGGTACTGCCGAAAATGTAAAAAAGGTACTATTGCGATTAGAAAAAAAAGAAGTTTTAATTCGATTAGCACACGGTATTTATCTATATCCCAAAAAAGATAAAATTCTTGGAACCCTATTTCCTTCAACCGAAGAAATTGCAGTTGCTATAGCAAAAAGAGATAAAGCAAGAATAATTTCTACAGGTGTACAAGCATTGCAACAACTTGGTTTATCAACACAAGTACCTATGAATGTGGTTTATTTGACTGATGGAGCACCAAGAAAAATTAAAGTGGGCAAAAGAACTATCACATTCAAAAAAACTACTCCCAAAAACCTGACCATCAAAGATAAAAAGCTTAACATTATAATTCAGGCATTAAAAGAGCTAGGCAAAGAAAATGTAGATGAAATTGCTAAACAAAAAATTAAAAAAGTATTGCAACAAATGACGATTGAGAGTTTAAAAGAAGATAGTGTTACAGCACCAACTTGGATTAGAAATACAATCCTTGAATTAATAAACAACGACTAATATGAACGAGTGGCTTAAACTATCCGAAAAGAGACGTCTTGAAATACTAAACCAAGTCAATAATCAAACAGGACTTCCTACCGATGCAATTGAAAAAGATTGGTGGGTAACCATTACGTTAAAAGCAATATTTTCTTCAAAATTTGCTCAACATTTAGTTTTTAAAGGTGGCACATCACTAAGTAAAGCTTATAACTTAATAGAACGTTTCTCAGAAGATATAGACTTATCAATTGATAGAACAATCTTAGGTTTCGAAGGTGAATTATCAAAAACACAAATAAAAAAACTTCGCAAAGCTTCGGGGAGTTTTATAGTAGGTGAATTTAAAGAAGAGTTGAGTAATCAATTAGAAAAACTTGGTGTAAATAATGAAAATTACAATTTAATAGTTGACGATGAAATAGATGATACCAGTGATCCATATCGCATAGAATTAGAATACAACTCAATAGTTGAATCAGGAGAATACATTCCCCAAAGAGTTATCATTGAATTAGGAGCTAGAGCTTTGTTAGAACCAAATCAACCTAAAATAGTTCAATCCATCATTGGCCAAATATATCCGGAGCAAGCTTTTACTATTCCACCATTTGAAGTAATTGTAGTGGTGCCAATCAAAACCTTTTTAGAAAAAATAATGTTGCTGCATGAAGAATTTCTAAAGCCAATTGAAAACATAAGACATTACAGAATGTCAAGACATTTGTATGATGTAGAAAAACTAATGGATCACGATTATGGAAAAGAAGCAATAAAAAATAAAGAGCTATTCGAAACATTAGTCCAGCACCGAAATAAATATACACCAGTAAGAGGAATTTCTTATGACTTACACACACCACAAACAATAAATTTCATACCACCTGCAGAAGTAATGGAACTTTGGAAAAAAGACTATCAAGCAATGCAGGAATATATGATTTATGGGGAAACTTTGGAGTTTGAAGAATTGATTGAAAGATTAAAGGAACTTAAAATAAGATTTAATAAAATATCTTAATGAGGAAATGATGAATAAATTTAATTTCTAATAAAATTATGAAAATAAAATTTTTACAAGCATTTAATGGTGATTCAATATGGATTTCATTTACTGAGGGAGAAGAGCATGTAAATATTTTGATTGATGGGGGAACATCAACTACATATTCTTATAAAGACAAGAAGGATGGAAAAATAAAACCTGGAGACTTAAAAGTGATTATTGAAGAACTTAAAACTAAGAATCAAAAGTTGGATTTAGTAATTCTTACTCATATTGATGATGATCACATAGATGGATTTTTAAAATGGTTCAGCAATGATGAATTAGCTGTCCAGTCAATAAAAGAAGTATGGTTTAATTCTGGAAGGGTAATAAAAACTTATTTAAATGATATGGAGTCTGAGATTGAATCATTAAAATTCAAAGAAAAAACAACTTTGACAAGTGTAAAACAAGGTGTTGATTTTGAAAATTATATCAAAGATAAAAACGTTTGGAATGAAAAAATAATTAAACAAGGAGATGTTATCAATTGGAATAATATGGTTTCTTTTCAAATTCTGTCACCTGGTAAAGAAAAAATGGAAAAATTATTAAAAGAATGGAAAAATAAAGCTCCGGAATCTTTAGATACCTCACGAAAAGAGGATTATAAAAAGACTCTTAAAAAACTTATCGAAGAAGATGTTTTTGAGGAAGATAACGACCCATATAATGGAAGTTCAATTGCCTTCATTTTAACTAAAGATCGTACTAACTATTTATTTTTAGGAGATTCGCATCCCAGTGAAATAATTACGGAACTGAATAAATTGGAATACAATCATGATGATAATAAACTTGTTGTAGAATTATTTAAAGTATCCCACCATGGGAGTCAGAAAAACACCTCTACTGAATTGTTGAATTTGATAGATACGAGTAAGTATATCATTAGCACTAATGGTGATTTGCATTATCATCCAGATAAATCTACTATTGGAAGGATAGTTGCTGCTAATCCTAAGGCAAAAATATATTTTAATTATCCCAATTTGATTTCTAAATTGATTTTAGAAGAAGACAGAACAGAATTTCCAGATGTTGAGTTTTTGGAGACTGAATCATTATAAATATTTTATGAGAGACGAATTACAATTTTTTACTGTAAAAGTAGCTAACGGAAGTGGTTGTTTGTTTCAACCGCTAAATAGTGAATACAGTTATATTTTGACAGCCAAACACGTAATTGAAGGTGTTGAGAGTATCGAAATAATTAGACAATGGATTCAAGAAGATGGAACGAAAGTAGAGAATCAGCTTGAAATACTAGATACTCCATATATACATTCTAGTCCGGACAAAGACGCTGCAATAATTAAAGTAAATAAAATAGATGGTATAGAATCTTTATTAAGATCTGACTTAAATTCTGTAGAAAAAGAAAACTGGTATTTGTGTGGTCATCCCGATTCAAGGGAAAACAATGGTTTTTCATATAGAAAGAATAAGCTCAAAATAGAAAATCCTGTAGAGCTTTATATCGAAGGAGAAATCGAAAGAAATGTAAATCATTCCGAGGTAGTTGGACAATCAGGAGGTGGAATAATCAAACCTGAAGGTTCTTGTTTTCTTTTAGCAGGTATTCAGAAAAAAATGGCTGTTGAAGATGAAGAGGAAACGCTTTCAAGAATTCATTTTGCTCCGTTGTCTTTTTTTGATGAGATAATTGAGGAAAATAAAGAGAATTTATCACCTCTATTTCCTCCCTACATTGGTACTTTTAGCGTTTTACTACAAGAGATTTTTCCATTTCCTAATCTAATCATTAAACAAGAACTGATTAGAAATACTCTATTAGCTATTTCACAAAAAATTTGTGATGGTGCTGATATGGATAAAATTTTCAAGGAAAATGGTCTACAATTTTTAGTAGATGGAACTCCAAGTCATATAAGATATCATAAATCTTTATGGAAATCTTTACTTGAATTTTTTACCATAATAAAACTTTATGAAGAAACAGTTGATGTCAATGATTTAGCTAGTATTAACAAGAAAAGAAAAATATTAATAGTTGATACAGATATGTGGACCAAAAAACTAGAAGATATTTATAAGTCGGATTTATCTCAAATAGAAAAAGGAGGAACCATAGTTATCTGTGCAACAAATGAATCAGAAACTAATAAAACTGAAATTTCATCAGAAGAACTTGTTATCCTTGACATTTCTACTCCTATAGATAAAATGAACATTAGCAACACTGTTGAAGATCCTTTTAATGACTTGAGACTGGTCAATATTTTTAAGTTTCAACACCATATCATAAATAGTACTCTTCAGTTAGCAAACATAAATGGAACAAATTCAAAAACTAAAATCAAAGAATTAACAGATGGAATTATTTAAAGGAATAGACAGTAAAGAGGAAATTTATAATCAAATTAGAAAGTACTTTGATATTCAAAATATTATTATTGGGAATTTAATTTTTGGGGACAATATTCCTGTCTTTTTTATCCAATTTAAGAATTTAAATGATTTGGAAAAATTCTGGAGAGAATTCAACAGCTTTATAACTGCTGAATATCTGATAAAGCTAAAGAATGATTTTTCTAAATGGAATTCATATATTTTTTATATCACTGATAGTTCCGTGCAAAGACCTTTAAAATATGAAATAGAAAATAATAAATTCAGTACAAGAAAAATTGTAATAGAATCAATAAGTCAGGATATTGATGAAATTTTATTAAAGAGTATATTGTCTGAACATATAATCAATGACAACATAGATTTTAATGTCAAAAATCAAGATATTGAA
Organism: Flavobacterium commune; assembly: GCF_001857965.1. Lineage (NCBI taxonomy): Bacteria > Pseudomonadati > Bacteroidota > Flavobacteriia > Flavobacteriales > Flavobacteriaceae > Flavobacterium > Flavobacterium commune. The sequence goes on along the minus strand of NZ_CP017774.1, from coordinate 3,227,422 downwards.
TCATTCACTAAGAATGTAATTATCAACGAAGCTTTAAGGGCAACTTCCTTTAATAAATCAAATGCAGATAAGGAAGAAAATTTATTAAAAGTATTGAATCACCTTGAAAAAACACTAAACGATGAAAATTAAGAAAGTAGAAATTCAGGCTTTTAGAGCATACGATAAAGTTGAAAATGGAACATTTGACTTCGAGCTTAATGAAAAAGAATATGCAGATTTTGTCTCTCTATATGCTCCTAATGGATTTGGTAAAACTTCTTTTTACGATGCTATCGAGTATGGGTATACAAACAATATTGATAGACTTTTAAAAAATAAAAATAACAAGGATATCGCAAAGTCGGAAAAGAATATTAGTAATAATGAAAAACAGTATATTTTAAGAAATAGGTATTCTAATTCAGATTTGGATAGTTTTGTAAAATTGCTTACTAACAAGGCAGAGATAACAAGAAGTATTACTATTCCCAGAAGAGGAGCTTCCGATTTTAAATTTGATGAAAAAGAAACTGAGAACAAATATTTCAGAGAAGTTATTTTATCTCAAGATTGGATAAGTGGATTTCTTAAAGAGGATAAACCAGAAGATCGATATAAAACATTTATTGAGTATTTCGGCGACAAGGAGCTTGATAAATATTATAATACACTTATATCTCTTATATCTCAAAATGATAAAGAGATAAAAAAGTTAAATGATCAACTTAAAGGGATTCAATTGGAACTCAAATTTGACGGAGATAAAGATATTCTTTCTAAAGTCAACGAAAAGATAGAGCTTCTAAATGAAAAAATAAAATTATTTAATAGGATAGATTCTCAGACATCGGAAACCGCAATACTTGACCTTACTAATTCTATAACCGAACGTTTAAATGAGATTGAGTTTGAAGTTACTAAACATCAGAATCTTATTTCAGATTTGGATACGTTAATTGTTGGAGATGAAACATTAGTTAGTTTTAAAAAATTTAAAGATAACTCTGATGAACTGAAGAAGTTAATAGATAAACAAAAAGAGTTAGCTTTAATCTTGACTAGATTTGAAAGTTTAAAAAAAGAAAAAGCCGAGTTAGCCTCAATTCAAGATCATAATGCAAAGTTGACAAATGAGAAAGAACAAAAGGAAAAGATATTAGGACTGTTTGGTAAATATAAAGAGACTATTAAACTTACAACAGATAAAGATGAAGAAATTAAGAATTTGCAATCATCACAAGACACATTAGATAAAGAAATATCAAATCAAAAAGTACAACTATCAAAAGTAGAAGTTCAGATTTCAACGACACAAAATGAGATTAATAATATTAATCTAACTATTGGCGAATTGCCTGAAATAGAAAAAAACATACTGAATTCAGGAGATAAAATAAAACAATTAAACAAAGACGTAGAACTAAAGAAAGAGGAATTAAAGAAGAACTCTAAAAACATAGTTTCTCTTGAGTTATTTGTTAATGAGCTAAATAGTGCTTTACTAAATATTGAAAATAAAATCTTCCCTTCAGAGTTCGACAATAACTTTGTTAAGTATTCTATACAATTACGAAAACACGATGATTTAAAGAAAAAAATTGAAGATGAAAACAAAAAACTAAATTCCCTTCAGAAAGAAATTATTGAAAATGATATTTTCCAAGCTGAATTAGATAGTTTTATTTCAAAGGGTCTATCTATCATTAATGATAAAAAAACAGATACCTGTCCTCTATGTACCCAAGAATATAATTCTTATACTGATTTAGCTGATAAAGTAGCAAATAATAAATTGCTATCTAAAACATCGAATGCATTATTGAATAGAAAAAATGAGATAGAAAAAATTATTAGTGGTATTTCAGAAGATATAAATGAAACGATTATACAACTGACAGGACTTATTAAAAAGGATATCTCTGAAAGTGAGTTAAAAATCCAGGAATTAAATACCCAAGTTCTCAATATTAAACAGGCAATAATCGATTCTGAAACTAAAATAGATAATGAATCAAAGAGATTATCAAACCTAAGGAGTTCAATTTCAAATAAACCAATTGAAGAATATAGTAAATGGGCTAAAGAGGAATTAGACAAATTGAGCAAAGAAATACAAAAGCATCAATTGGATTTAGCTTCACTAAAAGATAAAATAAAAAATAACGAGGAACAATCTCAAATTACAATCAAAAAGATAGATTTATTTAAAGAAGATCGAGAGTCTCTTGTTAATGATAACATTGTTAATGAGATAAAAAAATTCTTTTTGGAGAATTACCCCAATGATGCTATTGAATCAGAGCGTATTAACAAAGACTTGGTAAACCTTAGTAATATTCAGAAAGGATATTTGACCAAGATTGAGAAGTTAAAGATAGAGATTGAAGCTAAGGAAAATGATTTAGCCAGTACCAATGAAGATGCTGTGAAAAAAGAATTAGAAGAACTAAATGATAAAATAGACAGATTAGCACGTGAAGTTGAAATATATAAAACAAATTCAAAAAAATACATTGATTTAGATATCTCCACAGTTGAACAAGAAGCCTTTAATACAGCCATTAACAATATAAAAAAATCTAATAACATTAAGATTTCAGAGTATCAAAATGAAGTAAAAGAATTAAGTTTATTATCCCAACTAAAAGAAAATGTATTACCCTTTCTGAAATTTGAAGAAAAAAGGAAAAAACAAAGTGATTTAAAAACTAGCAAATCATTAAAGGATAAGATCAATAAAAAGTTAAAAGAAGAAATAGGAAAAGTATCGTTACTTATAGAAAAGCAAATAAAATCCTTTTTTTACGAAGATTTAATTAATGATTTATATAAACGAATTGATCCTCACCCTGACTATAAGAAAGTGAAATTTATTCCTGACTTTAAGGACAACAAACCTAAACTAAATGTTTGCGTATATAAAGAGGTTGGGGATAAAAACTTTATTATACCTAATCTATACTTCAGTCAAGCTCAATTAAATATTTTAAGTTTATGTATTTTTTTAGCGAAAGCTCTAAATGCTAAAGACGATAAAGGGAATTCTATTGATTGTATTTTCGTCGATGATCCTATTCAGTCAATGGATAGTATAAACATTTTATCGACTATAGATTTATTAAGAAGTATTGTGGTGAATCAGCAAAAGCAAATAATTTTATCAACACACGATGAAAATTTCCATAATCTTTTAAAGAAAAAAATTCCTTCAAATTTATTCAAATCCAAGTTTATGGAGCTGGAAACTTTTGGAAAGGTGAAAGCGAATATTTAAATACTAACCAGATGGAAACCTTTAATCTATATAGAGAAGCAAAAGATCAATATGAGAAATTAATCCCTGAAAAAAATGATGGATTAGTTCTCATATCCCTTTATGCTAAGTATAAAGATAAAGAGTTCACAGAAGAAAATATTGTAGCTATCATTAATAAAGTTTTCAAAGACCAAGGCAATGAAAGTTCAAGAACAGAATACAACAGAAATAATAACATAATTTTAAGGCTACAAGAATCGTTTCTTTGGCGTAATGAAACTAAAAGAACCTACCAATTCAAAAAATACGGATTAGAGCTTTGCCAAAATATAGAGAAACGATTAATCGAAAAATATAACCCTGCTAAGATAAAACGCTTTTTTGATGAGTTATTTCACAGTCTGACAAAAAATATTGAAGAAAACAATGATTTCAATCTATGGATTGAAGACCATTTCGATATCAGAATGCCAGAACTAATTTCACAAATTGAAATATTAGACCAACAAGTAAATGAATCAGTTAGTGAATTTAAAACCAATATAAAATCGGAAGACGATAACATAATTAATCTTTTAAATGAAATTCAAATTCGTTTGGAAATAATTAAAGAACAAGCATTCGAACTCAAGAATGCTTTTCAAATATCATACGATATTGATGAACTGCTTACAAGCATTTTGGAAAGAAATGAAGGATATAATTTTATTAAAAACATCCAGAAAGTTCAAAATTTTCATGACAGTTCAAGAAATCAATTAGAACAGGTTAGTAAACGAATTGAAAAAATAAAACCAAGAATTCGAGAGTTTATTTATGATTTTAACAAAAAGGATTTCGATAGAAAAACTAACAAATTCATAAATCATTTGCTTGATAAATCCTTTATTAAAAGAGAAGGAAATAGTAAAAGAATTCAGTTGCCCAACAATCTTTCAGAATTTAAAATAAAATCTGTCGAAATCCTTCCTAAATTCAATGTTTTAACAATTCGTGAAATAAGCCCAAAACTTGCAATTGATGTGGTTAAAAGACAAATTGATGTTGTTAAGCGAAAAGAGTTAGTCGAAAAAACACTGAAATGGAAGCACGATAAAGAAAGAATAATGACCTGGACCGATATTGCATTTCAAGAATTAGAAGAAAGCGGGTCTTTAGATTTCGCTCCATTATTTTTCAGGATAATTGATAAAGATACTATCATCATAGCCGTTAAAACTGCCCATAATATTTTACGAAAATGTACAAGAAACAAACAAAAATATAAGATTGAAATTAAACCAAATTTAGTTAATCATTCGGAAAAAAAAGGAATAGCGTTATGGCAGATGAAAATTCAGAAAAAATAGAAAAGTACAGTTTTCTCTATGAAAAGAAAAGTCTGGCTGTTTTTGCAAAACTTGATTATATGCTAAGAAGTGGCACACATATTCAAAGAGAATATCCTAACGATGCAAATATTTTTCGTTTTCTAAATGAGAATGAAAATTTTGAGTCATTAAAAAATTACTATAAAGATTTTTTCAATTTAATCTTAGTAAAAGAAGGAAGTGAATTTAATCAATACTACTATTTAAACGTTAATGAGGACAGCAAAAGCAAAGTTTCCTCAGATTTTAAAGATTATTTAAAAAGTGAATATATTATAATTGGAATGCTTTTCATAAAAATGTACAAACTTGACGGTAATATTGAATTAGATAGTGTTTCTGAGTTTATTAATCTTCTGTTCGAGGAATACGAAGAAGAAAAAAAAGCACTTAGAAAGTTAATTAATGATAACTCTTCGGATAAGGGGTCAGATTTTAATGATATAAAATTTGAAGATGTGATAAAAAAATCATTTTCGAAATTCGGTGAGTTGGGTTGGCTAAAATGGGAAGATGAAAATGAAAAGAACAAATTCAAGATGATGCCTTCTTTTGAGAGACTTAGAGAGACTTATCAACCACAAATTGACACAATAGATGATTTGATTAAAGAAATGAAAGATGCAGAATAATTTTCCACGAATTTTTAGTTTATCCACTATTGGCATTAAACAACATTTTAATGCAGATTATTTATTTCATCCATATAGAACCGATTTTAGTGGTGAAAGTGGAAGCGGAAAGAGCATGATAGCAGATATGATTCAATTAATTTTGGTTGGTTCAAGTGAATTTAAGTCTGCAACTGATGGAAATAAAGATAGAGATGTAAAAGGCATGCTATTGACTTCCAAAGGTAAATCATCTTCTAGAGGTTATATTTTCTTAAATGTTGAAGTGAATCCAAAATTATATATAGTAATCGGAGTTTACATTGAAAGTACTAGTAATGTTGCCGAAATGTTTATTATTCAAAATGGTTACGATTGGGATACAATTATACCTTTGAGCAGACCTATATTTCACAAAGATTTATTAATAAATAATAAAGTGGAAACGCTCAACAACCTTATTAATAAAGTTGAATTAGCACAAATAAAATCTTTTAAAAGAAGAACTTATCACCAAATCCTATACAATAATGATATATTGTCTCTAGATTTAACAAACGATGAAACATTAAAAACGTATGCAGGTATATTAAGATCATTCTCCAGAGGAAAGGGCTTTAAAACAGAATCCGAAAATCTTAAAAAATTCCTTTTTGGTGATGATGATCAAAATGTCATTATGAGAAAATATAATGAAGAAGTGAGTAACATCAATAATGATTTTCACGAGCATAAAAGATATTTGGAAGAAATTGAATTAATTAATAACAAACAAAATTCATTAAAAAGTATATTGGATAAGAATAAGACTTTCAAATCTATTTATACAGACTATTTAATTCAACGCTATAATTTCTGGAATACTTCAAAGAAAAAAGTAATTGAAAAACAACAGAAAATCACTGAAGAATTGAGCAATAAAGAAAATGAGATTCAGTGTGTTGAAATTCAATCAATACTATTAAAAACAAAAGACCTCAAAGAACTACTTGATAATAAGAAAAAAATTAATAGCCTAAATCAAGAGAATAAAGCTAAGGAAGATTTAGAACAAAACTTTTTAAATATAAAGCAATCTAAAGCTAGTATTGAAGTTGTCGAAAAATGGTTATTTGCAAACGAAAATCAAATAGAAAAAGTAAAAGAATGGTATTATTTCCAAAAGACAGAAGAAAAGTCAAAGTCAGAACTTGAATTATTTACAAATTATTTAGTAAAAAATAATATTGTCCAGAAATTTGAGGCTTCAAATTGGTTAGTTGATTTTGATAAAGAAAGTATTCAATTCGATGGTGACATTAAAAAACTAGAAAAAGAAATAACAGAACTAGACTCCTTATCAAAATTTTCAGATGTTAGTAATCCAGAATCTCTTTTAAGATGGACAACAGAAAATTTAAACTTTCCAGTATCACATACTACAGAGAGTATCTTGGTATATTTTCAAAAATATGGTAAAGTAAAACCTTCTGAAAAAAATAGTAATAGATATGTCCCTAATCCCGAAGAATTATTTGATAATATCGATGCCAAAATAAAAGATAAAACTGACAATGGGTTTTGGCTAAATCTTGATGGTGTTCATGAATTTATAGAGTATTCACCTAATCCGGTTCTAAATGTTAGCGACCCTAACTCAATAACAAAACCACTGTCAGCGTTAAAAGAAAATCTCAAAACACAATTAGCAAAACTTATTTCAGAAAAGCAAAACAAAGAAAGCCTTAAAAACAGCTTATTTGAATTTGGTAGCCTTAAATTACATATCGAGTTATATAAAAGACGAACCGAACTTGCTGAATTCAATATTGACGAAAGCATTAAAGTACTTAACCAAGAATACTTCGAAAAACACATTCAATTATATGAAGACAAAGAAAATGTCCTAAAACAGCATGATTTAATTCAAAAAGAATATTATGATTCCTTAAATCAAAAAGCAATTATTGAGGTATACAATAATAAAATTAAAGAACTAGAAAGTAATCATTTTGAAAACAATATAATAATTGATATTGAATTTATTGAAAAGGAAATCATAGAGGCTAACAAACAATCATCAGAACTAGTAGATAATTTAAAACAAAAGAATTTTGATATAAAATTATTTCTTGAAAAACATCCAAATATAATTGACAGTCAAATTGCTATTTTAAACTTAAAACATACACTTCAAAACTCCTATAAAAATCTTGAAAAAAATAAGGACCAAAATGAAACTGTGCTTAGTTTCGCAAATCAAGAACTTAATGAAGTTGTTTTATTAAATGAGATAATATTTAATCCAAAAATCGAGTTTGATGAGAATTATGAGGAGTTTAGTAATCCAAATGATGGTGGAAAAAATTCTTTGGTTTATAAAGCCGAACAAGCAAAAATTGCTTACGAGGAAAACTTAAAAATATTAATTAAAGACTTACCTTATGATGAGTCAGTTACTATCGGACAACTAGCAAATCATTTCCTCCCAACAGTTTTTCCAACATCTAAAATTGATGAAGACTTAATTTCTTTTAATATTACAGAGAGACTAAATAAACTAACACATGACATTCAGGAAATTGGTTCTAGAAAAGTCGAAATTTTAGGCAGCATATTTAATGAAGTTTTTAAAGTATATTCAGGTTATTTAACAAAAATTAATGAAATCGATGGGTATCTGAAAAAGAAGAACAAGATTATCACAGGAGGAAACAGAGCGTCTTTAACCTCTAAAAAATCACTCTACTACCCAGAAAGTTGGTTATCTTCTTTTAGAAAACAGTTAAATACTCAAATGTCATTTACAGGATTATTCAGTGAACTTAAAGAAGAAATTGATATAAATGAAATGATGATTAAAGCATTTCGTCAACTTGGAGGTAGTGTCAAAGTTGAACCTCAAGACTTAATGAATCCAAAATCATATTTTGATTTGGAATTTGATTTAAAACTAGAGAATGATGAGGTTAATTCTGGAAGTAATGGTCAAACCTATGCAGCAAATGCCTTATTATGCTTAGCAAGATTATCATTAATTGAAGAGAAAAATAAAAAAGGTTTAAAAATAATGCCTATTGATGAAGCAGAAGGATTGGGTAGTAATTATGATATGTTACATGAACTAGCAAAAAAAGAAAGATATCAAATTCTGACTATGGCAATAGAAACGGCAGGAAAAATTACAGATGATGGGCAATATATTTATATTATGCAGGAAAATAATCTGGCTGATATGGATTCTTATGTTCCTCCATTTGGCATCTTTGCAAATGAAGTTTTTCAGGATATTGATGAATACATAAATTCGGACTCTGGAGATGAATAAAAATGTAACTTGGAAAGAATTAAAGGCACTTGATGATTTGTACCGTTTTAAAAAGACTAAAGCAAATATTCAGGAACACCCATATATAAAATATCTATTGGAAGACAAGTGTATTCTTGACAGAAAATCAGATAATATAAAAATTATAATAGCTACAGATGATTTTGAAAAATTCTATGAAGAGACTTTTAAAATACAATATGAAGAAGCTAAAAGTTTTCTTTTAGAAAATGGAATTGAAACTAATGCAAAAAAGAGTTATACCCTAGAAGATGTAAAAACATTAATGCTAATTGCAGAAAATAAAATAGAATTAAAGAGTAACCCAACTAACATAGAAGATTTCTCAAATGAATTTTTTGATACATCAAAATACTTAAAAAATAAAACAAGTATTAGGAATGCTGTTTTTAAAATTCTAGATATAACAGAGTTTCCTTTAGACCAAAAAGAGAATCAATGGAGATTAGTTGTCGATATTCCTAATCCTAAAGCTATTGTTTTGTGTGAAAACAAATCATTTATGAAACAACCTTGGATTGCTAAAAACACCCAAATTAAAATGTGGTATGTGGGAGGAAATAATTTAAAAATAATTGATGATATTGATGAAATAGAGCTTTCTAAGCCAATTTATTACTCTTGCGATTGGGATTTAGCAGGAATGCAAATTTATTCAAGAATCAAAGTAAAACTTAGGGGGAGAAATACAGACATTACTCTTTTGTATCCCAATGAACCTCATAAAAAAATAAGCACATATATAGATTATCATTACAGTCATTGGGATTTGTCAAAAAAATTATCTGGATTATCAATAGATATATTTTCAAAAAAAGAATTAATTCTAATAAATGAATTAATACAAAATCAAATGTGGATTGAAGAAGAATCATTCAACTTAGAAAAAATGATTCAACAATTAAAGATTTAGTTTCCAATTGCCACTCCTTTGCCAACGCTCTAAAAAAAATTACTGTCATGGTTATTGATGCAATAACACTTACGCTCCGCGAATCATGCCAGTAATTTTTTTCCGGTAGTGTCTCACTAACTGTGTAAGTTGAAAAGTTATTCTGAAAAATATTTGAGCTCCTTTAAAAAGCTCAAAAATATTTTTCGGAAATAACTTTTTGTTATTTTTAACCTTACATAATTATGATTGACAAAGACGACTTATTAAACAACAAGGATTTCTATAAATCCTTCAAGAATGCAGAAGATTTAACCTCATTCTTTCAAACGATGCACAAACGAGCTGTTGAACATATGCTCGAAGCCGAACTTGATGCTCATTTAGACAATGAAAAACACGATAAAACCACTAAGGGTAATTATCGCAACGGACACGGAACTAAAAAAATAAAGACCTCTTTTGGTCAACAAGAAATCAAAGTTCCTCGTGACAGAGATTCTTCCTTTAATCCCCTGCTTGTTCCTAAAAGAGAAAATATAGCCCAAGGTATTGAAAATGTCATCATCTCACTTTATGCTAAAGGCATGAGTGTTAGTGATATTGAAGAACAGATCAAGGAGGTATATGATTTTGAAGTGTCTTCTTCGACTATATCACGTATTACCAACACAATTACAAATGAAGTAGTTACTTGGCAAAACAGGCCACTAGAAGAGCTTTATTTAATTGTTTGGATGGATGGTATTGTTTTTAAGGTTAGAGAAGGTTCGAAAGTTATCAATAAAACTATTTATTTAGCTGTAGGGCTTAACAGAGATGGTAAAAAAGATGTTTTAGGAATGTGGCTTGGTAAGAATGAAAGCAGTAGCTTTTGGATGAGTGTTTTGACTGATTTAAAAGCCCGTGGCGTTGAAGATATACTTATTACAGCTACCGATAATTTAAATGGATTTACTCAAACAATCCGAAGTGTTTTCCCTGAATCTCAAACACAAATCTGCGTGGTTCATCAAATTAGAAATGCTTGTAAATATGTCGTTTGGAAGGATCGAAAACAATTTACTGCCGATATGAAACATATTTATAACGCTCCAACAAAACAAGCAGCAGAGTTGGCTTTAAACGATTTTGCAGACAAATGGGAATCCAAATATTCTTATGCAATTAAATCCTGGCGAGATAACTGGGATGAATTGACCGTATTTTTTGATTTTCCAATTGAAATTAGAAAAATCATTTATACAACAAATTTAATCGAGAACTTAAACGGAAAAATTAGAAAATACACTAAAAATAAAATGTCGTTCCCAACAGATGATGCTGTATTAAAATCGGTATTTTTGGCTTTAAGAGAAGCGACCAAAAAATGGTCAATGCCTATTCAAAATTGGGGAATTGTTTTAAACCAATTTACCCTTATATTTGAAAAAAGGCTCCGATTATAAAAACGAAGCCTTAACTTTTCAACTTACACACTTTTTGGGATAGTGTCTTATTTCCCAAAGCTTCTTTACATAATGTGGCATTATAGTGCATGAAGAACTACCCTGCTCTCAATGAAATTAAAGGATGCACTATAATAACATTATGTAAAAAAGCCGCTACACCCAACGCGCTTGCCAGTGGCTCTAGGATAACTTTTTTCTATGCTTCCTCACACCAGCCTGCATAGAAAAAAAACCGTCCTTCGCCACTGGCTTAAACAATATTCTGTATTCCATCTGAAACTTGACGTTTATCACTGCTTTTATGAACGTTTGCGTTAACTGTCTTTATCAGCTTTGCAGTTAAATAGGAAGTAATTGCATTGCTTTTGTAAGTGCTTTATTAATTCCATAAAAACATTTCGTCTGAATACTACAAACTGAATACTGAACACTACTTAAGCACCCACAAAACCAAAATCCCATCAAGAGTATTATTTTTTATTTGCCAGAACATCAAAATACATTGTTACCGCAATAGCTGATGCCTTTCATCACTAAACCAAATAATTCTGAATACTAATCCCGATAACTATTGGGACTGAACACTAATTCCGGCACCAGCTATCACAAAAACAATCAGAACATCCAGATAAACAAATAAAAAATAATACCCTTGCCTGCGCTGCTGCCCCATCGCACTAGGTAAGTATTTGCATTGTTTTTTGAAGATGCTTCCTTTTCATAAGACAATATACTGCTAACTGAAAACTGCCACTGCCGACTAACTAAAAAGCATCCTCAAAAATCAAATCAAAGAAAGAGTATCAAATTCTTTGGCTTGATGAATAGCTTTTTATTTTTGATTTGGTTCATTCATCCATCCAAAGAATTTTATACCCTTTCCAAGACGACCATTTTCCAAATCAACACCCAATACTTCAGATTAAATCCGATTAAACAAGAACATTTGAATTAGATATTCAAAATAAAAAATAAAAAAAAGAGAGCAAAACTAAGTTCCAGGTATTCAAAAAAGCAAGTTCAAGCCCTCCGGGTTTCATAAAAAATCTCCACCCTTATTTTTCCAATTGACTATTTTGCTGAACACTAAAAACTGCCTGCTGAACACTTCTACTTAGGGTAGTATTTTTTCTGAAAAACCTGCTTTTTTGAAACCTTCCACTTGAAGAACAGCTTTCTTTTTTTCCTTTTTCTTTTGAAAAATTTTATAGGTCGAGCGTAGCGAGGCACTATGGTATATATCAGAAGCAACAAGGAAATTAGAAGAAAAGCTAATCTTTAAATCCGAAGCCATGATGATTTTTATCGCAAAAACCCACAAGAAAGGCATTGTTTACAGCAAACCACACTTTTTCATTCTAAACAAAGGAATAAACAGCGGAAAGCCCCAAAAAGAACCATTTACAAACAGTTTTGTTGTCATTTTTCAAAATGAGGAAGATTGTGAGAATATCTACTTTATTGCTTATAGCTTATGGAAAACCAAGTTTTGGCATCCCTTTTTAGTAGGTTCGGTTATTCCCTTTTTACGCCTTCAAAATTTTTCAGAAGAATTCAATCTAAAAGCCAGTTTGATGATGCAGGAACACGAAGAACATCTAAAACAAGTGGCAGCCTTAAAACTTCTGGAACAAAAAGAAAAGCAATTTCACGAGAATATCAATCTTATTAACGATATGCGTAGGGTTATTTTATACGGCTATTGCAAGAAAAACTGATTAATTAACTTTTAAAATTACTCCTATGAGCATTTTTTTATTATTCCAAACAGATAATTGGAAATCAAGAGCATCAAGAGTTTTTTTTGGTGCTTTTGACAGCAGAAACAAAGCAATTGACTTTGCAAAATACAACGATTTATACTGCCACAATTCAGAAGTAGTGGTGGTTGAGGTGGTACTCAATCAATTTGGTGAAATCTAAAAACAAAAAAAGCCTGATCTCAACGACCAGGCTTTCACTTTGTTTAACCCAAAGGTCACCACAACTAGGGCTAAACTTATTTTTTGTGCTTCTTATTTAGGCTTTTAAGTAGTAACGAAATCATAAAACTGACAACTGCTCCAACAGTAGCTAAGACAGCCGTTTTTACAATATCTTCAGATTGAATATTAGGTACTATACTTAAAAATGTGCCTCCGGCAGTTCCCATCAAAGTATGGTTATTGGCTGTCATCAGTAGTACTAAGCTGACTTGCAGCGGACAAGACACCTCCGGCAACAGCAACATAACCTCCAATAGTAGTTACTATTACAGGTAGTGTAATCGGAGCCGCTAAAATTGTTCCGCCTATGGCAGCTAATGCCAAACCAACATTTCGAAGCACTTTAAAAAATTTTGGTGTGGGAGCTGATGCTCTTTTTATAATTTTTTTCATAAATCTATTATTAAGATTGAATCAATATTTCAACACTTTCTTTATTATCCAAAGCTTTATAAACAATGTCTTTTAAATTTGTAAAAGCTTTTCGGGACATCAAACCAAGTCCTGGACCAGAAAGTTTAGTTACCGGAGCAATACAGCCTTGCAATTCCTTTTGAGCATTATTAGCAGGATGAAAAAGGATATACTTTCTATTGGGTACATCCACCAATTCCAAATGCCATTTATACTTTGCACTGTATCGCTTTCTAATAAAATATTTCCCTTCCGGAACACAGGAAACCTTCGTTTCGTTTCTCTTCCACGGCAATTCAATGGTATTACAAATCAATTTACCTTCGCATTCGAGTTTAACATTGGTTCCTTCAGGGAAATAAGTTCTAGTTAAAAACAAGACCATAACTCTGATTACACGCCACCATTAACTACGATAAGAGCTAAAGGGTTGTAAGCACCGTTTTTCAAGGAATACATACTTCCGTTAACCTCTTGGTAGAACTCCAAACCTAAAGCCAAAAACAAAGGTTTAGTGCTGTTTGGCGTAACCATATTTACTTGGTTGATTACTGCTGTAGGAGTAGCATCCCAAGCTAAAATAGCAGTTTCTGCATGTTGCTCTACAAAAGTTTCATTTTCAAAATCAATTTCAACACCCGCAGAAATAATTTTGAAATGAGTAGTTCCCCCTGGAGCAGCAATCATATTCAACGGAATAAACGATGGAATATCTACCGAGATTTCACCGCTAACTCTGTTGATGCCTCCGGTATATGGAGCAAACAAACTGGTTCCCAGTTTTCCACGAATATTAAATTCGAATCCGGTTAGTAATTCGGCTTCACCGTCAATAACATTACGCAATCCACGATCATTAGTAGTATCGGCCTGAATCACCTTAACCATAGATTGAGTCAAACGACTCACCATACGACTATCCGACGAATTCAACAACAATACACGTAAAGCTGTTCTCAACAACTTACCTCCTTTCCCAGCTCTACCAAATTCAGAACCGTTCTCACGAGTTCTTTGAAACGCAGGATCATTTGCGATTCTATTAGCGTCAATTCCGCCTTTTTCTCTCGCCAAATGCCCATCCTGCGTTTTATAAAAAGTAATATCCCCGATAGTACCCTTTAATTTAATTATGCCTTTTTGCCTTGCCATAATTCTTGAAATTTAATTCAACATTCATTAAAAACCTCCTTCATTCTACTAATTAGTTGCAACCTTATTTTGAATGATTTAGGCAAAGTTTACAAAGCATTTTTCAAAAGAAAAAACCGCAAGTGTACCGTATGTCCAAAAATGACACATCTGTCCAGAATGAACTTAAAAACACGATAAATAATTATGAAGAATTATAACTAAATTGCAAAAAGAATTTCTGCACGTCAGAAGTATAGCATCGCTATATCAAAGCTAAGTATAAAGTATGAAAACAAATACCCAGAGGGTGTGCATCTATCCAAAGGACATACAACGTATAACAGGCAAGAGTTATCGTCAAAGTACCAGATTGATGCAAAAAATAAAAAAAGACCTCAATAAGCTAGAAAATGAGTTCCTAACAATTGATGAGTTCTGTACATATTCAGGTATAAAATATGAACAAGTAACTCACTTGATTTTTGGTTAAAATTGAAAATTACCTAAGACAATTTTTAATCAAGACACACATAACTAAACACTTAAACTACTAGTTCATTTTTTAGCAATGTTATTATTTTTCTGTTCGATATCTCATTGAAAATTAGTATATTTACAACTCACAAATGAAATGAATTATTTACGATTAAAAAGGGGGTAAAATCGGTTACCCAAATAAAAATTCAATTATAATTAGCTGGTATATAACACGTTGAAATGGGTAGTCAAATCCCTCTTTCTCCGCTGGAAAAATCCTAAACGGTAGCAAAACCCACTAAATTCAACAATTTAGTGGGTTTTTTCTTTTACAGACATTTCAAATTATTCATTCAATCTTATTTAAATCGAGATAAAATCGAGACCCTATAAAAATCAAAAATTAGGGTCTCGCTAAATCACCTCAACACCTACAAACATTAGGTTCAACGACTCATTCAATAACGTGTTCAGTCAGTAAACATCTTGTTTCTCCGCCAGTAGAACTTTCAAAAGAAACTTTAAAAGTCAAAAAGCCATTAAATACTAGTGTTTAAAGGCTTTTTGTTTTTTTATACTGTGTCAAAAAACACATACATTATCATTGTAGCGAAGACGGGAGTTGAACCCGTGACCTCAGGGTCATGAATCCTACGCTCTTTAAAGATGATAAATTGTGACCATGGAGGGATTTGAACCTACAGAGCTTTGTCACAATGAAAAATTAAAAATACAAAAATACACTGCTTGCTTAGAAAGTAAGTGCACTAAATACTATAATATAAAGTGATACCTTAACTAGATTCAACCTTGTAAACTTCAAAAAAAATTGCGGAAAGATTTAAACCTTCAACTACTTGCTTAAAAGATGGTCTCCTAAATCTAGTAACTTTTTTTGTTTTTAATTGTGAAATCACCCCTCTTTATGTGTAAAACACCACCGTACACATTGGCACTCGGCTATTACTTTTGTTAATTATTAGGGCTTTCAGGCTCCTGGATATAATATCAAAATCAATAATTAATTCCCCTATACCAGTATGAAACCACTTGAGAAAAACTTTTTCCTAATCTTATTACTTCTTTCACTAAATCTGACATCGCTTTACGCCTCTACACCAAAAGAAAACACAATAGTAGTTGCACTTGACGGAACAGGTAATTTTAAAAGCATTCAGGAAGCGATTAACTCCGTAACTCCCAATAAAGAAGAACGAACAATCATATATATCAAAAACGGATTGTATCAAACCGAAAAGATTATAATAGCTGAGGATAAAAAAAATATCAGCTTTAAAGGAGAAAGCCGTGAAAAGACAATAATAAGCTACCATATTTACGATTGTAAAGGAGGATTAAATAACAAATGTCCTGCAGAGGATGCAGCAAAATGGATCGGGCAAGCGATTCGTACTTCGGCTACAATTACCGTTCAGGGTAATGGTTTTCGAGCTGAAAATATTACTTTTCAAAACACCGCAGGACCAGTTGGTCAGGCACTAGCTATTACTATTCATTCTGATAAAAATATCTTTTTAAACTGTTC
The DNA here is from genome assembly GCF_001857965.1 of Flavobacterium commune. Lineage (NCBI taxonomy): Bacteria > Pseudomonadati > Bacteroidota > Flavobacteriia > Flavobacteriales > Flavobacteriaceae > Flavobacterium > Flavobacterium commune. The sequence goes on along the minus strand of NZ_CP017774.1, from coordinate 3,210,976 downwards.
TTTTTTAGGTTATCAGGACACTATTTTACTGGGAAAAGACGGTACAAGAACTTATTTCAAAAATTGCTTGGTATTAGGACGAACAGATTACATTTTTGGAGGCGGAATTGGCTATTTCGACTCTTGTGAAATAAGAAGTTATGGCGGTGGCTGGATCACAGCTCCCAGCACTCCTAAAACGCAGGATTACGGATATATTTTTTATAAATGCAAACTTACTTATGCTCCAAATAGTCCCCAAAAAAAAGACGACAATCAACTAATAAGTCTGGGACGTCCCTGGCATAATTATCCAAAAGTTGCCTGGATAAAATGTGACATGAGCGATAAAATAGATCCTAAAGGCTGGCCTACAACATGGAACATGGATTATGCCTCTACCAGTAAAGATTTGCATTTGTACGAATACAAAAACACAGGCAAAGGAGCCAATATGACCAATCGTGCAAAATGGGTTGGAATACGTGAACTTACCAATCAGGAATCGGGACTCTATTCAGTAGAAAATGTTTTAAAAGGAAATGATAATTGGAATCCAAAAAATAGAAAAATATGAGAAAAATTATTTTCAGCTTATTGTGTGTTCTTACACATCATCTTTCGTTTGCTCAACAAGATTTGACTTTATGGTACAGTAGTCCTTCAAAAGCCTGGACTGATGCCTTACCGTTAGGAAACGGACGATTAGGAGCTATGGTTTACGGTATTCCGCAGCGGGATACTATTCAAATTAACGAAGATACCTTTTGGTCAGGAAGTCCATACCAAAACAACAATCCAAATACGTCAAAAAATCTCAAAAAAATACAGCAATATTTGCAGGACGAAAACTATATTGATGCCCAAAAACTGGCATTAACCAATATCATAGCTGACCGAAACAATACCTCACATGGGCAAGTTTATCAATCTATAGGCAATCTGATATTGGATTTTCCCGGACATGAAAATTTCACCAATTTTAATAGAAAATTAGACTTAAACACAGCCGTTGCTACTACTAATTATAAAATTGGAAACATTGAATATCAAAGAGAAATATTCACTTCTTTCCCTGACCAGCTAATCATTATTCATCTAACATCCAGTAAAAAAGGAACTATCAGTTTTAACACCTCTTTTGTAGGCCCGTTAAAAAAGAATATGGTAACCGTAGCTACAATTGTTCCCTCAGGACAAAATGAACTTCTTGTCGCTACAGGAAAATGTACCCAAGAAAAAGAAGAGAACATTTTAAATTTACTGCATTTCAACAACCAAATTAAAGTCAACTCCAAAGGCGGTGTACAAAAGGCCAATGTTAATAGTATTAATGTATCCAATGCTGACGAAGTGACAATTTATATTTCGGTAGCGACTAATTTTAAAAACTATAAAGATATTTCCGAAGATGCCGAAAAGAAAGCAAGTGAATATTTGACTAATTTTTCAAAAGACTACGAAACTGCCAAAAAAGACCATATAATCGCATACCAAAAACAATTTAAAAGAGTTAAACTAAACCTTGGACAATCTTCTCAGTCAAAAAAACCTACTGATCAAAGAATTTCGGAATTTGCCAATAATGATGATCCTGAATTAGTTTCTACTTATTTTCAATTTGGTCGTTATTTATTAATTAGCTCTTCGCA